>CAYNML010000035.1:55125-56870 GCA_964398185.1 uncultured Anaerolineae bacterium | reverse complement strand
GTTCGGGTCCGTGAGGTCCGGAGTTCAAATCTCCGCGCCCCGACAGTAGACCACACGGATGGCAAAATCAGCCATCCGTGTGGTTTTCGGTAAGAGTTCGCGCGAACCGTAGACAACACGGATGGTTTCTCTGAGGTCGGTGGGACAAAAAGCCTGCCGACCTTTTATTATCGGTAGCGAAAGCCCAATTATCGGAACCGATTACGGGAGAGAAAACTACCTGGTTCGTTCAAATCTCACGCGGTCCCAGACCCTCGACGGTTTCGTCTACTACAAGCCCGCCACCGGCAAAAGCCCGCATACGATCGCCGATTACCGCATCACGCAGAAAAAAGTAATGACCTTATAAAACGGCGCTGGCTTGATTACTTGAAAGTCAAAGTAGAGGTAGCACACAAGATTGCCACGGTTTTGTGGATGTTGCCAGTTGAATCGCGCAGTTTTGATCTGCGTCCTGCGTCCGGCATGACGTCGATAACTCTCGCGCCTAATAACGGTGACGGCGGCGGCCATAATACCGCCCATACCAGTAATAGGGATGCGTCATCCGATAGACCTTGCCGCGAAAGTAGCGCACGAAGCGCCGCACGTCGCGATAGAAATCCGCCAGCAAGCCCAGCCCCAGACCGATGAGGATCACCTTCCACGTCTCGCTGACCGGAATCCACGTGACGGGGATCAGATTGTAGGCGGCCAGCACGAATAGCACGACGATGGCGATGGAGAGCAGGATGTGATCGTCGCGCCGTGGACGGAGCGGCCACGCGAACGTCAATACCAGCGCCCCGATCAGGCACCCGATCCCAAAGACAGCTTGCGGGATTTCGATCATGCGGCCCGCCACACCCGATCGTGTAATCGACCGCTCATCGGCCGCCGAGCAGCGCCACGAGCCACGGCCCTACAAACCCGATCGTCAGCGCCAGCGCCGCGGCGATCTGCACCGGCACCTGGAACGATCCCTGGAACTGCACCATGTTCTGCGAGCGCTTCACGCGCAGCAGCGGCGGTACGATCAGAATCGCGGCAATCACGGCCATCAAGATCAACACCCACCATGGGATCAACTGCACGACGAAGAGCGTGATGAACAACGCCACGACGCCGATGCCCAGCAGAATATTCGCCAGTAATTTCGAGTTGCGCTCGCCCAGCACGGCCGCAGTGTGTTTGACACCGGCCTTCAGATCGCCTTCCAGATCGCGCAGTTCGTTGAACAGTTCGCCGTACATGCTGATGGAGGTAATAGCGAGGAACGGCCACCAGAAGTTGGCGTTGATCGTCGAGGTGTAGGCAAAGTAGGCCGGCAAAAATTGGAAACCGGCCAGCATCATGCAATGGATGATCAGATCGACGAACGGCATCGACTTGATCCGCACGCGCCGCCACGAATACAGGAAGCCGACGATCAGGCTGATCACGCCGATGATAAACGGGATCGTCCCCAAGAGTGCGTACAGCAGCGCCGAGATGATCATGGTCGCGTATGAGGCGATGTAGCCCACGCGCGGGGAGATCATCTTGCACGAGATCGGATTGCGATTGATCTTGGCGGGGTTCATGGCATCGTCGTCGGCGTCTTCCACATCGTTGATCATGAACGCGAAGCCCACAGCGGTCCAGTTCGCCAGCAGCGCCACGATCCACTGCCAGCCGAACGTGCCGCCTGCCGCCGCCGCGCCCAGCGCCGTCGTCACGATGACGAACCACACGTATTCGTCGAAGCGGGTGAGTTTGATGATGCC
>CAYNML010000035.1:45346-55025 GCA_964398185.1 uncultured Anaerolineae bacterium | reverse complement strand
TGGTGGTTGGTGGTTGGTGGTTGGTGGTTAGTCGTTGGCAGGCCCGTGTGCTGTGGCGGCTCGTCATTGATCATTGATCATTGTTAATTGTTCATTGTTAATTGTTCATTGTTCATTTCAACAACAACCGCTTCCCCCTGCCCCACGCCCACGCACATCGTCGCCACGCCGTAGCGCACGCCGCGCCGCTTCATCTCGTGCACCAGCGTCGTGACGATGCGCGCGCCCGAGCAGCCCAGCGGATGCCCCAGCGCGATCGCGCCGCCGTTGACGTTGAGTTTCTCTCCCGGAATGCCGAGTTCCTGCGCGCACGCGATTGCCTGCACGGCGAACGCTTCGTTGATCTCGAACAGATCGATTTGATCGATCGTGAGTCCGGCGCGCTGCAAGGCTTTGCGCGTCGCGGGGATCGGCCCGTAGCCCATCACGCGCGGATCGACACCGGCGGCGGCTCCGGCGATGATGCGCGCCAGCGGCTTGAGGCCGAGGTCGTTCGCACGCTCCGGCGTCATCAGCAGCAAGGCCGCCGCGCCATCGTTGAGGCCAGACGCATTACCCGCCGTGATTGATCCATTTTTGCGGAAGGCCGGTTTTAACTTCGCCAGTCCATCGAGCGTCGTCTCGGGGCGCGGATGCTCATCGGTTGTAATGATCAGCGGATCGCCTTTGCGCTGCGGAATCACCACCGGCACGATCTCATCCTTGAAGCGCCCGGACTCGATCGCGGCTTTGGCCTTCATCTGGCTCTCGTACGCAAAGCGATCTTGCTCTTCACGTGTGATCTCCGGCTGCCGCTCGAAGATATTCTCCGCCGTTTCGCCCATCTGCTCCAGCGGGAACAGCGCCTGCATCTTCTCGTTGGGATAGCGCCAGCCCAGTGCAGTATCGTAAGCCGTGACATTGCCGAACGGAAACGCCTGCGTCGCTTTGGGGAACGACCACGGCGCGCGGCTCATGCTCTCCACGCCGCCTGCGATGAACACCTCGCCATCGCCCACCTTGATCGATCGGGCCGCGGTGTTGATGGCTGCCAGCGACGACGCACACAGGCGATTGAACGTCACCGCTGGAATCTCGTAAGGGAATCCCGCCAGGATTAACGCCATGCGCGCCACGTTGCGATTGTCTTCGCCGGCTTGATTGGCGCAGCCGAAATAGACTTCTTCCACAATCGCCGGATCGATCTTCGTCCGCTCGATCAGCGCTTTCAGCACGATCGCGGCTAGGTCGTCCGGGCGCACGCTCGCCAACGCGCCGCCGTGTCGACCGACGGGAGTACGAACAGCATCGATGATAAGGGCCTGGGGCATGGATAACTCCTAAACCGTAAAACGTGAAGCGTAAAGTTACGTTTTACGCATTACGCTTTACTCAACTAACTTCAAATTGGGATCAATATCCAAATCCCATCCCGCGCGTTGTCCAGCCAAATAGCGGAAATGCGCTGCCGCGCCGATCATCGCGGCATTGTCGGTACACAACCACAGCGGGGGCCAATAAACCGGCACGGACGCTTTGGTCTTCATCACGTAGCGCAGCATCTTGTTGGCCGAGACGCCGCCGCTGAGCAGGATCGCCGTCGCGCCGTAACGCTCCGCCGCAGCGACGGTTTTGCTGACCAGTTGATCGATCACACTGTGCTGGAAACTCGCGGCGAGATCGGGAATCGGCACACGCGCCGGGATCGAGCCATCCGATCCCATCGAGCCGTAGTTCTGCACGGCGCGCAGCACTGCTGTCTTGATGCCGGAGAATGAAAAGGCGAATTCGTCGTCGACCTTGGGCTTGTTAAAGCGAAAGGCGTGCGGATTCCCCTCGACGGCGATCTTCTCGATCTTCGGCCCGCCGGGATAACCCAATTGCAGCAAGCGTGCGACTTTGTCATACGCTTCACCGGACGCATCGTCCAGCGTCGCACCAAGTTTCTCGTATTGCAGATGATCGCGCATCAAAATCAATTCGGTGTGACCGCCGCTGACGATCAAGATCAACAGCGGGAATTGCAGATCGTCGGGCGCCATGCCGTCGCCCTCGACGCGCAGCCAGTGCGAGTAGATGTGCCCTTCGAGATGATTGATACCCACCAACGGCAGACCGCGCCCCAGGGCGATGCCCTTCGCCACGTTCACGCCCACCAGCAGCGATCCCGGCAAGCCCGGCCCGTAGGTCACGGCCACCGCGTCGAGATCGTCGTAAGTGGCCGAGGCTTTCTCCAGCGCCTCACGCACCACCGGCACGATCGTCTCGACGTGCATGCGCGACGCCACCTCCGGGAACACACCGCCATATTTGGCGTGCACCTCGATCTGCGTGGCGACGATGTTGCTCAACACCTGCCGGCCGTCTTGAATGACGGCGGCGGCGGTTTCGTCACAGGAGGTTTCGATGGCGAGAATTCTTGTCATTTCCATTAACCATTCATCTGATTCGCAGATAGGAAATCGTCTACTTTGTTAAACACATTCAGAAACAGAGGGGTGCCAGAAAAGGATAGAGGCGATACTGGTCCAATTGTCATGAATGAGTATTCACGCGTTGCAGTATCAAACGAGGAATGAGGATCACGGAACAACTGATACAAATCAAGTGCTTTGCTGCGCCCGCCAACTAACTCACTAAGAGACTTAAATTCGGAACCCATGCTCAGACCAAACCCAAAGAAAAAGATTCGAAGTTGTTCAATTATCTCGCGATGTAAACTCGAGAGAGTCTGACTAATAAACATCCAGCCAACGCCGTACTTTCTGGTGGTTCTAGCGGCGTCGATTAGTATTCCTCGAACACTCTTTAGCTCACTGTCGTCAGGTTCTTCACGTGGTGCGAGTCGATGTGCTTCATCCAATATAACTAGCGTATTAAGGCTGCGGTTTTCTCTGTATGCACTTTCTGCAGCGGTTCTCACACCTTCTAGCAAACGCTTGATCACCAATGCCTGAATTGTCTCATTCCAAAGCACTTGAGCTGGCTGATCAGTCGCAGAGTCATCACCGAACAACGGGCCGAGATTGTTGCTAGACGTTGCCTTTGCCTGCTCCATCGACAGATCGATTACGACTACCGGGCGATAATCTTTACCGGGTTCAAAGAGGCCGCGCAGCAAAGAGTCGATTTTTCTTGCATCTTTGCGATCTTCTCGGAACAGAAGGGTCACAGGGAGCCATATTTCTGTGTAGATTTCACTTGGTTTTGCCTCACGTACAGCATCCGCGAACCGTTCGGCAGCTGCGCCCTCCTTAGCATAAACCTTGTTTTGCAGTTTATCCTGACCCAGCAACGCCCAAACACGGTCAAAAGATGACCGCTCATGTAACTGCGAAAGCTTTAATCCGGTCTTCTGCATTGCCAACACCAGCTGCTCACATGCGAGAAGCACTTTATCCCGAGTCATGATCTGCAATTCTCTAAAGAACCTGGATTCCGCAAGAATTTGTTCAAACAATTCCCAGCGATCTAACACGAGGTTTTGAACACTGTAGACCTGAATGGGTTTCTTCAAGCGATTCAAAACAGACTTCATTGGAAGCGCAAAACCACCCAGCCCGGGCTGGCCTCGTACTTCCTTTGCAAACTCTCCCTGCGGATCAACAACCAACATCCCCATCTTGGGGTAACGTGCATAGGCAAGAAGTATCATCTTTGCCAGAACTGACTTACCGGAGCCTGTTTTGCCAAAAACTCCTAGATGATAGGCCTCGCCTGCTCCATCTGGCCCAATATCAAAATGCTTAAACCAAAGGGGTAATTTTGGCGTCGAGCCATAGACTTTCCCGAGATAAAATAATTGCTGCCGATATGGAGACAGAATCTCGCCCAGAACACTGTCATCAACCATATGAATCGGCGTTCCTGTCGCCGGAACTGTACCCAGAATACTGGGCCTGTATCCTCCAGAACTACCAGCAAAGACGGCGCTGACCAGCATCTCGCCCTGATGAGTATCTTGCCGTTCGCTTACCGCATCAATACGCCCACGTTGCCTGATTAAGCTTCGCATGGTCGGATCTTCGTGCCATACGTTTCGTAAGGTAACTTCAGTAATTTGACCGAGTGCATAATGGGAACTGTTGTCTTGCAAGTACCGCAGCAAAGCCAATTCGCCGACGAGTTTCCGGCTAGCTGCGCTGCCCATAATATCAAGGGCCAACTCAGTTGTGGAAGATGGCGACCCAACAACGCCTATTCGCTCGGATTGGTCTATCAATTGATCGACGGAATTAGCAGGTGTATTTGTCATTGCTAGCGTCCTGATTCAGTTCTGTATCCATGGAGCCCAAGGAATATGTCGGTGACGTTTCCCTGGTATGTTTCGGCCATATGCTGCGTTGCAACTTGTCTAAATGTTGGAATAGCGGTAGCAAGGGATTTAACCATTCGATCGGCCATGTACAATGGGTAAGGCTCCATCATAGCAGGAGCACCGCATTGATGCTTAATAGCATGCAACACACTCGCTAACCTCGCTGGAGTCTTTGCTACTGATCTGCTCATTTCCAAACGCAATGCAGGTAACCAAGGGTATGGTCGATAATACACTACATAAATTTCATTGAGGCGATTGGCAACGTCAGCGGCAAGTTCTGTGACTACATCAGATTGGGCTGGTTTGGTGTTCAAGTGCCATGGTTGTTCTGGCTTTTTCAGCACCACTGGCTGGGTGATTTCGCCCGGTTCCAAAATGCCCGTTAGCAAAGACCTGTCATCTTGTGACTCAGGCCAACCACACATTTCTCCGATCTCGCGTCTAGTAGTGTACTTCGGTACTGCGACGCAGTATTTGTCCGAGCGCTGCGCTTTAAGGATGATCTGATATGCTTCCAGAAACTCTTTGGCCCGATCTAAAATCTGCTGCGCCGTCTTCAGATTCTTCAATTCACCGCTTTTACCTGCTTCCTGGATTTTGTTTAGTGCTTGATTGAAGAAAATAATCGGGGTAGTTAAAGATCCATCAAGAAACACAACCTCATGCGGGGCTTGCACGGCCAAGCTTAACTCCATTCCAATCATCAAAGCCCGCGCGATAGTACCTGTATCAGGATCGTGGACCTCTGTTTCAATAAATGTCTGATGACGAGGTTCTGGCCAGAACCGATTCTCCGATGGTGGAGTTAGTCCCTCCATCGCCACCGCTGCAGTGGCAACAAGATCAACCGCCAGTAACCGTTCAATTGCGTAAGCTCCATCTATGCCGCAAGTCGTTGGGGTGGTAACATATTCAAAATCAGATTCCCGTCCGAGCAGATCTGACTTCGCAAGATTTTCTCGACGCTCTGCCTTTTTCGATTGCTGCTCATGAAATGAATCGAGAAGCGCCTCACCAACTTGGCGAGTACGCTGCAGCACTTCATCAACAAGCGCCGATGGCAAATCAGCAAATGGTCTGCTAGGTTCTGTGGTCATGATTCTTTCAAAGTGAGAAATCGCTCGATTGCAATCTTACTCCAGTCGTGCCAGCCATCGACCCGTTCAGCGCGCGCTAACAACCAACGCTCCCTCCACCAACCAGCCAAATCAGCAAATGACTGATGAAAATACATTGGTCGACTCGCTTTACCAGTCATATAGTTCTCTAGGTTAGAGATCAGCGGGAAAAGGAACGCCTCGCGTTTGACACCGTGCTTTAGCAAATCTCGAGGCAGATCAAGCAGACCAAAAACCCGAGTGTAATTCTGCCACATGATGCGCGGGCCAACTCCAAAGCCGCCGCGCGTAACTTCGCCTGACTCTTCTAGAAACTCGCAGACATCTGGATATAAAGGAGCGAGATGAAAGCTACCAAAACCTTCAGTATAGCCAATTGAGCAAGCTAATTCCCGGCTATCGTATATTAGGCGATTATAAATGCTGCTTCTCCCATAAGCGCTCGTTGTCGTCAGCGCAATAAGCCTGGCCGGCAAGACTCGTTCGTCCATTTCGGTAACGCGGTCTTTGTATTTCTTGAAGTAGGCTTCTCTAACTTCATCTGCGGCAGCAGCTAACGCTACCAGTTTTCCACCTAATAGCCGGTTGTAAGGCGGAATTGCCCCCAACGTGTAAATATCCATCGTTTGATTGACTAGCTCAATTTTGCGCGTTTCTGGATAATTGAAAAGCCTATCCCGCGCCGGGAAATCAAGTGGTGGTGACTGCAGTCCTAACACCCCAATTAGCTTTTCGTTTGAGTCGTCAAGCAAGATGAACCTCAACCGCCTGCCATAGCCCTTCGTAAATGGCAAGGACCATGTTAATCGCGCAAGGCGAAAAAGGGTTCCCCAATAATCGTTATCTACCTCCACAAGAGCAGGTCTGATTTTCTTGTAGTCTATATCAGTGCCGTTTGCAAAATATTTAGCATACTTGGGATAGTAAGCTTTGATCCACTTTTGGTTTTTTTGTAATTCAGCCTTAACCGCAGGCGCGTGCAAAGAGCGCAGGTAATCCTTCGTCTCTTCAGAAGCAGGTCGTGTTACCCGTCGAAAATGCAAAAGTATTTTGCGGCGCAAAGTCTTTGCGGCTGCGCTAAGCGACTTCTTCTTTGGTGACATCGAAATGTATCTTTTGGTTATGATCGCACATGCATGCGTGCAGCAACTTGACTTGTCAGGAATCGGGCCCACTCAGATTCTAAATGTTGTACCACTTCATCGGGGATCATGATCCCAGAGACCCTTGAATTCCAACGCATTGCTCCTAACATACCGCTGTTAAGTTGAGCGCGTGACAAAATTGGCCCAAGTTCTGCATTGAGCAGCGCATCAAAGTCAATCTGAACGTACCATGTTCTTTGCCCGTTAGCACGTTTGGCATCATCCCGATGCCAGTCATCGAATACACTTGAGACCGCCCAGCCTGAGCCGACAATACCGCGCGGTTCCTTTCCTATGCGGATCAAGAACAGTCGATCACCCTCAACTATCCTTCGATTGTTACCACATCCCCAGCGATCTAGGCAATGACCAGTAGCTCGAACCTGGTGGATGCATTCAGCCAGATCATCCCATAACCACTTGGCCGGATTCCAAGTAAGCAAATAGGTAGACATTTATTTACGTCGGTGATGCGGCCCGAGAAACTTCATGCCGTTGTAATGCATCATGTGCTCTGGCACTTCGGCC
The DNA here is from genome assembly GCA_964398185.1 of uncultured Anaerolineae bacterium. Classification (GTDB taxonomy): domain Bacteria; phylum Chloroflexota; class Anaerolineae; order Fen-1058; family Fen-1058; genus Fen-1058. Next base: position 47,934 of record CAYNML010000035.1, on the reverse strand, counting down.
AGCCAGACATGAGTGTCCCAAGCGAAACTATTCCCGGCGCGACTATATGCTTGCCAATCAGAAAGAGCGCTAACATACTCACGCATGGTCGAACACTCCGCCAGCAATCGTTCGATTTGATTACGCTGTTTCGTCGTAATCGGCGTATTCAACTCAAGCAGTATAAGCAAGCGGCGTTTCGGCAGATGCAAGACCGCGTCTGGAAGTTTGTCAACCTTGTTAATAGGAACGCCTAAACGCTGCAGCGCGCCCGAGGCAAGGATTAGTGGACGATCGTCACTTCCACGCAAGAAGAGCACTTTGGCTTGCGGTGCAAACTGAGGAATGAACTTCTCAATAACGGCGATATGTAACGGCCCTAAGCCATCTGTCATCAAAACCGTTTTGCCTCCTGATGAGTTTACAGTCATGACAACACATCACTTTCTGCAAGACGACTCAGTCGCGCGTCTCTCGCACAGCAGTTAACAAAGCCGAATGATCCAGCACCGTCCGCAGATCGATCACCACGCGATCGTTCTCAATGCGCGCCACAACGGGCGGATCACCGCGCCGCAGTCGCGCGAGAAAATCGTCGGGGTTGTTCACGGTGAGCGCCACTAATTTGGTGGGCAAAGTTTCGCCGGGCAATGAGCCACCACCCACCGTCGATTGACCATCGATCACTTCAGCAGTGAAACCAGCCGCCCGAAGCTGCTGTGCGAACATCTGCGCTTGCTGTTCGATCTCGCTCAACGGCAGGCTGATCATGCGCCACACGGGAATCTTCTGCGTCGCCTCGCCTTTGAGGTAATGCACCAGCGTTGCCGACAACGCCGCCAGATCAAGTTTGTCCAGGCGCAGTGCGCGCGCCAGCGGATGCTTCTTCAGCGGCTCGACGTACTGCGCCTGGCCGACAATGATGCCTGCCTGCGGTCCGCCCAGCAATTTGTCGCCGCTGAAGCAGATGACGTGCGCACCAGCCGCCACCGATTCCTGCACCATAGGTTCATGCGCCAAACCGTATTGTGCGGTGTCCAGCAATGCGCCGCTGCCCAGATCGTCGATCAACGGAATGTTCTTCCAGTTGGCAAGTTCGACGAGTTCCGCCAGCGGCACTTCGGTAGTGAAGCCCATCGTGCGAAAGTTGCTCGAATGCGCGCGGACGATGGCGGCAACTTCTTTCGTGACCAGCGCCATCTCATAATCGCGGCGATGCGTGCGATTGGTCGTGCCCACTTCGAGCAATGTTGCGCCGCTCTGCTCCATCACGTCCGGCACGCGAAAACCGCCGCCGATCTCCACCAATTGCCCGCGCGAAATCAACGCGCCTCTGCCAGAAGCTAACGCGCTCAATGCCAGCAGCACCGCGCCCGCATTGTTATTGACGACGAACGCCGCCTCAGCGCCCGTCACGCGCTTGAGTACATCTTCGACGGCCACCATGCGCTGGCCGCGCTCGCCGCGCTCGAGATCGTATTCGAGATCGGAATAGCCCGCAGCCGCGGTCATCATCGCTTCGATTGCCACTTGCGACAACGGCGCACGACCGAGGTTGGTGTGAATGATCACGCCCGTGGCATTGATCACCGCTTGCGGCCGGGATTGCGTCCACTCGCGCAGGCAATCGGCGATCCGTTGAAGCAGCTCAGCTTGATCGGGTGGTGTACCGCCGATGCGGATGCTCGATCGGGCTGCGTCCAACGCCGATCGGATCGCGTCCGTCGTCAACGAGCGGCCATATGTCTCAATCAAAGATGTAGATTGGGCGAGCAATTTATCGACAGAGGGGAGATGGCGCAGATCGTTCACAGCACTTCACACGGCAGATTCGTCGCGCACGCGAATGTTCAAGAAAATTTCCAGCAAGATCAAGGCCGCGGCGATCACGGCCGCCAGCAGCAATGAAAAAGCCTGATTGAGTTGCAGCCACGCCAGGCTCAACACGTACACCGCGATCAGGATCGCTTCGCGCCACACGCGCACCGCGCGCACCGGCCTGAAGAACAACTGATGCAGGCCGCGCAAGATCAACCACGCCGCGCCGGTCGCCATCAAAAACACCGAACCGAGAAACAGGGCAATGGCCTGCACGTTGGGCGCGGCCAGCACACGAAACGACGTCAACGCCTCCGATCCACGCGGCAGCGGCTCGCCCAGATAGGGATGCTGCTGCTGCGCGATCGAGAAGCCATACAGGCCCACGCCCAGCAATGCGACAGCGATCACAACCTCAACGACGATCAGCGGAAATTTACGCGGCGCTTCTTCGGCAGTCATGCGCGTATTATACCGTAAATCGTAAGGCGTAAGACGTAACGCCAAACGGTAATGCTATAATTGGATCGCAATTTAACCTTACGCAGTACGTATTACTCGTTACGCATCATGTCCATTCTCACGGCTCATCACGTTTCCAAATCCTTCGGCGCGCACGATGTGCTGACCGACATCACGTTGTCGCTGGCGCACGGGCAGCGCGCCGCACTCGTCGGCCCCAACGGCGCGGGCAAGACCACGCTGCTGCACATTCTCGCGGGCATGGACGAACCGTCGGGCGGAGCAGTCCATCGGGCGCGCGGCCAGACGATCGGATTTCTACCGCAGCA
>CAYNML010000035.1:0-45246 GCA_964398185.1 uncultured Anaerolineae bacterium | reverse complement strand
TGATCCTGCTCGATCCCGACGTGCTGCTGCTCGACGAGCCGACGAACCATCTCGATGTGAGCGCCGTCGAATGGCTGGAAGCGACCCTGCGCGAATATCGCGGCGGACTGATTCTGGTTTCGCACGATCGCTACTTCATCGACGCGGTGGCCGACACGGTGTGGGATTTGCAGAACGGCCAGCTTGAAGTGTATCGCGGCAACTACACCGATTATCTCTTGCAGCGCGACGAGCGGCGCGAATATCAATTGAAAGAATATGAGCGCCAGCGGGAGTTTATCGCCAAAGAGGAAGACTACATCCGCCGCAACATCGCGGGGCAGAACACGCGCCAGGCGCAGGGGCGGCGCACGCGCCTGGAGCGCTTGAAAAAATCATCGGATTTGATCAAGCGGCCGGAAACGCGCAAGTCGATGCGCTTCAATCTCAGCGCCCAACCGCGCAGCGGCGACATCGTGCTGCGCGCGCGCAATCTGCTGATCGGTTATCAAGATGATCGCAAGGTGCTGCTGGCCTGCGAGCAGCTGTTCCTGTATCGCAATCAACGCGTGGCGATCTGGGGTCCGAACGGCGCAGGCAAATCGACATTCCTCAAGACCGTGCTGGGGCAGCTGCCCCCGCTTGGCGGCGACATCGAACTGGGCGCGAGCGTGCGCGTGGGCTATTACGCGCAGGCGCACGAGATGCTCGATCCTGACGATTCAGTGCTCAATGCGATTCTGAAGGTGCAGAACATGCCGTTGTCGAAAGCGCGCGGTTTGCTGGGCAGTTACCTCTTCAGCGGCGATACGATCGACAAGCCGATCGGCACGTTGAGCGGTGGCGAGCGCGGGCGCGTGGCGCTGGCCGTGCTGAGCCTGGAAGGCGCGAACGTGCTGCTGCTCGACGAACCGACGAATCATCTCGATCTCGATTCGCAAGAGGTGCTGCAAGATGCGCTGGCCGACTTTGACGGCACGCTGCTGCTCGTCACGCACGATCGCTATCTGGTCGATGCGCTGGCGACGCACGTGTGGGCCATCGCAGACAATCGCATTATCGCGTACGAGGGCAATTACAGTGAGTTCATCGCGCAGCGCGACGAAGCCAAACTGCGCGCCGAGGCCGAGGCGCGCAACGCTGCGCCAGCGGTCAAGGACAAAGGCAAGGCCAAGGCCGCGCCGGACAAGCATGAGAAGCAGCGGCAGAAGCGCATTGCCGAACTGGAAGCCGCCATCGCCGAACACGAAACTCGTCTGAGCGATCTGTCACGGCAACTCGAAACTGCCAAGCCCGACAAAGTCGCTGCGCTGGGCAGTGAATACGCACGCCTCGAGCAGGAGATGCAGGCGCTGGTGGACGAGTGGGCGGAAGTGGCCGTGTAAAACGAGGAGGTTCACCATGAAGTGGGCAGAGATTCAACAGCATTATCCGCATCAGTGGCTGTTGGTTGAAGCGGTTGAAGCGCACTCGATCGGAAACAGACGCATCCTTGAGGACCTGGCAGTTCTGGGCGTATTTTCAGATTCGGCTGAAGCTTTGCGCCGCTACAAGCACTCGCATCACCAATCGCCCGAACGCGAATTATACGTGCTGCACACAGATCGTCAGCAGTTAATATTTGAGGAACGCCACTGGCTGGGGCTGCGAGGCGTAACATGAAAATACGTTTGCAGGATGGTCTGCCGGTCGCCGCCGTAACACTGACACATGGTGCACAACAATTGGTGCTGGAAAATGTCGTCATCGACACTGGCTCAGCCGGCACAGTCTTTTCTATCGATCAAGTAGAAGCGATTGGCCTGCGGCTGGAACCGGAAGACGTGATCGTGCCGGTGCGTGGTGTCGGAGGAACGGAGTTTGTTTTCGTTAAGCAAATCGATCGGCTGAGCCTGGGAGAGGGGCTGATCGCACACGGTTTTCCAATTGACGTCGGCGCATTGGATTACGGCTTCGCCATCGACGGCATCCTGGGCATCGATTTCTTGATGCAGGCCCGCGCTGTTATAGATCTCGCCCGGATGGAAATCCTTTCAGCTGGCGATTAAAGCACATGAGCGGATACTTAATCGGTTTGACGGGCAACATCGCCACCGGCAAGAGCACCGTCGCCAAGATGCTGGAAGAGTTGGGCGCCACCGTCATCGATGCGGATGCGCTGGTGCACGAGTTGCAGCGCCCGGGCACGCCGGTCTTCAATGACATCGTCGCCGCGTTCGGGCCGGGCATTCTCGATCGGGCGGGCGAGATCGATCGGAAAGCGCTGGGATCGATTGTGTTTGCCGATCCCGAAAAGCTGCGTGTGCTGGAGAGCATCGTGCATCCGGCGGTCTTGATCGAAAGTGCGCGCCGCATCGCGGAAGCGCCGACGCCGATCGTGGTCTACGAAGCGATCAAACTGATCGAGGCCGGGCGCGCCGAGATGTGTGATGCCCTGTGGGTGGTCATTGCCCGATCGGAGGTGCAGCTGCAACGGCTGATGCGCGATCGGCGCCTAAGCGAGGCCGAAGCCCGGCAGCGCATCGCGGCGCAGCCGCCGCCAAGCGAGAAGATCAAGCGCGCCACCATCGTCATCGATAACAGCGGCTCACGTGAAGATACGCGGCGGCAAGTCGAGGCCGCCTACCGGGCGATTGAAATCAAGCCATAAGTTGTGGTATAGTTACGCTCGACTTTTAGTGAAGAGGAACCAAGCATGGCCGATACATTGCCTCTCAAAGTTCGCCGCGCCCGCCCCGATGACGCCGGAGCGATTGGAAATTTCCTGTCCAAAGCCACACGGGGACGCCTCGTGGTGCCATACGAAGAAGTGGTCGAGCGGCTGGGCAGCAAAGCCTATTTTCTGGCTGCACAGGATCAAATTGTGGCGCTGGCCGGCTGGCGCGCCGAGAACCTGGTGGGGCGCATCGACGATCTGGTGATCTATCCCGGTTCAGCGCGGCCCACGGCCGGGCGTGCCCTCTTCGAGCAGATCGAGAAAGAAGCGCGCAAGCTGGAGTGTGAGGTGTTGCTGCTGTACGTGCCGATCTCGGCGGCGCAGGCCGCGGTGGTGTTCTACCAATCGCTGGGCTTCGCCCGCCGGCTGATGGACGACATTCCCGTGCCGTGGCGGCAGGCTGCCGAGGAATTTTCCGGCGACAGTCACTTTATCATGGCCAAGCAGTTGCGCGAACTGATTACGAAACCGATTTAACGCAGGAGATGCAACGCATGAGCAGCTTGAAACAATGGATCAATGTGCACCCCAAACTCGCCGCGTGGCTGGTGCTGGCGATCGGCATGGTCGTCCTTGTGGTGTGGTCGGCCAAAGATGTGGGACTGCTGCCCGGCCAGATGTTGGCCCTGATTGTTGCCACAATCGGCCTGGCCGGGTTGTGCGTGTGGATCATCGGCTGGGAAGACTGAACAACCCCCGCAAGACAACGCGCTCACGAGTTCGTCACTCGTGAGCGCGTTTTGTTGCGCCGCAAGCGCGACCTTAAAACCACGTAAAAAACGAGGCGCGATCGGAGCCGTGGGCACTGCCAGAGTGCGCCTCGACAGTCACAAAGACCGTCTGCGCCGGCCGATAGGCGCTGACATCAAACGCAAACGACGTGAACCCATGGCTATCCGTCAGCGGCATGGTGTGCGTCTGTGTGCCAGACGCATCGCGCAGCGTGAGCGTCACCGTCACATCCTGGCGCGGCGCGCCTTTCTGATCGGTCACGTAAACATACACGGTCTGCATCCCCCGCCGGGAAGTGATGGTGTTCCTGGTCGTCGCCCGCACCTTCAGCGACAAGGGCACATCGCCCATCGTGCCCGGCGCAGGCCGCGCCTTCTTCAGCGCCGGATCTACCTTCCCCGCTGCAGCCAACTGATCGAAATGAATTGAGCCGAGGTCGGCCAGCTGCACCCGGTTTTCGGGCGTCAGTTCCGGATACCATTCCAACTTCGCTCGCTGGAAGTACTGGCCGATGCGGCCGCCATCATTTTCGGCGCCGTAGTCAGAGATGGGATAACCGAATACGTCCACGCCTCCGTACTTGTCAAAGAAACTCAGAAAAGCCCAGATGATCGAGTGGCCGGTTTCAATATAGTAGCGCTGGAAATAGGTATTGGCGCCGGGCGAAGCCTGGGCCTGGGTGCTTTTGCCGAGTTCCTCACCAAGCGTACCCAACTGCACTCGTTGACCGGCAGGCTTTTCGGGCAGCAGTTCCAGCCGCACATGCTGAAAGTACTGCACGGTGCGGCCGTTGAGGGTGAACTCATCGGTAATGGGAAAGCCGAAGATTCGTAGACCGCCATGCGCGTTGAAGTAGTTCAAGAACTCGCCCCGGACGGTATGCCCGGTTTCCGGGAAGTACTTCTCCCCTTCCGTTTGCGCAGACAGCCCTGGTGGAGTGACCGCCAGCAACGCAATTCCGACCAGGAAACTGGCGATCAAGAGAAATCGAAAAGGTGGTCTATGAACTGGCATTAGACATTCGCCAACTTGATTCAAATACCTTCCCATTTTACAACACGCAGATTGAATAAGCAACTAAACTTCAGGGCTATTTGATTTAAGACGCGCGGTGCGCCACGGATCTGGGAACCTCTTCCAGCCCGATTGAGCCACTGCTCCCAAAAGGCTTTGTCAGAATTGAGCCACACATCAATATTTTCAACTCCCAGGTATGAATTTCATAAACAAAATAATTAAAGGTATTGACAAATTGAAATTCAGGTGTATATTTGATTAAGATTCGCAATGCGCAGTTTAATATTCTTGATTTAGTTACTCCACAATTTTATAACGACATAAGGAGACAGAATGAATCCTGAGATTACCCAGTGTCCCATCTGCCAGAGCAACCTTGAAATCACCAGGTTGTATTGCCGCTCGTGCGATACGGCCATCGAGGGACATTTCCTGCACTCAACCCCGTTTCAGCAGCTGACGCCTGAGCAGATGTCGTTCATGGTGACGTTCGTCCGCAATGAAGGCAAGATCAATCGGGTGGGCGAAGAACTGGGCATCTCCTATCCGACAGTCCGCAGTCGGCTGCACGATTTGATCCGCGCGTTGGGCTATGAAGTCGGCGAAGAAGAGGAAGCAACCGGCAGCCTGCCGGAAGAGGAACGCCGCGCCATTCTCGATGCGTTGAGCGCCGGCACGTTGTCGTCAGACGAAGCGCTCAAGCGCTTAAGCGGCAAGAGCTAGACCTGAGGTTCTGATGAATTACTGGGCAATTGAAGCTGAACAATTGATCAAGCAGTTCCCGCGCCGCGCCGCCGCAGAATCTGCGGCGCCAACCGACAACGAAGACAAGGCGAAGCCGGCTGCTCCGGTCGAGCCGCGCCAGCGCGGACTCTTCGGACGCAAGAAAGAACCGGCAGCCTGGTTCACCGCCGTCGCCGGTGTCGATCTGCGCATCGAGCGAGGCGAGGTCTTTGGCCTGCTCGGCCCCAATGGCGCGGGGAAATCCACCACCATTCGCCTGTTGTGCACGCTGCTCGAACCCACCAGCGGCACGGCGCGCGTCAACGGGTTCGATATCGTGCGGCAATCCACTCAGGTGCGGCAGAGTTTAGGCACGGTGCTGGCCGGCGAGCGCAGCATCTACTGGAAGCTGACCGCGCGCGAGAATCTCGCATACTTCGCGGCGCTGTATCACATCCCACCAAAGGTCGCCCAGCCTCGCATCGCCGAGTTGCTCGATCGGATGGAGTTGAGCAATCGGGCGGATGATCTGGTCGAGAAGTATTCCACCGGCATGAAACAACGTGTGGCCATCGCGCGCGCCCTGCTGGCCCGACCGCCGATTCTGCTCCTCGACGAACCCACCCTGGGACTCGATCCGCAGGCGGCGCGGCGCGTGCGCGAACTGGTCAAAGAACTCAAGGCCGAAGGGCACACCATCCTGCTGACGACGCACTACATGGAAGAGGCCGATCAGCTGTCCGATCGGATTGGCATCATCGACACAGGCAAGGTGATCGCATTAGGCACGCCCGCAGAATTGAAGCGCCGCATATCACAGCAAGACGCGATCCGATTGGAAGTGGCGGGGTGGCACGCCGAGATGGCCGAGTCGCTCCGCCAACTTCCGACCGTGGAGAACGTGACGCCGCGCTACACGGGCGCCGACTCGCTGTGGGAAGTGAATCTGCTGGCGGCCAACAGCCGCGCCGCCCTGCCGGGCATCATCGATCGTCTCAATACCAACGGTACCCGCGTGGTCAATATGAACGTCGTGCAGCCCTCGCTGGAAGACGTCTTTATTCACCTCACCGGCAAAGCGCTGCGCGACTGATTCGGGAGCACTCAATGTCAACTTACGGGTATTACCTCATCGGGTTGGGCACATTACTGGTCGCCGTCTTCGTCGGCTGGCGGTTGGTCTCGCGGCGCGAATCCTTGCCCTGTCCCGCCTGGCTGGGCTGGATGGTCGAGCTCGACAACCCGCTTTTCAGAAACAACAGCGCGCGCGCTATTCTGGATTACCTTGATGTGCGTCCCGGTATGAAAGTATTGGATTTCGGCTGCGGACCGGGCAGGTTGACGATTCCTGCCGCAAAACAGGTGGGACTAGATGGCGAAGTGACCGCCTTCGATGTGCAGCCCGGCATGTTGCAGCGCACGCAGGCCAAAGCGCGGGCTGCCAGCCTGAACAACATTCGTTATCTGCAGGCCGGATCAGATGCGCCGCTCGCTGGCAATCACTACGATCGCGCACTGCTCGTCACGGTGCTGGGTGAAATTCCCGATCGCACCACAGCCCTGACCGAGATTTTCGCCGCACTGAAGCCTGGCGGAGTGCTATCCGTCACGGAAGTCATCGCCGATCCGCACTTTCAGCGTCAGAGCACTGTGCGCGAGTTGGCAGCGGCGGTTGGGTTCGACGAGCGCGCCTGCTTCGGCCACAGTCTGTCATATACCATGCACTTTGAGAAGCCGCAGCAATCATGACGACAACGACGTTCACTCCATCCATCACCCGCACCCACGGTCTGCGGGCCGAACTTAGTGCCCTGCGCGCCGTGGTACGCCGCGAATGGACGATCTTCCGCCGCTACCCGAGCTGGATCATCGCGCTGTTCATCTGGCCCGTCATCTTTCCGATGGCCTACATCCTGTCGAGCCAGGCGCTGGCCGGACCGAACAGCGGCGGCCTGTTAATCTTCCAGCACAATGCGGGCACCACCGATGTGGTGGGCTACATCGTCATCGGCACCATCATCTGGATGTGGCAAAACGTCGTCTTGTGGAACGTGGGCTTCGCGCTGCGCGAAGAACGGATGCGCGGCACGCTGGAAAGCAACTGGCTGTCGCCGTCGTGGCGCTTCTCGCTGCTGCTGGGCAACAGCGCCGTGCAGATGATGACCATGCTGATCTTCATCGGCGTCTCGCTGATCGAGTTTAGCATCTTGTACGGCGTGCGCTTCAACGGCGATCCGATCCTGGTCACGCTCATGTTTCTCGTCTCGATCCCGTCGATCTACGGGCTGGGCTTCGCCTTCGCCAGCGTCGTCATCATCGCCCGCGAAGCCAACGCTTTCGTCTTCCTGGTGCGCGGGCTGGTGATGATCTTCTGCGGCATTACCTACCCCATCGCGGTGCTGCCCGGCTGGATGCAAAGCGTGGCGCAGTTCCTGCCGCAGACCTACATCATCTACGGCTTTCGCGAAGCGATGTTAAACGCCGCCGATTTTCAAACGCTGCTGCCAGTCTACGGCATCCTACTGATGTTTGGGGCGTTCTGGCTGGCAGTCGGTTTTGCGCTCTTCCGACGCATGGAGCGCCGCGCACGGCAAACTGGCGCCCTGGGGCAGTACTGAACAATTGTCAATATTCAATGAAAAATGAAAAACGGTAGACACTGATGACCACCTACCAACAGCCAGCAACCAACTACCAACAACCAGCTGCCAATCTCGCGCAACCAAACTGGAATACTCAGCTGCGCGCCTTGTACGCCGTGGCGGCCAAAGACTGGCGGCAATACTGGCGTTATCCTCTGAACGCCGTGTCGTCGGTGTTGCAGCCGCTGGTCTGGCTGACGCCTGTCTATTTCATGGGCCTGGCCTTCAGCGTCAACGGCCAAGCCCTGGGTTTCGCCGGCTACACCGGAACCACCGATTACATCTCGTTCATCCTCATCGGCACAGCGTTGAGCAACTTCATCAGCGCGGTCTTCTGGGGCATGGGCTACGCCCTGAAGAACGATATGGACGCCGGGGTGCTGGAAAGCAACTGGCTCGCGCCCATCGCGCGCCCGGTGCTGCTGATCGGCCACACGATCACGAATCTGATCGTGACCACTTTCACCTCGATCGTGATGCTCGTCATCGGCGCGCTGCTCTTTGGCTTTCAGACGACGGGCGCCACATTGGCCGCCGTGATCATCGCCATTCCGATGCTGCTGGGCCTGTACGGCTTTGGCTTCATGTTCGCCGCCGTGGTGATGTTGATGCGCGAGGCGAACACGCTGACCGACGTGGGCAGTTTCCTGGTGCAGATCTTTTCCGGCGCCAACTTTCCGGTCACGGTCTTACCCCGGTGGCTATTGCCCCTTGCGCTAGCCCTGCCCTTGACCTACGGCTTCGACGCGATTCGCGGCGTGCTGCTCGAAACCAACACTCTGCTGCCGATCATCCTGGAGTACGTCATCATGCTGATCTTCATGGCCGCCATGATCGCGATCGGGTTGACGGCCTTCCGCCGACTGGAGCGCAGCGTGCGGCAGCGCGGCACACTGGGCATGTACTGATCACATGTACTGATCAATTGAACGTGCTGTGAACGCGTCCGGCCGGCGCAGCGCACAGGCACCTCACTATTCAAAGGAGAAACCATCATGTCTAATTCAAACGAACGCACCGAGATTCTGCGGCTGGTCGAATCCGGCAAGCTGAGCGCCTCCGAAGGCATTCAACTCTTGAACACGCTGGATCGCGCGCCGCGGATTGCGCCGCCGCCCCCGCAGGCCGCCAACACCAAAGGCCGCTGGCTGCGTATCCGCGTAACCAACCTGCACACGCAAGCGCCCAAGGTCAACGTGAACCTGCCGCTCGGCCTGGTGAGTGCGGGCCTGCGCTTCGGGCAGCGGTATGCGCCGGAACTGCACGGTATCGACATCGAAAACCTGCTGGACGAGATCCAGCGCGGCGCCAACGGCAAACTGGTGGAAGTGGAAGATCAAGAGGACAACGAACGCGTCGAAATCTTTGTCGATTAGGCGATTCGATTGTAGAATAGCGGAGCAGCCATCATGACGAACGCAAACTACAGCACGACGAACACACCCCACCTGAAAATCGCCTGCCATGCCGATTTGCAGATCACGGGCACGCCCGACAACCTCGTCGTGATCGATATCGACGACGACTCGCCCGCCTCACACATCGACCGGCAGGCCGAGGTGATTCAGGTCACGGCGGTCAGCGACTGCGACATCACCTGCCCGATCGGCGCAACGCTCAACATCGAGCACGCCAGCGGCGATCTGCGCGTGCTGCAAGTCACAGGCGCGCTGGCCGTCAACGTCATCAACGGCGATGCCGTGCTGCATGATGTCGGCCCGACGGCCATCAAAGCCGTGCAGGGCGATCTGTCCGTGCGCGATGCCGGCGGCGACGTGCAGATCGAAGTGGTGCGCGGCGATGCCAAACTCAAGCGCGTGGCCGGCAGCGTCGCCATCAACAAAGTCGCCGGCGATCTCGTCGCCAGCGATCTGAACGGCGGGCTGGTCATCAACAACGTCGGCGGCGATGCCTCCATCCAGACCAGCCTGGCGGCCGGGTGGCCCTACGTCGTGAAAGCCGGCGGCGATGTGATCTTCCGCGTCGAAGGCGGCGGCGGCCAGTTCGCGCTGACCTGCAAAGGCGATCTGCGCGTGCGTCTGCCCATGACCAACTGGAACGGCAACGACCGCTCCGCCACCGGCACCTACGGCGACGGCTCGGCCAATGTGACCCTGCAAGCCAACGGCGATCTGCTGGTGCTGCCCGCCACCACCGGCGCCTCCTTTGACCCTGATGTGCTGTCCGAGCAGGTCGAAGCGATGATCGAATCGGCCATGAGCCAGTTCGAAACGCAAATGTCCCAAGTGCAGCGCGATCTGGAACTGCGCTTTGGCAAGTTCGACAAGCAGGCCGAAAAGGCCGCCGAACGCGCCGCGCGCAGCGCCGATCGGGCCAAACGCCGCGCCGAACGCGCCGCCGGGACGTGGGGCTTCAGCGTCGGGCGGCCACCCGTGCCGCCTGCGCCGCCCCGCGCAGAACCCGTCACCGATCAGGAACGCTTGCTGATCTTGAAGATGGTCGAAGAAGGCAAAATCACGGCCGATCAAGCCGCGCAATTGCTGGCAGCACTTGAGGGTTAATGGTCGCTCACGCCACGTCCAACTCATCTCCGGCGCGCGGACTGCGCCCGATCAACTCGATGCGCGATCTGGTCGGCATCACCACGTTGGTCGAACGCGCCTTCGCGGATGACATGGATGAAAGCGGGCGCGCCCACATGCGCGAGATGCGCTGGCTGGGCGCGCTGTTTGGTTGGATGGACTGGCTGGCCTCGCCGGGCCAGGGCCTGATGCCCGGTTACGTCTGGCTGGAAGACGGCCACATCGTCGGCAACGTCACCGTGCGCCAGCTCAGCACGTTCGGGCACGGTTGGATGATCGGGAACGTGGCCGTCGCGCCGGAATGGCGCGGGCGCGGCATCGCGCGGCAAATGATGGACGCCGCCGTCGAGCTGGTGCGCCACAATCGCGGCGAATGGATCGCGCTGCAGGTCCGTACCAATAACGATATCGCGCGCAGGTTGTATCAGACGCTGGGCTTCGTCGCCACCGGCGAGATGGTGCACCTGGAATGTCACCCTCCCGGCGACTACCGCACGGTGCGGCACGCCGCCAACCCGATCGGCCACCTGCGCCCCGCGCGCGCCAGCGACATGGACCAGCTGTACACGCTGGCACAGTCCCTCGTGCCCGACTCGGCGCGCTGGGCCGACCCGGTGTATCGCTCGCTCTTTGACATCAGCGTGGAGCGCCGCCTCGCCGACTGGTTCACGGGCGAGCAGCATACGTGGCGCGTCGTCGAAGCAATCGATCATGTATGCGGCGCGGCCTTGTTGGAAGTGAAACGTCGCAAGCGCTGGGCGCGCCTGCACTTGTGGATGGCGCCGACACACGCGGGAGAATACGAGGAAGCCTTGATCGACAGCGTGCTGGCGGAACTCCAGCGCCCGATCGATCTGGTGGCGGCCCGCCTGCCCGGCGACGCAATTGCCGGACGAGTGGCTCTGACCACGCGCGGCTTCCGGCCGGTGCGCGCGCTGACCAGCATGAAGTTGAATTTGAACGAGAAATAATCGATCCTCCCGGCGGTTGCGAACCTCCGGGAGGGTTAGCCGAGCAATACCCCATGACCACCAGCGAAGAACGACAACAAGTCCTGCGTATGATTGCAGACGGCAAAATCACCCCGGAAGAAGGCGCGCGCCTGCTGGCGGCCCTGGGCGGCAATCCGTCCGTGATGGACCTGCCCAGCGCCGCGCCTGACCCGGCCGCGGACGCACCGCGGGCAGAACACACGGCATCACAGCAGCAAGCCTACACCCCGGAACAGGAAGTCATCTCGCCGCCGCCGCCGATCGATGCGCACATACCGGATACGCGTCACTGGTGGCAGGCGCCCTTCTGGATCGGCGCGGCGCTGCTGGTGGCCGGTGCCTTTACGCTGGCGGGAGCCATCTCCAGCGGCGCAATCTGCCTCGTCATGCTGTGCGGCCTGCCGCTGTTAATGATCGGGATTCTGGGCGTGATCATCGCGTGGTTCGCGCGCAACGGCCCGTGGGTGCACATCCGCGTAAAGCACAAGAACCCCGCCAACCGCGACATCAACCTCAGCGTTCCGCTCGATCTGGGCGTGATGACGGTGCGCGTGGCGGAGCCGTTCGTGCCGCAGATGAAGAACACCGGCGTCGACGACGTGATCGCATCAATGAAGGACAATGTGCAAAGAGACAAGCCGCTGATCATCGACGTGAACGACGACGATGATGGCGAACATGTACAGGTAAGTGTAGGGTAACACGAAAGACCTGCCAGGTTTCGGAAACCTGGCAGGTCTCAGGAGAATTGATCATGACCAGCACTGAAGAACGCCTGCAAATCTTGAGGATGATCCAGGAAGGCAAGATCACGGCCGACGAGGGCGCGAAGCTGCTCGAAGCCCTAAACGCCAGCGCCAAGCCCGACAAGCGCCCGCCTGCTCCGCCCATGCCGCCGGGCGCGCCGGGCAGCGGCGACGCACGCTGGTTCCGGGTGCGCGTCACCGATCTGCGCAGCGGCAAGAACAAGGTCAACGTCAACATCCCCATGGGCCTGGTCAACGTAGGCCTGAAGATGGGCGCGCGCTTTGCGCCTAACCTGGAAGGCGTTAACATGGAAGAGATGATGACGGCCATCAAGAGCGGCGCCAGCGGCAAGATCATGGATGTGACCGACGAAGACAGCGGCGAACACGTGGAAATCTACGTTGAGTAAACGAGTGGCACTGTGTTCCGCCTCACGGCGTAACGCGCAGTGACTGCAAGAAGAGACGATCGCCGCGCGGCTGCTGATCCATCACGATCGGCAGCCGTTTGCCGTCCGGCTGGGTGTACAACCCGATCGCGATCGGATACGATCCCGGCGGCAGATTCTCCGGCAGCGTAAGGCGATGAATCTGCACGAAGACATCGCCGGGGCGCAAGCTCTGTGACGTGAGCATCAAGCGATCCTGCTGTGTGACGATGTCCCCCTGGTCATTCATAACGTGCGTGAACTGCGACAGCTGCGGCGGCAGTTGATCCGTCGCGCGCCAGAATGTCACCAACTCGGCCTCTTTCCCCACGTGCGACAGCGTGTAACCCAGAAATTCCACCTGGCCGCCCAGATCGATCGGCGCGGCCGTAATCTCGATCGAGCCATCGAGTTTCACCGGCGACTGCCCGGCACTCGCTAATTGCTGAGCCAGCGCCGCACCCAGATCAGCTTTGAGGATCACGCCCAATCGATCGGGCAGCTCAGTCCGATCGGGCTGGGCGGCGGCCAGGAAGCGGGTGTAGATCGGAAATTGCTGCAAGGTTGCCTCATCGACCGCATCGGGAAACGCATAGCGCGCTGTGCCGGCTGGAAGAATCAAGGTGTCGACGCAGTTGTAATAGCGCAGCGCCAGATCAGGCCGGTTCAGCAGGAACCGCATTACCTTCCAGGCCGGCTCCCACCAGCGATCGCCTTCGTAGATCAGCTGATCAGGCGCGCAGACCGCCACCGCCGAAGTATCCGGATCGCGCTGCACTTGATCGGCGACACCGCGCAGACCGGCCAACTGCCAGAAGCGCGTGTCGGGCAACGACGGCCAGATCACGAAATAATCGCGCACCGTCCACACCACGTTGAAGGCAAACACCGCCAGCAAGCCCGCAGACACGAACTTGCCGGGCCACCGGCGCACGATGGCCGCCACGGCAATGCCTATGAACATGAAGGCCACTACTTGCGCGGCAATGGCGCGAATGGAATTGGGGGCAGGAAAACTCACCATGGTAGGCGCCAGCGTAATGAAGAACCACAACAGTACGAAGGTGTACTCCGGCTTGCGCCAGCGCCACACCGCGATCAGCAGTCCCGCAAAAAACAGCGCCGCGCTGAGCGGATCAAAAAACGGCCGGCCGGGGATGCCGTAATACGGCAGCGCTTCGCTCGTAAAGGCAAACACACCCAGGGTGTTGATTACATTCTCCAGCAAGGGCTGAAGGTTGCCCTGCTGCAATTCAAGCAGCGGCTGGTTGATGTTGAAGAAACTCAGCTTGCCGCCGTCCGAGTACTGCGCCAGATACAGCATCAAGGGCAAGGCTACCAGCCCCATGACGATCAAGACGGTGGCCACTCCCTTGAACCAGAAACGCCATCTGGCGCGCTGCACGACGAGGATGTAGAGGCCAAAGGCGACGAAGATCGCGGGGAAGACGCGCGAAGCAATATAGGTTTCGACCGCTAGCCCGGCAAACAGGCCGCTGAGGGCAAAATAGAGCCAGACACGCCGCCCGCTGGCGGCCGGGGCGCGCCAGAAGCAGTAAGCGGCCAGCGCCGAGGTGGGCAGCAGGAACGTTGCGCGCACTAACATGCGGCCGGTCAACAGCGTCCAAAACGTGACGGCGAAGTAAGCCATGGTCACCACCGCCGCCACCGGCCCGAATAAGCGCCGCGTCAACGCCCAGATCGCGCACAAGCCAACCATGCTCCCGAAGATGGGCACCAGGCGCATCACGTCGGCGTTTTTGCCGACGAGGCTCATGAACGGTCCGGCGATGTAGAAGTAGAACGCTTCGTTGCCGACATTTTCGGGGAAGAAGATGGTCAGGCGGCCCTGCGTCACCGTCTCGATCATCTGTAAATTTGCCAGTTCGTCGATGTGCAAGCCGGGCGGCGTGCCGTGCAGATCGTACACGCGCAGGCCGAAGGCCAGCAGCAGCACGGCCATAACGGCCAGCCATTCTCGCTGAGAAATCTTATGCCCCACAACATCCGTCCTTGAATTTCACGCTGCGGCAGTCCTTTTACCAAAACGCCCGCACTCTACTCCGCCACGGTTACCATTCCCAATACGATGGAATCCACCGCCCGATCACCCAACTGCGCCTGTAAGCGCGCGCCACTGTCTGGGTGATACGCGCCGATCGACATGCGATATGGCCCCGGCAGCAGACCGCTCGGAAGCACAAGGCGATGCCGCTGCACAAAGACATCATGCGCTTCCAGCGTGCCGAGGTTTACATCCAACCCGTCCCATTGAGCGACGATCTGCCCATCGGGTGCGGAGACATGCACAAAAATCTTCAACGGCGGTGTGATCGGTTGGATGACTTTCCAATAGGTGAAGAGATCGAGCGCGTCCCCGGGCCGTACCTGCACCCGATCGGTCTCCCAGCCCAACCAGCTCAAGCCGCCTAGATCTAGCGGCAAGTGCGCGGGCGCCAGATCGACTTCGGGACCTTGCGCGTCAAATGTTTCGCCGCCCATCCACACGGGCCGCAGTGCGAGTTGTGAACCCAGTGTCTCCAGCGCAGCGTGGCCGCTCAACTCGTGCAGCGTGAAAACCGCGTCACCCGTGTTGGGCCAGCGCGGCTGCATCACAATTTGTGCACCCGCCCAATAGCGCGCCTGAAGATCAGCATCGCACGGCAGATAGGCGGGCGTCAGGTAGCGCGTGAGCGCGCCGTCCTGCGGATACAACATGGCGTGGCGGCAGTCAAACCATTTCACCTTCAGATCGGATCGCAAGCCAAGCAAATCAAACGTCTGCGGATCAAAGTCGTGGATACTCAAGCCGGAAGCGGCAATCGGCGCGGTCGAGGGATCAGCATTTAGCGCGCGCACAGCCTGCGTCCAGGTGGCCTGCTGCCAGAAGCGCACATAGTCGCCAGTGGGCCACTGCCGGAAGTAATCGTGCGCGGTCAAGAGCGTATTCCACACAAGGACTAGCGCAACAAGGGCGATGACAAGGTGACGCGGTGACAAGCTGACAAAGCGCCAGCGGATTCTACTCGCTCGAAGCAGTAGTTCAAACATGGCGATGCCGGCAAACACAAACGGCACCGGCCACGAGGCGATGGTCCGCACGAAGTTCGGCGAGAAGGGCGTGACCATGGCGGGTATCAGACTGACGAAAAACCAGATCAACATCAGCGCGTAAGCCGGTTGCTGCCAACGCCAGAGGCAGATCAGCAACCCGATAATGAACAGTGCTGCTCCGAAAATCTCCGGGAAAACCGGCCGGCCGCCGAGGTTGTAAATCGGCACGGCGTCGCCGCGATACGTGAACATCCCTAACGTGTTGAGCGTGGACGATATGACTTCAGTTGGATCCCCGGCGCGCAATTGATTCAGCGGGCCGCTCAGATCGGCCACGCGCGCTTCCGCCGTTGGATTGACGATGGTGAGATAGAGAATAAGCGGCAGTGCGACGATGAGCGCAGTGAGGAAGAAGGCGAACGTACTACGCAAGGCGTAATGCGTAAAACGTGACGAGTCCCACCGGGAGGCTTCGTGCGGATGAGCGTGGCGAATGGCGCGCCACTGCTTGACGAAGACCAAGAGCAAAAACAGGCCGAAAATCAGTGGAAAGACGCGGCTGGCTTGATACGTGTAAAGCGTGAGGCCGAGCAGGACGCCGGGAAGGATGAAGGATGAAGGATGAGGGATGAAGGGCGAAGATTCTTCGGTCTGGCGGCGACCAAACAATGCTCGCCACAAGAAGTAGGCGGTGAGCGTGGTCAGCAGCGGCAGCACAATGCCGCGCAGGCCCACGCGCGCGAAGAAAACAGGCCACAGCGAGATGGACATCCACGCCAGGGCGCCAATAGCCACAGCCGGGGAAAAGATGCGGCGCACCAACGTGTAAGTCGCCGCCAGTCCCAACAGCGCGCTGAAAACCGATGTCAAGCGCAAGACAAACGCATTCGCGCCGATCGCGCTGAACATCCCGGCAACAGCGTAGTGATACAACGGCTCGTGTCCGTAGCCCGCCGTGAAGTAGATGCCAAGGTGGCCGCGCAGAATATCCCTGGCCACCTGCCCGATGATCACCTCGTCGTGATGCAGGCCGGGCGGCACATCGTTCAACTGCCAGACGCGGAAAAAGAACGCGATCAGCAGCAACCCGATCACGATCGGCCATTCCCAGCGTGTGCGCTCGCCGCTTGCTTCTTGCATCCTGCGCCCTGCTTCTTGTAACCCGCCTCTGGTGGACACAGATTTCACAGATTCACACAGATAGGCCTCTTGCATCCTGCACCCTGCTACTTGCCTCTTGCTTTGTAAATCACCAACGGTCCTTCTTCGCCCACTTTCTCCAACAGCGGCTGCCGATTCAGCAGATCGCCGAACGACTTGATGCGGCCTTTTTCCAGCAGTTCCGTGTGCAGCACCACGTAACCGATGTTCCAGTCTCGAATGAGTTGGCTCAACTGCGCGTCGACCTCGACCTGCGGCGGCAGTCCGTGCGACAACGTCAACGCGCCCAGCAACGGATCGGAATAGAAGGTGTCCAGCACTTCATTCGGTAAGCGGGAAAGATAACCCGTGGGCGTGGGATGTTCATGGAACGGCGCATAGTATTGCAGCGTTTCCCCGCGTCCCACCACGGCAAAGCCGGTGCGCACGCCGATCGGCAGTTCGAGCACGGCGAAATCACCCGGCGCCTGCGCGATCGATCGATAGGTCTGATAGTCTGGCATTATCGTGATCGGAAACGGCTTCCATAGATCGTAATCCCAGATGAAGAGTACCATCAAACCGGCGGCGAGAACGCGCTGCACCCACACCCGATCGACCAACCACTTCCATCGAAACACCGATCGCTCGAGGGTCAGGCACACCACCATCGTCAAGGCTAACACGGCGGGCGTCATGAACCGCATCGGCGTGCGGTATTGATTGCCCAGCAGGCGGTGCAGCAGGGTATACGGCAGATCGATCCGCGCGCCGCCCATCTCGATGAACGGCCCCAGCGCCAAAATGAAACAGATCGCCGCGACGATTAGCCAGAACCAGCGCTCGCCATCGCGCCGGAAGAGCGGGATGCTGATCAGCGTCAGCAGCGGCAGCAGCAGGCCGATCGTGAAATCGCCGTTGTCACTGCGCGTGAACAGCTGCTGCACCTGAAAGGCGAAGTAGGCCGTGTCTTCCACGCGCGCGGGCGGGTAGTTGAGCTGGTTCGCTTCCAGCAGTTGCGGCAGCGGCGCGAACAACGCCGGAACGATGAAGGCGAGCGCCAGCGGCGCGACCAGTCGAATGAATTCGACTGCTGACGCGGCGAAACGTGCTGAAGCACGTTTTAACGTGCTTGCCTGATCAGCCTGCGAATTCATTCGCAGGAAAGTGAAGATCGCATACGGCCCCAACAGCAGCAGCGCCCACATCGTCTGCTGAAAATCAGTCAGCCACGCCAGATACAGGCACAACCCGGTGATGACCGCCCATGTCCAGCGCCGCGTCTCGAGCACCTTATCCCACAACAACAGACACAGCGGCAGCCAGAAAATCGAAATCTTGTCGAGATGGCCCAGCGAAGCGCGCTGCACCATCGCCGGCGTGAAGGCGAAGATCAACCCGGCCAACAGCGCCACACTCCCCCGCTGCACGTGCTGGCGCACAAAGGCATACATCGCCGTCCCGGCCAGCACGAATGACAACACCACGATCGCGTTGAACGTCGCGATCAACCCCACCATCATCTGCACCGGCGCGCTGAGGATGCCCCACAACAACGCCAGTGTGTGTCCGGCCAACGGCGAAACGAACGGATACACGACGAAGTTGGTATACAGCGGACTGACGTGCAGATCGAAGATCGCGTGCCGCACCCACCATAGATTCCAGAAGAAAATATCGAACTCGGACGGCTGCAGGTCATTGCTGGCCTGCAACTGCACGATGCCCGGCATGGCTGTCGAGAAATGCCAGATCAATTGATCCAGCGCCAGCAACGCGATAAGGAAATAGAACAGCACGATGGCGAGTCGGCGCGCCCACTTCATGGCGTCACCTCGATCTCGCCGATGATGATCCGATCGCCCAACGGCTGCCCCGATCGATCCGTCACGGCCCAGCGGCTGCCATCCGCCCGATTGTACAGTCCCAACGCCAGGCGATATTTACCGGGCGCCACGTTCTCGACGTTGAGGCGGTGCACCTGCACGAACTCGTCACCAGGCTGCCACGTGTGGCGCGGCACACCCAGCCGATCATCCTGCGCCGCGATCTGATCGTTCGCAGCCAGCAGATGGACGAAGATCGCCGTCGAGCCAGGCGTACTTTCGGTCAGCACATGCCACGCCGTCAAGACCGGCAGTACCTTAGCGGTGCGTGAAAACCGATCGGGCTGCTGAAGGCCCGCAAGTTCGATCTCGCCATTGAACCGCGCGGGACAGGCCGCACACTGCCACGCGGCGATCTGCGCCCGCAAGCGATCCGCATCAAACGGATAGATTGCGGCATCTTTCGATTTTACGATCGGTTCCCCGTGATCCAGGAAGCGCGACTGCAACTCAGCGGCCAGCGGCGTATGCGAAGGCAGCGCCAGCCGATCGGCCGCGATGACGCTCTCGCGGGCATCGAACCAGCGCAGCGGAATATCCGAGCGGTTGAGCGCCTGCTCAAAGATGATCGGATCGGCATCCTCGATGAAGTAGCCCGAGACAGCGACAGGCGACGTATCGCTGGAGTCCTTCAAGACGGCGGCAAGTTCGGCATAGGCCGCCGCATACTGGAAGCGCACTTCCTTGTTGTTGCCCCACACAGCGAAGTAATCGTGCCACGTGGTCAGCGCCGTCTGGCCCAACGAGAGCAGCGCCAGCACAATAGTCGCGCCTGCGCCGAGGCGTCCGGCGGCTTTCCGGCCACGCTGCGCCAGCGCAGAAGTCAGCCACGTCCCCAGCGCTACCGTCGCGATGGCGGGCATGACCACGACCGGCGTTTGTGTCGCAATCGCGCGATAGAAAAATGGTGCAGGCGCAGTCAGCAGGTTGGGCAGCAAAGTCACCGCCAGCCAGATCAGCATGAAGGCATACGCGGGATGTTTGAAGCGAAACGCGCTGACCAACAGCCCGATCACAAACAACAGCGACCCCAGCCCGATGAACAGTGGCCGCCCCGTGAGGTTGTAGAGGATTTGCGGATCACCTTCTGCCGTAAACATCTTCAGCGTGGCCAGCGCCGTTTCTGCGGCTTTGCTGAAATCGCCCTGCGCCAGAGCGCGAAGCGGCTCTGTCTGAAAAGCGCGCTGCGTTTCTGCGCCGGGATGCGTCAGCAGGAAGATACCCAGCGGCAGCGCCACCAGCAGCGCCACTGCAAAGAAAGCGACAAACGTTTTCCAATTCTGCTTGATCAGGTCGCGTTCGCGCCAGAAGAGATAAACGACGAACAGCAGATAAATCAGCGGCACGACGCGCGAGGGTTGATAGGTGTAGACAGTAAGGCCCAGTAGCATACCGGCCAACGTGAAACGTAAAACGTGAGGCGTTAGGCGTGATGATTCTCCCCCGGCCCCTCGGCCACGCCAGCCCGCCAGCTTTGACAGAGCCCACCAGAACGCCAGCGCCGTCAACGTCGCCAGCGTGGTCAACGTGATGTTGCGCAGGCCCGCCCGCGAAGTGGAGACCGTCCAAAACAGCACCGCTATCCACGCCGCGCCGATCAGAGCTGTGGGGACGCCGAACAATTTTCGGAACAGGAAGTAAGCCGCCAGCAGTTGAATCAAACCCAGCACACCCGAAACCACGCGCAACGCCGAAGTGGGATCTGGCACGACGTTGAGCGTGAAAGCGACCAGATAATGATACAGCGGCTCGCGCCCCCACCCCTCCTCAAAGTAGATCGGCCATGCGCCCGCGCGGATTTCCTGCGCGAGTTTGGCATCGATCGCTTCATCGTAGTGCAGGCCCGGCGGTACCTGCTTGAACGCCGCCAAGCGAAAAATGATCGCAATCAGCACGATTGCGATCAGCAAGACGGCCTCAATTTTGCGGGGAACGTGGACCTCGGTCATGATCGGCGCGATTATATCATCACGGCACGTCCAGCGTGACGCTGTCGCCCTGGGCATCGCTGCGCGGCAGGCGCGCGCCGGTATCGCCGCGATACAGGCCCACGTTGATCGCCAGCGGTTCACGCGCCCCCGCCATCAACGGAATGACATATGGATCGCTGACGTACTCGCCCGGCGCCCAGCACGACGTGGGCAGTTGATCGCGCACGGGCATGTTATCCTGCTGCCCCACTTGTTGGCCGTTCGCATCGAACACTTGCGTGAAGACGCTGTAGGCGTGCGGCGGCTGAGTCAACGCTTGCCAGTACAACGTCAGATGGATAGCATTCCCAGATTGATCGGCAGCGTAGCCGCGCAGGGCAATCTGATCTGCAAATTCAGCCCCCACTGGCGCTGCAATCGACGGCGCGCTCAGCGCCACCGATCGTTCCGGCGGCTCATCCAGGAAACTGTCGTTGACCAGCCAGCGCGTGTTCATGATGATGAGCTGCAAAGCAGTCAGTACGATGAGGGCGGCGTAAAACGTGAAACGTGAAACGTGAACCTTGCCGCTTGCTTCGCGCCGCTTGCCGCCTGCTTCATGCCACCCGATTGCGATCAACACCACCAGCGGCCCGAAGTACATCCACAGGCGGGCCACCTCGCCGCGCACGATGCCGGACAGCCACAACAAGATCAGTGCGCCAATCGTGGCAACGGCCAGCGGCAGCAACGACTTCGGAAACGGAATGCGTTTGATCAAAATGTAGACCAGCACGAGAACGATCGGAAAACCGAGGAACACCAGAAAATCGATCGGGTTGCCGAGCAGCCACAGGCCATACGATCGCGTGCCTGTGGTCGATTCGAACGCGAGGCGCGATCCGGTGGAAATCACGCTGAGCGGATCGACGCCGTAGATCAGCCAGTAGGCCAGCCAGATCGAAGCGCAGCCCAGCGCAAAGAGCGCAGCCAATTTCAGCGACGCCCACAAAGTCGGCTTTAGCCGACTTCTACTATCAGCCGTCGAATTCATTCGACGGACCACCCACCACGCGATCCCGTACAACCCGACGATCACCATCAATACGAAGTTGCCCACGCTGAAGAACGAGGCAAGGGACAGCGGCACGCCCGCCGCGAAGATGCGCCACCATGAATTTTTCTCCAATCCAGTGTGTGCCAGATACAGCCCCACGAACAACAACAGCGGATAGATCTGATCCCACTGGCTCAGCCACATCGCAAACAGCGGCAGCACAGGAAACAGCAGCGCCGTAGCAGCCGCGGCGCGAAATGTGGTGAGGCGTTTGGACAACGCATACAACGGCCAGACGGCCAACCCGCCCAACAGCGGCAGCAGCAGCCCCAGCGCCGCACTGGCGATTTGCGCATTGTCCAACGCCATCAGCCCCGGATTGTGGCACTGCAGCGTGCGCAGCGGCAGCGCCAGCGCATCGGCCAGCGGCGGCAGTGCTTGAAACACCTGCCATGTCAACCAGTGCGCGATAACAGGCCCCGGCGGATGCGATTGCGCGTGAATGGGCAAGGTCGGCATCTGCGCCGGATAATTCGACAACAATGCGTTGAGATCGGATGTGCTCACCGCCGTGGTGAAATAGCCGCTGTTGTGCACCGACACCGTGGGGCCGAAAAATTCCAGCAGCGGCAAGCGCGACACCGCTGCCGCCAGCGATAACTGAATGATCGGCGCAGCGAGAATCACAAAAACGAGAAACCAGCGCTCGTAGCGGCGTGACACCACCTCCCGTTCAAAGCCCTGCAGCCAACGGGCGCTGAGTAGAACGTACAGGCCAAGTGTAACGATCGAAACGAGCACGCGCGCCGTTAACTCGATCGGGCGCAGCGGCCAGCGCCACTCGTCGTTGCCGCGCAGCAGCGGAACAACATCGAAAGCTAGCACGGCAATCAACAGCAAGGCTGGAATGGCCAACCAGAGAAATGTTGATTTCTGATTTCTGATTTCTGATTGATCCGTGTTCATCCGTGAAATCCGTGGTTCCCTTAGAGCCGGACGAGCGGCACGGCTTCACGCCAGGCATCGTGCAAGCCTTGCGCCGCTGTCGCGAAAGAAAGAGCGACTGCGATCCAGAACAACGTCCGCCATAGCGCCGACGCGCGCGGCTTGTTACGCATTACGCAGTACGCATCACGCGAGTAGTACCACCACACCGGGACGAGCGGCACGAACCAGCGCGTGCCCCACGCCAGTCCGCCAAAGTTGTCTGTGCGCAAAATCAGGTACGCCGCGAAGGCCAGCGAGCCGCCCACCACGGCCACGATCAAGCCCCGCTGGCGATGCTGCTTGAAGGCGACGACCATGCCGACGAAAGCGAAGATTAACATCGGCGTGAAGGAGAACAGGCCGCGCTGGCCGACGAACATGTCATAGGTGTAACGCAGGCCAAATTCCAGCGAATAGAAGCCGTTCGTGCCGCCGACCGTCGTGTTCAAAACCGTGCCGACGAAGTCATACGCTTTTGGATCGAAGTACAGCGGCACAATCGTGCCCGCCGCCCAGTAGTTGATCGCCGCACTGATCGCAAATGGAATCCCTGCGCCAAGGGCGTAAGGAAAAATCATACGCCAACGCGTGAACATGATCCACAGTCCAAACGCGACGATGAAAATCGCCAGCATCAGATCGATATTGGCCGAAAGGCTGATCAAAAGTCCAGCCCAGAAAAGTAACCAGCCACTCCGCCAGGGAGTCGAGACTTTAGCCGGCACACTGGCAAGGGTATTACCCAATCCGGCTAAAGCCTCGAGTCCGGAAGTTTTCATCAAAAGATAGAATCCCGCAAACAGACACAACGCCGCCGGGACATGCCCCGCAAAAACGATCGAATACGGAGCGAGGGGTGAAGCCAAACCCAACGCCACCGCCAGCGCCGTCGCCAGTGTGCCGCTCGCGCCTGCCGCCAGCAGCGCGCGCCAGAACAGCACCACCAGCAGCGAAGCCGATCCGCCGATGAAAATCAACGTGAGCCAGTAGAATGCGGTGAAACGTGTGCCGGTGGAGGTGAAAGCGCGACAGGCGGCGGCATCTTCATCGGGCACGCAGATCGTCGGATCGAGCGTGAGGCCCAAGACGTTGTGCAGCACAGCGTACGCACCCGCCGCCGCCACCGATAACAACGGCGTCTTGTCGGAATAAAAGTGCTCGTTGATGAAGACCTTGTCGCCGGTACGGTTGAACTCGGTGTGATCGATGATGAAGGTACCCTGCTCCACCAGCGCTTGCACCGTCGCCATGCGCGATTCTTCCTGCCACGAATGCGTGTGCACCTTGGTCAGCGCCACCCAGAACAGCATGAATGCCAGGAATAGAATTACACCGAACCAGCGGCGCGCGAGGAGGGTGTCAAGTCGCTTCATGGCTGCAAGGGAATCGTCAACGTGTGGGCGCCCAGCGAATTCGTCTGGCGTACTTCCGTGTGCGGATTGTACAGGCCCAGTCGCAGTTCTGCCGCAGTCGCGGGATGATCGATCACGAAATGCTGCAAGACCACATCGCCCGGCTCCAGCGAACTCAAGCGCACGTTCAAGCCGTCGCGCTGCGCGATCAGAGTGCCCGCCGCATCAACGACGTGCGCAAAAATTGATAATGGCTGCGCGGGTGTTTGATCCACGCGCCAGTACGTCACCAGATCGATCGGTTGATTTTTCTCGGCGCGCAGATCATATCCGATCAGCGTGAGCCCCCCCTCAAACCTGATCGGTTGATCCAGCCCGCGCGGACGATCGAGTGTTTTGCTTAACGCCGCGCGCGCCTCGATCTCCCACAGGCGCAGCTCGCCGCTTTCGTCCGTGCCGAGTTTCGTGCCGTGCGCCAGCAGCGCCTCGCGCACCTCAGGCGCAAAGCCCGCGATCGTTTCACCGCCGCGGGCGATGTAGCGCGCCGGGCCTTGCATGTCCAGCACCAGCGCATCTGCTCCCGCCCACTTGGCGATCAATTGCCGATCGGGGTGGAGGCCGAGCGTGGTTGTGGTGAGATCGCTGGCCTGCGGTCCCAACACCACAACACGATCGATTTCAGGATCGGAATAGGCGATGTCGTACAGCAAAAACGAGCGCCCCACCCGCTCGATCGGTTCGCGTGTCCGAAACGGCGCATACAAGTTCAGATGGCTGTACAGCAAGCCGAGTTGCAGGGTGCTGGCGCTGATCGCATATTTGCCGGGCGGCAGTGCGTGCGCCGTGAAACCGTCGATCTCCGGGCCGTAATCGTTGAGCGAAAAACTCGGCAGCAGTTGAACATCGAGACCGTACGCCTGCGGGCGAGCCGAGCCGTAGTAGGCCACGCTCAACCGATCGGGGTGAGATTGCCGCCACCGTTGCAGTTCGATCCAATCCTGTCCCCAATCGAGATTGGAATCGACCAGCACCTGATAATCGTGTTCGCGATCGATCAGCGTGTTGAAATAGGCCAGATGATTCGCGTTAGCCATCAGCGCATCGACGACGAGCCACACGCTCAGCAGCGCCGCGCTGACGCGCCGCCCCGTGTGGAACGCGCCCACTCGCCCCCACAATCGATCACTCACCAACGCACTCGCACCCAGACCCGCCATCATCAACGCGAAGGGCAAGATGGGCAGCATCAAGCGATAGCCTAAGTTTAGTCCGCCAAAGATCGCCGCCAGCAGGAACAGCAGCGGCGGCAGCCACGCGCTGACCTCGGCGCGGCGGTGGCGCACGACCAGAGTGATCGCGCCCAACACGAGGAAGATCAAGGTGGGCAGCGGCGTCTTCACCAGAAACACAAACGGATAGTACGCGAGAAAACCGGTGGGTGAAACTTGCCCCAACATGAAGGCGGGCGTGCTCAACTCTACGCGCGTCCGCACGGCTGACAACGATTGCCAGTATTGCGGTGCAGGCACAGGAAAGCCGCCGGGATCGATCGAGCCAATCGAGAATTGGAACGCGCCCCAGATCACGATCAGCGCCAGCGCACCGGCGAGCACAGCGAATCCGCAGCGTTTGAAGAATTGATCGCGCAAGCCGGGATACAGCAGCGTGATCGACGCGAGAATCGGCGCGAGCCATGCCGCCGAATACTTGGTTGAGAAGGCCGCGCCTGCCAGCAGGCCAGCCAACGCGGCGCGTTTCCAACTCGATCGCTTCAGCGCCGCGGCCCACGCAAACACGCTGCTGAACATGAACAGCGTCACGCCGAGATCGGTTCCGGCGGTATGGCCGTGCGCCAACAGATTGGGATCGAAGGCGCAGAATAGCAGCGCCCACAGGGCTGCCCGTTCGTCAAACAGAAAGCGCGTGAACGCAAAAACTACGCACCCCAGGATCAGCGCCAGCGCCATCTCCGGCAAACGCGCCAGTTGAATCATCTGCGCTGCTTGCTGGACGTTGCTCTGCCACAGCAGCTGATCGGTGAAGCCGAAGATATCATCGGTCGCCCATGATTTCTCGGGAAAAACGACGTTGTCGCGCAGCAGCACCGGCAGCGCCAGGAAAATATTCGTGAATGGCGGATTCTGTCCACGGCTCAGGCGCGCATCGCCGCCGCGCAGATAGCCGTAGCCGTAGGTCAGCGAGTAGCCCTCGTCGAACGCGGCCGATTGTTGCGGCGCAGCAAAGACCATCTGCGCCAACATGACCAGCAGCAGAGTCACAGGAATCAAATGGCGAGCAAGACGCGGCATCATGGTGAGTTCGGAATCGTCAAGATAGCCCGATCGGACTCTTGTCCGGCCGTAATGGCCGGCACGCGCTGGCCCGTTTCGGCGTTGTACAGGCCGATCGAAAGTTGCAGGGCCGTCGCAGCGCGATCGGGTGGCAAAGCCAGGACGTGGCGATCAAGATAGGTGCTGCCGGGCTGCCAGCAGGTCAGATAGGGCTGCGGCCAAGTATCATGTTGCCCGATAAGATTGCCCTGCTCGTCACTGGCGTGCACAAAGATCGAATAGGGATAATCGGCCGCAAGACGCGGTTGCCAGTACAGATCGATCGACAGTTGATCCGCCGTCCGTTCGTAGCGATAGCCCTGCAAGTGCACCCCGCCAAATTCAGCCGCAGTCGGCACAACGTCGGGCGGAAGACCGGCCGTATTGACTTCGACTTCAGGCACAGGCGCTAAAGCAATGAAGCGCATGAACAACAACATAGTCAGCACCTGCACGCCCAGCAACGACCAAAGCCCGACCAGCTGGCGACGGCTAAGCGTTTGATCAGCGCTCACCCACTGCGCAGCCACCACGACAACCAATGGCATGAAGATCATCCACGTGCGCGCCGTTTCGTCCCGCGCCGGATCGATCACGCTCAATAAGACCAGGCTCACGGCCAGCGATAGGGATAACGGATCAGCAGCTTGCCGCCTGCGCCAGCGCTGTACGGCGTGCCACCAGGCAGCCAGCATCAAAATGGCCAGCGGCAGGCCCACAAACACGATGAATTCATAAGGATGATTGATCATCCACGTAAGCCGATCGAATTGATAGCCGGTATGAATGGGCCACATCGCCGCCACGATATCATTCACTGACACTCCGTAGAACAGGCGATAAGCCAGCCATACTGAAAACACGCCCGCCAATCCGGCGAGCAGAGCAGTACCTAGAAACCTCCAGTCGCGCAGGGGGTTGCGCCGCTCCACCACGTAGCCCGCCAGTACATAGATCACCATGAATAGAGCCAATGCCGCCGTACCCAGTTCCATGAAAGTGGACGCTGACAATAACAGCCCGGCCAGCACGAACCACGCCAGGCGTCTGCGCCGCAGGCCGGTCTCGAAGGTAATCCAGGTTAAACAAGCCAGCAACGGATAAAGCTGCGACCACGAACCCGCAAAGATGACGGCCGACGGCACCAACACCCAGAGCGCCGCCGCCGCGAATCCGGCCTGCTGACCGAAGCGCGATCGGGCCATGTGATACACGCACAGGATGATCAAGGCGTTGGCTAACACTGGCAGCACAACACCGGCGACCGCGCCAGACAGCGGTCCGGCCGGCAGCGCGGCAATCAGAAAATTGTTGCAGTCCAGGGAGCGCAAAGCGGCAGCAATTGAGGAAGCCGCGCCCGGCACGGCGGCGAGCAGCTGTCCCGTCAGCCAGTAGATCAACGGCAACCCTGGGGGATGAACCTGGGGATGCAGTGGAAAACCGGGCATCAGCGCCGGATACTGCCGCAGAAATTCGCCGATGTCGGTGATACCTGCGCCTACCGTAAAGTAGCCGTTGGCATAGAAATCAGTAGCCCGCCAGAACAGCGCTTTAGCCACATCGGCGCGTTCCATCCGCAGGGCCAACAGCTGCACGACGCCGGAAGCGATCATCAGCCCCAGCAGTCCCGCCATCAACCAGCGGCGCCGGTGCGTGGTGCGCGACAGCAGGCGCGCCACCAGCACAGTCCAGATCAGCGTCGCCAACCACGCGGCGGCAACGGGCCAGATGCGGTCCCAGGCCTGCACAGCGGTCCGCGGCCAGCGCCAGTCTTCCGGCCCGCGCAGCAGCGGTGTAACATCCAGCGCAATGCCCAGCACATACGCCAGAGTGATCACACTCATGATGATCCACACGCGCCGTGAAATCATGGGCCGGCCTCCGGCTGCAAAAGCAACCGCTGGTCGATCGGGTGCCCGTCGCTGACAACGGGAACTCGCTCACCTGATTCAGGATTGTATAGTCCGACCTCCCATATCACATCGGTTACCTCAGCATAAGGCAATCGGTTGATCTGCACAATCAGATCGCCGCGCCGCCAGTCACGGGAGGGCGCGTCCAGCCGATCGTCCTGGGCCACGATCGAGCCATCGGGTCCCAGCGCATGCACGAACAAGCGCAACAGTCCGCCACTCTCCTCGCCGGCCCGCCAGTAAGTCATCAGTTTCGTCCCGGTGTTTTCCACCAACAGGCGATACCCCAGTAATTCCGCTGCAGCGCCAAACTGCGCCGGCAGGTTCACCGTACGTCGCTGTTCTGGCGGCGGTCTTACGCCAGGCCCAACTTGTGCCACCTGCGTCGTCTGATCCAAGTGCGCCAGTATCTGCTCTGCCAGATCAAAATGATACACCTGATAGGGTACGTGATCGTACAGCGTGGAGGCCCGCGCGGCTGGGTCAACGGCCTGCAACACCGGAGCCAGTTCCGGCGCCAGCGTCTGATTATCGGCGATGATCAACCAACTGTCTCTCGGCGGGGCGATCAGAGCGTCCGGCGTTGCGATCCGGCGCACGCGCAGATCGTTGGCGCGCAAGGCGAGGCGCGTATCCAGATCGAGCCGCTCGAGCGGCACGCCCGCCAGCACCACATCAACCGGAGCGCCAGTCAGCGAATACTTGAAGCCGCGCATAAACTGCACGTCCCGCCATTCCCACACACGCGCCGGATCGAGATCGATCGGTGAGGGTTGAGCGTTCCATTCAAACAAGGTCTCCCATGAATTCGCGCCGCGATAGTGCACGAACGCACTGTAACCGATCAACATGCAGCCCGCCACCGCCGTGACACGTCGCCGCGCGGGCGACCAGGCCGCAAACGCGGCAAAGACCGGAATCATGAAATAGATCAGATAAGGCAGCATATCGGCAAACATGCGCGGCCCAAACGTCCAACCGCCCCACCAGATCGGCCAGATGGAAATTGACAACCAGTGCAGCGCGATGATCGCAATGAGAAATTGGTCGAGCCGATCGAGGGTGCGCTGCCTGACCTTCAAGTATATGCCGTAGAACGAGAGCGCCACGATCGGTGAGAAGATCAATAGTCCGCGCGACGGGCTGATCCATTGGCCGATGAGCGCCTCGCCCAACGTGCTGCCCGAAAAATCCTGAAACCAGCGATAGTAATTTGACAGCGCAGCGTGATAGACTGACAGATTGAACGCCACAAACGGCGCCGCGATCAGAGCCGCGCCCAGCACATAGCCTATGAAATAGCGGCGGTACGTCAGCAGCACATACAGACTCAGTAAGACCACGGACACGCTATTGGTGGGCCGCGCGATGTATGCCAGCGCCAATGGCACGCCCGCTATTTGAATGAGCGCCGGGCGGCGGCGCGCCAGAAGAATCAGATACAGCGCCAGCGTTAGCCATAACATTGACGGAGCGTGCTGCCACAGCGCCCGGCTCGCCACCGACCAGGCCGACGTGCACAGAGCAAAAATCAGCGCCAGGCACACCGCTGCACGGCGCGACACATATAACCTCGCAATGCCAAACAACAAGGCCGTTGTCAACGCCACCACCACGCTGGCGATAAACATCTCCAGCTCACCGGGAATGCGCTGCGGCAACGAAGCAGCCAGCGCGCCCTCAGACAACCGATCGATTACGGCCACAAACGGCAGGGCAATGAGCGGTGCGCCGAGAGGATAGACCGAATAGACGTGCCCGTCAATCGTTTCCAACGGATGCGGCTCATTGACTTCGGCAATCAGCGGACGATACTCGTCCAGATCGGTGTTCCCCTCGCGGAGGATGCTCATGGCCGTGTAGATTGACCACTTGGAATCGATCGGCGCGGCATTTCCGCTCGCCAGGTAGATGGCAAGCACCATACCGAAGATTAACGCGGCCAGCGCCACATCTTTCCAGCGCTTCTTCATGGTGCGCCAACCTCGCGCAGCGGCAAGTAATCACCGAGCAGTCGCCCATCCTTCTGCAGCGGCAAACGCGCGCCGGTCTCTGCCTCATAGACCCCTACCGCCACCGTCAAGGGCACTGCCTGCTCAGAGATGTTCACCCGATTGACTTGAACGATCCAATCTCCGCGCTGCCACAAGTCAGACGCCACGTCGAGGCGATCCTCCTGGGCTACCAGCGATCCATCGGGGCCCAGCACGTGCACGAATAACTTCAGCGACGTCGCGTGCCGATCGTCAGCGCGCCAGAACGTGATCAGCGTCAGCATCTGATCGGTGCGCTGCACCTGATACCCCTGCAATTCGACCACATCGCCAAACTGTACGGGCAAGTGCTCGCTCAGCGTAGTCTGTTCGGCTTGCCGTGCGGCCAGCGCCATGCGCTGTGCCAGGTCCGCCTGATACAACCGATAGGGTGGATAGTCGGCCAGCGTGCGCCCCATCACTGGCGGCGCAGTCTCAAATAAAGCGGCCACCTCTGGCGCCAGTGTTTGTGTTTCGGCGATGGCGTACCAGGTGTTCCCGGTCGGCGCCACCAACGACGAGGCGGCATCGAACTGACGCGGCTGAATATGGCGCGTGCCCAGCCGCGCCTGTAGATCGGAATCGATGATCTGAGCAAATGGAATTCCTGACACAGCCAGATCAACCGGCGGTCCCCACACTATACCGCGCAACCACTGCGGATCGCGCCAGTCCCACACACGCTGGTGAAAGGCGTCGATCGGCGCGGGCGAGCCGTTCCAATCCACGACTTCGCCGGCATTCGCGCCGCGATAATGCACGAACATGCTGAACGCCCACAACAGACCAATACCGGACAGGGCCAATCGTTTCTTGGTTCGTGGCAAGGCCGCCACTGCCGCCAATGCCGGAATAACGAAGTAGAATAGATACGGCAGCATGTCCGACCAGATGCGCGGCCCGAAGGACATGCCCGCCCACCAGTTCCACCACAAAGACAATATGATCCAGTGCAGTCCGATCATGCCGATCAACAACCCATCGACCCGCAGCCATTGCCGCTGTTTGATCTTTAGCGCGAGGCCGCCGATCGCCAGCACGATAATCGGCGAGTAGATCAACAGGCCGCGTGATGGGCTGAGCCAGTGACCGATGAACGCCTCTAGAAACGTCGCGCCAGACATCCATACAAAACCCTGATAGTACAACGGCAACATAGTGTGATACGTGGTGACACTATACGTCATGAAAGGGATCGCGACCGCTGCCGCCCAGGCCAGATACCGCCACAACCAGCGGCGATAGAACAGGAGGACAAACAAGGTGTACCCGATCACTGCAAGACTGTTCGTCGGGCGCGTCACATACGCCAGCGCCACTATCAGACCGACGTACTGGATGCGCTGCGGTTTGCTCTGCGCCTGCAGCGTGACGAGCAGCGCCAGCGTCAACCACAACATGGAAGGGCCATGCTGCCATAGCGTGCGACTGGCCACCGACCAGGCCGTGGTGCCAAACGCAAACAGCAGCACCAGCAGCACGGCATACGGCCACGTCAACCAGCGGCGTGCGATGCGATAGAGCAGCACCGCCGTCAGGGCCACGATCGCGCCCGCCATGATCGATTGCAGTTCCACTGGATAGTTGTGCTGCATGTACGCCTGAAAGTCGCCCTGACCAATGAGCGGCCACACCCGATCAATCGCCCACACCAACGGCACGCTGAGCGCCGGGATGCCGATTGGCGCGGTATCGTAGCGGCGACCATCAATCCGATCGGGCGGCCACCAGACCTGCGCCAGCAGGTCGGGGTATTCTTCCAGGTCGGTATTCCCTTCGCGCACAATGCTTAAGGAAGTGTGGAGATACAGCGCCGAGTCAAATGGAGCACGATTGCCGCTGAGCAGATAAACAGATAGGATCACTGCAAACAACAACAGCGAGACTAGATTGTCCTTGCGCAAACGCATTCGTGTGGTAATCGTCATGATCGTCACCGCGCAGCTTCAGCGCACTTCCACCTGCTGTAACAGCAGGCGTGAGTCTACGGGGCGATCGGCCACCGTCACCGGCACCCGCTCGCCCGAAGCCGAATTATACAAGCCCACTTCAATCCACAGAAGTTGTGGTGACCGATCGAGGAGGGGCAGATGATTGACTTGCGCGATCAGATCGCCGGTGCGCCAGCCAAAAGCCGGCGCGTCCAGGCGATCTTCCTGCGCCACGATCGTCCCGTCCGGCCCGATGGCATGCGCGAACAACTGCAACGGCTTCGTCACCTGACTTCCCGCTCGCCAGTACGTGACCAATGTCAGGCCGGCATCAGCCGGTGTCAGCGTATACCCGATCAGATCTGCCGTGTCGCCGAACTGTGCCGGCAGGCTCAGCGCGTGAGAGGCCTCGGACGCAGGATACAACTGCTCACTCCAGGCCGCGGCCTGCTCGGCCTGGAGCGCGGCGGCTTGCAGGTTCGCCCCCAGATCAAAGTGATACAAGCGATAGGCCTGGCCGTCGTTGGTTTGTGTGCGCGTCACTGGGTCAACATCAACAAACAAGGCGCTCAACTCAGGCGCCAACGTCTGTTGATCCGTAATCGCTACCCACGAGCGATCGGGAGCCGCAATCACCGATGTGGCCGCATCGAACCAGCGCAAGCGGACATCGTTCGTGCCAAATTGTCTGAACGTCCCGGCGTCGATCTGATCGACCTGCAAGCCGGACAGCGACACATCCACCGGCGTGCCTCTGGCCGGAACCGTGTACACATAGATCGAGTTACCGATCACCGCGTCCGGTGTCTGCTCACGAAATGAGACGTAGTTCACCGGTTCACCCATCAACGGATTGACGCTGATGGCGTAGCGACCCGGCGGCGGATCGGCGGGATAAAAGGTGTGCAGCCACCACGCACCCTGATCGCGCATCGCCGGATAGACCGGCGGCAGCGCTTCGGTCGTCAGGCCATACACCGAGGGCGGCGTCGCGCCCGCATAGCTAAACTTGATCCGATCGATCTGTTGCTCGTCGACGTATTGCTTCAGGCTCGCCAGGTCTTGGCCCCAATCGAGATTGGAGTCGATCAGAATGTACCGCCCGCGATCGGGGCCGCCGACGATTTCATTAAAGTACGTCAGATAGTACGGATAGTAACGCAGTGTGCCGACGATGTGCCACACAATCAACAGCCCGACGGCAAGCTGTGACCAGCGTGTCTTCAGAGCGACTTTAATCACCTCGGCGCTGTAGACAAAGATGAACGGCAGGATCGGCAGCAGGTAGCGATACCCGAGAGCGTGAGGACTGAACAACAGGCTGGCAAACAACAACGCCGGGGCGAGAAGCAACACCAGATCGCGCGACCAGGATCGCGCCCGCACGGTATGCGCCACAGCCAGCACCAAGAAGATCAACACCGGCAGGGGCGTCTTGGCCAGAAAAGCGATCGGGAAATAGTACCACCAGCCAAATTGCGAAAATTCTCCCAGCAAGTAGCCGGGCAAAGGATCTTTCAAGTAAGCGTTGAACGATTGCCACTCCCACCAGTAACCCGGCGCGGGCAGCGGAAAGCCGCCGGGATTGATTGGGCCGATCGTGAACCGGTAAATGCCCCACAGGGTCAACCCGCCGATCACGCCGGTGCTGATCAACACCCCGAGCGGTTGCAGCCAACTTCGCCGATCGCGCCGCAGCGGCCACAGGCGTCCCACGATCAGGATCACAAATGTAACCGGCAGCCACACCGCCGAAACCTTGGCGGCTAACGCCAGCCCCAGCGCCACACCGCTGGCTACCCACGCGATGCGTCGCGTTGAATCCAGCGCGCGCGTAAAAGTGTAGGCGCTCAGCACAAACGTGGCCGCGGCCACCACATCGGTCGTCGCCAGACGCGCATGCGCCAGAAAGTTGGGGCAGAATACGTAGAGCGTCAACGCGCCGAGAGCCGGCAGCGGTCCGCTGCGTTGCGCGGCCCAGCGGAAGATCAGCGCCCCCAGCAGCAAACTCACAAACACAATCGGCCAGCGTGCCAGAAACAACATCCGCAACGGCGGCGCGCTGTTTTCCCACAAGAACTGCTCTTGAAACCCAAAGGCTGTTTTATCGGCCCAACCCGGATCGTCGGCCGGCGGCAGGCGCAGATCGGGTTCCAGTTTCAATCCCAGTCCCATCAATGCCCCCGACAACACCGGGCTGCACGGCACGCACGATCCGACGCGATCCAGACCGCGCTCGACAAACACGTAGCCGCGCAAAATGTGCATCGGCTCATCGGGCGTGGCGGCAGTGATCGACAAAGTCGACAGTTCCAGCCACAGCATGATCAGCAGCAGTCCGCCTGCAGCCAGACGATATTTCAACGCCGTGTTGCCACGATCGAGAAAAAGGAGATCCTTACGAAACACGATAGATCGTCACTCCGTTTTGTTGAAACACCACTGGGAACATGCGCTCGAACTTCAGCAAAGCCTCCGCCGGATATTGCTGCCGCTCTTCATAACCGACATAGACATACACCACAGCATACTTCTGCAACAACTGGCGGGCGCGGCTTTCGTCCCGCGTGGAGTAGATTTCATAGATGTCGGGCAGTCGTTGCTGCTGAACGGTTGTGTTGCCGCGCCACTGCGTCTCGTGATTGTACCAGCCCAGCACGGTGGGCAGACCCGTCCACGACGCTATTCGCGCGCGTTCCGGTTCAAACCACGGAAGGTCGTTGGTCGTTTGCAAGACGACGGGTGCGCCGCTGGCATTGTGATTCAACCACTGCACCGCCGCGTAAGCGTCTGCAACTTGCGGATCGCGCGCAGCGGCCGCTTGCAGCACGTTCAATCCCGGCGGCACATTCGCAAAATCGGCCAGTCGCGTGGGAATCGCCAGCGCTGGATAGAATAGGCCCAACGCAATCGCCAGCGCAACCGCACTGCCGACAACACCGCGCCACAACCGTGATGTTATCCGCTGCGATCCACTGAACAGATGGAACAGGCTGCCCGCCGCGGCCACACTCCACAACACCCACGCCTGATAATAGAACTTGAAGACCGTGTTCATGCGCGTGCCGGTGATGTCAGTCACGTACACAAACTCCGGCACGAACGTCAGCCACAAACCGATCCAGTATAACAGCATGATCAGCGTCAGTGGCGTCTGCTCGGCGCGCCGCGCCAGCCACACACCGAACAAGATCGCCAGCGCCAGCGCCAGCAGAATCGGCAGCCATGGATCAAGCAGTCGGCCGATCACATGCGCGTTCAACGTCAAACCCCGATCGGCCAGCTGCACGACGACGTTGGCCAATCCCGTCTGGTACGTGATCAGCGCCAGGCCGATCGTCACACTAAGCGCGACCAACAACACGAGCGCCGCTAATCCTAGCGCGCGGATGGTAAACACACCCGATCGGATCTGCCCGGCCCGCCGAGCATCGATCCACAATTTCGCGCCGAAGATCAAACCGATCACCACGAACGGCCCGAACATGATCAGGAACTGCGCCGCTGATGTGCCGTTGAAGATATTTGGCGAAAGGCCGGCCGCCTGCGAGGTGAAGTGCTGATAAAACGGCAGGTACAGCAGCCAGCCCAACGCGCCAAACAATAATACATCCAACACCAGCCACCGCCAGCGAAACACCCCAGCGGCGCCGCGCCCTACATTCAACGCCACGATCACCAGCCCTGTGTAGATCGGAAAATCCCACGTGTTCAGAAACGAGAGGCCACCCAGCACGATCGGGTACAGCCACCACACCGGAAAATCACGCAGCGCCGATCGTGCGCCGGTAAGGCCCGCCTGAAATACATTCAGCGCCAGTCCCACCGCCAGCAGCACAAACGGCAAGCCCAACACATGCGGATGCAGATCGCCGTGAATGAAACTAAATTGCGGGAACTCGTCAATCAGTTCTTGAAAATCCGCGTTGGAGTCCGGCGGTAGTCCGGTAATGTGCGACAACTGCGCGGTGATCGTCGTGGGCCAGTAATCGTGAATGACGCGCGAAGCCCGCCACCACCAACCAAAGCCCTCGGTGCGCGGCGGCCAGCGCGAGGGATGCTCGGCGGCTGCGTACGGTTGATTGAGGTCTAGAATATCCAGCTGTTGCCAGAATTCTGGTGAGCCGATGTTATTGACGCGCGCCACTTCCAACGGCGCTTCCCAGTTGCTCACCAGCACCAGCAGCAGCGCGCCGATCAAACCGTAGAAGATCGCAGCCCGCGCGCGCCCGCGCAACAGCAATACCAGATCGGCGACCACTGCAAATGCACCGGCGGCCGACAAAGCGAACCACAGCGCCGTGCCGAGACTCAAAACCACGCCTGCGCCGACATTACTGATCTGTCGCAGCAGCGACAACATCACGTAACCAAAATAGTAATAGGCGATGTTGAAACCGGCCAGCCACGGATCGTGCGGCGGGAAAAAATCGCTGCGCGCGATGGCGTTGAGAAAAGCCTGCTCCATCGGCTTTTCGCCGCTCGCCGCATCAGGCACATGCGCGCGAAAGATCACCCAGGCGATCAATGCGACGGCAAATAAAACTTCGTAGGCAATCAATAAACGGGCATGTTGGCGCAGCGTCACCCGTAACGCCACATCATCTGGAGATCGGCGGCGATAAACGATCACGCTGATCGCCGCGACGCTTAGCCACGCCACGCCAATTCCGAATAGATCGTTGGGCAATATCCGTAACGAAGCTGACAACCACAGCACATAGCTCACCAGCAACAGGCCCAGCGGCTTCGCCAGCATGTAGCCGCGATCGGGCAGCCAGCGCAGCGCGCGAAACGCCAGCGGCCACACCGTCCAGCCCAGCGCCTGCACGATCAACCACCAGACGATCACCAGTCCGATATCGGTCAACGTCATGGCGACCTCAGCTCAGTCAGCAGCACGCGATCCGTCGTTTGACCATCAACCACCGCAGACAAGCGTTCACCTGAAGCAGGATTGTATAAACCAACCGCCACACGGCTCGCCGCAGCAGGAATATCAAGCTGATGCACCTGCGCGATCACATCGCCCGCCCGCCACCCGAACGGCGACGCATCCAGCCGATCGGCCTGTGCCACGAGGTTGCCCTGCGCATCCAGCACATGCACAAACATTTGCAGCGGCGTCACGACGTTGTCACCCGCGCGCCAGTACGTCACCAACGTTGCCGCTTGATCGGTGCGCTGCAAATCGTAGCCCAACAGATCGGCAGTGTCGCCAAAGTGCGCCGACAGTGGCACGGCCGGTGTCAAGTGCTGCGCCAGATCAAAATGATACAACGCGTATGAGCGATCTTCAGCGCTTAACCGTGTCCGGGTGACAGGCGCAACACCATCGAGCAGCCGCTTGAACTCCGGCGCGATGGGTTGATCGTCGGCGATGGCGATCCATGTTTCACCGGGCGCGGCGATCAACGCAGAAGCGGCATCGAACCAGCGGGGGCGCACATCGTTCGTGCCCAACAAGCGATAGGTCTCCGGATCGATCTGATCGATCTGCAGACCGGCCAGCGACAGATTCGCCGCCGGGCCGCGTGCTGGTATGTCGTAGATCAAGATCGAATGGCCGAGTTCGGCGACGGGAGTCGCCTCACGCAATTTCGCAAAGGTCTGCGCATCGAGCCACGCGCCGCCCATCAAATTCGAGGCGCTGACGGCATACACGCCCGGTGCCGGATCAAGCGGATAGAAACGGTGCAGCCACCACGCGCCGTGCGTGTGCATCGCGGCGCGCACAGGCGGCAGGGCGTAACCTTGAATGCCATACACCGCCGGATCGATCCCGCCGAAGTAGCTGAAGTTGAACTCATCAATCTGGTTCTGATCAAGATAAGTCTTCAACGCAGGCAAATCCTGCCCCCAATCGAGGTTCGAATCCGACAGGATAAAGCGCCCACGCTCAGGCCCGCCGACCGCTTCGTTGAAGAAGGCCAGGTAATGCGGATAGATGCGCAGGGCGCCGACGATCTGCCAGACTAGCAACAACCCAATCCCGATCGACATCCAACGTTTGCGCGTCGCTGAAGCAATCACATCGGCAGAAGCGACAAAGAGAAAGGGCAGCACCGGCAGCACGTAACGATAGCCGAGGTTATGCGTGCTGAAGAGCAGACCCGCAAAGATGGCCGCCGGGATGATCAACAGCGGCAAATCGCGCGACCAGCGGCGCGTGAGCAGCAGACGGATGATCACCAACACGAGCAGGATTAATTCAGGCAGCGCAGACTTGACGAGGAAGGTGACGGGATAGTAGTACCACCAACCCTGCGTGGTCATGTCGCCAAAGAGATAGGCGGGCAGTGGCGCGGTCTGGTTGCGCATGACGGCCTGCCAGTCGGCCCAGTAAGCGGGCGCAGGCACGAGCGGGCCGCCGGGATCGATCGGCCCGCTCGAGAACCGGTACAGGCCCCACAGCACCACTCCGCCCAATACGATCGTCGACAAGAGCGTTGCACTCGCCCCGCGCCACACCAACCGATCGTGCCGCTGCGGCCACGTCGCAATGACGGCCCACATCAATAATGCGAAGGGCAGCGCGACCGCCGATACTTTTGAAGCAAGCGCCAGGCCCAACGCTACGCCGCTGAACACGCGCCATGATCGGCGCGCGGACTGCAACGCGCGATCAAACGCATAGGCACTGAGGGTGAATGTGGCCGCCGTCACCACATCGGCGGTGACCAGCCGGCCATGCGCCAGGATGTTCGGACAAAACACATAGAAGGCCAACGCACCCAGCGCGCCGATCTTTCCACTGCGCTGCGCGGCCCAGCGGAAGATCAACGCGCCCAGCAGCACCGTCACAAAGATGATCGGCAGGCGCGTGAGGAAAATGATGCGCGCGGTAGGCGCACCGGGCGACCACACAAAGTATTCAAAGATGCCGGTACCGCCGTCGTCTGACCAAATGCGATCGTCAACTGGCGGCAGTGGTTTCAACTGAGGCTCCAGCACTAATGTCGCGCCGCTCAACGCGCTGCTCAACACCGGGCTGCACGGGCTGCAGCCGGCCATGCGATCTTGACCGCGCGCCACAAAGGCGTAACCGCGCACCATGTACATCGGCTCATCGGCCGTGGGCGATGTCACGGGCAGCGTGGTGACCAACAATCCGAAAAGGATCAGCAACAGGCCAACCGCAGCGAAGCGAGTCTTCACGGCTGCACCTCGCGCAGTAACAAATAATCTCCGGCAGGTTGCCCGTTAACGGTTACGGGCAGACGCTCACTGGTTACGGGGTTGTACAAGCCGATGGCGATTTCAGGCGCTCCAACGTCTGGTGGCAGATCGATGTGCTGAAGCTGCGCGATCACATCGCCGCGGCGCCAGCCGTAGGCGGGCACATCCAGCTGGTCTTGCTGCGCCACGATCGAGCCATCGGCTCCTAACACGTGCGCAAACATCTGCAGCGGTGTGACGATCTGATCACCCGCGCGCCAGTACGTGATCAACCGCACGTCCCGGTCGGTTTGCCGCACGTCATAGCCCAGCAAGTCCGCCGTGCGGCCAAACGCTGCCGACAGCGGCGTCGCGGGCGTGAGGCGCTGAGCGAGATCGAAATGGTACAACGCATACGAGCGATCTTCGTCGGTGAGTTTTGCGCGCACAATCGGCGCGACGCCGTCAAACAGCGAAGCAAATTCCGGCGCGATGGGTTGATCATCGGCGATGGCCAGCCACGTCTCACCGGGCGCGGCGATCAACGACGAGGTCGCGTCGAACCAGCGAGGATGCACATCGTTGGTGTCGAAGCGCTGATAGGTTGCCGGATCGATCTGATCGAGCTGCAAGCCGGCCAGCGAGAGATCGGCCGCCGGGCCGCGTGGCCCGATCGTATACACGTAGATCGAATTGCCAATCGTCGCCTCCGGCTGTCGATCGCGGAAGAAAGCATATGTCGCCCGATCGATCCAGATGCCACCCATCAGATTAGCGACACTGATCGCATATGTGCCGGGAGGCGGATCAGAGGGATAGTAAGTCTTCAACCACCATGCGCCCTGATCGTGCAGCGCCGTGCGGACGGGCGGGAGGGCCTGCGTCGTCAGGCCATATGCCGTTGGATGAGCAATGCCGAAGTAACTGAACTTGATCTGCTCGATGTCGTTCTGCTCGACGTAGTTCTTCAAGCCGATCATGTCCTGTCCCCAATCAATGTTGGAGTCCGACAGGATGTAGCGGCCGCGATCGGGTCCACCGGCAATCTCGTTGAAATAGGTGAGATAGTAGGGATAGATGCGCAGCGTGCCGACCATGCTCCACGCAAGCAAGATCAACAAGGCAAGCTGCGATCGCGACAGAGCGATGGAGGGATGGCGGGAATGAGAGATGGCGCGCGGCCACAGCCCGGAAACGTAAACGATGAGCAAGGGCACGATGGGCAAGAGGTAGCGATAACCCAGGTTGTTGGTGCTGAACAAGAGGCTGCCAAACAGTAACGCGGAAGGCAGCAAGAAGATCAAATCAGATCGCCACGTGCGTTTGATCGCCGTGTGGATGAGTGCCGCGACGAACAGAATCAACAACGGCAGCGGCGTTTTCATCAGCAGCGCGATTGGGAAGTAGTACCACCAACCCGTCTCAGACGTTTGTCCAAACAGGTAATTGGGCCACGGTTGATTCAGGTAATACTGCGCCGATTGCCATTCGCGCCAGAAGCCAGGCGCCGGAACAGGAAGCCCGCCGGGACTCACCGGGCCGATTTGAAAGGCGTACACGCCCCAGACAGTGACAGCGGCAATGAGGGAGATAAGCAGGACGCTGACAAACGCTGATAAACGCTGATTGGATTTGATAAAGCGCAGGAAGGCGATGATCACCATAGCGGCGGCGAACGTGATCAGCGAGAACTTGGAGGCCAGCATCAAGCCGGTGAAGATGCCGGTGACGATGAGCCGCTTGCGATTTGCGATCTGCTGCAACCAGCGATCAAACGCATAAAGCGCGAAAACCGCCAGCACTGTCGGCGCGAAGTCCGTCATCGCCAGCCGTGAATGCGCCAGCACATTCGGATCGAACACGTAAAGCGTTAAGGCAAAGAGGCCCGCCCAGCCATTCACGCGCTCGGACGCCCAACGGAAGATCAGCGCCCCCAGCAGCCAACTGA
Organism: uncultured Anaerolineae bacterium; assembly: GCA_964398185.1. Lineage (GTDB taxonomy): Bacteria > Chloroflexota > Anaerolineae > Fen-1058 > Fen-1058 > Fen-1058. The sequence goes on along the minus strand of CAYNML010000035.1, from coordinate 4,029 downwards.
TGAAGATGAAGGGCAGGCGTGAGAGATAGATCAGCACGAAAGGCGAAGTGGTGTTGCTCCAGATGAAATCGTCCGAGATGCCGTTGTGGTCGTTGTTGTTCCACATCGGATCGTCGGCGGGAGTGAGTTTGAGATCGGGCTGCAACAATAGCGGCGCAGCACCCAGCGCGTTGGGCAAAATCGGGCCATTGAGCATGATCCGTGTATCGCCGCGCGTGAGGAAGGCGTAACCCGCCGCCACATGGCTCGGCTCGTCGATCGTCACCGAGGTCAGCGCGAGGCTGCTGAGTTGCAGGAAGGCGAGTATCAGCAGCAACGCACAGGCGATGACGGAGGGACGGAGGGACGGAGGGAAAGAGAGACGGCGGGACATGATGAGTAACGAGTAATGAGTAAGGCGTAACTAACGTGTGACTTCGATGGCGCCGAGAACGACGTAGTCATCAGCCGACCTGCCAGCGTAACCGTTCACCAACAATAAGCGCTGGCTTGTCTCAGGATTATATAGACCCAGTCGCAATTCATATTTGCCCGCTGGTGTATCGGCAGGAATACTCAGCAGGTGCATCTGTGTGATGGCATCCCCCTTGTGCCAAAAGCGCATTGGCGCATCTAGGCCATCATGTTGAGCAATGATGCGCTCTGTAGAAGGATCGATTAGATGCATGAAAATACGTACGTAAGCTTGCGGATTACTCAGTGCGCGCCAGAATGTGCCGACTTGCAATTGTTCACCTGCGCGAACCGGCTTGTTTGAAACCGCGTGAGAAACCAGCCCAGCGGATTCGCCAAACTCGGCACCCGGTGACTGTCCTTCGACCCGAAGGGGAACTTCAAATCTACACCGACGATACAGTTCGGTGGATTCACAACCTGCATTCCATAGCTCGAAACCGGCAGCCATGGGTACGATCTTCGGTATGTAGACGCTGCCCATTGCGTTCGGAATGATCAACGCCCCTCCGCTGCTGATCGGACTTCCCGAATCAAACCACCTTACTCGCACGTCTTTCCGCTGACGCAACAAGTATAAACTGGGATCATCCATCGTGTCGTTGGACAGGCCGCCGACGGAGACATCCATCACGTCGCTGGCATCGATGTCTCTGGCAATCGCGGCGAAGTCGGCCTGAAAGACGAATTGCGTTTCGGGATGCTGCGGCCACTTGATAAAGTAGTCTTCGTAGGTCGAAACGGCGTTGACGCCCAGCACGATGATCAATCCGGCGACGATGAGCACGTTCGTGACGCGCACGACTCGATCGTACATTTGCAGCGGGAACAAACGCGGCGCCCAGAACAACAACGCCTCGACGGCGATGCCGGGCATGGCAAACACCATCGGCAGTGCGCCGAGCGTGCGGGTGAAGTTGGGTGCCCCCGTCGTGACGATGGTGGGGACCAGCAGCACGCCGATCCACAACAGGGCCAGCACGTAACGCGGCTGGCGTAAGCGCGTGAACGCCACAATCACGCCGCCGAGAAACAGCCACTGTCCCATCATCTCCGGAAAGACCGGTCGATTGGGCCAGTTGTCACGCACGGTCGAATCACCTTGCGAGGTGAACATGCCAAACGCTCGACCGATATTCTGCGCGATCTCGGTCGAGTCCCCTTGCAACGCCTTATCGAGCGGGCCGCTGACCTCGCTGACACGGAATTGCAGATCGGGCTGTGTAAGCAGCGTAATCACCAACGGCAGCGCAATCAATCCGGCGATGATGAAACACGCGAACAGGCCGCGCCACTTGCCTGTCATTTTCCTGCGCGCGAACACGGCAAGGTACGCCGTGAACAGCATCAGCAAGATCGGCAGCGCGCGGGAGGAAAGATAAGTATATGCTGACAGGCCAAAGAATATTCCGGCCAAGATAAAGGGACGGAGAGATGGAGGGACGGAGGGGCGGAGGGCTAGCGGGAAGCCACCATACTCTCTTTCTCTCCTTCGCTCCTTCTCTCTTTCTCTCTCTCCCTCGTTCGTGTTTACCAATCCCCGCCACAACCAGTCAAACCCCAGCGCCAGCACCAACGGCAGGGTCATCGCCCGCAATCCTACGCGCCCCCAAAAGACGGGCCACAACGCGATCGACATTCCGGCCAGCGCGACCAGCGCCACCGTCGGGCTGAACATCCGCCGCAGCAAACGATACGAAGCGGCCAGCGTCAGCATCGCCACGAAGACGGACGTGAAGCGAATGGCAAAGACGTTGTCGCCGAAGAGCGAGATCGATCCCGCCATCAGATAAAGGAACAGCGGCTCCTGCCCGTAGGCTTCTTTGAAGAACAAGGCATGCTGCCCGTGGCGAATCCCATCGGCGATCAGCCATTCGGCGACTTCGTCATGCTCGATGCCCAGGCCGAGGCCGGTCAGTTCGTACGTACGGAAAAAGAAGGCGAGCAGCAGCAAGGCGACGACGAGCGCCAGTTCGAGACGTGAAGCGTGAAACGTGAAACGCGCTGGGCGAGTCACGGCGCACTCACTTCCAGCGGAGCAAGCAAGTAACGATCGGAACCATCATTACGTTTGAGGCGCTCACCGGTTTCGGGGTCGTACCAGCCGACTTCGACTTGATACTGACCAGGCGGCAGATCGCCGGGCAAGGTTAGTTGACTGATTTGCCAGAACGACAAGCCTGCGCTCAGCGTGGCAAAGTTCAGGTCTTCGCGATCATCGCCGACGATGACTTCACCATTGCCGTTGAGCACGTGCAAGAACATTTTCAGACGTGGTTGAGATAGATCGCCCGCCTTCAGCCAGTGTGTGCGCCAGAGCAGCGGTTGATTGACCTGCACCGCTTCAGTAGGCGCTTGCACCTCGATCAACGCGAGTTGATCCGGCGCTGAAGGGGGTAGCGCGGATGCCGCACTTTGAACGGCATAGACATCGAACTCCGGATATTTAGCCTGCAATTGAGCGGTGTCGCTGAGAATTTGTCGCACCTGGGCAGTGGGCGCTTGCAGGGCCGTAACAATGGTAGGGCCAGAAACCGATCGAGCCACCACGCTTTCGGCGTTAAACCAGCTCACCGGAATATCGCGCGGCATATCGAGCTTCAAAGCCAGCGGATCGAGCACGAGTTGATACGGATTCGTCCCGATCGCTGCGTCCGTTATCTGCGGATTCTGATCCAGCCACTGTGCTACGGCGCGCGTCGGGGCATGATACTGAAAGCGCACAATGTATTCGCTGGCCCACGCGCCGAAGTAGTCGTGGATTGTTAGCCACGCACCCAGTCCAACCACAAACAAGGAAACCAGTAGATAAGTAGACAAGGCAAATCTCTTGTTTCCTTGTCTACTTGCTACCTTGTCTACTATTTCCACAACACCCACCGCCGTCAGCACATACACCACCGGCAGCGCCGCAATGGTGTGACTGAAGCTGGCCGCCGGGATGCTGACGAATGCCGGGGCGATGCCGACGATGAGCCAGACCAGCGCGAAGCCAGACTCGATGCGCTTCAAACGGACAAGACAGATGATCACACCGAGATAGAAGAACAAACCCGTGAGCCAGTCGAAGACGGGGCGATTCTCGATGTTGTACAGCCATTCGGGATCGCCCGCAAAGGTGAACATTCCCAGCGTGCCGAGCGTCGTATCGATGGCCGGTTGCGCGTTGCCCTTTCGAAGTTCGATCAACGGGCCGCCGACGACCTCGGTGCGCTTCTCGCCGCCGGGGGTATGCGCAATCGCGATAAACATGGGCAGCGCGATGAGCGCGGCAATGCCGATCGCCAGCACATAGCGCCACCACACCCGCCGCAAGACCAATCGATTGAACACGGCGAGATAGATCAGGAACCCGATCAAGATCAGCGGCACGGCGCGGCCCGCGAAGTAGGTCATGATCGCCGCGGCCAAACAAAGCCCTGTCAGCGCCGCACGCCATACGCCATCGAGTGAACTCGCTGGCGGCCAGCGGAAACGTGTTAAAACACGTTTCAACGTGTTTGCCGTATCAGCGCGCGAATTCATTCGCGCCGTCATTCGCGCCGTCATTCGCGCCGTCATTCGCGCCGTCATTCG
>CAYNML010000034.1:50265-58289 GCA_964398185.1 uncultured Anaerolineae bacterium | reverse complement strand
CGCAGTTCATCGTTGCTTCATTCTTCCAACCGCCTGCTGCTGGTCTGGCTGGCGGGTTTTGCCGTCATCGGCCTGGTGGCCGCGTGCATCTTCTTCAACCTGGTGCGCGATCTGGTCCGCAACTGGACCACCACGGCGCTGGTCGCGCCGCCCGCCACCGGGCTGACCGTGACCGATCCCAAGACGGGTCAACCGGTGGCGGTGGACATTCCCAGCTGGGACGGCGTGGAACGCGTCACCGTGCTGGTGCTGGGCATCGACGAGCGCAAGCAGGAGACCGGCCCGTTCCGCACCGATACGATGCTGCTCCTCACGATCGACCCGGCGTCCAAGACGGCCGGTATGTTGTCCATTCCACGCGATCTGTGGGTGCAGATTCCGGCCATGGACACCGACGGCAAGATCAACACCGCACACTTTCTGGGCGATGCCTATGACTATCCTGGCGGCGGCCCGGCGCTGGCGCGCGTCACCGTGCAGGAAAACCTGGGCATCCCCATCGATTACACGCTGCGCGTCAACTTCGACGCCTTCGAGACGGTCGTGAATGCGATCGGGGGGGTGGAGATTTGCGTGCCGGAAACCATCGACGATCCGGAATATCCGGCCTACGACAACTACGGCTTCGACCCCTTGCACATCGAGGCCGGCTGCCAGCAAATGAACGGCGCGCTGGCCTTGAAATATGCGCGCACCCGTCACTCCGGCACCGACTTCGATCGCTCCAAGCGGCAGCAGCAGGTGCTGCTGGCCATCCGTGACAAGGTCGTCACCGAAAATCTGCTGCCGCAGTTGGTGGCGCAGGCCCCCACCCTGTTGGACACGCTGCAGGCAGCGGTGAAGACTGATCTTTCGCTAGATCAAATGATCCAGCTGGCCAAGCTCGCCACGCAGATCGATCCCAGGAACATCAAGCAGGCCACCATCGACGAGAACATGGTGGTGGGCTATAACACGCCGACTGATCCCCCGCAGAATGTGCTGGTACCGATCCGCGACAAGATCCGCGCGCTGCGCGATCAATTCTTCAACAGCGTACCGTCCGCGCCCGCTGCGCCGATCGGCACGGCGCCCACCCCGGCGGCCGGCGCGGCCCGTATCCGGGTGGAGAACGGCACGCAGATCAATGGCCTGGCGGCGCGCACCCGCGATCGGCTGGCGGCGCAGGGCTTCAACGTGGTCGAGATCGATTCGGCCGATCGCTTTGACTACACGGCGTCGCAGATCATCAGCTATCAGGCGGATTCAACCGTGGCCGAGGCCGTGGCGCAGACACTGGGCTTGCCCGCCGCGGCGATCGTGACCAGCACCGCCAACAGCACCATCGATTTGAAAGTGATTCTGGGTGGGGATTACCAGGAGGCGGCGGTCACACCCACGCCTTAGGGAGATGAGACGATGACCAAAACACCGCGCAATGGCTGGGATGTCTGGTTCGAACAATGGGATGAGCGCTACGTCGATGATCCCGGCGACGAGTCGCATCCCATCCCTTACGAGCATCTGACCTTTTGGGGCGATCGCTTCCGGCAGGTGGTGATGCTGAATGATCACTGGCTGGGTTACATGCAGTCAGAACCGATGAGCATGGAAGACGCCATGTCGATCGCGTTTGTGCTGTACGACGCGGGCGTGGACGTGGACGATCTGATCCTGCTGCTGGACGAGTTCGAGCCGCTGGAAGGCAGCATCGCGCGGGTGGGCGTGCCGCTGTGCTGGCTGACCGATCCGATGGATCACGTGCAGGACCTGCTGGCCACGCTGGAAGAACTGCCACAGCTCGATCGGGATACGCAGGAGCAGATGCAGCAGACGCTGGAAGAGATGCTGGGCGAGCCGCCCGAGCCGGAAGATGACTGGCTGACATTGTTCCAGGCGATGTCGCTGAGCACGGCGCAGTTCCTGATGGAACTCACCCGTCTGCTCGGCGACAACGGCCGCATCGCGCTGCGAGCGTGGTGGCAGGGGCGCTTGATCACCTTGCTGCGCGAAGAAACCGCAGGCCGCAAACGGAAGCGCGCCACGCGCCGCAAGAAAAGCGCCGACGTGCCCAGCGCCTTCCGGGATTTGATCAGCGGCCTGGACATGGGCGGACTCGGCGCCGAGGATGACGGCGAAGACAGAGAATGAGTAAACGCAAACCGCCCGGCCTCTGTCGAGGACCGGGCGGTGGATGCGTCGTGACGATGAGCGCCGCGCAGACGGCTCTCACGCCGCGTCAGCTAGGCTTTGCGAACGTTCTGCGCCTGCAAACCCTTGGGGCCGCGGGTGACTTCGAACTCGACCTTCTGGCCTTCCTGCAGGGTCTTGAAGCCTTCCATCTGAATCGCAGAATGGTGGCAGAAGACATCCTCGCCGCCGTTATCCTGCGTGATGAACCCAAAACCCTTCGCATCATTGAACCACTTTACTGTACCGCTTGCCATGAAACTACGCTCCTTGAAAATGTGGAGGTGGATGGCGCGCCTTTGCAATGCAGCCACACGGGGAGGCGTACAACCTCAAGCGTCTCCAACTCCATGGGGGCCATTGTATGCCCGATCGGTTATTTGCACAAGGGCGGCCCGGCGGGCGCAGTTAGTCGATCGGGTTGTGGGTGATAACCGGCAGGTAGGCGCGCGGCGGATAGCGCCGGATGACGTACTCGCCACTGATGTACTCGCCCAGCGCGGGCAGCGCCGCTTGGATATTCGCGCCGCCCCAATCGCCCAGCGTCCACGCCGCGCAGCCGATCACGTAAGCATCCTGGCTGAGCTGCTGATCGTACCAGGCGAAGTCCGGCATGAAAGTTTCGATGCCGCTGAAGCCGCCGCCTGCGTTCTCGCCCGCTTCCGAAATCACCAGCGGAATCACAGCATCCTGCTGCTGCAAGTATTCATACAGCCGACGATAGCGTGTCACCATGCTCGGCGGAGCGTCTTTCAACAGGCCGTCGAGGTTGTACTCGTGCAGGCACAGGAGGTGATTGCCATGCGCCTGGGCGCGGCGGCAGGCGCGCGCGATGGCGGGGTAAAACTCCTCGGGCGGATTGCCCGCGCTGGCCGAGAACAAACCCAGCCGGTACCCGTCGGCCTCGGCTAAATCCATCAACGCGATGTAGAAATCGGCCTGCCAGTCCCAGTGCCACGAAAACTCATTGAAGGCCTCCCACACATCGATGACGGGGTTGAGTTCCCAGGTGGGTTTGACATAGGCGTAGTATTGCTGCGCGGCTTCCTGCGCCGTGGTGTAGCTGGCGCCTGGCGGCGGACTGAATTCCGGCGGCTCCCACGCCTGCAGATCAACTTCCAGGTCGCGGGCTGGAAAGGCCGCATTGACCCGCCCCACCGTCACGGTCTTATCGCTGACTTTTTTCGCTTTGAAGGCCACCTCAAAATCATCGACGCACTTGATCAGCGCCGCGGGGCGCCCTGCCCCGGCGCAGCGCTGGAGAAAATCGTCAATACCGTCGCGCGATCCGAAGGTAACGTGCAGCCCGAGCTTGCTGCCGCCGTGCGGCGGGGTAAGGATGATGTCGGGCGGATCGTATACTTCAGCCCTGGCAGTCGAGTCCGCGCTGTGCGGCGTGGCTGGCAGGCTAGGAGCAGGCGTTGCCCATACGCTGGTGGCAGATGTCGGAGCAAGCGTTGAGGTTGGTGCGCTGGTGGCCGACGGGGTCGGTCCCAATTGCCCGATCCGATCCAGCAAAGTGCGGCACCCCGCTAACGAGAGTGCCGCGCCTATGCCTGTACTCAGTTTTAGGAACTGTCGTCTGGTCAGCATTGGCATTTGTGATACCCCATTCCGTACCGCTCGATGGTATCACACCAAGTGGTTGACCCTTGCTCTATCCACCAGTTCAACATACAAGTGAATTGTCGTCGATGTAACAGAGTGAGTGTGAAGGCAGGAGGCTCTTATGAGCGTCAGCGTCCACGAGATTGAACAAGCCATTTCACGTCTAGCCGCGAAGGATCTGGCGTTATTCCGGCGCTGGTTTCAGGAATTTGACGCGCAGTTGTGGGATGAGCAGATTGAGCAGGACGCAAAAACCGGAAAACGGGATAAACTGGCCGAACGCGCGACGACCGAGTATAAGGCTGGCAATTACAAGGAATTATGGAACACTTTACGCTTGGGGTTGAGATTGAAGCCGGCGTGCTCTGGTTCTGGATTGGCACACACGCTGACTCTGATGATTTGATTAAATGAGGGTATGAGTCAAACGAGCGGCGATGCCCGCTTGCATCGCCGCTCTTGTTTGTACTGTTACAGGCCCGGCAGTGTCTCCAGCCCCGCTGCTCGCGCTTCGCGTTGCACCAGTGCCAGCAACTTGCGTTCCACATCGTCCGCCAGCTGCGGTCGCTGATACGCACCAAGCAATTCCTGCACGCGCATCTTCGCCCGCCCAAACGCATCCAGCGAGCCACTTTCCTGCCACGCCCGCAGCGAACCGCGATCGATCACCTTTGACGGTAGATTCTGTTCCTGCGGGAACAGCCGCCGCGTGTCTTTCAACTTCAGGAACTCGCCCTTCAAACCCGTCTGCGCGAACATCGCCGTAGCGAGGGTCTCCGTGGGCGTTGTCACGCCCCGCAGCAAGCGCTGCGCCATCGCGATTGCCTCGGCGTCGATGACCAGCTTCTCCGCACTCTGGCACACCAGAAAATCCAGCATACCCGCGCCGCTGATCATGTTCACGCCCGCCAGCGCGCCCACCAGCGCCGTCATGCCGCTTTCCAGCCCGGCCTGCGCATCGACCAGCTTGCCATCGCTGGCGCACAGGTAGCAATGCGTGGGCAGATTCAACGACTTGCCGACTTGCACGTAGGCCGCATCGATCATCGCCGTCTCGATCGCGCCCATCGGCGTGGCGCCCGAGCGCATGTCGAAGATCGCCGGGGCCCCGCCCCACACGATCGGCGATCCCGGCCCGGCGAGTTGATGAATCGTCATGCCGCTGAGGCACTCTGCGGCGTGCTGTGTGATCGCGCCGATCAGCGTGACGGGCGCAGTGGCACCCGCCAACGGCATCGAGACGATCTCAGCGGGCACGCCGGCGCGAGCGAGATCGATCAGGTTCTGTGATCCAAATTCCGACCAGTTCAACGGCGGTGACGGACACACGTCAAATACGGCGCGCGGCTTCGCTTTCAACGCTTCACGCCCGCCGCAATCGAGGGCCAGCAGATCGATCATCACCTGCGTGGTGTGCTCGTTGAATGATCCGGTCACGATCGGTTTGTCGGAATACCACAGCACCAGAAACAACCGATAGAGATCGCCGATCGCTTTCGGCACGTCATCACACACCACCGCCGTCGATTGCGCCGCATACTGCGGCAGCATCTCGGCGGTCTTGATCAAGCGCACCAGATCGACGGCCTGCGCCGGGCGATGTTCCAGCGTCTCCGCATCCAGAATCTGCACGCCGGATGATCCCGGATCGAAATGGACGTCATCGCCGCCGTAGTGCACCACCGGGTTGCCCGCTCGATCGTGCAGCCAGAATTCGTGCGGCACGGTGCTCAACTGCTTGCGCGCCAACGCTTCGGGGATGTGCGCGATCTCGCCGGCGACGGTCGCGCCGGCCTGCGCCAATAACTCGCGCGCCTCCGGCGATTGCACCTTCACGCCAGGATTCATCAGCAACTCAAACGCCTCGCCCAACACGCGATCGACCAATTCGGGTTCGAGCAGTTCCAGTTTGGGCCGCATAAATGCCTCCAAACAATTGGACACGGACGCTTCGCGCACAGATTCCACGGATTTTTTCTTATCCGTGTGCATCTGTGAAAATCCGTGTCCACAAGAGCTTTTACTTCTCAACGGTTGCGACGATACGCTGCAATTCGGTAACCAACTTCGCATCCAACGGATCAGGTTGATGATTCTTGAGAATATCCTGCGCCCGCGCCCGCGCCCAATCGCGCGCGCCGTCGCGCTGCGCTTCCCACTGGCCGTAGGGGCGCCGATCCATCAGTCGGGGCTGCCACAGTTCGCGCATGTGCGCCCGCGTATGCTTCTGCTTGAGGAAGTTGCCGCCCGGCCCCACTGCGCGGATCACATCCAGCGCCAGCGTGTCATCATTCACCGTGATGCCGTCCATCATCTTGTGAACGATGCTGTAAATCTCGCAGTCCATCACCATCATTTCGTAACTGAGGATGCGGCTGCCATTGAGCAAGCCACAGCCCAACAGCATATCTGATCCGGTGAGCGAGGCCATGAACGACGAGAAGGCATTATCAACGGCGGCCTGCCAATCGGGTTCTTTAGCGCCCGTGGCAAACGCGCCCATCGACAGCGGCACATTGTAGAAATCGCTGAGCACATTCGTCGCCGCGCCAAAGAGAAAATCTTCCGGCCCGCCGCCCGTGTAGCCGCCCGTGCGCAAATCCATGGCGGTCTGCGCGGCGGCGTAATAAACTGGCGCGCCCGGATGCGCGAGCTGCATCAACGCCAGGGCGCTGATCACTTCCGCGTTGCCGACGACGAGACTGCCCGCCATGGTGACCGGGCCGCTGAACGCGCACGAGGCCATCGTCATATAACCGACGGGCAAACCCGCTTCGGCGGCGAGCAAACCCGCATCGAGCGATCCGCCGTCGTGGCCAAGCGGACTTGTCGTGCACTGCATGATCGAAAGGATGGGCCGCTTCCGCAATTCGTCTTTGCCGCCGACGATAGCCGCGGCCATCTCAATCGCCGCGCGCATCTCCGGCTCGGTGACGATGCTCTCGGTCTGCAAGTGTTTGGTGGTGTTGCGCCATGCCGCTTCGAGTTCGTGCAGTGAGCGCGATTCCGGCGGCTGATCCTGCGCGGCCACCATCGACCACCAGAAACCGACTTCCTCCAGCGCATCGGCGACGCGGGCGCAGTCGGCTGAATCTTGCTTCGTGGTGCGGCGGCGCTCGCCCGTGAAGGCATCAATCACTTCGATGCAGCAGCCATCGGTGCCGAGGAAAACGTGATGGCCGTCCATCAGTAGATCTTGATTAGGATCGCGCGCGGCCAGCGTGTAGATCGGTGGCGCGGTCTTCAGCGCGTCTTCCACTACCCGACTGGGAATCCTGGCGATCATGGTCGCACGATCGACCGTCGCACCGTGCGCTTCCAGAATGTTGAGCGCCTTGTGTGACGGAAACCGCACCCCGATCGATTCGATCACCTCCAGCGTGGCGGTGTGAATCTTCAGCACATCCTCGCGGCTGAGGATATTGAGGCTGAGGCGCAGCTGATCGATGGCGTTGATTTTGCCTGACATGAAGATTCCTCCTTATGGGTGCAAGGCTTGAAAGCAATAACGAGTAACCAGTAACGAGTAAATGCATCGCACGATCTTCTATTACTCGTTACTCGTTACTCGTTACTAATCTTTTCGCCAACGTCACCGCCCCCATCGCATCTTCGCTGAAGCCGTCCGCGCCGATCTCTTCTGCCCAGCTCTTGGTGACCGGCGCACCGCCGACCATGACCTTGACCTTCGGACGCAGACCCATATCGTCCAGCGCCTCGATGACGGTCTTCTGTCCCACCATCGTCGTGGTGAGCAGCGCCGAGACGCCCACGATGTCGGCGTTCACCTCGCGCGCCTTCTCGGCAAACTTTGCGAAAGGCACATCGACGCCGAGATCGTAGACCTCGAAGCCGCTAGCCGAGAGCATGGTGGCCACGAGGTTCTTGCCGATCTCGTGGATGTCGCCCTTCACCGTACCCAGCACGACTTTGCCCAGCATCTGCCGCTGCGTGCCGCGTTTCTGCATTTCCGGTTCCAGCACGGCCACGGCGGCCTTCATCGCTTCGGCGGCCAGCATCAGATCGGGCAGGAACATCTCGCCCGCGCCGAACTGCTCGCCCACGTAGCTGATGCCGGGCACGTAGCCCTCGTTGATGGCCGCCAACGGATCGATTTCCTGCGCCAGCGCCTGCTGCGCCAATTCCGCGGCTTTTTCCTCGTCGCCGTCGATGATGCTCTGCTTCATGGCGTCGAATAGTTCTGGTGACATGGGACCTCCTTGTTGTGAGTGCGATAGTGCGATAGT
>CAYNML010000034.1:28050-50165 GCA_964398185.1 uncultured Anaerolineae bacterium | reverse complement strand
AGTGCGATAGTGCGATAGTAGCATAGACGAGGAGTCCCACCGGCGTATAGTGCCGGATGTCATCTGGGAGCCAGATAAGTTTCCCCGTCTTTTACTATGCGACTCTATTTTGCACAATGTGAACGGAGTGGGACACGCCCGGGAAGCCCGGTTGCTACTGCCCGGCAAAACGCTGCCGCAGCGCGCGTTTCTTCTCAAGGGCTTGCAGCATTCGCGCATGTCGCTCGCGCGTCAGAGGGTAAAAGAAACTCAGCACGATGCCGGCCAGGAAGATCGCCGCAGGGATCAGCCCCACCAGCAGGCGCAGGGCGTTGATGGCCGATTGCGGCTGCGTGACGTCGCCGGTTGCGGATTGCACATAGCCCGTCGCCGCCAGGATCGAACCCGTCAGCGCGATCGTGACCGCCCCGATGATCTTCTGCGTCAACGTGACCACGCTGTAATACGCGGCCTCCTGCCGGTTGGACGTGCGCAGTTCATCCCATTCGATCGTGTCGGGCAGCATCGCCAGCGGGATGGCGTGCGCCGCCGACAAGCCGATGCCCGCCAGGATGGACAGGATCACGATCAGCGCCGGATAGCCGGGCGGAGTGAAACTCAAGATGAGCAGCACGACCGCCAGAAAAGCGATGCCCACCTGATAGGCGCGATTCTTGTTCCAGCGGCGCGCGACCCACACCCACAACGGCAGGGCCAGAATCGCCGTGCCGAACAGCAGGGCAAACACCACATTGACATCATCGGTCGACAGGCCGAAGTAATCGCTGAGCAGAAAGACCAGCACGAACTGAATGAGATCGATCGGAATCCACGTCAGCAAGTGGATGCCCACCGCGATAAGGAAGGCTTTGTTGGCGGCGGCGATGTGGAACGACTGGCGCAGCGACGGCGTGGGCAGCAGTTGATATTCAGGATTCTCGCGCACCGCAAAAAACGTGATGTAGATCGGGAAGACGCTGATCACACCGAGAACAACCGCCATCGCCGCGTAAGCCGCCTGGAGATCGGAGAGCGAAGGATCAGGCCCGGCGCTGGCGTCCACAATCGCCAGCGGCGCCACCGCGCCGATCAACCCAAACCCGATCGAGAACGCCATGCGATACGAATGCAGCGAGGTGCGCTCGTCATACGTGGGCGCAATCTCCGGCGTCAGCGCGATGTAGGGCACGTTGGTCAGCGTGAACAGCGTGTCGAAGAGGATGTACATCGCGGTATAGTAAATTAGCAGGAGAGTTTGCTGATCGGTGGGCGGCACAAGCCACATCAACACAAACGCGATCCCTAACGGGATCGCGCCGAACAACAAATAGGGCCGCCGCCGTCCCCAGCGCGATCGGGTCCGATCGCTCAGCGTGCCGACGAAGAGATCGTTGAACGCATCCCAGATGCGTCCGATGCCGATCGAGAGGCCCGCCGCCGCCGGATCAAGTCCGACGACGTTGACGAGGAAGAACAGATACAGCAGGGCCAGCGCAGTCGAGGTCAGCGAGAAGCCGCTGTCGCCCGCGCCGTATGACACCTTACGCCAGATCGGCAGTCGTTGAGGTCCCCCGCGTTCCTCGCTCATCCGCTTATCCGTTGCCTATCCGCTGCTTCGCTTACTTGCCGCGCGCGCGATCTTTCGCTTCCCAGCCCGCCGCCAGGGTCAGCCCCAACTGTCCCAGCCAGTACAGCGTCATCGTCAACGTGGGGACGAAGGGCGCGGCCTCGGTGATGCTGAACATCGTCAGCGTGTCGTGCCAGATGAAGCGATTGAACGCCAGCAGGGTATCGCTCAGTCCGAACGAGATTGCGCCGAGCAGCGCGGCCAGTTCGAAATCGCGCGTCTTGCCCTGCGCGCCCACGGTCGCCGCCGCGCGCCACATCATGCTGACGATGGCGACGATGTAGATCGCCACGGGCAGCCGCAGATCGCCGAGGTAAGGATTCAGAATCAGCAAGGCGATGATCCCCCACACGGCGAAGGGCAGCAGGCGCACCCAACTGCCGCGCTTGGTCACGCCGACAAACGCAACAATGTAGCTGATCTGCGCCGCGAGAAAGATCAACAACCCCGGCAGGAACAGCGACTTATCCCACTGCATCACCAGATCGGCCACCAGCGAGACAGCGAGGCCGGCCATGATCGTGTTCGCAAAACGATCGCGCGGCAACATCCACAGCCACGCCAACATGCACACGAGCGGAATGGCCTTGGTGACGAGCTGGACGCCGTTGGGGAACTTGGCCCACATGCCGATGATGTAGGTCAGCGCCGCGATCAAGCCGACGGCGAACAGTACGCGGCTCGATACGCCACCCGCTGGCTTGCTGCCTGGTTGAGAAGTGCTCATGTTGCTCCTTGCCTGACGGTTTTGTTAAGCTTTGCGACGTTGGCCGGCCATGTAAACGCGATCTTTCGCTTCCCAGCCCCCGGCCAGCGCCATGGCCCACTGTCCCAGCCAGTACAAAATCATCACCAGCGACGCAATGAAGGGCGCCGCATCCTGCACGCTGAACAGGGTCAGCGTGTCATGCCAGATGAAGTGGTTTAACAGCGCCAGGGTCTCGCCCAGCGCAAGCGCCAGTGTGGCGACCAGGGCGCCGAGTTCGAAGGTCTCCAGCCGCCCGTGCGAATTCAACATGGCCGCCGCGCGCCACGGCAGGATGATTAGCGCCGCGATGAAGGCGATGACCGGCCAGTACTGATCGCCAACATGCGGATTCAAGATCAGAAAGATGATGAGGCCCCACACCGCAAACGGGATCAGCCGCGCCCAACTGCCGCGCCGGGTAACACTGACGAAAGCCGCGACGTACAGCACCTGCGCCACGAGAAAAATATAGAAGCCGGCCATGAACAGCGATTTGTCCCACTGCCTCACCAGATCGGCGGCCAGCGACACGATCAGCCCGCCCATGATCAGATTGGCGAAGCGATCACGCGGCAGCCGGAGCAGCCAGATGATCATGATCAACAGCGGGAGGCCCCTGGTGATCAGCTGCACGATCGGCCAGTTGGCCCACAATGCAAGAATATAGACCGCCGCGGCGATCAGGCCGATGATGGCCAGCGTCCGCAGGGAGATGCCAGTCGACTGCTTGCTGCTCTGCTGAGTAGTGCTCATGATACTCCTCAAAGAACGAGTTCGCCACGCACCACGCAATACGCACTACGTTGTCGGCGGTTTCTGCTGCTCGATGACGACCACCTGATCGCGCGGGCGCGTGGCCGCGATGTAGTTCAAGATCAGCGCCGCGATGGCGCCCGGAATCCAGCCGGCCAGCGTCAACGCGAACACGATCAAGATCGTGCCGCAGCCGCGATCGATCACGGCCAGCGGCGGAAAGATGATACACAGCACTGCTCGTCCGCACCCCATGAGGAACCTCCTTAAAAAGAGTGGCGGCTGCGCTGCAGCATAACAACAGCGACTCGCAGCCGAGATATTGCGTACTGCGTAAATCGTAATGCGCAACGATCGCTCTCACGTTTTACGCTTCACGTTTTACGTGATCAAGTCTGCCGGCAGATGCTCCAGCCGATTGGCATACGCCAGCGCGATGCCGTCCGTCTCAAAATTGAACCGCGTAATGCCGGTGTTGTTGAGGCTGAACCAGAAGCCGTGGTCGGCCTGAATGCCCAGCAGCTCGGCCAGCACGAAATTGTAGAAGCCGCCGTGGCTGACCACCGCCACGCAATCATCGCGGCCGCCGTGCCGTTCGATCAAATCGTAGATCACCCGCCGCGCGCGCCGCGCCTGCAAGTCCACCGGCTCGTGCGAGCGGTTCCACCAGCCAGTTTCGTCCAGCGTTTCCGGCAGCTGCGCGTGTGGAAAGCGCGCTGCCAGTTCCGAACGCGTTTTGCCCGGCTGGCCAAAGCGCTCGCCGGTCTCTTCATCAATCACAAAGATGCCGCCGCCCTCGTGCCAGTCTTCCCACACCACCAGCGGCAGATTCAGCGCCTCGGACACATAGGACGCCGTCGCCAGCGCGCGTACCATCAGGCTGGAATAGAGATGCGTGAAACCAAACCTGCCGCGATTGATGAAATCACGGCGCAGCGTCTCGCCATTGGCGCAGGCCACGTGCTCGGCCAGCCGCTGCGCTTGCCGATGCCCCAGCTCGGTCAACTCTGGATCCGTGTCCCGTCCGTTCCATTGGCCCGTTTCTTCATACAACTTGTTGTTCGCTGACTGCGCATGCCGAATGAAATACAATTGCATCAAATCTCTCCACGAACCAGATCGATCAATCGACCTAGAATCTTTTCTCCCTCGGCGCGCAGGCCGTTGTGCTCGTATTCGCTGGTGACCCACACCTTGATGCCTTTGATGCACGCGGCCGTTTCCTCGGACAACAGCCGATCGACGTACATGTCGTTGTAATACAGCGCTGCCGCGACAGGCACGGTGTTGTGCCGCAGCACTTCCTTGTCGTACAGCCGCGGCCAGCCGTCGAATTGCGCCAGAAGGTGCGCGGCCTCTTTCAACGGAAGCAGCGCGCGATAGTCGTCCAGCATCCACGGATAAACCATCTCGCCGGTGAACAGCACAGGCTGATCAGCTGTGATCGTAAATTCAGGATACTCCGCGCGCACCCGTTCCGCCGACCAGTTGCAGGCTGTCCCCTCGGCATAGCATGGCTCGTGCAGCAGCGCATAGATCGGATTGGTGTCAAAATGCTGCGCGTTCTCCACACCGCGCAAGAACGTGTAGCTGATCTCCGGGCCGTACGCGCCGGCGATGAACGCTTCCTCCAGCAGATAATGCACCGGCTCAAAGCCGTCGCTCATGCCAAAGGACATGCCCAGCTGCTGCACGCGACGCGGCGTGAGCGGATCGCCGCACGGCAGGCGCACGTCGTGCTTCAGCAAGTAATCGATGACGTCGCGCACCCGCAGGGCGTCATCCGGGTAACGCTCGAAATACAGGCGGTTCTTCTCCCGCACGCGCGGATAGGTGGCGCGATAGACGTCGTCGGCGTGATGATCGATCGGGGGCAGGCCGCCCGTGATGAAGGCCTCACGCAGTCCGTCCGGCGCAATCGATAGGTACGTCGTGACGCAGAAGCCGCCGAAGCTCTGGCCCAGCACGCTCCACCGATCGATCCCCAGCTCCCGCCGGATCCATTCCGCATCGCGCACGATATTGTCGGCGCGGAACAACTTCAGAAAGTCGGCCTGCTCCTGCGGCGATTGGAAACGCGCGAGGGATTGAAAACCGATCGGGCTGCTGCGCCCCGTGCCGCGCTGATCGAGCAGCAAGACGCGATAGTCCTGCACCGCTCGATCGAGCCAGCCCGGCGAATGGCGATCACCCGGACGCGGCGCGCCATAGCCCGGACCGCCTTGAAAAAACACCAGCCACGGCAGATTGGCCTGCGCTTTATCCAGCGCCACAACCGCGCGCGCAAACACGCTGAGCCGTGCGCCGTCGGGCTGAGCATGATCGATCGGGATGCGGAATTCGTGATCGGTGAGCAGTAGGCCGGGGAGGCGATGCGTAATTGTCACGGTTCGTAACCTTTCACGCACCACGCAATACGCAACACGTGGTGCGTGGTGCGTGATCAGACCACAACCACCTTCGTGCCTTCGCCGCGCTTGACCATGATCTGATGTTCTTCGTAAGGCACGGCGGGACTGCTCCAGCGAAAGACAAACTGCGCGGCATCGTTGAGGACGTTGACGCAGCCGTGACTGCGCGGCCGTCCGTAATCATTGTGCCAGTACGTGCCGTGCACGGCGATGGCCGATCGGGTGAAGTAGGTCGGGAACGACACGCCAGGGAGATCGTAATGATCATCGCCCTCCCCGCCGATCATGTACGAGGTGTGGCTCTTGCGCAGCACTTCGTATTCGCCGCGCGGCGTGCGATTGCTGCCGAAGCCGGTGGCGGTGCGCGCCGCGAAGACGGGCGTCTCGCCTTCAAAGCATATCATCTCTTGTTTGGCGACATCCACCACGATGTGCTTGTCGGTGCGATCCGCCGCAAGGGGCGCCAGCGCTTCCGGCGACAGGTAACGCAGCGACGTGGCCAGCACGTACGGGCCGGGGCTGTAGGCAATGCCGTCTTTGAGGCGATACCACCACTGGCCCGCTTCATCCTGGACGGCCTCCACGGCGCGATATACCGTGCCGTAGTAGATCTTGCGTGAGACGCGCGGCGCGTTGGGCTTCAGGCGCGTTTCGGCGATGGGCACACTGACCTGCACCCAGATGCCGGGAGGCGTCACCGGCGCCGGGCCGGGCGAGGGTTGATTTTCCACCGGCTGCACGAAAGCGCTGTGAATGAACCCGTCGGTTGTCTGAAACCAGTACGGATTGCTGGGCCACGGCGCTTCACCGACGACGGTGCCCAACAACGGAATGACGTCGTCGTATGATTTGTAGGTGACGACCTTGCTTTTCAACAGGGCTTCTGCGCGCACCGGCTGCCGCCAGCCGCCGGCGATACGGCCCAACGAGGACGGCGGCGGACCGCTGATCGGATCTTCATCGATCGGGCGTGATGACGAGCGCGGCAGGACCACACCTAACATGGCGCTGCTGCTGAATTTGAGAAAATCGCGTCGATTCATGTTGCCCATTACGCTTGCCCCCGCAAGTGATTGGTCCAATGCGTTAGCTGTATTGTAACACTTCAATGTCGGCCACGTCGCGCCACCAGCTGGTGACGGGCAGAATCAACGCCGAGGGATGCGCGGCGTCGTGATAGAGCGTTTGCTCGGCGCCCTGCCAGTCGGTCGCCGTGGCCAGTGGCTCACCCTTGCCCAGGTTGCGGCTCAGGCGCGGATACGCGCCGCTGCACACCTGCAAGCGCAGGCGATGGCCGCGTTGGAAGCAGACCGCGGTGGGCCACAATTCGATGGTGATCTTCAGCGATCCGTCGGGCTGTAATTCGCCCTGCCCTGGCGTCAGGCGTACGAAGCCGTCGCACAGATTAATCGATCGCCCGTCGGGCTGCACGTCGCACAGGCGCGCCACCAAGTCGGTGTGGGCCATGCTGGATCGGACATACAACTCCGCGCGCGGCGTGCCGATCACCTCGAAGTCTTCATCAAACGGCGCGGTGGTGTAGGTCAGCACATCCGATCGGCTTTCGATCGATCGTTGATCGACCGGGCCGGCGGCAAAGGAGAGCAATGGCCCGCCCAGGGCCGGAGTGGGATCGCCGGGATCGTAGACGTACCGATCGGGCATGGAGACTTCCGCCGGTTGATCGATCGACAAGCTGCTGTGACGGTGCAGGAAATAGCGCGCCGCCTGCGCGGGCGGCGGCCAGTCGGCCATCTCGCGCCACTCGTTGCGGCCCAACACACAAATCCGCACCGGCTGTTGGCGCAAATGCGACGGATCGTTTTTGAGATAGGCATCGAACCAAGCCAACCCTTCCTGGGTCGTCGCCACAAAGTTGCCGCCGCTGGTGTGCGCCGTTGGTCCCACGGTGAGATAAGGCTGCTGCCCGTTGGCCTTGAGCAGTTGATAGTCTTCCAACTGATAGCGCAGGAACATGTCGTACCAGCCGGTGATCAAGTGCGCGGGCAGCGTGACACGCTCGATGGTGCGGCGATAATTGACCGGCTGCCAGTGCGGATCGTCCTGCGTGGGATGTTCCAGCCAGTCGCGCAGAAAATCGATCGGGTGGCCGGTGATCATTTCATCCACTTCGTTCAGCGGCAGATGCTGAAAGGCCCTGGCCAGATACCGATCCTGCCCCGGTGGGAACATCAGCCACAACATCTCCAGCGCCGATGGCGTGTGATCCGGCCCGACCGTGATCAGCGTCCAACGGGCGGTGGTATCGAGGCTCAAGACGTTATCGACCGGGAACATGGACGCGGGTAAGTTGGCGGTCGTGATGGCGGGTACCATCGCCTTCACGAAAGACGGTGCGTTAGCGGCCACGGCCCATTGCGTGTAGCCCACGTAGCTGCTGCCGAACAAGCCCAGCGATCCGTTGAACCACGGCTGCTGCGTGATCCAGTCGATGGTGGCGCGGCCGTCGGCCTCTTCGTTGAAGAATGGCACCCATTGACCTTCCGAGCCGAAGCGCCCGCGCACGCTCTGCTGCACCACATGATAGCCGCGCTCGACAAAGCGCTGCACCGGAAAGTTGGTGACCGCCGTGTTGAGACGGTCGTTGTCGGTGGACAGGCCGTAGGGTGTGCGAATCAAGATCGTGGGAAACGAGCCTTCCGCCAGCGGATAGTAGTGCTCAGCTTCCAGGCTGAGGCCATCGGGCATGGGCACGCGCAGATGCGTCTCGACGCCCACCTCGTAATGCGCGGGCGGCAAATCCAGCGCGCGGCCAATCCACTGGCGGCGGGTCTTGTAGGCCGCAACAATTCCGGCCGCAGCGGCGGCAGAAACCGCGGCAGCAGCGAAGAGAAAAGTCTTGAATGTGCGATTCATGTTAAAGCCTTTGGGGACACAGATTGCACAGATTAACACAGATTCAGATTCATTTCGTGAAATTCGTGGGACGGGAGCACTGCACCGCATGTGTTCGTGTACAACCTCACCCCGCGAAAAGGACACTCCACATCCAATCGACCGCCAGGTGTACGATGGCGGCAGGCGCTACTTTGCCGGTGCGCAGGAACGTGCGCCCATAGAAGAAACCGGCGATGGTGGCGAGAATGAAGTAGTAGCCGACATTCGGCGGGTTGTTGAGATGCGCCGCGCCAAAGATCACCGACGACAGGATCAACGTCGGCAGTTGCGCCCAGCGCAGCACTTTCTCCAGATAGCGATGGATCACGCCGCGGAACAGAATCTCTTCGGGCAGCGCGATGAACAGGAAGATGGCGATCCCCCGCCCGATCATTTCCCAAAGTGACGGCAGCGCGGTCGATGGCTTGATGAAGCCCGTCACCAACCCGATCGGAATGGCAATGATTCCGAAGAGCGCAAAGTTGATCAGCGCCTCGCGCCAATCACGGCGATTGAGTGAGAAGGTGAAGCCGACATCCGGCAGCCGCTGGGACAGCGTAACGACGTAGAGGAACAGCACAATCAGCGCGAGTTTCAGGTAGCCGATCAGCCCCGCGCCGATGGGTAGATCGACGTCGGGCGTGACGCCAAACTCAACCGAGTACCAGATGAACAGCACGGCGGACGCGAAGTAGAAATTGAGGCGGCTCTTCTGTTCGCGCGTGGTGAGCAGGATCAGCAGCGCGGGCAGCGCAAACGCGCCCAGGCGCAGCGCGATGCCGGTAGCGTCGGGCCGCGCCCCAAAGACCACATCGGCCCCCAACGGGATGAGCAGCACCGCCAACCCCGCCACGGCTTGAATGGGCGTCAGCGCTTCTTCGTTGCGCGACCACAGGCCCACCGGCACCCACAACGTCGCGCCGGCCACCACGATGGCGATAACGGGATTGGTGATCTTGGCGATCAAAACCAGAATGACGTAGAGTAGAAAGAGGAAGCCGGGCAGACCATACTCACCGCCGTTGCGCGTGAACTGCGGCAGCGCCTCGGCCAGGCGCACGTCGCTGAACATCAGGTACAGCCCCATCAGCAGCGCATAGACGATGGTGCTGAAGAGGAACGTACCGAGCTGCACCTCGCGCGGCGCGGCGATGAGGATGAACGCGACGATCGACAAGAACCAGAGAATGAAGGCGATGCGAGAATTGCGCATGAAGGACGCTCAATGATCGCTGAAGTGCCGCCATTGTACCATTGCCTGCAGGGATCAGAAACCGGGTTTCTCACCCGCAGCACCTGCATTATAATCGCGGCATGTACTTCTTCGTCGTCTTCGTGGTCATGCTGGCCTCGGCCTTCACGCAAACGCTCACCGGCTTCGGCTCCGCCCTCGTCTCCATGTCGATCTTGCCCTCGCTGCTGGGCATTCAAGTCGCATCGCCGCTGGTGGCCTTGATGGCCATCACGTTGGAAACGATTTTGCTGATCCGACTGCGGGGCGCGATCAATCTCAAGGCCGTGTGGCGCTTGTCGGCGGCGGCGCTGGTCGGCATCCCGATCGGTCTGGCGCTGGCCCGATCGATTAACGAGGATGTCGTATTGACCGTGCTCGGCATCATCCTCGTCGGCTATTCACTTTATGCGTTGACCACGCCGCGTCTGCCGGAATTGAAACATCCCGCGTGGGCGTTTGCGTTCGGCTTTGTGGGCGGCATCCTCAGCGGAGCGTACAACGTGGCGGGACCCGCGGCGGTGATCTACGGCAACTGCCGCCGCTGGGAACCCGATGAATTTCGCAGCAACTTGCAGGCCTTCTTCTTGATCAACGACGCTTTCGTGTTGATCAATCACGGCCTCGTCGGCAACCTCAAGCCGATCGTGTGGACGTACTACCTGGTGGCCCTGCCCGCGATCCTGCTCGGCATCTTCTTCGGCCTCAAACTCGATCGGCGCATCAACCCCGACGTGTTCCGCAAGCTGGTGCAGGTGCTGTTGATTGTGATGGGCTTGCGGTTGATCTTGCTCTAACCCTCATCTCCAGCCTTTTCCAAGAGAAACGGCACGGCCACAGCTTGATCAAGGTTGATTTACCCGGTAGACTGTCGCAAATATGACCATTGTATAATGTCGCTCGGTCTTTGCCGGCTCCAAGTTAGCGCGTGTCACTAAGTTCTTTCTGAGCCAACCCGTCATGTTATACCAACCATATTTGAATTCGGCATGAGCGACCTCTGTCAAAACATCACCAGGCGCAAACGTGCGTGTGAGATCGGCCAGCAGCTCACGCGCGCGTCGGATGTGCGCGGGATGATCGGCCACATGCGCCATCAGCACATAGCCCCACAGCCAGTTGCCGCGCGTTTCCGCATCCCACCACGCGATTTGTTGTTCCGACGAGGCGATGCGATCCGTGAAGAGATCGCGCGCGGCGTGCGGGCTGAGTTGATCGAGGCGGCCGGCGAAGCCGTGATCGAGATCGCGCAACAGCTGCGCTTTGATCCAACCGAGTGGTTTGATCGCGCCTAGCGGCAGTCGTTCAAAATGCGTCATCGTGCTTCCTTCAAAAGAAATTCCAGCGGTATATGCACCCGTGCGCGCCACGCTCGCTCGGAATGTTCCGCGCCGTCGAACTTGCGCGTGAGCCAGTTCTGCTCGCGCATGTAGCCGCGCGTGGCGAGATGATCGTCCATGCGGAGTTGAAACGGTTCGTAAGCGGCATCGGCGGTCTCGGTGCCGTAGTCGAAGTAGAGCCGGTGATCGATCGGGTTGGGTAACACCGCGCCGAAGTAATCGACCATGAGATTCTCACCGGCCACCCAGTGCGTCGAGACACAGCCCGCGCCGCCGAACACCTGCGGATATTGGCAGACGGCGTACAGCGAGATCAGGCCGCCCATGCTGGATCCCATCACGAAGGTGTGAGCTTGATCGGGCTGCGTGCGGTAGGTCGCATCGATGAAGGGCTTGACTTCTTCCACGAGGAATTTGAGATAGGCGTCGGAACACACCGCACCCGAAAAGCGATCGGCAAACTGCGCTGCAATGGCGCGCCCTGCTGGCGTGTCGGCCGGCTGCTGCGGCAGGTACTCGCCCCAGCGGTTGATCACATTCCACACGCCGACGATGATCACGCCCGGAATGACGCCCGTTTCGATCAGTCGCGTGGCGGCGACATGCACATCCCACGGAATGCCGCCATAGGAATAACCGGGTAGAAACAGGTTCTGCCCATCGTGCATGTAGAGCACTGGGTAACGCGTGGCGTCCGCAGCGTAATCGGGCAGACACCACACGTCGATGTGGCGCGCGGGAACGTAACGGGATGGAAAGTCGGCGTGGCGGCGAATGAAACTGCGGCCATCGGGCAAAGGAATTTCTGGCATGCCAATTGCTCACAATGTTTTGATACTGTAGGCGAATTCGTTTCCGCGCTTATCGCCCGCGTCCGCGCGGGCGACCAACCGCTGGGACGCGGTTGGTGAGCAGGTATTTCGCCAACAGTATCAATGCTTTAGTTGCGCAATCATACGCCGGAGAAACGAATTGCGCCAGTGGCAGATATAGTGCGGTGCCGGTCACTCGGCGCTTGCCTCGCCCCACCGTACACGTAGCGCTGCATGACCTCAGTGGCGCAAGCCTTACGTCAAATCGCAGCACCTCCTGAAAACTACCCCAGAATTTGAATTTGCCTATTGACCCGCAAGCCGATCTTTGATAGACTGTTAGCACCTCTAAATTATATATAATATCAAATATCACATTGGAGTCGATTCCCATGGCAGAATCGAATGTCCACAAGCAGTTGCAAGATGTGGTGGCCGATCGCATCCGTAGTGCTATCCTCGAAGGCGACTTGAAACCCGGCGAGTGGCTGCGGCAGGAGCGACTGGCGCAAGAATACGGCGTCAGTCAGATGCCGGTGCGCGAAGCGCTGAAGAAACTGGCCGTCGACGGGCTGGTGGAGCACGCCCCTTACCGCGGGGTGCGCGTCATCGAATTCTCGCCGGAAGACATCGCCGATTTGTTTGCCACCCGCAGCTTCCTTGAAGGTCTGGCCGCCCGCGCTGCCGCCGCCCGGATTACGGACGACGAAATCGCCGAACTGAAAAAGATCCACACGTGCATGCAGGCCAAGCTGGCGCCGGAAGACCTGAGTGAATATCGCGATCTTAACCGCAAGTTCCACACGCTGATCTTTTCCGCCAGTCGGCGAGCCTATCTGGTCCGCACGTTGGCACAGTTGTGGACCACCTTTCCGTCGATGCTGTTCGGCAATTATGCGCGCACGGCAGACAGTCCGCTGCCCGAACGCGACGCCGACGACATTGCTGAACACGCCCGGATTATTGCGGCGCTGGAACGGCACAATTCCGACGAAGCCGAGCAAGCCCTGCGTCAGCATATTGAATCATCTGGCCGCCAGCTGGTCGCGGCCTTGCGCAACGATCTATGACCATCCTCATGGCGCTGGGCGGGGCTGTCAAAGCGGATACCGCTCCCTGGCAAGAGTTTTATACCCGAGCGGGCGGGCGCGCTGGCCGCATTGTGATCATCCCCACCGCGTCGGCGCTGGTCGATACGGGCGAACGGTACACGCAGGCGATTCAGGCGCTGGGCGCGCGTCACCAACCGATCGTGCTGGCGATAAATTCGCGGGCTGATACCACCACCCGATCGTTCCTCACGGCCCTGAAGACCGCCACGGGCATTTTCATCGCAGGTGGAGATCAACTGCGCTTGACGTCCATCATCGGCGGCACGCCGATCCATGAGGCGCTGCTGGCCGCCTTTCAACGCGGCGCCGTCGTCGCGGGCAGCTCGGCAGGGGCCGCCTGCCAATCGGGTGTGATGATCGCCTTCGGCAAAAGCGGTGCGACGCCGCGCCACAACCTCGCGCAGTTATGCGCCGGCCTGGGCTTCACGCCGCGCGTGATCTTTGATCAGCATTTCCGCCAGCGCGATCGGCTGGGACGCTTACTGTATGCTGTGGCGCTCAACCCCGGCCTGATCGGCGTCGGCGTCGACGAAAACACCGCGGCCATCCTGGAAGATGATTGGCTGCTGACAGTGCGCGGCCAGAATGCCGTGACGATCGTCGACGGGCACGATTTGATCGCCAGCAACATCACGGCCGTGAAGGGCGCACAGCCGATCGGGTTGAGCAACGCCCGCGTGCACGTGCTCACGCACGGCAGTACTTACGATCTCGATCGACGTGTGGCGCAGATCGCAAATTCAGCTTAACCCCTGCCTCGATTCGATCAAGGAGGCTCTATCGACAGACATTCTATTGGTCAGCAACCGCCGTCATCGATCAACAATTCCTATCACGAGGAGAGGAACATGAAACCGTTCAAGACTGCGTTGTTTGCTCTGGTTGTTGCCGCCATGCTGCTGGCTGCGTGCGCGCCAGCCGCCACCCCCGCCCCCACGCAACCGCCCGCTCAGCCGCCCGCGGCCGAGGCGACCAAGGCCCCGGAGGCCACGGCAGTGCCGCCCACGGTTCCACCGGTGCCCACCGCTGTGCCCACGACTGATCCGAACGCCGTGGTACCCGGCGGCACGTTGATTGTCGGGTCGCCGCAAGAGCCGGCCACGATGAATCCACTGCTGGCCTCGTCGTCCATCGAAGATGCCATCCAGTCGCTGGTCACCGAGGGTCTGGTGGAAGTCAGCGCCGAGGGCAAGTATGCGCCCGTGCTGGCTGAAGCGCTGCCCACCGTGTCTGACGATGGCCTCGTCGTGACGTACAAGTTGAAGAAGGACGTCAAGTTCTCCAACGGCGATCCCTTCACCTGCGACGACGTGAAGTACACGTTTGACGCGATCATGTCCGATCTGTCACAGGCCAGCACGTCGGGCTATGCCGACATCGATTCCGTGGAATGCGTTGATCCGCTCACGGTGCAGGTCACGTTCGCGCAAGTGTATGCGCCGTATCTGCGGCTGTTCAGCTTCATCCTGCCCCAAGCGGCCGGTGATCCTGCCCAGCTGGACACCTGGGACTTCAACCGCCTGCCCATCGGCACCGGCCCGTGGATGTTGAAGGAGTGGAAGGCCGGCGACAACATGACCTTTGTGAAGAATCCCAACTACCGCGAAGAAGGCAAGCCCTATCTCGACGGCGTCATCGTCAAGGTGCTGCCGAGCCGCGAAGTGGGTATGCAGCTGTTGGGCACGGGCGAGATTCAGGCGTTGTGGGACATCACCGAGTCCGACTTCCCGCAGCTGGATGCGATGAAGGACAAGGGCGTGACCTACGCCGCCGCCGCCACCGGCGAGAACGAATTGCTGGTGCTCAACTTTGCCGATCCCACGGTGGATGCGCCCGCCGATCCGGCGGCGAATCCGCATCCCATCCTCAGCGATGTGAAAGTGCGCGAAGCGCTGCAACTGGGCATCGACAAGCAGACCATCGTCGATACGCTGCTGTTCGGCAATGTGAAGGTGGGGACCTCGGTGCTGCCGATCGGCCAGTTCGCCTGCCCGCAGGAACCCAGCAAGTACGATCCGGCTGCCGCTGTCGCGCTGTTGGAAGAAGCCGGTTGGATGCCCGGCGCCGACGGCATCCGCGAGAAGGACGGCCAGCGCTTGAGCCTGAAGATTCAGACCACGTCCGGCAACAAGCTGCGCGAAGACACGCAGCAGGCGCTGGTGGAAATGCTCAAGGCCATCGGCATGGAACTGCTGATCGAGAATGTGCCATCGGACGTGCTGTTCGCCTCGTGGGATTCAGACGGTCTGCGCAAGCATGGCCGCTTCGACATCCTGCTGTACACCACCGGCCCCGGCATCGATCCCGACAGCCATCTGTTCGGCAACTATCACTCGGCCCGCATTCCCACCAAGGACAATGAAGGCGCGGGCAGCAACTACTCGCGCTACAGCAACGCCGATGTGGACCAATGGATCGACGAGGCCGCCGCCGTCACCGACGTGAAGACCCGGCAGGAACTGTACTGCCAGGTGGCCGAGCAGATCAACACAGACCTGCCGCGCATCTTC
Source organism: uncultured Anaerolineae bacterium (assembly GCA_964398185.1). Classification (GTDB taxonomy): domain Bacteria; phylum Chloroflexota; class Anaerolineae; order Fen-1058; family Fen-1058; genus Fen-1058. The sequence continues at coordinate 34,744 of CAYNML010000034.1, read as the reverse complement.
CTGTACGAGCGCCTGTTGATGACGGGTTATCGCAGCGAAGTGCAAAACTTCCTGGTGTCGCCCGGCCCGGCCGACTTCACCACCGGCTCGGCCAACTGGTGGATTCGGAAGTAAAGCTTTACCGGGTTCAGCAGCACGAAGAAACCGGGTCTCTGCCTGCCAGCCCGCGATGCCCGTGGGGCGGAAGAAACCCGGTTTCTAAGATCGGAGTCACCCATGCAGCAATACCTCCTGCGCCGCAGCCTGCAAGCGGTGCCGCTCTTGCTCGTCATCAGCATCATCATGTTTGCGCTGATCACGGCCATGCCGGGCGGCCTGCTCACCTCTTACCAGAACCGCGACGATCTCTCGCCTGAAGATCTGCGCCGCCTGGAAGAAAAATACGGCGCCAACGATCCGTGGCCGGTCAAGTACCTCAAATGGCTGGGCAATCTGCTGCAGGGCGACTGGGGCAACTCGCTGGTCTCCAAGCGTCCCGTCTCGCAAGAGATCGGCGATCGGCTGCCGAACACCCTGCTGCTGATGGGCATCACCCTATTTGTCACCATCGTCATCGCGGTGCCGCTGGGCGTCATGTCGGCGCTGAAGCCGTACTCGATCTTCGATCACATCGTGACCACGCTGGCCTTTGCGGGGCAGTCGCTGCCCATCTTCTGGTTCGGGCTGCTGCTCATCATCGTCTTCGCGGTGCAGCTCACAGGCGGCGACGGGCGCCCCCTCTTGCCCGGCTCCGGGTTGGACACGCTGGGCCAGCCGTTCTCGCACGTCGATCGCGCGCGGCACCTGATTCTGCCCGTAACCATGCTGACCATCAACGGACTGGCGCTGTACATGCGCTACATGCGCTCCTCCATGTTGGATGTCAAGCTGCAGGACTATGTCCGCACGGCGCGCGGCAAGGGCCTGTCCGAGCGGAGCGTCATCTGGCGGCACATGTTCCGCAATGCTCTCATTCCGCTGGTGACCATCATCGCGCTCGATCTGCCAGCGTTGTTCATCGGCGCGGTCTTTACCGAGACCATCTTCGGCATTTCAGGCTTGGGGCGCTACTACGTCGACTCGGCGGCCAAGACCGATTATCCGGCGTTGATGGCGCTGCTCTTGATTACGGCCTTCTTGATTATCTTCTCGAACCTGCTGGCCGACATCATGTACGCGGTGGTCGATCCGCGCATCAAATACAGTTGAGCGGTGTGCAGCCGATGAGTGACCCTACTCCCTCGGAAGAATTCAAGTCGACATCATACCGGCGGCTGGTGTTCAGGCGCTTTCTCCAGCACCGCCCGGCCGTGATCGGCAGCGTGGTCATGATCGTCATCATCACCCTGATCGTGGCCGCGCCTCTCATCGCACCCTATTCGCCCACCACCAGCTTCTACACGCCCGGCGTGGACAAAGAGTTGTACAAGCCGCGCCAGGCGCCGTCGGCCCAGCACCTTTTCGGCACCGACGAGCAAGGCCGCGATCTGTTCACGCGGATTCTGTACGGCGGCCAGATTTCATTGAGCGTGGGCATCCTCGCCATGACCGTCGCCGTCGTCATCGGCTCACTGGTGGGACTGGCGGCGGGCTACTATCGCGGCAAGGTTGACAACCTGCTCATGCGCACGACTGATGTGTTCCTGTCCTTTCCGCGCCTGTTCGTGTTAATTCTGATCACCACCATCCTGCGGCAGGCCAAAATTCCGGGCCTGCAGGCCGGCTCGTTCGTCTCCATCGCCTTCGTTATCGGCATTCTGGCGTGGATGGGACTGGCCCGCATCGTGCGCGGCTCCACGCTGGAGTTGCGCGAGCGTGAATTCGTGCAGGCCGCCGAGGCGATCGGGGCGCGGGGCAGCCGCATCATGTTCCGCCACATCCTGCCCAACGTCGCCTCGCCCATCATCGTGGCCGCCACGCTGGGCCTGTCCGCCGCCATTATCGCCGAGTCCGGCCTGTCATTTCTGGGTTTCGGTGTGCAACTGCCCACCGCCACGTGGGGCACCATGCTGCGCAACGCGCAGAGCGAAATGACCACCGCCCCGTGGATCGCCATCTATCCCGGCCTGATGATCTTCGTCGTCGTCATCTGCGTCAACTACATCGGCGATGGCTTGCGCGACGCGCTCGATCCCAAGCACTTCAAGGGCGGCCATTGATCATGGTGCGCCGCTTGATCGTTTGCCTGATGATCAGCTTGCTGCTCGCGATCCCGGCGGCGGCCCAACCCCAACCGATCGGCCACCTCATCCCGATCGGCGGCGGCTATTCCGACGTGTATGCGGGTTTCTCGCAGGCGGCCGTTGCCAACGCCAAAGATCAACGCGTCAACATCGTCGTGTTGCCCATGACGTATTCCTCCAATGCCGACGCCATCACCGACGCCGAACGCGCCGTCAATCGGCGTGATGCCGAGGAACGCCGCTTCCAGATCGAAGAAGCGTGCCAGCGCGCCGCACCCGCCGACTATACCTGCACGGCCACTCTTGCCCCCGTCTTCACGCGCGGCGATGCAACCGATCCGGCCACCCTGCAATATTTCACCGACGAGCTTGCTGCCATCTTCATCCTCGGCGGCGATCAAACGATCGCGATGCAAGTGGTGATCGACACACCGCTGGAAGAGGCGCTGCACAAAGCCTACGACAGCGGCGTGATCGTGGCGGGCACCAGCGCAGGCGGCGGTATGCAATCGGCGGCGATGCTGGCTGGCTACAATCCTAACTTCGCCGCGGCCAATTCGCTGCAATTCGGCGCCAGCGATGTGTGGAACACGCCGGAAAAACACGGCCTGCTGTTCTCGATCAAGAACGCCATTCTCGATCAGCATTTCTTCCAACGCGGCCGGCTGGGCCGCCTGCTCAACGCCATCGCCCTGCCCGACGTGCCGCACATCGGCATCGGCGTTGATGCCTACACCGGCGTGCATGTCTACGACGAAACGCGCGTGCAAGATGTGTTCGGCCTGTACACCACCGCCATCCTCGACGCTGAGACTTATCATGCCGCCGACGCCGTGCAATATTCGACGCCCGGTAATTTGCTGAGTTTGCGCAATGTGCTGGTGCATCTGTTGTCGCCGGGCCGGTTTTCTTACGACCTCAACGAGCGCGTGATGACGATCGGCGCGCGCGCGCAGCCGCCCCAAGCGAAACTCATCCGCGCTTTCAACGCGTTGACGCTGCCGCCCGCCGCCGGACCGCTCATCCTCGCCGGCGATCTGAGTGAAGCGCTGGAGGATAGCGTCATCCTCGATCGCTTCGTGGAACTATCGGGCGGAGAACAAGCGCAGATCCTGATCGTGGCGACAGGCTTCCCGTCAGCGAAATCGGCGCAGACCGCCGCGGAAAAATATGCCGCTGCGCTGGGCGTGCCATCGCAAATTGTGGTGGTCACCGACGCGAGTGAGGCGTTGAGCATTCCCGCGGATGTGACCGGACTGCTGCTGATCGCCAAAGATCAAGCGAAGGCGGCGGTCAACCAATTGGGAGCGATCAAAACGGCGTGGCGCAACGGCTTGCCCGTGCTGGCTGACAACGGCGGAGCCGCGATCATAGGGCGAAAGTTTTCGGCGCACGGCCCCACACCCAAAGACGCCGAACAGGCCGAACTGGCCGTGCAGAAATCATTCATCGCGGGCACGACGAAGATCGCCGACGGGCTGGGCTTGCTCGACATCACGGTTGAGCCGCAAGTGTTGAACGATAATCGCTGGGGGCGGTTGTTCTCGCTGGCGTACTCCACGGCGAATACGGTGGCCTTTGGCTTGACGCAGCATGCGGCGCTGGAGATCACGGCGGACGGCGCGCGCGCCATCGGCGACAATGCGATCTTTGCACTCGATCTACGGAATGCCGCGCGCGAGCTGGGCACGAACGACGGCTGGGTGATCGCTAACGGTCTGCTGGATGTCTTTGTGCCGGGTGATCGCGTCGCGCCGAGCGTAGCCGATGTCGACGCTGCGCCAACGCCCGCCGCCACGCCTGCTGTGCCGATGGCAACAGCCACGCCTGCGCCGACAGCCACGCCGATCGATACGCCAGTCCCGACAAGCACTTCAACCGTCGCGCCGACCATGCCGCCCCCGGCAACGTCGATCGCTGCGGCCACGGCGATACTGATCCCGACGGCCATTTCACCAACCCCAACGGCGCCGAATGCCGCGCTGCCTGTTTTGCCGATCGCGCTCGGAGTGGTGGTGATCGCCGTTGTCGTCGTGCTGCTGGCGATCCGCCGCCGCAAGTAGATCAGGCGTCATTTGACGCAGGTCGAACAAGCGAGTATATTGCCACACGGCAAGAGCTGCGCTCTGCGTTTGTCACGCTAACCATCGCCCGTGGACCACAAGGAGATAGCCATGTCCCACACGTCATTCGCCACGACAACGCGCGGCCTGAACCGCGACCTGCATCCCATGCGCTTGTATGAAAAAGCCAAACGGCTCGGCATCTGGAACCCCGCCGACATCGATCTGAGCCAGGACAAACAGGATTGGGCGGGTTTTACGCCAGACGAAAAAGACTTGGTCCTGATGCTGCTGGGGCTGTTTGTGTCCGGCGAAGAGGCCGTGACGCTGGACCTGCTGCCGCTGATCGAGGTGATGGCGCGCGAAGGCCGCATCGAAGAGGAGATGTACCTGACGACGTTTCTGTTTGAAGAAGCCAAGCACACCGATTTCTTCCAGCGAGTCCTGCATGAAGTCTGCGACGCGCCCGCCGATCTGACCCAGTATCACGGCCAGAACTATCGGCAGATCGTGTATGAAGCGCTGCCGATCGCCCTGCTCGCCTTGAAGACGGATGCCAGTCCGGCGGCGCAGATTCGCGCCTCGGTGACGTACAACATGATCGTGGAAGGGGTGCTGGCTGAGACGGGCTATCACGCGTTCTTCACCATGCTGGAGCGCAACAATCTGCTGCCGGGGCTGCGCAAGGGTATCGGGCTGCTCAAGCAGGACGAGTCGCGGCACATTGCCTACGGCGTCTATTTGCTCGCGCGGCTGGTGGCGGTCCATCCGCACGAATGGGACACGCTGGAGGCCCAGATGAATGCGCTGCTCGGCCCGGCGTTGGGCGTGGTCGGCGATGCCTTCGCGCGCTTTGAGGCGCCGCCGTTTGGGCTAGTGCTGGACGACTTCGTCGAGTTTGCGATGAGCCAGTTCAAGCACCGCTATGAGCGCCTCGAAAAAGCCAGAGGCGCGAGTCTGGCCGAAGTCAATCAGGCCGCCAACGAAGCCGAGGGCTAGCGACCTGACGTTTGCAGAGCGGCCTCTTTGGCCCGGCGCTTCTCCAGCAGCCGCAGAATCCGCGCGTGCCGTTGGCGCGTCAGCGGATAGAAGTACGCCACGCTGATTGCGCCGACGAGCATGAGCGCGCCAATCGGGCCGGTGAGAAACCGAATGGCTTGCAGGGTCGCTGCGGACTGCGTGAACTGTGTCGCGCCAGCCGGCGGCGCTTGATAGCCGAACCAGCCCAGCACTTGCAGCGCGAAGAAGATGGCCAGTGCGCCGGTGAGTTTGCGGATGAAATTCTTGATGCCGTAATAGATGCCTTCCTGCCGGCGGCCAGTGCGGAGCTCATCCCATTCGATCACGTCGGGGAAGATCGCATCGGGCAGCACGTGCGCGGTCGAGACGCTGAGGCCCGCCAGCACACCCATCAACAAGATCACCTCCACTTGCTGCGGCTGCGTCGAAAAGATCAGCAGCTGCACCACCACCCAGAAGCTCATGCCGATAATGTAGGCGCGGCGTTTGTCGAGTTTGCGCGCCAGCCACGTCCAGAACGGCACGGCCACAATCGCCGTGATCAACAGCAAGCCCAGCACTGCGGACTCCAGTGTGAACGGTTCGCCGAGCAAATTGACTTTGGCCGTGAGGTTGCCCTGCGCGATCCAGTACGTCAAGAAGAACGGCAGCATCAAGCCTACCAGATCGAAGGTGATCCAGTTGAGCATGTAAAGCAGCGTGGCGTAGCGAAACGGGATGTTACTCCACGCCGTGCGCGCTGATTGGCGAAACGGCACGCCGCGATCTTTCTCGGCCTGATCGGCAAAACGTTCGCGCACCGTGGCGAAGATCAAGAACAGCGGAATCGTCGCCAGTCCGCCGAACAGCGCCGCCGTGATGAGATAGCCCTGCTGCTGCGTGAAGCCCGCGCTCAACGTCGATTTGACGATCATCGGGCCGAGGACGGCCGTCGCCAATGAGGCCAGCAGGTTGAAGACCATGCGGTAGCCGGTGACGCTGGTGCGTTGATCGTAACCGGGCGCGACTTCGGGCATCAGCGAATAATATGGCACCACCACCAGCGTTTGCAGGGTGTCGCTGAGCATGTAGGCGAACATGCAGTACAACATCAACGCGAGCTGACTGTCGAACGGCGGCGCATACCACAACGCGATGAAGCCCAACGCGAACGGGATCGTGAAGAACAGCAAAAACGGTCGGCGGCGGCCCCAGCGCGACTTCATCCGATCGCTCCACGTGCCCACGATCGGATCGTTGATGGCGTCCCAGATCACACCGGCTAACGCGGCAAACGAGGCGAGGCGCGGCTCCAGTCCCACGACATCGACGAGGAAGATGGCGTAGAAAATCTGACGCAGCGTGCCGAAGCTGGCGATGCTCCATTCGCCGGAGCCGTAGATGATCTTGTTCCAGAACCGCAGCGGTGGTGTGGCGTTGGCTGACATGATCTCCTCCCCTATGCGTAAA
>CAYNML010000034.1:3733-27950 GCA_964398185.1 uncultured Anaerolineae bacterium | reverse complement strand
ATGCGTAAAACGTAATACCGCCATTACGCTTCACGTCTTACGTTTTACGATCCGACACCTTCGTCAACTGATCCAGCAGATCGAGCACCAGCTCATTCACATCCCCGCGATTGGGCAGCGTGCCGATGAGGCCGTACAGCGCCGCCGAGCGCTGCGGCAGCCCCTCGCCCGACGCGCCCAACAGCGATCCCGATTTCGCCATGAGTTTGCTGGCCCATTCGGCGGGCAGCAGCTTCACCAATCGGTTAGCGGCCGACACCATGAAGCGATTCGTTACTTTGCGCACGCCAGGTTTCTTCACCGTCTCGATCGCATCCCTCAGATCGATCAAGAACTGATCGACCACCAGCGCGTGCGCGGGCACGATCGTCATATGCAGGCTCGGCGGGAACTGCTGCCGATCGAGATGCCAGCCCCGCGCGGTCAACTCATCGCCGATCTGGTACACGTCCAAGTGATCGGACGCAAGCGCCATCACGCTCATATCGGGATTGCTCAAGATACGCACCTCGGGCAGCGCGGCTACACCCGCTTGAATTTTCTTCGCAGCCTGCATCACGACGTTCGCTAATTTGAGATAACCTTCTTCGCCGAGGAAGTTCATGATCGCCCACGCCGCCGCGATGGGGCCGCCGGGGCGCGTGCCCGTCATCGTGGGCGAGACGTACACGCCGCCCGACCAATCGATGTACGAGAAGAACATATGCCGCCGCAGCGCGCTGTTGCGATAGAGAATCACCGACGCGCCTTTGGCCGCATAGCCGTACTTGTGCAAGTCACACGACATCGACGTGACGCCCGGAATGGCAAAATCAAAATCGGGAATGGTGTAGCCGAGTTTGCGCGCGAAGGGCAGCAGCATCCCGCCCACACAGGCATCGACGTGCAGCAGCACATCGCGACGTTTGGCGACCTCGGCCAAGTCTGCGATGGGATCGACGACACCCTGTGGATACGACGGCGCCGATCCGACGAGCATGATGGTATTCGGCGTGATGGCCGCTTCCATGGCGCTGACGTCGGCGCGAAAGTCAGCGCGGGTTAAGACGTGCACCAACTTCACACCGAAGTAGTCGGCCGCTTTCTCAAAGGCCGGATGCGCCGACATGGGCAGTACAATCTCCGGCTTGCTGATCTTGCGCACGGCGCGGGAGTAGTCGCGCGCCGTCTTCACCGCCAGCAACAGGCTCTCCGTGCCGCCCGTGGTCATGTTGCCGACGACCTCATCATCGCCGTGCAGCAGCGAGGCCACCATCGACACGACCTCGGTCTCGAATTTCTTGAGGCTGGGAAAAGCCGTGGGATTGAGACCGTTTTCGGAGAAGTATAGATCGTAGGCTTCTTTCAGCATCTCGCTGACTTCGTCGCCCGCGTTGAAGACCAGGCTAAAGACGCGGCCTTCGCGCCAGTGCACATCGTGATCGCGCGCGGCCTTCATCGTGTCGAGGACGGCCTGCTTGGATTGGCTTCTGGCGGGTAGAGGTATTTGAGTCATGAAGAGCCCCTTGAAGTGACGAGTGACGAGTAATGCGTAACGAGTAATGCGTAAAAGCGCTCTTACGTTTCACGTTTTACGTTTCACGTTTCACGTTTCACGCTTCACACATCACGGTTTCATCTCCACGATCTCCACCGGTTCCAGCGCCCGCCGCAGATCGCTTGAGGTCATGATCACCGCCGTGCCGCGCACCCCTGACCCCAGCGAGATTTCCTCATGCCTGAAGACACTCTCGTCGATGAGAATCCTCAGCGGCTTGGGCAAGCCGAACGGCGCAACCGCGCCGCGTTCATAGCCGGTGACCGATCGGACTTCGTCTTCGGTCGCCATGGTCAGGCGCGATTGCCCGAGATAGCGCCGCAGAGCCGGCCACGCGATCTGTCGATCGCCCGCTATGAGCACCATCAGGAACTCGTCTTTGGCCACGCGAAAGACGATGCTGCGAATGACCTGATCGGGCCGTTGGTTTCTTTCACGTGCGGCCTGTTCCAGTGAAGGCACTGGCCCGGCGTGAACGAACAGCCGATAAGGCACGTGCAATTCAGCGAGCGCGTGCGCAACAGGTGGCAAGTCAGTCATGTCTTGGCTGCGACAAGGAGATTGCAAATGATTATAGCATCAGCGCATGGCGCCGCGCCACAATTGACGCCGCGCCCGCTTGCCTCTATACTTTCCTCTGGTCTGACCTGACCGCAGCAGTGCTTCCCGATCTTGAGGTTGACGCTTTACGTTTCACGCAGCACTCTTCACTGATCACTCAGCAAGGAGATCCCATGCTCGTCGTTCTCAGTGTTGTGCCCTTCGTCGCCGCCGCTGTGCTCACGCTGCTCATCAATGCCCTGCTCCCCTCGCTGGGATTGGCCTGGTCGTGGATCATTGGCGTAAGCATCGCGGCGTTCCTCACCTACGGCTACGATAAATCAATCGCGGGGCGCAACGTCACACGCGTGCCCGAGATTGTGCTTCACGCGCTTACCGCCACGGGCGGCACCTTCGGCTCGTTTTTAGGGATGCAGATTTTCCGGCACAAAACGCAGAAGAAGTCTTTTCAGATCGTGTTCTGGGCAATTGTGGCGCTTCAGATGGTCGTGATCGTTTTGCTGCTAACGCGCCAATGAGACCGCCTGATTTCCTCAACACGATCGTCACCGTGCAGATCGATCGGACGTTGGGATCGCGGCATCCGCAGCACGGCTTCATCTATCCGCTGAATTACGGTTACGTGCCGGGCACGATCGCACCCGACGGCGAACCAATCGATGCTTACGTGCTGGGTATCTTCGAACCGATCGAGTCGTTCACTGGCCGCTGCATTGCGATCGTGCATCGTCTGGACGATGATGATGACAAGCTAATCGTCGCGCCGGAAGGCCGCCAGTTCAGTGACGAACAAATCCAGGCGCTGGTCGAATTTCAAGAGCGCTGCTTCACGTCGATCATTCAGCGCTGAAAACCTGGCAGGTTTTGATCGATAAACAGCGGTTGCTCAGCGTGTGGCGGTGCGGCCTGACCGCTTGACCACAGCGTCTGGCAAAACCTGCCAGGTTTAGTTATCATGGAGGACACCATGCCGCGTACGCTCAAAGCCGCCATCGTCCAACTGGATGTGACGCCGAGCCCCACACCCGATCGGTTGGCGCGCGCCGAGCGGCTGATCACACAGGCCGCGCAGGATGGCGCGCAGCTCGTCGCCCTGCCCGAAGTCTTCAACACCGGCTATCGCTACACCGCCGAAAATTTCCAGCGCGCCGAGCCAATCGATGGTTTGACGGTCACGTGGCTGAAGCAGGTCAGCGCACGGCTCAACGTCCATCTGGCCGGATCGATTTTGCTGCGCGACCACGGCGAAATCTACAATGCGCTGCTGCTCACCGCGCCCGACGGGCAAGTGTGGCGCTATGACAAGAACTACCCGTGGGGCTGGGAACGCGCCTATTTCCGAGAAGGACGCGGCATCACCATCGCGCCCACAGCCCTGGGCAACATCGGCCTGTTGATCTGCTGGGATGTGGCCCATCCGAATTTGTGGCAGCAATACGCGAGCAAGGTCGATCTCATGCTCGTCACCAGCTGCCCGCCCGATCTGGGCAATCCGACCTATGAGTTTGGCGATGGTGCGCGCTGGACGATGGATCGCCTGGGGCCGCTGATGCAATCGACGCGCAATACGGCCGACACCGTCTTTGACACAGGCACCAATCGCTACGCGGCGTGGCTGGGCGTGCCGCTGCTCCAATCGATCGCATCCGGTCATTTCCGCAGCCCCGTGCCCAATCCACGCGCGTCGCTGTTGGCGATGCTGCCCGCCATGCCGCAGGTAGCGCCGTATCTGAATCAGGCCGATCAGCTGCAGGTGTCGTGCGACATGACGCCGGCCTGCAAGATCGTAAACAGCGTCGGCGCGATCGTGACACAGCTCAATCCGGCGCAAGGTGAAACTTATGCGGTCGCCGAGATCGAAATCGCCGACGGGCAGCCCCAACCGATCGGGCCGCGGCCCGGCCCCACGGCCAATTGGTTCACCTATCTCACGTCCGATGTGATCCTGCCGTTCATTTCGCGATCGGCCTATCACCGCGGCGTCCAACGCCTGCCCGATCGACCTCCGCGGCCCCACGGTTTCACACCGCAGATGTGGATCATCGCCAGCGGGTTGAGTGTGCTGATCGGGTTGATGGTGGCCGTGCTCTGGCCTCGCAAAAAATCGCCGTAACCCAGGAGGAATCGCCATGAATTGGGAAGAACTGTCGAGTGATGATTTTCCGCAAGCCGTGCAAGCCGCGCAGGGCGTGTGCCTGGTGCCGCTGTCCGTCATCGAACGGCACGGGCATCACCTGCCCACCGGCACCGATATGCTCATTGGCCGCGAGCTGTGCCGCCGCGCCGCCGCGCTCGAAGCCGCGATCATTTTCCCCGACGTGATCTTCACGCAGATTCTGGAAGCGCGCCACGTGCCGGGCACCATCGCGCTCGACGCCGCCGTGATCATGAACCTGCTCGACAACATCTGCCGCGAGATCGCGCGCAACGGCCTGAAGAAGATCGTGCTGGTCAGTGCACACGGCGGCAATCATCACTTCGCGCGCTACTTCGCGCAGGTGCAGTTGGAGCACACGCGCGACTACGTGGTGTACGTGGCCGATCCGATCTTCACGGCGGAGACTGAAAAAGAACTGGCGGGGTTGTGGGCAACCGAAGTCGACGGTCACGGCGGCGAACAGGAGACCAGCGAGATTCTAGCGATTCGACCGGATCTGGTACATCTCGAGCGCGCTTCGACCGATGGCGAAGGGCTGCCGCTCGATCGCTTGAGGGCGCTGCAAGACGCGGGTGTGTACACCGGCATCTGGTGGTACGCCGATCATCCCACGCACTATCGCGGCGATGGGCGGCCTGCCACCGCCGCGAAAGGTCAGCGCTTGTTGGACGCGCATGCCCAGGCATTGGCGAAAACTGTCGCATTGATCAAGCAGGACGAGATGACGCCGCGCCTGCAGCAAGAGTTTTACGCAGCGGGGGAGCAGCCGGTGTAAGGACGATCATCCTCCCGGAGGCTCATAGCCTCCGGAGGATCGTTGCAGGGGAGCGAGATGCCACCGATCGATCTGTTTCCAACCCCGGCGGATGTTGATCACATCGCGGCGCTGTCTGATGCCGTGATCCGCAACCTGCAAATCACGCAGTGCTATCACGAACTATCGGCGGCGATGGCGGCGCGTGTGAGCGGTGCTAACTGGTGCACGTTTGCCACGTGGGCGTCCAAGCAGGCGGGGCAGACCATCCGCAAAGAAGACTTCACGCGTTTGCTGGAAAATGCGCGGCGCTCTGCATCGATCCGCGCCCAGGCCGCTCCCGATGTGGCTGCTTCTGCGCAAGCCCTCGGATCGCAGCACAGCGCCGCGGAAGTGCAGGAAACCGTGTGGGAGGTGATCAATCCGCTGGCCGCGGTCGATCGCGCCTCCGCTGCGGTGGGGCGCGGCAATCAGAAGGTCTTTGAAGAGATCGGACGCGAGTTCGCGCGCTTCTTCGCGGCGTGCTTACACGACACAACCTTCGATGCCGAGAAGATCGATCGCTTCTGCGCCGAGCTGCGCCCCGGCGATCCGCCGGATGGGCAGCAGTATCTGCGGCAAGCGTTCACCCGCTACTATCAAGCCTTCTTTGAAAGCGACGCAATCACACGCGCGCAGTTGCTGTTATTCGCCAACATCGAGATCGGCTTTCACGAGCAGACGCGCTTGCAGCCCGAAATCACCGAGGCGATGAACGCGGCGTTGATCGATCACAAGGAATTCCGCCTGCGTCTGGTCAAAGCCCTCTTTCCGCAAAACACCTGGTTCGTGCGGCTGCGCCTGTTCTTGCTGAAGCTGTTCAATCGGCCGCGCCCGTTCGACGCTGCACTCGATGGCCTACTGGCCGAAGCGCGCCGCCTCGCGCATCTGATCATCACTGAGTACATGATGACCATCGGCCTGCCGCACGATGTGATCCTGCATCTGGGTGAAGATGTGCCCGCCGAGTTTCCGCCATCATTGCAGCACATCACCCTGCCCGATCTACAAACGCTGCTCGCCCAGATCGATCCCACGCCGGACAGTCCGCGCGAATCGGGCGCGGTCGATTGGTCGGCGCTGCCTGATCGGCTGCACTACATCGTCGATCTGTTCCGCTGCTATCACGAGTCCGCCGAGCTGCTCGAGCCGCCGTTTACGATGGAACAGGTCGCCGCGCTGAAGGCGGGTCGCTTGCCGGAGGGGCGATTGTGACGCCATAAAAGCAATTACCTCCACTTGCATTTCATGTATAATCTAAGCATTACGGTCGTGTATTCACAAGGAAGGTAGCGCAATGCGACAACTCACACGAATCACATTTGATCCAGGCGTCATGGGCGGCAAGCCATGTATTCGCGGCATGCGCGTCACGGTGGGCACTATTGTGGGTCTGGTAGCGGCGGGGCACACTGCGGACGACATCCTGAGAGCGTATCCTTATCTCGAAGAAGCCGATATCCGCGAAGCATTGACCTACGCCGCCTGGCGCGTTGAAGAAGTCGAACTGCCGTTGGCCGCATGAACATCCTGATCGATATGAACTTGTCGCCCGAGTGGGTGACGGTATTCGCGCAACACGCATTCCAGGCTGAGCACTGGTCAAGACTGGGTGATCCGCGCGCTTCTGATCGCACCATCATGGATTGGGCGCGTACGAACGGATATATCGTTTTCACCCACGATCTCGATTTCGGCACGTTGTTAGCTCTGACACATGCTGCCGGGCCAAGTGTAATTCAGGTTCGGACGCAAGACGTCATGCCAAACCGTCTGGGAGATAAGGTCGTACGAGTGCTTCGGGCAAACGCCGCAGCACTTGCGCAAGGTGCTTTGATTACCATCGATGACAGCAGAAACCGAGTGCGCATACTACCGCTCTGAGATTGCTCGCCGCTTACCCCGTAGAATGTGTCTTTCTCATGATTTTGCGTTTCCAATTTTGCAAGTGTGAGGCAGGCTTGAGCTTGCCAAATAGAACATTTGTGCTAAAATGCGGGCGCGACCTCTCCAGTGACACGGCAATTCACTGGAACACTTTCAACAAAGGAGCACTCCCATGAATCCGCTGATTGCCTTCTGTGGTCTCGACTGCGCCAAATGCGAAGCCTATGTTGCAACTCAAGCCAACGATGTCGCCGCTCAAGAGCGTTTGCTCATCAAGTGGCGGGAGGAATACAACTCGCCAGACATGACCATGGCCGCCGTCACCTGCGATGGCTGCACTTCCACCGGTCGCCTGGGCGGATACTGTTCAGCCTGTCCTGTTCGCGCGTGCAGCGTATCGCGCCAGATGACCAACTGCGCCTACTGCCCCGATTACGCCGCGTGCGAAAAACTGGCGCACTTCTTCAGCCTGGCTCCACATGCCAAAGCCACTTTGGACGAGATCAGGCTCAGGCTGTCGTAACCCGTAGTGCCTCTCCCCATACGCGAGAAAAGCCCCTCGGTTATCCGCACACTCGAGGGGCTTTCTTTACGCATCACGTTTTACGCATTACGCTTTACGCATTACGTTTTTCGCATCATCTGATCACCATCGGCAGCAGCACCTGATTCCCCGCCTCCTCACTCACCAGCGAGAACAACGTGAAGTGATTGATCTGCATGGTGATGGTGTGCCGATCTTCGTCCACCACGTAACTGTCGGGCCGCGTCCAGCTGTTGGTCGTGGTCGAGAAGTACGCAGGCTTCAGGCGATTGATGCTCACGCCGCGCGCGATTAACTCCAACGGATCGTACTTGAAGGTGATCACGACATCTTGATTGAACTCGTCGGTGATCGGCTCGCCGCTTGCCGTGTACGCCTCGAACGCATAACCAAGGCCGAGCACGTCGCCGTTGCGGAGATGCGGCACGGCGGCCAGCGGCGTGATGTGCAAGATCACGCGCTCGTCGGTGGGCAGTGCACCCGCCGGGATGAAGAGGCGCGTGCCATCGCTTAGTTCGATGCGACGATCCTCTGCCGGATCGATCAGCACGGACACCGGCGCAGGCTTCAAGTGCGGCCCTTGCAGCACCAGGTTCTTGAGGGCGATCGGGCCGGGCACGGGCACTTGCGCGCGCGCGATCCAGTACTGATTGTGCGTCTCGAACACGGCCACGATATTCCACGGCCGCCCGCTGATCACCGGCAGCACATAGTTGCCGTTCAACGGCGCGATGGTCGTGTTGAAGGCATCATCGCTCGACCAGCCGAAGAGGTGCACGGTGCCAGTCAGCGGACCCGCACCCGCTAGAGACAGCGTGCCGACGATAGCCGCGTTGGGCGATCGATATTGCAAGAACACGCTGTTCGATCCGTTGCGCGGAATGAACACGCCGCGCGCCGCCGGATTGATCAAACGCGGATCGTGCACGTGGCTCGATCGGACGTTCCACAGGCCCGAAGGCAGCTGCATGGCGAAGCGGCCATCGTCGCGCACAGGCGTACGCACCGCGATGTCCTTGATCTCCGGCGAGAGACCTTCGGCGATCACGATCGCATCGCGTGCGGGTGTGACGCCGTCAGTCAGCACGACGGTGCCGGTGAGCAAGCCATCTTTCTTCAGCAGCGGCAGACCCACATTTTGAATCTGCCCGGCCTGGATGCCGTAGCTGCGCGGCCCGGCGGCCTTGAGGTAATCCGCCAGCGGATCGATGTCGTAGTTGACGCGCCACAGGCCGGCGGGCACGGGCAGCGTGTAGTAGCCGCCCGCCTTCAGATCCGTGCCGACCCACAACTCATCGTCACGCGCCCATACACGACCGTCGATGTCCACGCTGACATCGGTGCGCTTGTCGTAGGTCACGCCGCGAATCAGCGCATTCTTTTCGATCAGCGTGAACGTCACGGTGGTCGTGTCACCCGCTGCGATCGTTGCCGCTTGTGGATCACCATCCCACATGAAGCGTTGACCCGCCGGGAGATGAAGCGAGACCGTGTACGTGCCCGCCGGAACGAGGATATCGAACTCGCCATTGCGGATCGGCGCGCCGTTGTGCAGGCCGACATTGCGCGCGGTGGCAAAGCCATACGTCGAGGTCGCAGGCATCCCGTCGGGATCGAGCAGTACGCCGTGGATCGTGGCATCCGCGTTGAGCAGCGTGAAGTCGATGGCCGGGGTCACGCTGTTGGCGTTCACCGTCACGTTGGCGGGATCGCCGTCGAACACGTATGGTTGATCGGGCAGCGGCGCCGGCCGCACGAACCACGTGCCGCTGTAGACATTCATCACGTAGACGCCGTCGGAAGCCGATCGGGTGGAGAAGGACGCATGGGTTGCTGGATTCCACGCGATGATCGGCACATCTCCGATCGCGTTACTCGCCTCATCGCGCAGTGTGCCAGTGATGATCGCATCGCGCGGGATCAACGTGATGGGCGGCAAGTTCGTCGTAGTGAGGGGGCGCGCGTGCACGGGCGGCAGCGGCGGCGCGGCAAACAACGAGCTCGCCACGCGCAGATCGATGTTATACACGCCGTGCGGCACCATGAACCAGAAGTGCCCGCTGGGATCGATCGGCTGCGACACGCCGAGACCTTCATCATTGTGTAATGAGACGGTCACCGTGAACGGCGGTGCGCCGCCGCCGGGCAGCTGCACCGAGCCATTGACGGTGGCATCCGCAGTCAGCACGACGAAGTTGATGATCTTGCGTTCGGGCAGCGGTGTATCGTCGAACTGCACCGTGCGCGGCGGATTCGGCTCAAGCCAGTGCGCCGGGACGGTGGTGCTGATCGGGCGCACGTCCACCGCCCACAGGCCGGGCGACAGCGTCAGCGTGTAAACGCCGCTGGCATCACTCAGCGTCAGATCGCGGCCCAACGCATCGACGCGATGCGCTTCGATCACGGCATTCAGCACCGGCACGTTGACGCTGGTCTTGACGACGCCGCGCACGATCTTATCGGGCACGCCGAAGAACAGCGTGACGTTCAGATCGGGCGTGGTGATCACCTTGATCGGCGGCGGCAGCAGCCCGCCCCGATCGATGGGCGGCTCGACCTTGAGCGAAGTGACTTCGTTCAGCGGCAGATCGCCGAGGGCGAACTTGCCCTGCGGGCCGGTCACGTCAAAACGATGTTCGCCGTGAATCGTCACGGCGTGCACGCGCGCCCCTGCGATCGGATTCGCGCCCTCTTTGGTCACGCCTGCGATCTGCACCGCGCGCAGCGACATCGTCACATAGTGCGGCGTGGCAGGTTGCAGCGCCACGGTGATGAAGCGTGAGAACCAGAAGGGATCATCGAGCAGCGGCTCGGCCTGCAACTTGTAGGTGCCGGTCGGTAGTCCGCCGATGACAAACTGGCCCGCGTGAGTCAAGCGCTTCTCGACCAGTACGTGATTGTCGAAGACGTTGACCCACGCATTCGCAGGCGTCACGCCATCGGGCGCGTAGACCGTGCCGGTCACGCTGGGACGCGTCAAGGCCAGCGGCGGCAGCGTGAGATTGGAGGTGAGCACGTGCACCGGCAAGATGCGCGAGGGCGCGTAGGTGAGCGATCCGATCGGGGGTTCGCCGCGCACCAGATAGACGCCGGGGGTGAGTCCGGCAAAACTGTACGCGCCCGTGTTCACGTCGACGACCGATCGGCCGTGCTCGGATCGATCGGGGTTCAAGAGGATCGCATAGGTACCGGTCGGAACAGGCAGCGATCCATCGGGCAGGGTCAGCGTGCCCTCAATCATCACGGCATTGATCGACGCCGCAGTAACGCCGACAGCCAGCAGTGTAATCAACAGGGACAGCAGCACACCCGTGACGATCAACGTTAAACGAGTTGTCTTGTGGTTCATGGTTCCTTCCTTCCGTCAGTTTTCAGGATAGCAGAGGCGGCTCCCACGCCGCCGGACGCGGGCGTGGGAACCCGCGCTGCATGGATTGCGCGTCGCGCAGCTACATGATGCCTGTAGCAAGTTGCAGCGATGTGGTAACGGTGTAAATTTTTTGTAAAGGCGCCGCTCCGCTCACGCCATCTCCGCGAAGCGGTGGCGCGCCGGGGCAAACTTGCATTTCGCCCCCAACTTGATAGGCACCGCGCTCTGCCGAACCAGCTTGACACGCCGTCAGGGTTGCGGTATAGTCAATCTGAAAACAAAAATATAAATTTGTTTTCAGGATAGCCGACATGCCCCCGCCCTTTACCGAAAAAGAAAAAACTCGCTTGCGCCAGAAAATGCTGCGCGCCGCGCGTGACTTGTTTGCCCGTAAGGGTCTCAAGAAGACCAGCCTGGAAGACATTACCAGCGCGGCGGGCATTGCCAAGAGCACGTTCTACGTGTTCTTTGAATCAAAAGAGGCGTTGTTTCTGGAAGTGCTCGCCGAAGATGGGCCGGCCGTCACCGCCAGGATGCAGTCCGAATTGGACGATGCGGGCAATGCCCGCGACGGCATTGCCCGGCTCCTGCGGGCGATTGTGCACGAGCTCGAGACGAACGCCCTCACCCGGCGGCTGCTCACCCATCCCGATGAGCTGCAGCTGCTGGCCGACTATGCCACACCCGAACAGTTAGCCGCCAGCAGCGACAATGGACTGGCGCTTATCGTGCCCTATCTGCAAGCGGGGCAACGCACCGGCGAAGTGATTCAAGGCGATCCGGTCTTGTTCGCGCGCATCATTAGCGCTGTCACGCTGCTGACCCTGCACCGCGACAAAATCGGCGGCGATCAGTATGACGCCGTGCTCAATACCTTGATCGACCTACTGGCGAAAGCATTGACCACACCCGAATAAAGCGAGGCAACATGAACACCGACAAAGTCATCATCGTCACCGGCGCGAATGCCGGCATCGGGCGCGAGACCGCGCGCGGACTGGCCAAGCTGGGCCATACGGTGATCATGGTCTGCCGCAACACGCCGGCCGGCGAAGCCGTGCGGCAGGAGATCGTCGCGCAGACCGGCAATCAAGCCGTCGAGGTGCTGAAGTGCGATCTTTCGTCGCAGCAATCGATCCGCCAATTTGTGGCCGACTTCACGGCGAAGTATCCGCGCCTTGACGTGCTGATCAACAACGCCGCCAATTTCGATCACACGTTGAAGCAGCCTACTCTCACCGAAGACGGCGTCGAGGTGATCTTTGCGACGAATCATCTTGGCCCGTTCCTTCTGACCAATTTGCTGCTCGACACGTTGAAGGCCAATGCGCCTACGCGCGTGTTGACCGTTGCATCGCAGGGATTGGTGATGTACCCATTTCTCTCGATCGAGTTTGACAACCTCAACGGGCAGCAGAAGTTCAGCACGCAGCACGCCTATTATCACTCCAAGATGGCGCAGGTGATGTTCACCTTCGATCTGGCCGAGCGCCTATCGGGCAGCGGCGTCACCGTCAACTGCCTTCGTGTCACCAACGTGCAGATCGACAAAGGCCGCTACGAATACCTCACCGGCTGGAAGCGCCGGGCGTATGAGATCAAGCGCCGCCGCGCCATTACCCCCGCGCAGATGGCCGAAGCCTACATTCGATTAGCGGTCGCTCCAGAATATGAGACAGTGACGGGCAAGTATTTCGACGAGAAGTGCCAAGAGGTAAAAGCCTACAAGCCCGCTTACAATCGAGAGGTGTGGCAAAAGCTGTGGCAGGTGAGCGCAGAGCTGACGCAGCTCAACACCCGGTGAGTGTAATGCATGGCCGCCGATCGAAACTGGATCGGCGGCCATGTGTGATCGTCGTTGGGACGCTGCGCGATCGTCACGCCAGCGGCAGCCACACCCGGAAAGTCGTGCCGTGCCCCGGCTGGCTATCCACCTCGATGCGGCCTTCATGCAGATCGACGATCTCTTTGACGATGGCGAGGCCCAATCCGGTGCCGGGCACATCGTTCTTAAGCACGTGCTTGCCGCGATAGAAACGCTCAAAGATGTGCGGCAGATCGTCGGGGGCGATGCCGCTGCCGCTATCCGACACACACAAGCACACTTCCGTATTCTCGGCCAGGGTGTTGACGCGCACGTGACCAGCCGCGGTGTAGCTCAAGGCATTCGTGATCAGATTGGTCACGACTTGTGCCAGTTGATTCGCATCGGCGCGCACCGGCGGCAGGCGCGGCGCCGGCTCGAAGATGAGCAGCAGCCCATCGGCTTCCGCGCGGGGCTGGTGGGCGAGCACCACCTGATCGACGACGTCGTTGAGCGCCACCGCCCGATAGATCATCCCCTGCTCCTTGCGGCGTTCCAGCCGCGACAAATCAAGAATATCGTCGACCAGGGCGGCCACGCGGCGGACTTGCTGCTGCAATACGGACACATAGTGAGCCTGCTTGTCGGGTTTGCCGCGTTCCAGCAGATCGATGTAGAGTTTCAGATTGGCGATCGGCGTGCGCAGCTCATGCGACACATCAGACACGAATTTGGACTTGAGCTGATCGAGCTCGGTCAGCCGCGCATTTGCTTCGGCCAGTTCGCGCGTCCGTTCGGCGACGCGCCGTTCCAAATCCTGATTCAACTGCCTGATCTCAGCCTCCGCCTGCCGCCGGGCTGTGATGTCCAGCGCTGTCCCCCACAAGCGGACGAGGTAGCCGTTTTCAACCGTCCCCACCGTGTTGCTTAAGAACCACACCGGCTCGCCATCGGCGCGATATTCAATCGTTTCATCGCCCATAGTCTTGTAGCCATTTTCGATTAGCCTTCTGAAAGCCGCGCGGTTCACCGGGTTATCTTTACCGCCATGCATCTCGATCAGACGCGCACCAATGAAGGCCCCTGGCGAGGACTGGCGATACATATCCGCTAGTGCCTGATTGCACTCGGCCATGTAGGCGTTCTCATAGATCAAGTCGATCTGCGTTTCCACCGGAAGGGTGATATCAATCGGGTGATTGAACTCGGTGCGCGAGATGCCTTCAAAGCTCTGTGAAATAAAATTCTGATAGCGCTCTTCGCTGTCACGCAGCGCCGCGAGCGCAGCCTCCCGTTGGGATTCCACTTGTTTACGCTCAGTGATGTCGCGCCCGTAAAGATTGACATAGCCACCTTCGAGGATGGGCACGACCGAGAACGAGAAGACTTGCCGGTCATACTCGACGTCAACGGATCGATTAGCGCCGCCCGCCAGAGTTTCAATCGCCAGCCGACGCCAGTACGCTAACGTCACATCGCCCGTGGTGCGGACCCAGGCTTGCAACAGCTGCTGGCTGGCTTCATTGGCATACAAGATGTCGCCATCGCGATCCACGCGCAGCACCGGACTAGGATTCTCTGCCGGGAAGCGCGACAAGCTTTCGATTTCCGCCTCGGCCTGTTTGCGAGCCGTAATGTCCCGCGTGATGGACAGGATGCACTGCTCACCGGCCACTTCGATGATCCGCGCTGACATGAGACCGGTGATCACGCGTCCGTCCTTCATCCTGAAGGGCGCCTCCAGGTTCGTTACTTCACCATGTTCCCGCAGGCCCCGCACCAGCCGCGCACGATCTGCCAGATCGGCCCAGATATTCAGTTCCAGCGAGGTCTTGCCCTTCACATCCGCACTCGTATAGCCCGTGATGGCCGTAAAGCCTTCATTGATTTCGAGATACAGGCCGTCGCTCAACCGATTGATGTTGATCGAATCCGGCGAAGTGTGAAACGCCTTGGCAAATTTGTCTTCCGACTGGCGCAGCGCTTCGGCGGCGCGGGTCTGCTCGGTAATATCAATCGTGAACCCGGCCAGCCAGCTAGGGCGGCCGGGCCGATTGATGGGGAACTTGGTTGTCTTGTACACACGGCCATTCAGTTCTTCCACCACGTCAACCTGCCGACCTTCGTTGAGGATACGCAGGTCATCGGCGATCATGCTTTTAGCCAGATCAGACGGAAACAACTCATCCATGGTTTTGCCGAGCAGTTCCGCCACCGGGCGGCCGAGCATCTGCTCGTAGTTCTTGCTCAAGCGCAGCGATCGCGTCTGCTCATCCTTGAAGAATACGTAAATCGGGCTGTGCTCCATGAACAACCGAAAAACCTCTTCACTTTCTGCCAGCGCTTCCTCTGCCCGTTTGCGCTCGGTAATTTCCGTGGTCATGCCGCAGACGCCCTTGATGTGGCCGTCTTCACCGCGCACCGGAAACTTGATCGAGATGAAGGACCGCCGGCCGCTGGCATCATCCAAAATCTCTTCCCGTTCCAGCACGTTGCCCGACTCCATGACCTCCCGATCGTTCGCGCGGAATTGTTGGCCGATCGGGCCGGGAAACAGAACCTCATCGGTTTTTCCGATGACGTCCTGGCGCTTCAAACCAGTGACTTCTTCCCATTTGCGGTTGATCAACTCATAGCGGCCCTCCCGATCTTTGACGAAGATCAGCGCACCGCCATGCTCGATCAAATCCGCCAGAAAACGGCGGCTTTCGTGCAGCGCCTCGGCGGTCGCCTCCAGTTCTTGCGTGCGCTGCCGGACTCGTTGCTGCAAGGTCCGGTTAAGCACAATCAATACCAACACGATGACCAGCACGACGACTGCGCCTGACACCAGATACGGTATGAATTGCTGCAAATTGGCAGTTTCGCCCGTGCCCTGCCAGCGCCGATCGATCGCCTGATATTCGGCGCGGCTGATGCGCGCGAAGCCCTCCGTCACCAGGTTGAGCACCGCCACGTTGCCTTTGCGCACCGCGCGGTGAAACGCATTACTACTCGGGAGCGGCGCAGAACGGTTAAACTGATCTTGAATGCCGTACTTGTAGAGGAAATACAGGGCGGGCGGCTGATCCATGACAAAGATCGTTTCTTCGCGCCGGGCTGCGGCTTGAACGATCGCTTCATAGCTGTTGTAGTAGATCAGGTCAATCAGGCCCTCACCGGCCAGATAATCAGCGTTGGCGTCACCCGCTTTGACGGCGACGCGGAACCCTTTCAAGTCACCCGCATCGACTATGCCTGAAATGTTATTCTGAAAGAAAATGGGGGCATCGATCGTGGCATAGGCCGCCGTAAAATCAAAGAGCTGAGTACGTTCGTCGGTTTTGAAAATCGTGTCGATGACGTCAAATTCACCGTTTTTCATGCGCTGCAGCGCTTCACCCCAGGGCAGCGCTGTGATTTCCACCTTCACGCCCGTGCGTTCCGCCCACAACTTCCACTGATCGATCAGGATTCCCTGAAGTTCACCTTGTTCGTGCTGAAACACATACGGCGGATAGTTGTTGTCCATCACCACGTGGATAGTTGCGACAGCCGGATGACTCGGCGGCGGAGGTGTAGTCGCGCAGGCAGTCAGCACCAGCAGCAGCGCCAGCCACAATCCACGGGGAAGTGCAGAGTGAGGATGCGTGTCCATCTAGCGGCTCCCAGTAGTCCATTTCCAGACGCCGCAGACTGGCGGCATCCAGGGGCGATGACGACTCGATGCGTTTTATCTTACCATGAATGGCAAATGCCACGGTGACGCGTCCGCACAAAAAAAGCCCAACCGCTCAGGTTTGTCTACATCTGGTATACTCACGTTAGTCACGTCTGATCAATAACTCCATCACGCCCTTGCCATGAATGGATCAATCGTCCTGCGGGGGGACAGAGGCATGGTTGAGTCCGATTCGCTTCATAGCACTTCCAGCGGTTCGGCGACGACTCAAGTCGCGAGCCTGTCACGCTTGTTACCTCCTCAGCATTACCCCAACAACCTGCCGCTGCAACTGACCAGTTTCGTCGGGCGCGAGAATGAGATCAGCGCGATCAAACAGCGCTTGTGGACCACGCGCCTGTTGACACTCACCGGTCCTGGCGGCTGCGGCAAGACCCGATTGGCGCTGCGCGTCGCCGACGATGTGCTCGACGCGTTCGTCGATGGGGTATGGTGGATCGAGCTGGCGTCCTTAGTCAATCCGAATCTGATTGCACAGACCATCGCCAGCGCCCTCGGTCTGCGGGCTGAGTCCAATCCCTCACTCGTTGAAACTCTGATTGATTATCTACGTCCAAAGCAGACTTTGCTGATCTTCGACAACTGCGAGCATCTGATCGAGACCTGCGCGCAGTTGATCGACACTTTGCTGCAAGCGTGCCCTGATCTGTATGTGATGACCACCAGCCGCGAGGTGCTAGACATCGGCGGCGAAGCGGTGTCTGCCGTACCACCCATGGCGACTCCACATCCGCGTGAAGTCCCGCCGCTCGAAACGCTGACACACTTCGAGGCCGTGAAGTTGTTCGTCGAGCGCGCTGCAACTGCCCTGCCTGGATTCAAAGTGCACGATCACAATGCATCCGCCATCGCGCAGGTGTGCTATCGGCTGGATGGGATGCCGCTGGCGATCGAGTTGGCCGCGGCTCGTGTGAAGGTGCTGCAAGCCGATCAGATCGCCGCGCGGCTGGATGATCGCTTTAGCCTGTTGACCGGCGGCAAACGCACGGCCCTGCTGCGCCACCAGACCCTGCGCGCAGCCATCGATTGGAGCTATGATCTGCTCAACGAAGACGAGCAGCGCATGTTCCGCCGCCTGGCCGTGTTTGCTGGTGGCTGGACACTGGAGGCCGCCGAGGCAGTCTGCGCCGATCCGGCACAGGACAAGCTCGCGGGCATCTCATCTGACAAAGTCCTCAACTTATTAACACACTTAGTGAACAAATCGCTCGTCGTCGTCGAGCGTACCCAAGGAAGAGAGACGCGCTATCGGCTGCTGGAAACGATCAGGCAATACGCGTTGGAACGATTACACGAAGCCGGAGAAGTTCGATCGACGCGGACACGCCATCTGGATTTCTTCATCATCGAAGCCGGCGAGGATACGAAGCTGCATGGTCCAGAGCAGGCCGTCACCATGAAACGCCTGAATGCTGACCGTGATAATTTCCGCGCAGCCCTGGACTGGGCCGCGGAGTCAGGGCAAGCTCAAGCCGGGATGCGTTTGGCCTGGGGCCTGCATTCTTATTGGTGGGCGCATGGCAATTGGCACGAAGCGCGCCAGCGGATACAGCGGCTGCTGGCTTGTCCAGAGGCGGCAGAACCAACCACAGCTCGCGCGGCCGCTCTGATCCTGGCTGGGAACTACGCTTTTTTGCTGAGCGATTTCGAAGCGGGTTGGGCCCAGCTGAAAGAAAGTCAAGAACTCAGCCGTGAGTTGGGCGCGGCGGGTCGGCCGTATCTCGGCTGGGCGTTGGTGCTTCACGGAGAGAGTCTGACCTTGCATGATAGTACTTTGGCGCAGCGGTTGTTTGAAGAGGGAATTGCACTCTTGCGTGAACCCGGTGATACGTGGCGCCTCGGCATAGCGCTGACTTTGTATGGCGACCTTGCAACAGCGCAAAGCGATCTGGATGCAGCTCATGCGCGGCACCTTGAAAGCCTGTATGTCTTTCGGAAATTGGACGATGCTTTGGGGACGGCCGTTGCCACGAATAACCTTGGCCAGGCTTTGTACCGGCAGAATGATTATGACGCGGCTCGTGCCCATTTTGAAGAAGCGCTGATCATCCTCCGGCCACTTGGAATCCAGTCGAGTGCGGCGGGTGCGCTGGCACATATCGGATATATCGCTTTTATGCAAGGCGACTATCAGCAGGCCGTCTCATATCTTGAGGAGGTGGTAGCCATCGAGCGCGATATTGGCAGCCGGGCGCGTAGAGGACGCGCGCTAATTGACCTGGCCATTACAGCGAGACACTGTGGCGACCACGCGCGTGCTGCAACACTCTGGAATGAAGCATTGCCTCTGCATGAAGAATTAGATAACGCGTATAGCCTGGCTGTGTGTCTGACAGGGCTGGCTGGTCTTCAGGCACAGCCCATGCGCACCACGCAGGTCCTGGCTGCCGCGCACACCGCCTTCAAGGCCAGCACGGAAGCGATTGATCCTCACTATCGCGCCGAGCATGAGCAGCTTACGAAGGCGGCGCGCAACGCGCTGAGTGACGAATCCTTTGCAGCGGCATGGGCGAACGGCTGCGCGATGTCGCCGCAGCAGGCCATCGCTTACGCGCGCGTGGGACTGGAGGCGTCGCCGCCCGGTGACAAATCAGCTTCAGCCTATTCTCCTTCGCAGCCTGTCAAGCAAAGATTTGGCGGCCTGACCAAACGCGAGCGCGAAGTAGCCGCGCTCGTTGCGCTGGGCAAGTCTAATCGGGAGATTGCCGAAACGCTCGTCGTCAGTGAATATACCGTCGCTTCACATGTCAGCAATATCCTCTCCAAGTTGGAGTTCTCCTCGCGCACACAGATCGTGGGTTGGGCGATTGAAAAGGGATTAGCCAGACTTCCTTCCTCGTAGCGTCCTCTCGTATTGTGTAACGCTGTGCCTCTCTACCATTTGTGAAGAAAAAACTCATTAATTCTTGGGATGACAGACGTCCTTGAATTTGATATGGTGATATCGACCGGGGCGAGTAAATCTTATCGTGCCTACCCTCGTGCCGGGTGATCTGTCTGATAGCACAGTCCAAGGAGGATCCTCATGATCACTGAAATCGTAACGTTCAGGCTGCCACAGGGCATGACCCGTGACGAGGTCGTCGCCAACTTCGAGAAGACCGCGCCCAACTGGCGGGCCAATCCCGATTTGCTCAGGAAGAATTATCTGGTCGATGCTGATCAGGGTGTGGCCGGCGGGGTCTATTTGTGGAAAGAGCGTGCCGCTGCGGAGAAATGGCACGGCGAGGCATTCCGTGCCAAGGTCAAAGACGTCTATGGCAGTGAGCCAGAGTTACGCTACTTCGAGACGCCGATCGTAGTGGACAATGTGGCCGGGGCAATCGTGACAGGCTAATCAGGCACTTTGTGAAGAAAAATCTCCTTAACACCGATCATGAAAACTCGCTAATCCTTGGAATGACAAATTGTTGCGGATTTGATATTGTGATACCAGCCAAGTCAGAGGAGGCTCATCATGTCGTATCAACTCGAAGGACGCTTGTTGGAAGTCTGCACCTGCAACGTATTGTGCCCCTGCTGGGTCGGGCAAGATCCGGACAACGATGGTACGTGCCAGGCTATCGCCGCCTGGCATATCGACAAGGGCACCATCGACGGCGTGGATGTCTCGGGCCGCACGCTGGCGCTCCTCTCGCACATCCCAGGCAATGTCCTCAAAGGCAATTGGCGCGTGCTCGCCGTGATCGATGATCGAGCAACCCCGCAGCAAGAGGAGGCGATTCTCAGCGTGTGGACAGGCAAGCGCGGCGGCCCAGTAGCCGATCTGGCCCAGCTCATCGGCGAAGTGGTCGGCGTGGAACGATTACCCGTGACTTTTACCGTCGAAGGCGGCAAGGGTCGCATCAAGATTGGACAGATGGCGGAAGCGGAGATGGCGCCGCTGATGGGGCCACACGGCCAGCCGACGACCCTCAACGAAAGCATATTCTCGACGATCCCCGGCTCGCCTGCGTACGTCAGCCAAGCCTCGACGTACAAGTCCAAAGTTCCGGCGCTGGGTATCAACGTCGATCTGCGCGATCACAATGCCGTGCAGGGTAACTTCCGGTTCGTGGCGTAAGGCTTGTGGTGTAAGAGAGTCAGCATATCGTTCGTCTAGATCTTAATTGCTCTATCTGTACCCTAAGTCCAAAGGAGAATCATCATGCCAAAGAAAATGTCGACAACGCTCGAACTACCCAAAGTGGGACAGTTAAACCAGAAATCACTGGACAAATTGACCCAACTCTTACGAGAAAATCCCACCCTAAGAAAGGCAGCTATCAGAAGCATCAGAAGTAATCCCACTGCGTTTGTTGAGAAGGTGTTTTCCGTGACAAAAGCGCAAAGGCTTACCCTGCAAACTGCGATACCCAAAGAGCTAGAAATTGCCATTGCCGAATTCTATATTTTGGCCCTGAACAATCCTGATGTCAGGGTTATCAAGGCCCAAACGAACGGGAAACCCCAGGTTACCCTAGAGCTCTCGTTGACGGCGACAGCTCCATCATTAAGGCAACAGTTGACGGTAGCAGCGAAACCGGAAAAGGACAAGCCAACTATTGAGGGCGAAGGAAAAATAAAAACCAGGTGTTAGTAGCGGTTTAGTTTGAGTAGCAGTGCAGCTTAACCAAGCACGCACTGGTCAGAAGTAGAAACGATGTGGACCAAAGTCGATACACGCCGACCATTGATTGTTGCACTGATCGTGCTTAGCGCAATGGCGTGGGTTGCCCTATGGTGGTGGGGGCAGTCGCCGTACAGCCGGTACGGCGGCCATCACACTTTGGGGATAGCTGCCGCCGACTTCGCGCAATTGCCGCTGTATGTTGCCAGCTGGATCGTGATGACGATCGCGATGATGCTGCCGACGAGTCTGCCGCTCATCACACTGTTCGATACGATCACACACCAGCGGCCCACTCACACCCGATTGGTGCTGCTGCTCGTCGGCGGTTACCTCGTCGCGTGGTCGTTGTTCGGCGTGGTCATCTACGCGAGCGATTACTTCCTGCATCAAATTATCGGGCACGTTCACTGGCTGGCAGAGAATGCCTGGCTGTTGGGTACGGTCGCGTTGATGCTGGCCGGCATCTATCAGTTCACGCCTCTGAAACATCTTTGCCTCGAAAAGTGCCGCTCACCTTTAAGTTTCATCGCTGAGCACTGGCATGGACGACGCGAGACACGCGAGGCGGTTAGCCTCGGCGTGCATCACGGGCTGTTTTGCGTGGGTTGCTGCTGGTCGCTGATGCTGTTGATGTTCGCTATCGGCGCGGGCAGCCTCGGCTGGATGTTGGTACTGGGAGCAGTGATGGCCGTGGAGAAGAATCTGCCGTGGGGTGAGAAGATGAGCAGGCCGCTGGGTTTGCTATTGCTAGTCGGAGGCGTGACGATCTTGAGCATCGGTGCACCATAGTGTGATGTTGGAACGGCAGCCACACTTGGACTAACAAAAAGCCGCCGACTCCTATCAAGTCGGCGGCTCCAACTTCTAATATCTAATCTCCAACTACACTAACAACCTCAACGGCTCTTCCAGATTCTGCTTCACTTCTTGCAAGAACTTTGCCGCCTCCGCGCCGTCGGTCACGCGATGATCCGCCGAGATGGTGATCTTCATCGTCTTGCCGGGCACCACCTGCCCGTTCTTCACCACGGGCACATCACGAACTGAACCAACCGCCAGAATTGCCGCTTCGGGCGGATTGATGATCGCCACGAATTCGGCCACGTCGAACATGCCCAGGTTGCTGACGGTGAACGTGCTGCCCTGCATTTCTTCGGGACGTGCCTTGCCATTCTTGGCGCGATTGACGATGTCCTTCGCCTCACGCGCGATCTGAGCCAACGGCTTCCGATCGGCATCGGCGACGACGACGGTGATGAGGCCCTGCTCCAATGCAACTGCGATACCCATATTCACCGTGCCATGTCGCACGATCACATTGTCACCGAATGAAGCGTTGATGCCGGGGAAGTGGGTTAATGCCACCGCCGCCGCTTTCAGCACCATGTCGTTGACGCTAATCTTGCCCGCGTCGTCGACGAGCGCGTTCAACTTCGCGCGCAGCGCCATCGCTTCGCTCATCTCGATCTCGGAGGTCACATAGAAGTGCGGCACGGTTTGCTTGCTGGCCACCATGCGCTTGGCGATGGTCTGGCGCAGTTTGGTCGGCGTGATTTCTTCGGCCTTTAACACACTGGGGCCAAGGATGCTAGGCTGCGCCACGGCGGGTGCTGCCGCTACGATTGGTTGCGCGAACGTGACAGGCGCAGCGGCAATCATCGGTGTCGCCGATTCCACATCACGCTTGACGATGCGTCCGCCGGGGCCGGTGCCGCTCAGTTGCGCGAGGCTGATGCCCTTTTCTTTGGCGATGCGCTTCGCCAGCGGCGAGGCTTTGATGCGACCATTGCCTTCTGTCGCAGAAGCAACAGCCGTTGGGGCTGCCGTTTCCACGATCGGTTGTACTGAGGCCGCCGGTTTCTCTGCTGCCGGGGCAGCCACCAGTCCTGCTTCGGCTTTGATCGCCGTGAGGTCTTCATCGACCGCCGCAATGATACCGATCAGCGCGCCGACGGGCACGGTGGTCCCATCGGACACCAGGATCGCGCGCAGCACGCCGTTGCCCTGCGCTTCGCTTTCGATGTTGACCTTGTCGGTCTCGATCTCAACCACGGCCTCGCCCTGCTTGACCGGATCGCCCACTTTCTTCAGCCAGCGCGCGACCTTGCCTTCCGTCATGTCGAAGCCCATCTGGGGCATGGTTACTTTGATTGCCATAGTTAGTTCCCTAGCATGAACTTAGTGCGTTCATGACAAGATGACGTGATGATAAAATGACACGATGATCTCGCTGCGACATCATCTTGTCATCTCTTCATCTTGTCACCTTGTCAGGCTAAAGTTGCCTTGACCGCCGCCACCACGTCCTTCGCCCACGGCAGCGCATATTGTTCCAACTGCTTCGAATACGGCAGCGGCACTTCCTTGCTGCCCACGCGCTCCACCGGCGCGTCGAGATAATCGAACGCATCGCGCGAAATACGCGCAGCGATCTCGGCGTTGACGCCATAGGTCGGCCACTCTTCCGTGACGACGACGGCGTGATTGGTCTTCTTCACCGATTCAATTACCGGAGCGATGTCCAGCGGACGCAAGGTGCGTAGATCGACGATCTCGATCTCGACGCCGTCGTTAGCTAACGTCTTGGCCGCTTCCAACGATTGCTGCAACATGCGGCCATAGGTCACCACGGTGCAATGCTGGCCTTCACGCTTGATGTCGCTCTTGCCGATCGGCACGACGAAATCGCCTTCGGGCACTTCGCCCTTCACGCCGTACAACGACGTGTGCTCGATGAAGATCACCGGATCGAGATCGCGGATGGCGGCTTTGAGCATGCCCTTCGAATCGGCGGGCGTGCCGGGGAACACCACCTTCATGCCGGGGAAGTGCGCGAACAACACTTCCAGCGTCTGCGAGTGCGTGGCCGACAGCTGCCCCCACCCGGCGGCCATGCGCAAGACCATCGGCACGCTCCACTGCCCGCCGAACATGTGGTGCATCTTGGCGGCGTGGTTCGCCATCTGATCGAGCGTCAGCAGCGCAAAGTTGATCGTCATGATCTCGGCCACGGGGCGCTGACCGCCCACCGCGGCGCCCATCGCCGCCCCGGCGATGACACCCTCGGCAATGGGGGTATCGCGCACACGCTCTTCGCCGAACTCGTCGTACAGGCCCTTGGTCACGGCGAACGCGCCGCCGTACGGGCCGATGTCTTCACCCATCAAGAATACGCGCTCGTCGCGGATCATCTCCTCGCGCAGCGCTTGCTTCAATGCTTCACGAATGGT
>CAYNML010000034.1:0-3633 GCA_964398185.1 uncultured Anaerolineae bacterium | reverse complement strand
ATCATCGCCTGATGTTCCGGCTCGGCGTAGGTGTAATCGTACAGCGTCGAAAAAGCGGGCGCGGGCGACGCTTCGGCAAACGCCACGATCTCTTTGATCTCGCGCTCGACGTCGGCGTTGATCAACGCGATGTCCTCGTCGGTCAGGCCCTGCTCCACCAGCAAGGCGCGCACGCGCTCGATGGCATCGCGCTTCTTCCACTCTTCGATCTTTTCGGGATCGCGGTACTTGTCGGGGTCGGCCACCGAGTGCCCCTGATAGCGGTAGCACAGCGCCTCGATGAAATACGGGCCTTTACCGCTGGCGGCATGTTCCACCGCTTTTTGCGTGGCTTCGTAGACCGCCAGCGCGTTCATGCCATCCACTTCCACCGCCGGGATATTGGCCATGTCGGCTTTCTGGTGTACGGTTGTCACCGCCGAGGCTTTATCGATCGCCACGCCCATACCGTACTGGTTGTTCTCGCACACGAAGACCACCGGCAGTTTCCACAACGACGCCAGGTTCAAGCATTCGTAGAACTGGCCGTTGTCGGTGCTGCCGTCGCCGAAGAACACCATCGCCACTTTGTCTTCCTTGGCGCGTTGGGCGGCCAGTGCCAGCCCCACGGCGATGGTCAAATGCCCGGCCACGATGGCATACCCGCCCCAGAAATTCTTGCTCGCATCGGCGAAGTGCATCGAGCCGCCGCGTCCCCTGGCCACGCCGGTCTCTTTGCCGTACAACTCGGCCATCAAGCGTTTGGGATCCAATCCGCGCACGATGGCGTGGCCGTGATCGCGATAGTGCGTCACGATGTGATCCTGCGGGCGCAGCGCATGAATCGCGCCCACCGCGATGG
Source organism: uncultured Anaerolineae bacterium (assembly GCA_964398185.1). Lineage (GTDB taxonomy): Bacteria > Chloroflexota > Anaerolineae > Fen-1058 > Fen-1058 > Fen-1058. The sequence goes on along the minus strand of CAYNML010000034.1, from coordinate 2,792 downwards.
CTTCCTCGCCGATGTACAAGTGCAAGAACCCGCCGATCTTGCCCTGCTGATAGGCCACGCGCGCTTCTTCTTCGAAGCGCCGGATCAGCACCATCTGCCGGTACCACTGCTTCAACGTGTCCAGTTCGAGCGCGACGGCGCTCTGCGCCTCGCCGTTGGGCGAGGACTTGCCCGCTTTCTTGGTTGCTGCTGTTGACATGGGTCTCACTCCGTTAAAGATAATTGCATTGCGGCAGACAAACACCTGCGCCGCACTTCACGCAGGTGTCCTCGGCACACAAACCGTTTTGATTATTATACCCTATAAAAACCCGTTGGGAAGGTTTTCGATGCGACGACTTTTCGCTCGGGCGGCATTACCCGATCGGGTGATAGATCGATCGGCGTAATGCGGTGCGTAATGCGCCCGATCGGTTCAGCTGCGCCCGATCGGCCCCGCCACCTGCGCCGTCAGAATTTGTGACACCTGGCGAAATTGAAATTGATTGGCGAGAATTAGCAGGGTATCATTGGCTTGAATGACGGTGCTGCCGGTGGACACCAGGAACTCATCGCCCCGCCCGATCAAGATCACCAGCACCTCGCGCGGCAGGTGCAGCTCGACGATGGCTTTGCCCACCGCAAACGATCCGGCGGGAATGGTGAGTTCGCGCAGTTCGCTCTTCAGGCCGTTGACGGGGGTGTATTCCAGCGGAAAAGATCGTCTGGGCGCGAGCGGCGCTTCGACGCGCAGCCAGCGCGCCACACGCGGAATGCTGGTGCCCTGCAGCAGCACCGAAGCCAGCACCACGAAGAACACGATGTTGAAGATGAGGGGCGCCGACGGCAGCCCCGCCACGCGCGGATACGTCGCCAGGATGATGGGTACCGCGCCGCGCAAGCCCACCCACGCAACCAACGATTTCTCGCGCGCCGACATCCTTGAGCCGATCAAGCTCGCAAACACCGCCACGGGCCGCGCAATGAACATCAACCACAGCGCGATCAGAATGCCGACACCAATGACGGGCAGCAGCTGCGAAGGAAACACCAGCAGCCCCAGCGTGAGGAACATGGCGATCTGCATCAGCCAGGCCAGGCCGTCGTGAAAACGCAGCAGGCTGCGCTTGTGGATGAACTCATTGTTACCCACGACGATACCCGCCAGATAGACAGCCAGAAAGCCGTTGCCGCCCAGGAGTGATGTGACGCCAAACACCAGCAGCACAAACGCCAGTGTCAGCACGGGATACAACCCGTCGTAGCCCAGCTTGGCGTGATTGACGATCCAGACCAGGGCGCGGCCCAGGCCATACCCCAACACCGCGCCCAACGCCATCTGCAAGATCAGTTCGCCGAGCAGCTCGATCGGGGAGGAGACCTGCCGCGTGAGGATTTCGATCAAGCCGATGGTGAGGAAGACGGCCATCGGATCGTTGCTGCCCGATTCCAGTTCCAACAGCGGCTTGAGCTGACCTGTGAGGTTGATGCCCTTGGAACGCAGCACCGACATCACGGCGGCCGCATCGGTGGATGAAACGATGGCGCCGAGCAGCAATCCTTCCAGCAGCGAGAAGCCCAGCACCCACTGCGCGAACAAGCCCACCAGCACGGCGGTCAGCACCACGCCGAGCGTCGCCAGCGTCACGCCTTGACGCAACACGGGGCGGATGTTCTGCCAGTCGGTATCGAGGCCGCCCGAGAAGAGAATGAACACCAGCGCGATCACGCCGAGAAATTGCGTCAACGCCGGATCGTCGAAGTAGATGCCACCCGGCCCGTCTGATCCGGCCAGCATACCCAACAACAAGAAGAGCAGCAGCGCAGGCACGCCGAACCGATCGGATACCTTACTGACCAGCACGCTGATGATCAGCAGCAGCCCGACGATGGCAAGCACCACTTCAGCCGGAGGAAACATCGCGCCTCAGAAAACAGCACAGGCTGGCAAAATCTCCATACCAGCCTGCGCGATCAGGTGAGTTTTACGGCGTGGCCGTCGGTGGAGTTGGCGCCGCCGGTGTGACCGTCGGCACGGGCGCCGGCAGTGCCTGGCTTTGCAAGTCCTTCAGATCAAAAATGAACGGCGTCTGTCCGCCGGAGGGCAGCATGATGACGCCCACATTCGGCGCCAGTTTTTGGATATAGGTGTAGGTCAACAGGTCCTGATTAGCTTGCAGCGCTTCGGCGATGAGGCGCAGCGCGTCGGCGTCGGCCTGCGCGCGCAGCACGATGGCTTGCGCATCGCCTTCGGCTTTGGTAATCGCCGCGTCGCGCTGACCGCGCGCTTCTTCGCGCAGCCGCTCGGCTTCCTGCTTCTGCTGATCCACCAGGAATTTGGCGCGCAGCGCTTCCTGCTCCGCAATCTGCTTCTGCTCAATGGAGTTGGCGTATTCTTCCGTGAACGCCACGTTGCGCAGGATAAAGGTCACCAGTTCCAGCCCTTGCGTATCCAACGCCGCAGCCATGCGCTCGCGAATTTCATTGGTCACCTCATCCCGCTTGGTGCTGTATACCTCCTCGACACTAAACTGTGACACCACGTCACGCAGAATGCCGCGCGCCGCCGGACGGATCGCGCCATCCACGTAACGGTCCTTCCACTTGATGTGCACGTCGATCGTTTTGGCCGGGTTGACGCGGAAGATGACCGAGGCATCCAGTTTGACTTGCTGGCCGTCCGCGGTGCGCGCCTCGATCGAATCGTCGCCGCGGATCACGCCTTCACCCGGTGCGATCGACATCGTATAGTTCTGATTGGCGATGGAATAGGTCTCCACTGTTTCGGCGAACGGCACAATCCAGTGCAGGCC
>CAYNML010000033.1:25753-59900 GCA_964398185.1 uncultured Anaerolineae bacterium | reverse complement strand
CGCCGGTGTTTCCCCAAAAACTGTCTCACGCGTCGTCAACAATCAGGGCGAAATAAGCGAACTCACCCGGCAGCGGGTGCAAGCCGCTATCGAAGAGCTGAACTATCGGCCCAACATTCTGGCGCGCAGCCTCGTCAACCAGCGCACCAACTCCCTGGCCGTGGTGGCGTGGGGAATTGACTACTACGGCCCATCACGCACGGTCGTCGGCATCGAGAACAAAGCGAATGAGCTGGGCTACTCGCTCTTCCTTAGCCTGCTGGCCAAGCCGGATGAATCGGTTGACATCGATCGGATTCTGGATACGCTGGTCGCCCGCCGCGTGGACGGCATCATCTGGGCGGTGCCAGAGGTGGGCGACAACCGGCGCTGGATCAATCCTGCCCGCCTGGATCGCCTCCCCCCGATCGTTTTTCTCAGCATGGCCGCACAACCTGGCCTGGCAACCGTCGCCGTTGACAATCGCGATGGCGCCCGGCAGGCGGTGCAGCATCTCATTGAGCAGGGCCGACGTCGCATCGGACTGATCACCGGCCCGCTGGCCTGGTGGGAAGCACGCGAACGACGAGCCGGCTGGCAGGCGGTATTGCAGGCGGCCGGCCTTGACCCCTGCAATTCGCTGATCGTCGCCGGGGATTGGTCAGCCGCCAGCGGCGCCCAAGCGATGAGCGCCCTGTTGGCGTGTGAGCCGGGTATCGACGCCGTCTTCGTTTGCAGCGATCAAATGGCGTTGGGCGCCCTGGGTGTCGCGCATCAAACCGGCCGGAGCATTCCGCAAGACTTAGCTGTGGTCGGTTTTGACAACATTCCTGAAGCCGCCTACTTCTGGCCGCCGCTGACGACCGTCCATCAGCAACTGATTGATGTTGGCTGCATCGCCGTGCAGAATCTGCACACGGCCATTGAGGCCAAGCGCACAGGCGCCGCGGCGGGAGTCAAGAATGTACACTTGACGCCGCAATTGATCGTGCGGGGCAGCTCGGTGTGTTAGCTGCCGGGCAGCGATGGTACTGGCTCCCTGAGCCAATAATAAGGAGTTGCCATGCAATATCGTGAATTAGGCCGCACTGGGTGGCAGGTGTCAACGGTAAGTTTCGGGGCCTGGGCCATTGGCAGCGCCTGGGGCGGTGTAGATGATGCCGAGTCGCTGGCCGCGCTGCATCGCGCGGTTGATCTGGGCGTGAACTTCTTCGACACGGCCGACGTCTACGGCGATGGTCACAGCGAGCGCCTGCTGGCGCAGTTGAAGCGCGAACGCAAAGAGGACATCATCGTCGTGACGAAGGCCGGTCGGCGGCTGGCTCCGCACGTCGCCAGCGGCTATAACCGCGCGAACCTCACGGCGTTTGTCGAGCGCAGCTTGAAGAATCTGGAAACGGACACGATCGATCTGGTACAGCTGCACTGTCCGCCGACCGATGTCTACTACAACCCCGAAGTCTTCGGCGTGCTCGACGAGCTGGTGACGCAGGGCAAGATTCGCTATTACGGCGTCAGCGTGGAGCGCGTGGAAGAAGCGCTGAAGGCCATCGAATATCCGGGCGTGCAGTCGGTGCAGATCATCTTCAACATTTTCCGGCAGCGCCCAGCCGATCTGTTCTTGGCGCGCGCGCAGCAACGCCGGGTCGGCATTCTGGCACGACTGCCGTTGTCATCGGGGATGTTGACCGGCAAGTTGACAAAGGCCAGCACCTTTGCCGAGGATGATCATCGCCAGTTCAACCGGCACGGCGAGGCGTTCGATCGGGGTGAGACGTTCTCCGGCGTCGATTACGATCTTGGCCTTGAAGTTGTGGAAGAACTGCGCCCCCTGGTGCCGGCGGGCTGGAGCATGGCCGAGTTCGCGCTGCGCTGGATTCTAATGTTCGACGCGGTCACGTGTGCCATTCCGGGCGCAAAGCGGCCAGCGCAAGTGGAAGACAATTGCCGCGCCGCCGATCGGCCGCCCATCTCCAATGAGACCATGTCCAGGGTGCGCGCGCTGTACGAGCAGCGCCTCAAGCCGCAAGTGCAGCACTACTGGTAATTCGACCAGACGTTTTTTTATTGCAACCATGCAACTCAACGCGAAAGGATCTGAACATGAGCAAGCCTACGTTAGGAGTCATCGTCGGCAATCGCGGTTTCTTTCCGAGTCATCTGTGCGACACCGGCCGCCAGATTATTCTGAAAGTGCTGGAGGAAGAAGGCCTCAACGCCGTCTGCCTGACGCCGGAAGACACGCCCTTCGGCAGCATTGAGAGCCTGTCGGACGCGCACAAATGCGCCGATCTGTTCAAGGCGTATCGCGACGAAATCGACGGCGTGCTGGTGACATTGCCCAACTTTGGCGACGAGCGCGCCATCGCCAATGCGCTGCGCTGGGCGGGCTTGAATGTGCCGGTGCTGGTGCAGGCGTTCCCGGACGACGCCGCCAAGATGACCATCGCCGATCGGCGCGACTCGTTCTGCGGCAAGATGTCCGCCTGCAACAACCTGAAGCAGTACGGCATCAAGTTTACACTGACCACGCTGCACACGGTCGATCCAACCAGCGAAAGTTTCCGCGCCGATTTGCGGCGCTTCGTCGGCACGTGCCGCGTGGCGAAGGGGTTGAAGAACGTGCGCATGGGCGCGGTGGGCGCACGGCCGGCGGCGTTCAATACCGTGCGCTACAGCGAGAAATTGCTGGAAGCGTCGGGTATCTCGATCGAGACGCTGGACCTTTCGGAGGTGTTTGGCCGCGCGGGACGCATTCAGGCCGATGACGCCAGGCTCAAGGCCAAGTTGGAAGAGGTCAAGGCGTACGTGCCCGTGCAGAGTACGCCGAGTGAATCGCTGGCGCGCATCGGCAAGTTGGCGATCGTGATCGAAGATTGGATGGCCGAGAAGGAACTGGCCGCCAGCGCCGTGCAGTGCTGGACTTCGATGGAAGAATTTTATGGCGTGGTGCCCTGCACGTTGATGAGCATGATGAGCAACAAGTTGATGCCGTCGGCGTGCGAGACGGACATTGCGGGCGTGGTGGGCATGTATGCCATGGTGCTCGCTTCGGGCAAGCCCAGCGCGATCGTGGACTGGAACAACAACTACGGCGACGATCCCGACAAGGGCGTGATCTTCCACTGCTCGAACCTGCCCAAGGATATTTTCGTGGACGACCCGATCGCGGCGGATGACATCCCGGTGATGGACTATCAGGCCATCATCGCGGGCACGGTGGGCCGCGACAATACCTACGGCACGGTGGTGGGCCGCGTGAAGGCCGCGCCATTCACATATTGCCGCATCTCGACCGATGAGTTCAAGGGCAAGATCAATGCCTACGTCGGGCAGGGCGAATTGACCAGCGATCCGCTCAAGACCTTCGGCGGCTACGGCGTCGTCAAAGTGCCGAACTTGCAGAAGCTGCTGGCTTACATTTGCGAGAATGGTTTTGAGCATCACGTGGCGGTGAATCTGTCGCAAACCGCCGATGCTGTGAACGAAGCCTTGAGCAAGTACATGGGTTGGGATGTCTACTATCACAAAGGGTAGGGTCTCAGACTGCCATTCAGAGGAGGCCAACATGAATCGCATCGACACGCAAAGGGCAATTGAAAGCGGCAAGACGGTGCTGGGCATCGAGTTCGGCTCGACCCGTATCAAGGCGGTATTGATCGGCGAGGATCATATGCCGATCGCAGCTGGCGGCCATGACTGGGAAAACCGCTATGAAAATGGCGTCTGGACATACGGCCTTGACGCGGTGTGGCAAGGCTTGCAGGACAGCTATCGGAAACTCAGCCGGGAGGTTGTGGAGAAGTATAACGTCCCGCTGCAGACCGTTGGCGCGATCGGCTTCAGCGGCATGATGCACGGTTATCTGCCGTTCGATAAGGCCGACAATCTGCTCGCTCCCTTCCGCACCTGGCGCAACACCATCACTGGACAGGCGGCCGCACAACTCACAGATGTGTTCCAGTTCAACATTCCGCAGCGGTGGAGCGTGGCCCACCTGTATCAGGCCATCTTGAACAAGGAACCTCATGTCGGCGCCATCCGTCATTTGACCACGTTGGCCGGCTACGTCCACTGGCAGCTGACGGGGCAGAAAGTGATGGGCGTCGGCGAAGCCTCGGGCATGTTCCCCATCGACAGCACCATCAACGATTACGACAAAGGCATGCTCAGACAGTTCAACGAACTGCTGGCCGCAGAACAGATCCCGTGGAAGATTGAAGACATCCTGCCCCGGGTCCTGGTGGCCGGGGACGCCGCTGGTGTGCTGAGCGAGGCAGGCGCCAAACTGCTCGATCCCACCGGGCAACTCAAAGCGGGGATTCCGCTGTGTCCGCCTGAGGGCGACGCCGGGACTGGCATGGTGGCGACTAATAGTGTGGCTGTGCGCACGGGCAACGTTTCGGCCGGAACTTCGGTCTTTGCCATGATCGTGTTGGAAAAGGCGCTGTCGAAGCTGTACCCCGAGATCGATATGGTGACGACGCCGGCCGGCATGCCGGTGGCGATGGTGCACAGCAACAACTGCACCTCCGATCTCAACGCCTGGGTCGAGTTGTTCCATGAATTCACGCAGGTGCTGGGGGTAGAGGTCAGCCAGTCCCAGTTGTTTGAAACGTTGTATCAGCAGGCCCTGCAGGGCGAGGCAGACGGCGGCGGGCTGCTGGCTTACGCCTATCTTTCGGGTGAGCACATTACGCACATGGAAGAGGGGCGTCCGCTGTTTGTCCGCACACCCGAAAGCCGCTTCACGTTGGCCAATTTCATGCGCACGCACCTGTTCTCCTCACTTGGCGCATTAAGGATTGGGTGTGACATCCTCTTTATTCAGGAGCAGGTGAAGATCGATCAGATTCTCGGTCATGGCGGTTTCTTCAAGACCAAGGGCGTGGGCCAAAAAATCATGGCGGCGGCGCTGAATGTGCCCGTTTCCGTGATGGAGACTGCCGGCGAGGGCGGCGCCTGGGGGATTGCCTTGCTGGCGGCGTATATGCTCCATAAGGCCGAGGGGGAATCTTTGGAAGCCTATCTCGCCGACAAGGTTTTTGCCGGAGAAGACAGCGTGACGCTGGCTCCTGATCCACAGGATGTGGCCGGTTTTGCGACATTCATGGACCGCTACCACAAGGGATTGGGCATCGAACGCGCAGCGGTGGATGGACTGCGCTAGCTGCACCTGTCTGCAGCAGACCACTGACTATAAGATACCGTCTGACTACTTCTACAGGAGGCGCGCATGGCGTGAAGAAAAGCGTCAACGCAACAAAGCTGAAGCACGTAGTGCCTAGGAGATACCTATCTCCCAGACCCGGTGCGTAGCCCACGGTCAACGGGCGCGCTCAACCCAAAAATTCAAGCAAAGACAAGGATACCCGAATAATGAAAACTTCTAAGCTGCTCTATCAGATCGTGACGGTTGTGATGTTGGCGGCCCTGGTGGTTGGTTGTGCCGCCCCTGCGGCAGCGCCAACCACGGCACCGGCCGCTCCCGCTGAAGCGACTAAGGCGCCTGTTGCCGCTGAACCGACCAAAGCTCCCGTTGCGCCTGCGGGTGAAGGCGCGCTGGTGGGGATTTCGATGCCGACGCAGTCGTCGGAGCGGTGGATATCCGACGGGAACAGCATGGTGAAGGCGTTCGAAGCGATGGGGTACAAGACGGATCTGCAATTTGCGGAGGATGACATTCCGAACCAGGTGGCGCAGATCGAGAACATGGTGACGAAGGGCGCGAAGGTATTGATCATCGCGGCGATTGACGGTTCGACGTTGTCGGACGTGTTGAAGAAGGCGAAGGAGCAGGGCGTGTTGGTGATGGCGTATGACCGCTTGCTGTCGAACACAGCGGATGTGGACTACTACGCGACGTTTGACAACTTTGGGGTGGGCGTCATCCAGGGCAGCCAGATTGTGGAAGCGCTGGGGCTGAAGGAGGGCAAGGGGCCGTTCAACATTGAGTTGTTCGGCGGCTCGCCGGATGACACGAACGCCTTCTACTTCTACGACGGCGCGATGTCGGTGCTGCAGCCGTACATCGACAGCGGCAAGTTGGTGGTGCAGAGTGGGCAGATGGGCATGGACAAGGTTTCGACGCTGCGCTGGGACGGTGCGACGGCGCAGGCGCGCATGGACAATCTGCTGAGCGCGTACTACACGGACAAGCGGGTGGACGCGGTGCTGTCGCCGTACGATGGGCTGAGCCGTGGCATCATCTCGTCGCTGCGCGGCGTGGGCTATGGCAGCGCTGATCAGCCGTGGCCGGTGGTGACGGGGCAGGACGCGGAAGTGGCGTCGGTCAAGTCAATGATTGCGGGCGAGCAGGCTTACACCGTGTTCAAGGACACGCGTGAACTGGCGAAGCAGACGGCCAAGATGGTGGACGCCGCGCTGAAGGGCCAGGAAGTGGAGATCAACGACACCAAGACCTACAACAACGGTGTCAAGATCGTCCCGTCGTACCTGCTGGTCCCGCTGAGCGTGGACCTCAACAACTACCAGGAACTCCTCATCGACAGCGGTTACCTGACGGCTGAACAGCTGGGGGTGGACGCCTCAGCCCCGGCGGCGCCTTCGACCGAGGGCATGCTGGTGGGGATTTCGATGCCGACGCAGTCGTCGGAGCGGTGGATATCCGACGGGAACAGCATGGTGAAGGCGTTCGAAGCGATGGGGTACAAGACGGATCTGCAATTTGCGGAGGATGACATTCCGAACCAGGTGGCGCAGATCGAGAACATGGTGACGAAGGGCGCGAAGGTATTGATCATCGCGGCGATTGACGGTTCGACGTTGTCGGACGTGTTGAAGAAGGCGAAGGAGCAGGGCGTGTTGGTGATGGCGTATGACCGCTTGCTGTCGAACACAGCGGATGTGGACTACTACGCGACGTTTGACAACTTTGGGGTGGGCGTCATCCAGGGCAGCCAGATTGTGGAAGCGCTGGGGCTGAAGGAGGGCAAGGGGCCGTTCAACATTGAGTTGTTCGGCGGCTCGCCGGATGACACGAACGCCTTCTACTTCTACGACGGCGCGATGTCGGTGCTGCAGCCGTACATCGACAGCGGCAAGTTGGTGGTGCAGAGTGGGCAGATGGGCATGGACAAGGTTTCGACGCTGCGCTGGGACGGTGCGACGGCGCAGGCGCGCATGGACAATCTGCTGAGCGCGTACTACACGGACAAGCGGGTGGACGCGGTGCTGTCGCCGTACGATGGGCTGAGCCGTGGCATCATCTCGTCGCTGCGCGGCGTGGGCTATGGCAGCGCTGATCAGCCGTGGCCGGTGGTGACGGGGCAGGACGCGGAAGTGGCGTCGGTCAAGTCAATGATTGCGGGCGAGCAGGCTTACACCGTGTTCAAGGACACGCGTGAACTGGCGAAGCAGACGGCCAAGATGGTGGACGCCGCGCTGAAGGGCCAGGAAGTGGAGATCAACGACACCAAGACCTACAACAACGGTGTCAAGATCGTCCCGTCGTACCTGCTGGTCCCGCTGAGCGTGGACCTCAACAACTACCAGGAACTCCTCATCGACAGCGGCTACCTGACGGAAGATCAGCTCAAGTAAGGGCGGCACGGTAGGGATGGGTGAGGGCTGTCAGTCCCTCACCCATCTTCAAGGTTATCAAGTATACTGGGTAGAAATCAACGGCGCTGCCTTTCGCGCCAGTCAAGGATGGGCCACCATGTCAGACATTATTCTGGAAATGCGGAACATCACCAAAACATTTCCCGGCGTGAAAGCCCTGGATAACGTCAATTTCAGTGTCCGGCAGGGCGAGATCCATGCGCTGGTTGGCGAGAACGGGGCCGGCAAGTCGACCCTGATGAAAGTCTTGAGCGGGGTCTATCCGCATGGCACTTATACCGGCGACATTATTTACCAGGGCAAGGCAGTTCAGTTCAAAGACATCAATCACAGCGAAGAAGTGGGCATTGTCATCATCCATCAGGAATTGGCCCTGATTCCATATTTGTCCATCACAGAGAATTTATTTCTCGGTAACGAACGTCAGCGCCGCGGCGTGATCAACTGGGCGGAAGCGACGGCCAGAACCCAGGAATTGATGGCGCGTGTCGGACTGCACGAGTCCCCCAAAACGTTGATCACCGATCTGGGTGTAGGCAAGCAGCAATTGGTGGAAATTGCCAAGGCCCTGGCCAAGAAGGTGCAGCTGCTGATTCTGGACGAACCCACCGCCAGCCTGAACGAGACCGACAGCGAGGCGCTGCTCAGACTCTTGTTGGAATTCAAAGAGCACGGCATCTCCTCGGTTCTCATTTCCCATAAACTGAGCGAAGTCTCGAAAGTGGCTGATTCGATTACGATCCTGCGCGACGGGGCGACGATCGAAACGCTGGATTGTCATACTGATCAGATCACGGAAGATCGCATCATACGCGGCATGGTCGGGCGTGATATGACCCACCGCTTCCCGCCGCGCGAGCCGCATATCGGCGAAGTGATCTTTGAGATTCGTGACTGGAACGCTTATCACCCGCTGCACGCTGATCGCAAGATCTGCGCTGATATCAGCCTCAACGTGCGGCGAGGTGAAGTGGTAGGAATTGCCGGGTTGATGGGGGCAGGCCGCACCGAACTGGCGATGAGTATTTTTGGCCGCACGTATGGCAAACATATCACCGGCCAAGCTTTCAAGCATGGCCGGGAAGTCGACATCAGTTCGATTGACAAGGCCATTGCCCAGGGCCTTGCGTACAGCACCGAAGACCGCAAAACCTATGGCCTGATCCTGATCCAGGATGTGAAGAACAACATTACGCTGGCCAACCTGCCGGCCGTCGCCGACGGCATCGTCATCAACGGGCCAAAAGAACTGACCGTCACCACCGAATACAAGGACAAACTGAACATCAAGTGTTCAAACATCCTGCAGAAAGCCGTCAATCTGTCCGGCGGCAACCAGCAGAAAGTTGTCTTGAGCAAGTGGTTGTTCGCCCAGCCGGAAATCCTGATTCTGGACGAGCCGACGCGCGGTATCGACGTGGGCGCGAAGTATGAGATCTACACCATCATCAACCGCTTGGCCGAGGAAGGCAAGGGCGTCATTCTGATCTCTTCCGAGCTGCCGGAGATTCTGGGAGTGTGTGATCGCATCTACGTCATGAGCGAAGGCCGCATTGTCGGCGAAATGCCGGCCCGTGAGGCTTCTCAGGAAAAGATTATGAAGTGCATCATGACTCAACAAGAGGTGACAGACTAATGAAGAACTTTATCTCGTTCCTGCGGAGCAACGTCCGCGAATATGCCATGCTGATTGCCCTGGTGGCGATCATGATCTTCTTTACGGTCGCCACCAACGGCACGCTCATGCGGCCCGTCAACATCACCAACCTGGTTTTGCAGAACAGCTACATCATCATCATGGCGATCGGCATGTTGTTGATCATCGTCTCCGGCTGGATCGATCTGTCAGTCGGTTCGGTGGCCGGCTTCATCGGCGCGGCGGCCGCGGTGCTGATCGTGAAGTATGACGTCAACGTCTTTCTCACGATGGCGCTGGCGCTGCTCGCCGGCGGTATCATCGGCGTCTGGCAGGGTTTCTGGGTCGCTTACGCCAAAATCCCAGCCTTCATTGTCACCCTGGCGGGCATGTTGATTTTCCGCGGCCTGACGTTGACGCTGCTGGCCGGGCAGTCGGTGGGGCCGTTCCCGGCGGAATTTCAGGGATTGGCCGCGGGCTTCATCCCTGACTTCTTCAACAATGAGGGCTTACACCTGACGAGCCTGGTCATTGGCGCAGCGTTATCGGCGTTGCTGGTTTTCCTCGATTTGCGCTCGCGGCGCAACCAGCGCAAGTATAACTTCCCCGTGTCCTCCACGCCGCTGTTCATCCTGAAGAATCTGATCATCATCGCGGCCATCATGGGCATCTGCTGGATCATGGCTTCCTACAAGGGCCTGCCCAACATCTTCATTGTGCTCCTGGTGATGATTGCCGTCTATACCTTCATCACGAATCAGACCGTGCTGGGCCGCCGCATCTATGCGCTGGGCGGCAACGAGAAAGCCGCCCGCCTGTCGGGTGTCAACACCCGCCGCCTGTTGTTCTATACCTTCATCAACATGGGTGTGCTGGCGGCGCTGGGCGGCCTGGTCTATGCCGCCCGCTTGAACTCGGCTACGCCCAAAGCGGGCAATGGCTTTGAGCTGGACGTTATCGCGGCGTGCTTCATCGGCGGCGCCTCGGCCAGCGGCGGTATCGGCACGGTCATCGGCGCGGTAATCGGTGCGTTGGTGATGGGCGTGCTGAACAATGGTATGTCCATTCTCGGTATCGGCATCGACGTGCAGCAGGCGATCAAGGGTCTGGTCTTGTTGTTCGCCGTGTTCTTCGATGTGTACAACAAGAACAAGAGCTAGAGGTGTGTGGTGCTGGAATCTTTACGCGAACAAATCTGGCAGCTGCACCTGGAACTGCCCAAAAATGATCTGGTGAAATGGACGGGTGGCAACGTCAGCGGACGCGATCCGGAAACCGGCCTCGTGGTGATCAAACCATCGGGCGTGAAGTATCCCGATCTAAAGCCGGAGCATCTGATCGTGTTGGATGTTGAGGGCAAGGTCGTCGAAGGAGACTTGTCACCATCGTCGGATACGGCCAGCCATTTGTACATCTACCGGCAGCGGCCCGATGTGGGCGGCATCGTCCACACGCATTCGCCGTATGCCACGGCCTTCGCGGCGGTCGGCAAACCAATCCCGGTGTACCTCACGGCCATCGCAGACGAATTCGGCGGGCCGATCCCGGTGGGCGGCTTCGCGTTGATCGGCGGGGAAGAGATCGGCAAAGTGGTGGTGGAATCGATCGGGAGTTCGCCGGCCGTGCTGCTGAAAAATCACGGCGTGTTCACCATCGGCAAGAATGCGGAAGCTGCTGTGAAGGCCGCCATCATGACCGAGGATGTGGCACGCACGGTGTGGTACGCCTTAGCGCTCGGCACCCCCGCGGTGATTCCGGCTGACGAGGTGGCGAAATTGCACAATCGTTATACCACTGTGTACGGACAACGGTAGCTGGCGGTCCTGTCCGCGCTGTCCTTCTCGCAACGCGGCCTGCAAGCCACGGCGGTTGAAAAGTGGAAGCCTTCTGAAAGGCAGTGTCATTGCCAGGTCACACTGCTTCAGGAGGCTTTTGTGTTCCATCCGGCGCGTTGCTGGTTGGGTTGCCGGGTGCGCCGCCGCCAGGCCGTTGCCCGCCTCGCGAATATCGTTCTTGACGAAATAAGTAGGCTCAGATACAATCCAGCGTCGCTTTACCGGGAAAAACCATGTTTGACAATCTGACCGGCAAACTCCAGGAAGTGTTCAAGAAGCTGTCCAAGCGCGGCCAGCTAAGCGAAGCCGACGTGGACGAGGCGTTGCGCGAAGTCCGCCTGGCTTTGCTGGAAGCCGACGTGCATTTCAAGGTCGTCAAGGAGTTCATCGCGCGAGTGCGGGTGCGCGCCATCGGGCACGAGGTCAGCGAGGCGCTGAACCCGGCGCAGCAGGTCATCAAGATCGTTCACGAGGAACTGCTGGCGACATTGGGCACGGCCGCACCGCTCGATCTGTCGGGGGCGACGCCGCACATTGTGATGCTGGTGGGCTTGCAGGGTTCCGGCAAGACGACCACGGCCGCCAAGCTGGCCGTGAAGTTGCGCAGCACGGGCAACCGCCCGCTGTTGGTGGCAGCCGATACGTATCGGCCAGCCGCCGTGACGCAGCTCGAAACGCTGGGTAGGCAGTTGAACGTGCCAGTGTACAGCGAGGGCGTTAAAGCTGCGCCACCGGCCATTGTCACGAATGCTTTGAAGAAGGCCAAAGCCGAATCGTATTCGGCGGTGGTGCTGGACACGGCGGGTCGTCTGGCCATTGACGATCAGATGATGGCGGAGTTGGAAGCCATCAAGCAGATCGTGCAGCCGCGCGAGATTCTGCTGGTCGTCGATGCGATGACGGGGCAGGACGCGGTCCGTACGGCCGAGGAATTCCATCGGCGCGTGGGCCTCACCGGGTTGATCCTGACCAAGGTCGACGGCGATGCGCGCGGCGGCGCGGCGATCAGCGTGCGCGCAGTCACCGGCGTGCCGATCAAGTTCATGGGCGTCGGCGAGAAAACCGACGCGCTGGAAGTCTTTCACCCCGATCGGCTGGCGACGCGCATTCTGGGCATGGGCGACATGCTCACGCTGATCGAGAAGGCGCAGGAGACGTTCGATCAGGAAGAGGCCGCCAAAGCCGCGCAGAAGATGATGGAAGCGCGCTTTGACATGGAGGATTTCCTGCAGCAGTTGAAGCAGGTCAAGAAAATGGGGCCGCTCAGCGGCTTGCTGGACATGATTCCCGGCCTGGGCAGCATGAAAGAAAAGATCGATCCGCACGAGGCCGAGAAGTCGATGAAGCAGATCGAGGCCATCATCAACTCGATGACGCCCGCCGAGCGACAGCGGCCCGACATCATCGGCGGCGGCCGCAAGCGCCGCATCGCGCGGGGCAGCGGCACCACGGTGCAGGAAGTGAATCAACTGCTGCGCCAGTTCCGCGAAATGCAGAAGATGATGAAGATGATGCAGGCGAACAAGGGCCGCGGCGTGGCCAATATGTTCAAAGGCAGGTTTTAGTCAAACAGCCATCATGCCCGAGTGCTTTTGTCGGGCATCCAGGCGCCCTGGGGCGAATTGTCCGCTGGATTCCCGCTTACAGCACGCGGGAATGACGCAACTAGGTAGTTACTAACATCGTAAGGAAATTGGAAGTTTGAAGTTGGCGTTGGGGTACCTATCACCTCACCCTCTCTTCTCCGACATCAACTATCCAGCTTTCAATTCTCAATTTCAAGGAGCATCACTGTGTTACGAATTCGTTTACGCCGCGTCGGGTTGAAGAAGCAGCCGTCCTACCGCATGGTCATCGCCGAAAACGAGTGGCCGCGCGACGGGCGCTTCCTCGAGATTGTGGGGCGCTACAATCCGCGCACCAATCCCGAGACAGTCGAAGTCAATGAAGAGCGCATGTATCACTGGCTGAAGAACGGCGCGCAGCCCACTGAATCGGTGGCGCAGCTGTTGACCAAGCAGGGGACTCTGGGCCGCTTCGAGCGCGTGCAAAAGGGCGAGGCCCTGGAAGCTGTGCTGGCCGAGGCGCAGGCGGCCGCCGAGACCGCGCGCGCCAATACCCCGCGCCGCACCAACCCGGACACGGTTACGGCGAAGAGCAAGAAGAATTTGAAGACGGGTCAGAAGAAGAAGTAGCGCAAACAGCGTCATTGCGAGCGCTTTAGGCGAAGCAATCTCTTTCCGAATCGCCGAGACTAGCCAGTCCCATTGGAGATTGCTTCGTCGCCAACTGCGCTCCTCGCAATGACGCGTGTGTACCTGAAGAAGGGCGCAACATGAAAGAACTTGTTGAGTACATCGTCAAGGGCCTGGTCGATCATCCTGAAGAAGTGACTGTCACCGAAAGCCGCCGGGGCAGCGAGGTGGCTTTGCAGCTGCACGTGGCGGCTGACGACATGGGGCGCGTCATCGGCAAGGGCGGCAAGGTGGCGAATTCGCTGCGCGCGCTGCTGCGGGCGATGGCGGCCCGGGACAACTTGCGGGTGACGTTGGACATCGATTAATGCGTACTGCGTGATGCGTAAAACGTGAAACGTAAAGCGCGGTATGTTGCGGGTGGAAAGAGTTGAAGCATCGTAGACGCGGCTCAGGCGGCAGAACGTCGCCTGAGCCAGATTTTTTCGTGGTGGGACGCGTGCTGCGCGCCTGGGGCATTCGCGGCGATCTGAAGATCGCGCCGTTCACCGATCGGCCTGAGGATTTCACACAGTACCGATCGGTGCTGGTGGGCCCCCAGCGCAAGTCCTATGAGGTCAGGAGTTTCCGTCCGTATCAGGGCAACTGGCTGCTGCATCTGGTCGGCGTCGACTCGCGCAACGACGCCGAAGCGCTGCACGGGCAGGAGATTCTGATCGAGGCGGCGCAGCGGCCGCGGCAGCCCGGCGAGTTTTACGCGCGGGAAGTCATCGGCTTGAAGGTGCGCACGGTCGACGGCGAAGAGTTGGGTGAGGTCACCGAGATTCTGGTAACCGGTGCGAATGATGTGTACGTCGTGAAAGGCGATCGCGGCGAGATATTGCTACCGGCGCGTGTGGAAGTCATCAAGGGCATTGATGTTGAAACGGGCGTGATGACAGTGGAATTGCTGCCGGGATTGTTGTGAGCAGAACCTCCCGAAGGTTCTTAACCTCCGGGAGGCTTGACGATTTAAGGGCTTTCCTTTATAGTCGCGCCCTTGTATGAGGCGGAATCATGCGTGATGTACGCTACTGGGTGGGCTTCAATCGAGTGTACGGCGTGGGACCGGCCAAGGTCCGCGCGTTGATCGATCATTTCGGCGATCTGGAAACGGCGTGGAACGCCGAAGCGAACGATTTGCGCGAAGCCGGCCTGGATCGCCGCTCGCTCGAGAATCTGCTGAACGTCCGCAAGACGATCGATCTCGATCAGGAGATCGATCGGGTGCAGAAGACCGGTGCGCGGATTCTCATCTGGAGCGATCCCGATTATCCGCCGTTGTTGAAGAATCTGCCCGATGCACCGCCGGTGTTGTATGTGAAGGGGCTGTTGAATGCGGCGGATCGTGAATGGACCGTGGCCATCGTCGGCACGCGGCGCGCCAGCGCCTATGGGCGGCAAGTGGCCGAGACGCTGGCCGCCGATCTGGCGCACAACGGCATTACCATCGTCAGCGGATTGGCGCGGGGGATCGATGCGTTCGCGCATGAGGCGGCGCTGAAGGCGGGCGGGCGCACCTTGGGCGTGCTGGCCTGCGGCATCGATCAGGTCTATCCGCCGGAGCACGCGAGGCTGGCGGCGCGCATTGTCGAGCAGGGCGCGTTGTTGACCGAAGCGCCGTGCGGCTCGCCGCCAGAGGCGGGCACTTTCCCGGCGCGCAATCGCATCATCAGCGGGTTGTCGCTGGGGACGATCGTGGTGGAAGCCGCCGAAACCAGCGGCGCGTTGATCACCTCCGATCGCGCGCTGGAGCAGGGACGCGAAGTCTTTGCAGTGCCGGGCAATGTCTTTGCTAAGACGAGCCGCGGCACGAACAACTTATTGAAGGAAGGCGCGACGCTGGTGACTTCGGCGCAGGACGTGCTGGAAGCGCTGAATCTAAAGATGGTCACGGCGCATTCGGAAGCGCGCGCAGTGATTCCCGACGATCCGACCGAGGCGAAGTTGTTCACGCTGCTGTCCAGCGATCCGGCGCACATCGATTATCTGGTGCGCGAGAGCGGCCTGCCGGTCTCGCAAGTGAGCAGCACGCTGGCGTTGATGGAATTGAAGGGCAGCGTGCGGCAGATCGCCGGGATGCAGTACGTGGTGGCGCGTGAGGCGCGCGTGGATTATACGGTGGAATAATGCGTAACGAGTAACTGGTAATTACTCGTTACTGGTTACTCGTTAAGCGGTTCAGAGAGCAATTCACGAAGGTCTTACTCATGTCCAATCATTTCTATGCACTGATCATGGCCGGCGGTGTCGGTTCGCGGTTGTGGCCGCTGTCACGCCAGAAGTCGCCCAAGCAGGTGCTGCCGTTAATGGGCGACCGTTCGATGTTTGCGATGGCGGTTGAGCGGTTGCAGCCGCTGCTGACGCCGGACGATGTGCTGGTGGTCGTGGGTGAAGAGCAGGTCGATCTGCTGAAGGCGGAAGGAACCGGTATTCCCGATCGAAATTACGTGATCGAACCGGCGGGACGCGGCACGGCCCCGGCGATTGCGTTGAGCGCGATTGCGCTCCAGCGGCGCGATCCGGCTGCGATCATGGCCGTGCTCACCGCCGATCATTTTATCGGCGACCACGAGGGCTTCCGTGAAGTGCTCAAGGCCGCGCGCAATGTGGCCGCGCAGAACTATCTGGTGACGTTGGGCATCACGCCCAGTTCGCCGTCAACGGGCTACGGCTACATCGAACGTGGATCGCACTTGATGCAGGCCAACGATTATCTGGCTTACAAGGTGGTGGCCTTCCGCGAAAAGCCGGATCTGGTCACCGCCAAGCACTTCGTCACCAGCGGGCGGCACAGTTGGAACAGCGGCATGTTCGTGTGGAAGGTGTCGCGCTTTCTGGATGAAATGTCGTGCACGATGCCGGAGTTCTATCAGCAGCTGCTGACCATCGAGGCGGCGCTGGGCACGCCGGATTACGATCGCGTGCTGCGCGAGGTGTGGCCGGATGTGAAGCCGCAAACCGTGGACTATGGTGTCATGGAGAAAGCGCGCGACGTGGCGGTGATTCCGGCGGAGTTCGGCTGGAACGACGTAGGCTCGTGGGCCACGCTGCTGGAGATTTTGGATAACGACGAGCGGGGCAATGTCGTCCGCCATGCACAGCATGTGGGCGTGGATACGAGCAACACGCTGGTCTTCGGGCACGATCGGCTGGTGGCGACGATCGGGCTGCACGATTTGATCGTGATCGATACCGGCGACGCCGTGCTGATCTGCCCCAAGGATCGCGCGCAGGATGTGAAGCAGATCGTGGATGAACTGAAGAAGCAGGGAAAGACGCAGTATTTATAAAGGATAATGAGTAACGAGTAATGAGTAAAACGTAAAACGTACTCGTTACTGGTTACTTGTTAGAATGGTGAGTGATGGAAGCTTATTGCTTTAAGTGCAAGACCAAACGTGAAGTAAATGATCCGCAAGCCGTGTTTACGACGACGGGTACGGCGGCGACGCGCGGCGTGTGCCCGGCGTGCGGCACGACCATGTTCAAGATGGGCAGGACGCCCGCGCACGAAGGGCTGCCCAAGCCGGAAGTCACCGCACGCGCACCCCGCAAGTCGAAGAAAAACGGCAAGCACGGCGACGGGCCGCGCGTGGGCAAATTGGTCATCGTCGAATCGCCGACCAAAGCGAAGACGGTGGGGCGTTTTCTGGGCAAGGGCTATACTGTGAAGGCTTCGGTGGGCCACGTGCGCGATCTGCTGCGTTCGACGTTGTCGGTGGATGTGGACAACGACTTCACCCCGAAGTACCGCGTGCCGAACGAAAAGAAGGAAGTGGTGAAGGAACTCAAGAGCCTGGCCAACCGCGCCGATCAGATCTACCTCGCCACCGACCCCGATCGGGAGGGCGAAGCGATCGCGTGGCATCTTATCGAAGCCGCCGGGATCGATCGGGCGCGGACGCACCGCGTGGTGTTCCACGAAATTACGCCGGATGCGATCGGCGAAGCGTTCGCGCAGCCGCGCGACATCGACATGCAGCTGGTCGATGCGCAGCAGGCGCGCCGCATTCTCGATCGGCTGGTGGGCTACGAACTCAGCCCGCTGTTGTGGCGCAAGATTCGCGGGCGCTTGAGCGCGGGCCGCGTGCAAAGCGTGGCGCTGCGCTTGATCGTCGAACGCGAGCGCGAGATTGATGCGTTTGTGCCGGTGGAATATTGGTCGATTCATGCCGAACTGGCGAAGCACGCCAAACATCATCCCAAACGATCGACGTTCCTGGCGAAGTTGATCAAGATCAACGGGCAGGACGTCGATCTCAAGAACGAAGCGGATACGCAGGCCATCGTCGCCGAATTGGAAAAGGCGACGTATCAGGTGGCGAACGTGAAGACCGGCGAGCGCCGCCGCCGGCCGAGCGCGCCGTTCACGACGAGCACGCTGCAGCAGGAGTCGAGCCGCAAGCTGGGTTATGCCGCGCGGCGCACGATGGGGCTGGCGCAGGCGTTGTATGAAGGCAAGACGCTGGGCGACGAAGGATCGATCGGGTTGATCACGTACATGCGTACCGACTCGACCAACGTGGCCGAAAGCGCGCAGCGGGAAGCCCGATCGTATATCGCCGATCGCTTCGGGCCGGAATTTTTGCCGGAAGAACCGCCGCAGTACAAGACGCGCTCGAAGAACGCGCAGGAAGCGCACGAAGCGATCCGGCCCACGTCGGTGCGGCGCACCCCGGAATCGATCAAGGAATATCTCGATCCGGCGGAGTTCAAGCTGTACGATTTGATCTGGAAACGCTTCGTCGCCTCACAGATGAATCCGGCGGTGTACGACACGGTGTCGGTCGACATTGCGGCGGGTGAAGCCAAGGCGCTTGCCGAATTGATTCCGCTGAACGGCACGGCCGTGTATCCGTATCTGTTCCGCGCCACCGGATCGACGTTGAAGTTTCCGGGCTATCTGGCGGTGTACGAAGAGGCGCAGGAAGAAGATACGCGCAGCGAGGAAGAGAACGTGCGCGTGCCGCCGTTGACGGCGCAGGAGTTGCTGGACTTGATCAAGCTGCTACCCGAGCAGCACTTCACCGAGCCGCCGCCGCGCTTTACCGAAGCGTCGCTGGTCAAGGCCCTGGAAGAAGACGGCATCGGGCGGCCCAGCACGTATGCGTCGATTCTGGGCGTGATCGATCGGCGCGGCTACGTCGAGAAGATCGACAAGCGCCTGCGCCCCACCGAGATCGGGTTTACCGTCACAGACATGCTGGTCGAATACTTTGGCGACGTGGTCGATGTGAAGTTCACCGCGTGGATGGAAGACGAACTCGACGAGATCGCCGAAGGTCATAAGGAGTGGGTGCCCGTCATCCGCGAGTTCTACGAGCCGTTCCAGAAGGACATCGAGCATGCGGACGCCAACATCGAGAAGGTGGACATGGTGGAGCTGCTCGGCGAGCCATGCCCGACCTGCGGCAAGCCGCTGCTGATCCGCTATGGGCGCTACGGCAAGTTCATCGGCTGCAGCGATTTCCCGAACTGCCGTTACACCGCGCCATTTCTGGTGAAGGTCGGCGTGAAGTGTCCGCAGTGCGGCACGGGCGACATCGTGGAGAAGAAGACCAAGCGCGGGCGCATCTTCTACGGGTGCTCCAACTACAAGAACGGCGATGATCCGGCGTCGTGCGACTTCACCAGTTGGAACCGTCCCCTCCCGCAGCCGTGCCCCAATTGCGGCGGGCTGTTGACCATGAAGGGTAGAGACGCGGCCAAGTGCATCAAGTGCGAGAATGAATACTCGCTGGCCGATTTGCCTGAGGTACAATTGGTAGCGGGATAGATTAGTACACGAATCTCACGAATCCCACGGAGGGTTCGTGAGATTTTTAGTCTCCATCGATTGAAATCGATGGCTGGCAGTCGAAGTCGGCTGAAGCCGACTGGGGCAGCCGCCGCTATTTTTCAGTAGGCGGCAGCATTCGTGTCGATTCGTGTTAATTCGTGGAGAGAAAAAATGACCCAAGCTCAACACCGTCTCGCCGCAGTCCGCCGTGTGCTGGGTAGTGAGACCTGGCAGGTTTTTCAGTGATCGTCAACCGCCATTCATAGTGGGCAGGTAAGGTTGAACGGCTTGACCAGATAATCGGGCGAAAACCTGCCAGGTCTTGTGTCCTCGGGGTATAATTGGCACAGGCGAGGAGGTGTGGGTATGGACGCTTATCGCGTTGAAACGGTTCTCCAGCATGATGGCACGCTGCAACTAAATGGTCTTCCCTGGCAAGCGGGCGCACCAGTCGAAGTTATCGTGTTGGGCCAATCAGCGGCTCCACGTTCAGGCAACCTGTATCCGCTGCGCGGCACACCGGTTACGTATGTGCGCCCGTTCGAGCCGGTCGATGACGATCAGTGGGATGCCGCGCAATGATCATTCTTGATACGCACGTCTGGGTCTGGTGGGTGCATGATGATGCTCGCCTGCCAGAGTTGCAGCGCGAGTACATTCGCGCTCATGAACAGACCGGATTGGGAATCAGCGTCATTTCCTGTTGGGAAGTCGCCAAGTTAGTCGAACGCGGTCGCTTGACCTTGCCGCGAGCGGTGCTTGAATGGCTCGATCTGGCTTTGACCTATCCCGGTGTGCAGTTGCTCGATCTGACGCCTCGAATTGTAGTGGAGTCGACGCAACTGCCCGATGCTTTTCAGCGGGATCCTGCCGATCAATTGATTGTTGCCACAGCGCGAATCCTGGGTGTGCCGTTAGTAACACTGGATGGCCGGATTCGCGACTATCCCCATGTGCAGGTTGAGCCGTGAAGTAGTGATGAGTGGTTTATCCGACACGGATGTGTAACCGCATCCGTGTTTTTGCGTCAAAGCGGAATAGTCATTCGTGAACATTCGTGTCAATCCGTGGAGAGAAAGCAATGACCCCAACTCAACATCGTCTCGCTGAAGTACGCCGCGTGCTGGAAGGCCCATCGATTGAAATCGATGGCTGGCAGTCGAAGTCGGCTGAAGCCGACTGGGGCAGCCGCCGCTATTTTTCAGTAGGCGGCAGCATTCGTGTCGATTCGTGTTAATTCGTGGAGAGAAAAAATGACCCAAGCTCAACACCGTCTCGCCGCAGTCCGCCGTGTGCTGGAAGAGAAGAATTTGCCTGCCTTGCTGGTGATGCAGGCGGAGAATCGCCGCTATCTGTCGGGGTTCACGGGCAGCGCGGGCGTGTTGTTGATCACGCCGACGCGCGCCGTCCTCGCTACTGATTTTCGTTATTGGGAGCAGGCTGCCCAGCAAGCGCCGGACTTCACGGTTTATCAGGCCAAAGGCGCCCTGAAAGATTATGTGCCCGGCCTCATTGGCGAGGCGGGCAGTCCGGCGCGCATCGGTTTTGAGAGCGGTACCGTCACCGTGGCGCAGTATCAGGATATGCAGAAGGCCGCGCCGCAGATCGAATGGAGCGGCGTCAACGGCCTGATCGAAAATGTGCGTGCGGTGAAGGATGCCGCCGAGTTGGCGCTGACGCAGAAGACGATCGATCTGGCGGAGGATGGCTTACGCTATTTGCTCTCGATCCTGAAGCCGGGGATGACCGAGAAGGAAGCTGCGTGGAACCTGGAAAAATATCTGCGTGAGCACGGCGCGGACGGCTTGAGCTTCGACACGATTGTGGCGTCCGGGCCGAACGCCGCGCTGCCGCATCATCATCCGGGCGAGCGCGTGATTCAGGCCAATGAGCCGATCACCATCGACTGGGGCGCGGCGATCGACGGCTACCGATCGGACCTCACGCGCACGATCGTGCTTGGTGATCCCGACGCGAAGTTCCGCGAGGTATACGGCGTCGTGCTGCGAGCGCAGTTGAATGCCATCGCCAATATCAAAGCGGGGCAGACCGGCAAAGAGGCCGATGCTTTTGCGCGCGATGTCATCGTCGCGGCAGGGTATGGCGAAAACTTCGGACACGGGTTGGGGCACGGAGTTGGCCTTGCTGTGCACGAACAGCCGCGCGCCTCATACACCGTCGAAGATGAACGGCTCCCCGCCAATTCACTGCTGACCGTCGAGCCGGGCATCTATCTGCCGGGCTGGGGCGGCGTCCGCATCGAAGATATGATCCTGGTGAAAGACGGCGGGAATGAAGTGTTGAGTCATTTTGAGAAGTAGCGAGTAACCAGTAACGAGTAACCAGTGAAATCAGGGGGAAGCGATGAATTACGAAGAGTGGCTCAAGAGCGTTCCCAGCGACATCACAGAGGACGTGTTGTGGACCATCAAGGCTTATCGCTACGCGTTGTTTCTGTCGGACTTGTGCTGGTTTGATGTGACGAAATTGATGCGGGACAAACGCACACTTGATTTATCCGATCAACTCTACCGCGCCGCCGGTTCAATCAGCGCAAACATTGCAGAAGGCTATTCGCGCAGCACGGGCAAGGATCGTGCGCGGTTTTACGAGTATGCGTTGGGTTCAGCGCGTGAGAGCCGCGACTGGTACTACAAGGCGCGGCATATTTTGGGCGAAAGTGTCGCGCAGCATCGCTCAGGGTTTCTCACAGAGATCATCCGGTTGCTGATTACGATGGTGCCGCAACAGCGTCAAAGTGGTACCATTCGCGAAGAACGTGTTAACTACAACACTGATTCTGGTCCGCTTTTGAACGACGTCCCAATGCCGTAAAGCAAATTACTCGTTACTCATTACTCGTTACGGAGTCTTCATGACCGATCAAGTCATCTATTCCATGGTGCGCGTGGGCAAGATCCATCCGCCGAACAGGCAGGTGCTGCGCGATATTTCGCTGGGCTTTTTCTACGGGGCCAAGATCGGCGTGCTGGGCCTGAACGGCGCGGGTAAGAGCACGCTGTTGAAGATCATGGCCGGCGTTGACGACGACTACCTCGGCGAGACGATGCTGAGCAAAGGCTACACGCGCGGTCTGCTGGAGCAGGAGCCGCAGCTCGACGCCTCGAAGACCGTCAAGGAGGTCGTCGAGGAAGCGGTGCAGCCGATCGTGGATGCGCTGAAGCAGTTTGACGAAGTCAGCGCCAGGTTCGGCGAGCCTGACGCCGATTACGATGCGCTCATCGAGGAGCAGGGCCGCCTGCAGGAATATCTCGACAAGCACGACGCGTGGACGCTCGACAATCGCCTCGAACTGGCGATGGATGCGCTGCGTTGTCCGCCGTCTGATACATCTATCGCCGTGTTGTCGGGCGGTGAGCGCCGCCGGGTGGCGTTGTGCCGCTTGCTGCTGACCGAACCGGACATTTTGCTGCTCGACGAGCCGACGAATCACCTCGATGCGGAATCGGTGCAGTGGCTGGAGAAGCACTTGCAGCAGTATCCGGGAACCGTCATCGCCGTGACGCACGATCGGTATTTTCTGGATAATGTGGCGGGTTGGATCCTGGAACTCGATCGCGGCTACGGCATCCCGTGGAAAGGCAACTACTCCTCGTGGCTCGAACAGAAGAAGCAGCGGCTTGAGTTGGAAGAAAAGGCCGACGTCAAACGCCAGAAGACGCTGGAGCGCGAACTTGAATGGATTCACCTGTCGCCCAAAGCGCGGCAGGCCAAGGGCAAGGCGCGTATCACGGCTTACGAAAAACTGCTCAGCCAGGAAGCCGAGCAATACCGCGACCAGCTGCAGATTTACATTCCGCCCGGTCCGCGCCTCGGCGAGGTGGTGATCGAAGCCAAGGGCGTGAGCAAAGCGTATGGTGATCACGTGTTGTTCGAAGACTTGAATGTATCGCTGCCGCCCGGCGGCATCGTGGGTGTCATCGGCCCGAACGGCGCGGGCAAGACGACGCTGCTGAAGATGATCATCGGCGCAGTGGAGCCGGACGCGGGCACTTTCAAGATCGGCGAGACGGTGAAGCTGGGCTACGTTGATCAATCGCGTGAATCGCTCGATCCCGACAAGAACGTGTGGGAAGAAATCTCCGGCGGCGAAGATACGCTGACCTTAGGCGCGCGCAAGATGAATTCGCGCGCCTACGTGGCGGGCTTCAACTTCCTCGGAGCGGATCAGCAGAAGAAGGTGGGCGCGTTATCCGGCGGCGAGCGCAATCGCGTGCACCTGGCCAAGATGCTGAAGTCCGGCGCGAATGTGCTCCTGCTCGACGAGCCGACCAACGATCTGGACGTGAACACGCTGCGGGCGTTGGAAGAAGCGCTGGAAGAATTCGGCGGCTGCGCGGTGGTGGTCAGCCACGATCGCTGGTTCCTCGATCGCGTGGCAACGCACATTCTGGCGTTCGAGGGCGATTCACAAGTGCGCTGGTTCGAAGGCAGCTTCTCGGACTACGAAGCGGATCGCAAAAAGCGATTGGGGCTTGAAGCGGAGACGCCGCATCGCATCAAGTACAAGCCGCTGACGAGATAACATCGATCCCCAGTCGCTAACTTGCACACCCGGAGGTTGATCATGACTGATCGCTTGACGGTTGACCAACTGCTTGAGGTCATGCGCGCGGCCCGATCGGACTGGGAAGCGTTGTTGGCGCAAATCGATGAGGGGCGCTTCACGGAACCCGGCGTGGAAGGCGATTGGTCGCTCAAGGACATCATCGCCCACCTCACGTACTTTGAAACGTGGGCCGCCGATAACGTGTTTGCATTCCAGCGCGGTGAACCGCAGCCGCAGGCGGAGTACCAGGGGCTGGAGGTGGACGAAGAGAATGCGCGCATTTATGAGCGTTTCAGGTCCAAGCCACTCGATCAAGTTCTGGAAGAATCACAGACGTCGTTTCAGCGCAGTCTCGAGGCCGTGCAGGGACTGCGCGCTGCCGACCTGTACGATCCGGAATTTGCGCGCATCCCCAACGCCGCTGTCACCGTCTTTGATCTCATCGAAGGCGATATGTTTGGACACTACCGCGATCACATCCGCTCGGTGCGGGCGTGGCGCGATCGGGCAGACGAACCCTCACAAGGAGGAAAGGCTGCGTGATGATTCATCCACTGGTGGCCCAATTACGCTTCACGCGCAGTGAATTTCGACGCGGTCTGGTGGGGGTGACCGAAGATGATGCGGTGCAGCGCTTCATGCCCATGAACTGCCTCAGCTGGAATGTAGGGCACCTGGCCTGGCAGGAACAGCGCTACTTCGTCTATTTCGCGCAGGGCAAGATCCCGCAGCCGCAGCTCAACGAGTTGTTTGCCTATGGCGCGCCGGCCAGCTTTCCGTCGCTGCAAGGGATGTGGGTGGCCTGGACGGCCATCACGCGCGCTGCCGATGTGTGGCTGTCGACTGTGACCAGCGACACGCTGCAGCAGCACGTTATCATCGACGGGCAGCCGACAGCTTATCGGTATGGCTCGCTCCTGCAGCGCGTGATCTATCACTACTGGTATCACACCGGCGAGAACGCGGCGATCCGGCAGCTGCTGGGACATACGAGTCTGCCTGAGTTTGTCGGCGACCTGGACGGCGAGGCGCCGTATCGACCGGAAGCGGCTTAGCCTCGGTTTGATTGACAACCGCTTTGAAACCAGATACAATTTTTCGCGTTAAAGGTTGCACGATGACTCAACGAACGATCACTCAGGTCTGCCTGTGTTGTTGCTCCTGTCCCATGCGGAGGCGGTGGAACTCGCCTGCGTCACCGGATCGTGCCTGCTGATCGATCGTGCTGACCCAGCGCCCGCCGCTTTCCGCCATTTATTCTGCGGAGATCCGGCCGGGCAGCACATGGAGCGTGGTTCGTCAACCACAGCGTCGCCGGATGGTACGGCGGCGCTGTTTTGTTTTCATTCAAAAATCCAACAGGGAGAGGATACGATGAGAATTGCAAACGATGTGACGGAATTGATTGGCAACACGCCGTTGGTCAAGCTGCGCCGCCTGACCGCTGGCGCCAAGGCCGAGGTCGTGGCCAAACTGGAGTTCTTCAATCCGGCGCACAGCGTCAAGGACCGTATCGGCGTGTCGATGATCGACGCGGCGGAAAAGGCCGGGCTGGTCAAACCCGATACGATCTTTGTGGAACCGACGAGCGGCAACACCGGTATCGCGCTGGCCATGGTCTGCGCGGCGCGCGGCTACCAGCTGGTCATCACCATGCCGGAAACGATGAGCAAGGAACGCCGCGCCTTGCTGCGCGCTTACGGCGCAGAGTTGATCTTGACGCCCGGCCCCGACGGCATGGGCGGCGCCATCCGCAAGGCCGAAGAACTGGCCGCCTCTGATCCGCGTTACATCATTCCGCAGCAATTCAAGAATCCCGCCAACCCGGAGATTCACCGCAAGACGACGGCGGAAGAAATCTGGCGCGATACCGACGGCAAAGTCGATATTCTCGTCTCGGGTATCGGCACGGGCGGCACCATCACGGGCGTAGGCGAAGTGATCAAGGCGCGTAAGCCGTCGTTCAAGGCCATCGCCGTCGAGCCGGATGCTTCGCCGGTGTTGTCAGGCGGGCCGAAGGGGCCGCATCCCATTCAGGGCATCGGTGCAGGTTTTGTGCCGGACGTGCTCAACACCAAGATTTACGATGAGATCATCCGCGTCAAGGCCGACGATGCCTTCGACATCGCACGACGGCTGGCGAAGGAAGAAGGCTTGCTCGTCGGCATTTCCTCTGGCGCGGCGACGTGGGCGGCGCTGCAAGTGGCTCAGCGTGACGAAAACGCGGGCAAGCTCATCGTCGTCATCATCCCGTCGTTCGGCGAGCGCTATCTCAGCACGGCATTGTTTGCGAACTTGGCGGACTAGAATAAGCGGAAACAAGTAGACAAGGAAACAAGTGAAGCGCTTGTCTACTTGCCTACTTGTTTCCTTGTTTCCTTGTTTACTGTCACTGTGGAGGTCGGTATGTTTGCAACTCTGCGCCGCGATGTGCAATCCGTTTTCGATCGTGACCCGGCTGCGCGCAGTTTGGCTGAAGTGCTGCTGTGCTATCCGGGCCTGTACGCCGTGTGGGGCTATCGCCTGTCGCACTGGCTGTGGACGCATCGCCTGAAACTGCTGGGCCGCTACGTCTCGCAGATCATGCGCTTCTTCACCGGCATCGAGATTCATCCGGGAGCCAAAATTGGCCGCGGGCTGTTCATCGATCACGGCATGGGCGTGGTCATCGGCGAAACGGCGGAACTGGGCGAAGAGGTGACGTTGTATCACACCGTGACGCTGGGCGGCACCAGCTTGCAGAAGGGCAAGCGCCATCCCACCATCGGCGATCGCGTGACGATCGGCGCGGGCGCCAAGGTGCTCGGCCCCATCGAGATCGGCTGCGACAGCCGCATCGGCGCCAACGCCGTGGTCGTGAAGCCCGCTCCGCCCAACTCCGTCATCGTCGGCGTGCCGGGACAGATCATCTCGCGCAGCCGGCCGCACACCGCGCTGGACAAGCCCGACCTCGAACACACCGCGCTGCCCGATCTCGTCGGCGTGACGCTGCAATCGCTCATCGCGCGCGTCGACGAGTTGGAGCGCCGCGTCGACGGACACGTGGAGCACGAGGATGTCCACCTGCCCACGGCGGGCGTATGGCACGGCGAGGATTTTGCGATCTAGGGCACAGGCACCAAGCCAGGTGTCAGCGGATCGTAGTAGCCTTGCGCCGCCACCGACGCTTGCTGAGGCGAGCGGATCTGATCGAAGCCTTCAAACGTCACGAGCAGCTCGTCGCCCGTGCGCAGCACCACATAGCGGCCGTCGGCGTCGCGCAGCCGATCGAGCTGGGCGGGCAGCGTGTGCGCGTGGCCGTCGCCATCCGTGACGATCACGTACAGTTGATCGATGTAGGAAATCTCCGGCTCGACCTCGCGGATCAACAAACGCCCGTCAAAGTTCTGCAAAGCGCGGACTTGCAGCCTCTCGTTTTGTTTACCGACGAGTTGATAGAGCATCGTCGTGTCATAGGCCCACTCCTGCCGGTCGGCGCGATAGGTGTAGACATACGGGCATTGAGCGCAAATCAGTGGATAAGCTGTGAAATCATCCTGGCGCGGCGCGTTGGTCAAATTCGACAACCCCGTTCCATCCGCATTTACCACGAAAAGATCTGATCGCGCCGCGCCGCCCGTGATGCTGAAGCCGCCAAACAGGTCCTCGTACGATTTCGTGTTGAACGCCGTGAACGCGATCTGCCGGCCGTCCGGCGACCAGACAGGCCCCACCAGAAAGCCGAGCTGATCGACCAGGCGCGTCACGGCGCCGCTGTCGACATCGATCAGGGAGAGACTTTGCCCGTCGCGCGCATTGGCAGTGACAGCCAGCCGCGCGCCATCCGGCGACCAGGCATACGCCAGATTTTCAAAATCATTCATCTGAAAAGCAGCGAGCGGAGAACCGTCGGTAGCGATGATGCGCAGCGCGGTTGCGCCGTCAACCGATTCCAGAAAAGCGATGCGCTTGCCATCTGGTGACCAGGCGGGCGATAGCGCATACGCGCCCGGGCCGTTCTTGGTCAGCTGAGTTCTGTCCGAGCCGTCCAGGTTGGCAACAAAGATATTCGTCGAAGCGCCGCGATCGTCGAGATTGCCGTCGCTGAACGCGAGCATCTCGCCATCGGGCGACCACGAGACTTCGTGAAACATCCGGGCAGGATTCTCCAGGCCGATCGCAGACAGCCGTTTGCCGCTCTGATCGAAGATCAGGATGGCGCTTCTCTCGCTCAAGACTTCAACGGCGAACCGGCTGTCATCCGGCGACCAGCTGGGCCGTGACATCTGACCCGGCGGTTCGATCAAGGTCCGCACATCCGTGCCGTTGGCGTTCATCAGATGCAAGCGCGAGGTGATGACGCCATCGCTGTTCAGGGCGTATTGCGTGTAGGCGATCTGTGTGCCGTCGGGCGACAACGCCGCCGATCCGGCGTGAAAACTGCACGGCCCCACCACACGCTGCGGCAACCCCCGCGTAATCTGCGTTCGATTCGATCCGTCAGAGTTGATCGTGGAGATTTCAAAGCCTCGCTCCGCGCTGGCGCCGGAGAAGAATATGATGGGCCAGGCCGGCGGTGCGGGCGACGGTGTTACCGTTGGGATTGGCGAGGGCGTGAACGTCTTCGTGGGCGGCAGCGTGCCAGTGGATGTGCGTGTGAGTGCAGGTGTATGTGAGGGCGGCGCAGCAGTGGGCGTGTTAGGCGGAATCACTTCGGCAAGAGGAGTGGGCGTCGCTGGCTGCGTTGACAGCTGCGACAGCGCCAGGCCACCGCTGACGAGCACTCCGACGATCACAGCGGCGATGAAGATAATTTTCGCCACGCCGCTCATCCCCTTCGGCCCGATCGTTCCCTCTCCGCCCTTCGGCGGGATCGGCGGCGGGATCAGCACGTCGAGGTTGTGCTGCGTGATCGCGGCGGCCTCGGTTTCCCCGATTGCCTGCCGCACGCTCAACGCCTGCTTCAACAGATCGATCGCCTGCGCTTTGTCCGATGCGATGGCGCGCGTGCCGAGTTGATGCAGCGCCCACGCTTCGTTCGATCGATCACCGGCTGCTCTGGCGCTCTGCCAGACCCGATCGGCGATCTGCCCCCAGGCGTCCCACAGGCCGTGCAGCGTCACGTAGCGATCGATGGCGCGGCTCAGCGCCGTGGCCGCCATCCACTGCTGCGTCTGCACCGCGTGATCGATCGCGCCCAGCACGTGCCCCAGTTCGTTCGCGCAATAGTCATCATCGCCGAAGCGCCCGTTGAGCTGATCGAGCAGCAGTTGCGCCAGCAAGCGATCTTTGATCGCGCGGCCATCACTCTGGCCGCGCCAGAACTCGCGCAGGCCGGCATCCAGGCGCACGCGCGGGCTGTTGGCATGCAGCAAACCCAACGCTTTGAGATGTTCGATGGCCGCTGCATATTCTCCCTCTCCCTGACTCCTCGCTTCGCTCGGAGCGCTTCGCGCGGGAGAGGGTGGGGTTGGTGGTTCTGCCGCCGCGCCCTCGCGCCGCTTGACGCGCACCCCGCCGACGATGACCCACTCGTCCTCAACTTGAATCTGCCCGCCTGTCGTTGTGGAGGGCTGTCCGCTGATAAGACTCGCCATCGTCTGCGGATCGATCGACAGGCCCGGCAGATTCGCCGCCGCCTCGAGGATTTGCTCCTCCAGCGGCGTCAACACCGATCGAATCAGTGCCACCGCGCGGCTCAGGCCAATCGCAATGGTGTCACCTGCCGCACTCGGCGCGGCCTCCAAACGCGCCTGTGCCTGATCGAGCGGCAGATTCATCTCGCGGATCACGTCGGCGGCGCGCACGATCGCCAGCGGCACATCGTTGAGCAGCGCGCAGATCGCCTCACACGTCGATCGATTCGCGTCGTCGATCAACAGCCCGCTGGTCGCGCTGAACAACTCCATGGCATCGCTGCGCGGCAAAGCGCCGAGTTTGATCGGGCGCGCCAGGCCCGGCAGCGCGGCAGGTCGCGCGATGAGCGCGGGACTGTTGGGAAAGAGATCGAGCAGCGGGCGGAGTTGATCGGCGTCGAGCGTGAGGTGATCGAGCAGCAGCAGCGGGCGCAGTTGGCTCAAATACGGCTGCGCGCTGGCCGAGGTAACTTTCAGGTGCGGCTCGCTGAGGTAGAAGGCGTCGAACCAGCGCTGGATCACATCGCCGGGCAGCAGCGTATTGCCGTGCTCGTCCAGCCCTTCCAGCAGGATCACGCCATTGGGCTGGGTGACGGCCGCCGGGCTGTTGGCCGCCTGCCGCAGCAGCGCCGACTTGCCCGCGCCGTCTGATCCGTAGATGGCAACAGGCTTGCCGTGCGTGATCAGTTGCTCGATCTGCGCCAGTTCTGCCGTGCGATCGAAAAAATCCAGCGGCGCGCGTGGCGGCTGCGGCTTCACCTCGCGGCGTTTGATCACCGGCTCGGCCGGCGCTTCGTTGATGACTGCGCCGTAAATGGTGTTGTTGACAATCTTGTCGCGCCCGACCACATCGCCGCCGATGGTGATCGACTCGCTCTGCAGTGCAACTCCGCCGCTGATGTTGCTGGTTGTGGACATGGCCCCCCCTCGCATCCGATTGAAATCGTGGCTTGCCCGTATCTGTCGCAAAGCGGCAGCGGGCCGCTGGGCGTAGCCGGAGATCAGCTAACCGGCTGACGCCTCAACTCTGGAATCGATCGCAGCCGCATCTTCACAGAAGTGGAGCGTAACGAGCAATGGGTAATCCGTGATGCCTGCTGCGTAAAATGGGTTGTCGTGTCATTCCTGCGTGCCGTTGGCGGGAATCCACCACCATTATCAACCTGGATGCCCGACTACAACACTCGGGCATGACCGCACGGCCTAAGCCTGCGCCGCCTGCTTCAACTGCCCGCACCCGGCGTGGATGTCGATGCCGCGCCGGATGCGCAGCGAGTTGGGGATGTGCGCTTCGTCGAGGATGGCGCGGAAGGCGGCGATGCGCTCGCGCGTGGACGCTGCGCCGGCGTAGCCGTGCGTCGGATTGAGCGGAATCAAATTCACGTGGCACAACAGGCCTTTGATCAAACTCACCAGTGCGCGGGCTTGAGCGGGCGTGTCGTTGACGCCGGCGATCATCGCCCACTCGAAACTGAGGCGGCGATGCGTGACCTCGGTATAGGCGCGGCAGGCCGGGATCAACGCCTCCAGCGGATAGCGCTGGTTGATCGGCAGCATCGATGATCGCAGTTCATTCGTCGCCGCGTGCAGCGAGACGGCCAGGTTCACCTGCGAGCGTTCCTGCGCGAAGCGTTCGATCATCGGCACGAGGCCCACCGTGCTGACGGTGATGCGCCGCGCGCCAAAGCTGTACCCGATCGGATCACTCAGCCGATCGAGCGCGCCCATGAGCGCGGGGTAGTTGGCGAACGGCTCGCCCATGCCCATAAGGACGATATTCGTTAAGCGGTGATTGGTTGATCGGTGATCAGGGATCGGGGATCGGGGATCAGGCTTGCGCAGCTCGCGTTCGAAGAACAGCACCTGCTCCACGATCTCGCCCGCCGTCAAGTTGCGTTGAAAGCCGCCCTGTCCCGTGGCGCAGAACGTGCAGCCCATGGCGCAGCCCGCCTGCGTGGAGACGCACACCGTGTTGCGCGTATCGTACTCCATCAACACGGTTTCGATCCGCGATCCGTCCGGCAGCGCGAAGAGAATTTTGCGCGTCCACCCGTCCGTCGAGAGCAGATCAACTTTGGGCGTCAGCCGCCCGATCGAGTAAGCGGCGCTCAACCGAGCGCGCAGCGGTTGCGGCAGATTCGTCATCGCATCCGACGATGTCGCCAACCGCACGTACAGCCATTCCCAGATCTGCCTGGCGCGAAAAGCCGGCTCGCCCCACTCCTTCAAGGCGGCCTGCAGTCGCTCCAGGGTCAAATCGTACAACGACGACATCGCGTTACTCATAACTCGTTACTCGTTACTCATCACTGGTCACTCATCACTCAAAGCCTTCTCCCACGCATCCCTCAACGCCTGAATATCTTCAAACACCCAATCGGGCTGATACTCGCTGGCCGCGAGCTGCTCGCGCGTGGTGACGCCGCTCAACACCAGCGCCGATTTCAAGCCCAGCAGCACTGCGCCCAGAATATCGGTCTCCATCCGATCGCCCAGCACCAGCGTTTGATTTTCCAACGCGCCCAAACGTTTGAGCGCCATCTGGTACAGCGTGGGCGACGGCTTGCCGATGACGAACGGCTTCACGTCCGTGGCGGTTTCGATCAGCGCCAGCAGCGCGCCATTGCCGGGCACGATCCCTTCGGGATTGGGAAAAGTGCGATCGCCGTTGGTGCCGAAAAACTTGGCTCCGGCGCGGATGTTGAGCGCGGCGCGCTTGAAGTGATTGTACGTGACATTCCAATCGATGCCCACCACGACCGCGGCCACGTCTTCCTCGGCGAGCACAAAGCCTTTGCGCTCCAACACCGCGCGCAGCCCTTCCATGCCGATGACGTACAGGCGCGCGCCGCGCGGCAGAATGGTTGCCAGGTAATCGGCGGTGGCGATGGAAGATGTTACAATTTCTTCCGGCTGTACGTCGGCGCCCCAGCCTTGCAGGCGCTCGGCCAGTTTTTCCGGCAGCGTGGAGGCGTTGTTGGTGGCGCAGGCAAAGCGCACGTCATGCTGGCGCAGAAAGTGGAAGAACTCAACCAACCCCGGCAGGGGCTCACGGCCGCGCCAGAGCACGCCGTCCATGTCGGTGATCAAATAGCGAAACTGCGCGAGAGAAGTGTGGGCCATCATTATCCAATCTTGCTTTGAGGGTTATGTGCCGGATGATGCCCCGGAGAGCATGGCAGCGGCAAATCTATTGTACTCGGGTAAGGCCGGCCTGTCGATGAGAGCTGCGCGCGGTTTGCAAACACAACCCTAAGGCTAACCCAACTTCGGCCTAACGTGTGCTTTAGCGTTTTATGCCATAATCGTATCCATAGTAACGCCTTCAGTGGCGTGAGGAGTTGTTGAGGTCATTCGTGGGAATGTCGCATCACCTGATTCTGATTATTGACGATGAACCGGATACGATCGAATTGGTTCAAGCGGCTTTCAAGCGGACCGGCTGCCAGGTTCTTGGCGCCATGAACGGTCACCTTGGTCTGCAGCTGGCTCGCGAACATCTTCCAGCCGTCGTCTTGATCGATCTCATGCTGCCGGGGCTTGATGGTTTTGAGCTGTGCCGTCAACTGCGCGACGATCCGCGCACGACGCACATTCCGCGTGTGATTCTGTCGGCGCGTGATTCGCAGGCCGATCAAGCGGACGCCTTAGCGGCCGGGGCCGATTGGTATGTGGTAAAGCCGGTGAGACTTCAAGCGCTGGTGGCGCTGGTCACCGACCTGATCGGACCGCTGCCCAACGCAGCCGCATCGAGCTGATTACCGATCGAGATACGCTTTGAGATCGCGTCCCAGCGGCGTCAGCTCGCCGCTATTCAGATCAGATAAATTGCCGGTGGGGTAGTTGGTGTCGGCCAGGCTATACCAGCACCAGCGCTGCACCAGGCGATGGCCGTCGGCGGGCAGCCCCAGTGACGCATCAGTGGTGTTGAGCATCACGTCGAACGATCCCAGCATGAAGTCCCGCACGCGCGGATAATCAAAGCCGTAATCTGCGAACATCAAAATGCCGTACTCGCTGACGATTAACTCCTTGTCGCGATAACCCCGCTCCGCCATCCAGCGCCGAAAAGCGATCAACTGCTGCTTGAAGATCGCCAGGTCGTCGTGTTGATCAATGGTGTAGGACGCACCGCTGTTGGCCGCCATTCCCGGCGGAATATCCACGCCCCACGAGCCGCGTTGTTCCGGCAGGATGAAGTTGTGCACGTTCCACACGTCGATGGGCATCGCCTGCCCGTAGCGATCGCGGTAGGCTTGCAGCACGCGATCGAGATATTGCAGGCGCAGCGGTGTCGGCTCGCTGACGCCGCCGATGGCGACGCGGCTGGCGGGATCGGCTTGCTTCAATGTCGCGTATACATCGTGATAGGCCGCGGCATATTGTTCGGGTGTGGCATTATCCTGCCAGATCACGTCCATCTCATTGCCGACGAGCCACAGCGAGCCGGGGTTATCCTGCGCGATCTGCGCGATGGTCTCCAGCTTGGGCCTGATCTCGCCGCGCGGGATGCGCACCATCTGCGCGAAGCCTGCGCCGGGACGCGCCGCGGTAGCCCACGTCAGATACCAGCCGGGGCGCAGTTCACTCAATGGTTGGGCGGCTTGCGCTGGATACGCTACCCCGACGCAGACGCGCTCGCGTAATGACGACGGCGCTTGCGCCGCACGGGGGGCAGGCGTGGCACTGGGGGCTGGTCCAAATGTCGCCGCTGCTTCCACCTGCGGCGGACGGGCGGTCGTGCTTCCGAGAGTGGCGCGGGGCGCGGTGGCGATCGAGGTTGTAGTATTGATCGTTGTCGCTCGAACACGCGTCGCGCTGGCTGCGGTCGTGGCCGTCGCTGTCGCTGTTGGTGTTGCGGCCGCCGTCGCGGCCGCCGTCGCGGCCGCCGTCGCGGCCGCCGTCGCGGTGC
>CAYNML010000033.1:0-25653 GCA_964398185.1 uncultured Anaerolineae bacterium | reverse complement strand
GCGGCCGCCGTCGCGGCCGCCGTCGCGGCCGCCGTCGCGGCCGCCGTCGCGGTGCGAGTCGGACTGGCTCGGCGCAGCGTCATGGTGAGCGGAGGCTTGCCGATGACCGTAGGCACCAACGGCCCCAGATACGGCTGCGGGGTCGGTGACATCGATCGGGTGAGCTGGCCCGACAGATAAAGCGCCGCCAGCAGCAGCCCGCCGCCCATCAAGATCAACCCCAGCAAGCGTCGCATATCCAGGGTTTTCATGGGCTTACTTGCGATCTTCCTTGCGGCGGCGGCCAAACAACAGGATTGCGCCCAAAATCAGCAGCGCGGCGGCGACGAGCAACAGCCAGTTGTTTGACGGCTCGGCGGCGGGCGCGCTGCTGTCCGCTTGAGTGGCAATTGACGGAATTTGGACCGGTTCAACATTCGCACTGCCGTCCGGAGTTGACGTGGCTTCGATCGCGGCGGTGACTTCCGGCGTGGCAGAGGCGGCGTCTTCCGCAGGCCGCGTGGGCGTGGGGCTGGACTGATCGCTCGCCGTGGCCGAGGCCGTCGGTGAAGCCGCGGCGGATGTGGGCGTAACTGTGCTCGTCGTTTCAGGCAGGGCGGTAGCCGTCAGGGTCGGGCGCACAGTTGTTGGCGTGTAAGTGGCCGGTGGTTCCGGCGGGATAGTCGGCGCAGGCGGATTCGTCGGCTCTACCGGCGGTTGCGTGGGCGGCAGCGCGGTGGGTGACGCGGCCGGACGCGGCGTGCGCGTGGGCACGCTGATGCTTTGACTCTGATCAGACGCCCACGCGCGCGGCCCGCTGAGATTGGCGATGATGACAAAGGCCAGCAAAGTGACAACCCCCAGAATGATCCAACGTCGCATGATACTTGCTCCTCACGGCTTCAGCATTACCGTTACTTCTTGATCGCTATTCAGATCGAATTGAAACGTCGCCGAGTTCGCCGTCGTCATGATCGGCTGCGGCTGCGCGTCCACCAGCGTGGCGCCGGCGGGATAGATCACCGTGACCGTCGTCGGCCACGCGCCCGCGCCCGACTGTTTCTGCCAAACGAGATGATACTTCAACTGGTCGCCCTGCGTCTGCACGACGGACGCGGGCAAGGTGTAACTGAGGCGGCTTTCCATACGTTGGCCGCGCGGCACAATCAGGAATGTGCCAAAGACCGTCTTGTCATCCTCGACGCTCACGCGCGTCGCGCCGTCGCTCAGCTGCCCGGTGATCAATTCCCCCTGTTGAGTCGGGTGGCGCGCGGCGTCGATCAATTCCGCGCCTGGCGGAGCCAGCACGCGCCGATACAGCCAATAGCATTGCTGCACCAACTGATCGTAGGTGGTGTCCAGCCCGTAATCGGGCAGGCGATGCTCGCAGCCGGGCGCGGGCGGATTCGTATTGGTGTAAACGATCGTCAACTCGGCCTGCGGCAGCGGCTCAGCTGCCAGGGCCACCGTGTACTGCCACGCCTGCTGCATGGCCGTACTGGCCTTGTTGAAACCCATGCTCGTATCGACGACCATCACGTAGTCGCCCGTTTCCGCGCGCAGCGATCCGTCAACGCGCGCCAGGCGCAGCGCTTCGTTCAATTGCGTATCGCTCAAGGTGATCAAAAGATCGCGGCTGTGCAGCACCCGATTGAGCGACTGCCCCAGCGTCTGCCAGTTGACGTCCCCGCTGCTCAACAAGCGTTCCAGCAGCGTTTGCATGG
Organism: uncultured Anaerolineae bacterium; assembly: GCA_964398185.1. Classification (GTDB taxonomy): domain Bacteria; phylum Chloroflexota; class Anaerolineae; order Fen-1058; family Fen-1058; genus Fen-1058. The sequence continues at coordinate 23,950 of CAYNML010000033.1, read as the reverse complement.
CGCGGCCGATGAAGGTCTTGCGCTGCGCCATCCACTCGGCGGCCGAAGATTGATCGGAAGGCGCCCAGGCCTGCCGCATATAGTCGCGCATCTGCGGCGCGTTGGCGATGGTCTGCCCGTCAATGGTCAGCGGCCCCAGCCCGTCGACCAGCGCTTCCACCACGCTTTGATTCAGTCCGATCACACCGTCGACGGTTCCGCCGCGCGTCTGCGTGTACAACGCCAGCGCCTGCTGCATCGCGCGGGGAAAATCGGGCGACCAGTTGCTGTCGCGGAAGACCCACAGATCGATGCCCATGTAATCGCGCAGCGGCGCCGGCGGATCGGGATAAGGTGTGGTGAAATCGTCGACGGCGTAGGAATCCTCCACCGTCAGTGAGATGATGTTCCCGGCGTCGATGGTCAGGCGGCCCACCGCGCTGATGAAGCCGCCGGTGGCGCGCAGTTCATCTTCGTTCTGGAACAGCAGCAGATAGGTGCGCGGCTGATCGGCGCCCAGCAACTGCGGGGCCACGTCCACGAACTTGAAGCCGGTCTGCGCCAGCGGATACACCGCGTCGTAACGCTCGAGCACGCGCCGCACCCGCGCCGAAACGCGATTGCTGTCGATGTGTTCGCGCGCGGCCTGCACCCGATCGAGATTCTCGCCCCACGCCCGCATCGTCGGTTGCAGCCCTTGCAGCAGCCGCGCCATGACCGGCAGTGACAGGCGGCCGTTCGGCGTGGCCGGCGGCCAGACAGATTCCAAGGCCGTCGTGGCGCGCCGCGCCAGATCGGTGGCGGCCAGCGCCATGTCCAGCAGCGCCGGCGCGGCTTGCACATCACCGCCGATTTCGGGCAGCCAGCCCAATGCCGGAGTCAGCGCCAGCAGCGGTCCGGCATGGCTGCGCAGCGCGTTGAGGTTATCGTCCAGCGAAGTCAGGTGCTGCCGCAGCCACGCCATGTCGATGTCGGCCGGTGTCACCGCTGGCGGCAGCGCGGCGGCATAATCCTGTAAAGCCAGCACCTCAGCCCGCACGGCCAGCCCGTCACGCACCAGCACGCCCATCCACACAAGCAGGGTAAGCCCAACGGCCAGCAGCGCACTGCGCAGCCAGCGGCGTTGGCGTTTCGGTTGAGGTGGTTCAGACAATGCGGTCTCTGACATGATCTGTGCTCAAGCGTTTATCTCCAGACTTCTTGCTCCCCAACCGCGTCCGCGCGGTTAGGCCGCCCGTGAGATTGCAGGCTTGGAGCATAGGTTGGGAGATGGATTCTAAGGCTGACACGCCATCTGCGCCGTGGCGAGATCGATCACGCACACAGCGCGATCCGGATTCAACTCAACCACCCGATCGATCCACGTGCTCGACGGATCATACTCCGGCAGCGTCAGCACGGCGCGCTGCGCCCGCAGCATGGCGGCGTACCACGGATAACCGGCCAGCCGCGCATCGACAACGGCGAGGTCCGATCGTTGTCCGGCAACGTGCCGATGATACCACAGGGCGAAGGTGTGCCCGTCGTTCCCGGTGATCACGATGGCCTGCGGTGGTGCGGCAGTCAAGACAGCCTCGGCAAATTTCACGGCGGCGTCATCATCTCGCAGGTTCATGGCGGGCAGATACGCGCTGAGGTTGAGTACAGGGCCAAAGAGCAAAATCAGCGCGAGTGCTAGTGGTGTTGCGTGCAGCGTGAAACTTGACCCGTAAAGCGTAACCGCCAGCAAGCCGCGCGCGATGGCCCACGCGCCGAACATCCAGACCGGAATCAGATACAGCGCGCTGTCCGGCGCGGAATACGTCAGCGCAAAGAGCAGATAGAGAATGATGGTCAGGGCCAGCCAACGCCAGTTGTGACTGGGGCTGATCAACGCGTAATAAATCCCGATCGCGCCGAGCAGCACACCCAGCCAGCCGTACTGGGTCACGATCAACTGCGCGAGGCCGATGAGACGCGACAGTAGATCGGGCGCGGCCGGGCCCAGCGCAAAGCCGCGATACATCTCGGCGGTGATCAGCGCCAGGAAACGATCGGCCGAAGTCGCATCGCCCCAATTGACGGGCGGCTGCTGCGCGGCCCGCAGTGGAAGCAGCGCATACACGCCGAGGCCGACAACGAACGCGATGATCGGCAGCCAGTTGTCGGGCGTGTTGCTTACTCGCCGCCGCCACGCCACGATCAGTAACGGCGCCAGCGCCGCCACCGTAAGCGAGTTGCCAAACGCCACACCCCACAACCACGCGGCCAACGTCAAGCAGCGCAGTGACACAGCGTCGCCGCGAAAGACGATGGGGGCGATGAGATACACGCTGAGCGCTACGAAGAATGCGTTGAGCGCATGCACCTCGGCGATGGTCGCCTGCCCCCACACCAGCGGCGCGGTGACGAAGAACAGGCTGGCGACGATGACGGCTCCCTCCCCTGAGAAGCGGGGGAGGGTTGGGGAGGGGGGAATCAACCTCAGCAGGCTCAGTGCGGTGAAGCCGGCGGCCAGCGCCATGCCCAGCGCCGAAAAAAGATTGAAGCGCTGAGCCACATCGCCGAGCGGGAGGTGCGCGATGAGTTGGCCGAGGGTGGTGAAAGTGGGATAGCCCGGCGGATGCGGCACGCCGTTCGTGAATGCCGCGGTGATCAAATCGCCGCCGTCGGCGCCGCTGTGCGCCCACGTCAACGACGGCGCGGCTGTGCTGCCATAAAGCGCCAGCGCGCTGAGAAACACGATCGAGAAGACGAGCAGGTTAGGCCGCGGCATCGCGCTGCACAAGATAGAACTTCACCAAGCCGATCAGCAAGCCCAGCCCCAGCGCCAGCGCGCGGGTGGTGATCATGATCGGCGCGACGAGCAGCACCGGCGAATCGCGCCGCGCGATCTTGATCAGCAGCGGCAGCATGCTCAAGCCGAAGATCAACCACAACCCGATCGCGATCGGCCGCCCGCTCGGCCAGAACAAACCAGGCCCGCTGATCAACGCCGCCGCCAGCAGCCCGATCTGCGCTTTGATGATCTGCGGCGTGTGCGAATCGCGCACGGCCTTGCCGGGATGGCGCTGCAGCACACGCATCTTCCAGTAGCCGATGTCATACTTGCGCCGGAAATAGCGCCGCAGCGTGGTGTTATGCTGGTGATAGACGCGCGCTTCCGGCACGAACAACAAGCGCTGACCTTGCTCGGCCAGACGGAAAGAAAACTCCTGGTCTTCCACTGAAGCGGTCGGAAAGGAAACGTCGAAGCCGCCGTTGGCCAGAAAAACAGCGCGGCGATATGCGGCCGAATACGTGTCGATGAAATCAAGCGCGGCCTGCCGGCGTGTGTACGCATAGCGTTCTTCGTATTCCTGCTGCACAAAGCGCGCAATGAGGGAGCGCTGCCGCGTGACATACGTGCCCGCCGCGCCGCTGATCGCCGGCTCGGTGAACACGCGGGCGAACTGTGCGATCCAGTCGGGCTGCGGCTCGCAGTCGGCATCCGTGAACAGCAGCACCTCGCCCTGCGCGGCCTGCGCGCCAGTGTTGCGCGCCATGGCCGGACCACCATGCTCGGCGCGAATGAGGCGCGCGGCTGGAAAATCGCGCAGCGCCTGAGCCGCGGCATCGGCTGTGCCGTCGGTGGAGCCGTCGTCGACGACGATGATCTCGTACGCGGCGCGATCGATCGTTTGCTGCTGCAAGGCGGCGAGGCAGTGCGGCAGCACGGCGGCGGCTTGATAAGCGGGTACGATGACGGAGCAGCGCATGGATGAAACGTGACAACCGTTCAGGGTGATCGAATGAGCCACGACAGGGCGGCGCCGATCAGCAGCGGCACGCTGACGACCAGGTGCAGTAGCAGGCCGATGGCGAGCGCAGTTTCCACGGGAACATTGAACACGCTCAGCGTCAACATGCTCAGGCCTTCAAAGATGCCCAGCGCCGCGAGGGAGGGCGGCAGCGCGACGCCCAACATCAACACTGCCAGCAGGGCCGCCGCCGCGATCCATGAATCGACGCCGCAGGCGCGCTGCACGGCATAGTTGATGACGACACTCACGCCCCACGTGGCGGCTGTCCACACCGCCGCGCCGACCAGGGTATCACGCCGCCGCAGAACCGTCAGACTGTCGAGCAGACGCTGCGCATTGCGCGCCAGGAACGATCGCCACCGCGCCGGGAAGCGGTGCAGCACCCGATCGAACTTCGCAGGCCCCAGCGCGATCCATCGTTCAGGCATCACGGCGACGACGCTGAAGCCCAGCAGCACGAGGGCGGCCAGCAACCCGATCGTCCGGGCGGGCGCCGTGATCCAATCGGGCAGGGGAGCGGCCCAGGTGACGATCAACAGCAGCACGCACAGCGCCAGCCAGTCCCACGCTTTCTCGATCAACACACTGCCGAAGATGCGCGCGAAACTGCCGCCCGGTTCACGCCCCAGCAGGATCGATCGGACGACATCGCCTGCGCGCAGCGGCAGCAGATGATTGAGCAGCTGTCCGGTCAATAGCGCGCGCACGACGGCCGCCGTGCGGACGGTGAGTGGTCGCAGCAGCATCTGCCAGCGCCGCGTGCGCGTGAGATAAGTGAGCAGGGTAAGGCTGAGCGCCACGCCGATCCACGGCCATTCAACATGGCCGAGGGCGCGGGCCAGTTGCTCGACATCAATCGCGCGCGCGATCAGTACGACGAAGCCGGCGCTGAACAGAAAGCCCAACGTCAGCCACACCAGCGACCGGGTGGATCGCCAGGCGCGATCGGGCGGCGCAGCGTTCACGTCTCAAACACTTCGGCCTGCGCGAAGGGCCGCCCCTGCAAGTCCCTGGGTGACAGGATCGGCGGAACCCCAGCGATGAGGGGCCACGCGATGTTGATCTGTGGATCGTTCCAGATGATGGTGCGCTCCCATTCCGGCGCGTAGTAGTCGGTGCACTTGTAGAGCAGATCGATCGTTTCACTGAGGGCGTAGATGCCGTGGGCAAAACCGGGCGGCACCCATAGCTGGCGCTTGTTCTCGGCCGACAGAATAGCGCCTGTCCAGCGGCCAAAGGTGGGCGACTGGCGGCGCAGATCGACGGCCACGTCAAAGATTTCGCCGCTGACTACGCGTACCAACTTGCCCTGCGTGTGGCGAATCTGGTAATGCAGGCCGCGCAGCGTGCCGCGCTGCGAGCGCGAATGGTTGTCCTGCACGAACTGGGCGGTGATACCCAGCTCGGCCAACTTGCGGGCGTGGTAAGTTTCCAGGAAGAAGCCGCGGGCGTCGTAGAACACTTGCGGCTCCAGAATGATCACGTCGGGAATGTCAGTCGGGATGGCTTTCATAGTTGTTTGTCGCGGCGCGCCTTGCGCCAGAGTGAAATGAAGGTGGCGGCGCTCATCACGGCCAGCAGCAACCACAACCCGGTCTCAAGCCAGGAAGCGGCGGTCAGTCCCAGGCCGACACAGATCAGAAATCCGGCCGCCAGCAGCGCGCGTTGATAAGCGGAGCGCTGCAACACCACGCGCAGCCGTTCATTGCGCACGCTGGCCGACCAACTGGCGTAACTCAACGTCGCCAGCCCCAACGCTGCGCCGCTTATCCAGATGGCGCTGAAGAATACAAGCGGCCAGTCGATCATGCCGGGCCGCGGAACTGCGCGATCACTTCGTCGAGCGTTTGATCGAGCGCGATGGCGGGCTGCCAGCCGATGAGGTTTTTGATCTTGACGGTGCTGGGCACGCGGCGGCGCATGTCTTCAAAGCCGGATTCGTAAGCTTGATCGTACGGAATCAATTTGATCTCCGAGCGGCTGCCGGCGCGCTGCACGATGCGCTGCGCCAGTTGCAGAATGGTGATCTCGTCGCTGCTGCCGATGTTGAAGATTTCGCCCACGGCGCGCGGCTCGGCGCTAAGCCCGACGACGGCGCGCACCGTGTCTTTGACGTTGCAGAAGCAGCGCGATTGCTGGCCGTCGCCGTAGACCGTCAAGGGCAGATCGGCCACCGCCTGTTTGACGAGGCGCGGGATGACCATGCCGTAGGTGCCGGTCTGGCGCGGGCCCACGGTGTTGAAGAAGCGGCAGATCACAATCGGGACGTTGAACTGCTTGTGATAAGCCAGCGCCAGGAATTCGTCCATGGCCTTGGATTCGGCGTAACTCCAGCGGCTCTTGGTGGTGGTCCCCATCACCCGATCGGCCTCCTCGCGGAACGGCAGGTCGCTGCTTTTGCCGTACACTTCCGAGGTGGAGGCCAGCAGCACTTTGCGCCGGTAGCGCCGCGCCAGCCGCAGCACTACTTCGGCGCCGAAGAGGTTGGTCTCCATCGTGTGCACCGGGTCTTTGATGATCAACTCAACGCCCACGGCCGCGGCCAGGTGATAGATGAGGTCGCACTCGCTGACCAGCCGATCCATGACGCTGTCGTTGCGGATCGTTTCGTTGACGAACTGGAAGCGGGGCTGATCGATCAGATGCGCGATATTTTCCAGGCGGCCGGTGGAGAGATCGTCGATGACGACGACGTGCTGGCCCTGGGCCAGCAGCGCTTCGGCCAGGTGACTGCCGATGAAGCCGGCGCCGCCGGTGATCAGTGAACGTGTCATGTGCCTGTCCTGAACTGGAATGAAATCGCGGCCCATTATAACCGTGCTGCGCAAAAATAAAAAGAAACCGGATTCGGGAAGGAATCCGGTTTCTGCGCGGAAAGAGCGGGGAGTCTTACTTCCTGTCCCACCACAGGTACAGCAGCGAATCGTGGCCGAACTGGTAGTATTCCACCGTCATGTTGTGCGGCCCGGCGTTGAGATTGGCGGTGCCCACTTCGGTTGAACCGGCGTGATTGGTCCACGAGCTAATGACGACGTTGCCATCGACAAAGAGGCGTACGCCGTCATCAACCTTGGCGTTGAACTGATACAGGCCGCTGCTGGGGAAATACTGGACGCTGGTGCAGCGCATCGACCACAAGGTTTCTGGCACGCCCGGATACGGCGACTTGCCGCCCCAATTGAAGCCGATGGCCGGCACGATCATACTGCCCGCTGGATCTTCCAGGAATTGATTCTTGAAGTAGGTGCACGTCCAACCACTGCCAGCCGTACCGGTGCTGGGCGGCGTCGGCGGGACGCCGGGGATGGGCGTGGCCGGCGGGGGAGTTGTTCCGCTGACTAACTGGTAGGTCAGATAGGCGAACGCGATGCCCGTATCTTCGTAGTACTCCATGCGAATGAAGTGGTTGCCCGCACCCAGCGGCACATCGACCACATAGGTCTGTCCGCTGGCGGCGTGCCACTGATCGAGTACCAGGATGTTGTCCACCCACAACCGCGCGCCGTCGTCCACATTGACCGAGAAGCGATAGGTCCCCGTGCTCAGGTTGAGCGTGCGGGTCCAGCGCACCGAGAAGCGATCGGCCGAGATCTTGGGATTGGGCCAGCCCACTCCCCAGTTAAAGGAGATGGCCTGGTCATTGCGCGTGACAGAGGGCGCGCCTTCCAGATTCGGATTGTTGAAATACTCGCCCTTCCAGTTGGGATAGCTGGCCGGCGGGGCGGGCGGCCTGGTGCCGCAGGGGATGTACAGGATCATCCCGGCGTAGATGTGGTTGGGATTCGCGATATTGTTAGCCGCCATGATCGCTTGCACGGTGGTGCCGTAGCGGACGGCGATGCTGCTCAACGTATCGCCCCACTTCACGGTGTAGTACGTGCCGCAGGACGGCGGGGGCGGGGGCGGCGGGGTGGCGCCGGGAATGCACAGCACCTGGCCGGCAAAGATCAAGTTGGGGTTGTAGATGTTGTTGGCCGCCATCAGAGCTTGCACCGATACACCATACAAGCGGCTGATGCTGTTCAGCGTATCGCCAAACTTCACGGTATGGTAGGCCACACAATTGGTAGAGGCTTGCGGCGCAGCGACGACTGTGCTGGCTGTGGCAGTCAACACTAGCGCCAGAACCACCAGGATCAGCATTACACGGCGAGTAGTCATTGTTCGGCTCCTTGTCTGCGGTACTTAAAACTGCGTCAAACGTGTTTCTAAAATACCACATTCGAGCTTGCAAGGCAAATTGCGGCAAGGGGAAAGGGCGGCGGGGCGCGGGAGCCGGAAAAGAAAAAAATGGCGGCGCGCTGCCTGTTCTAGCCTTGCCGGCCTTCGTTGTATAATCACTCGCGGTCTGGAATTCACGATGCCTGGCTCATTCACGATCATTCAATTGCTGCTCATCGCTCTGGCGGGCCTGGCCGGCGGCGCAGTCAATGCGCTGGCCGGCGGTGGCACGCTCATCACATTCCCGGTGCTGACGGCAGTGGGCATTCCCCCCGTGGCGGCGAGCATCACTAATACCGTGGCTTTAAGTCCCGGCTATTTTGGCGCGACGCTGGCTCAGCTGCAGGATATCCGCGGGCAGAGCCGACGCCTGCAATGGCTGCTGCCCACGGGCGCTATCGGCGGCATCGTCGGCGGACTGCTGCTGCTCAACACGACGGATAAAGTGTTCCGCGAGCTGGTGCCGTATCTGATCTTGATGGCGGCGCTATTGCTGGCGGTGCAAGATCGGATGCGCGCCTGGCTGCTGCGCCGAGTGGCGCAAGCAGGCCGATCGGGTCTGCCCGAAGCCTGGGCAATGCCACCGATCTTCCTCGCGGCGATCTACGGCGGTTATTTTGGCGCCGGGTTGAGCGTGATCGTGCTGGCGATGCTGGGGCTGGTGTTGGAAGATACACTGACGCGCCTCAACGGCTTGAAACAGGCCATCGCGTTCAGTGTCAACATTGCCGCCGCCGTCTTCTTCGTCTTCTCCGGGCAGGTGGTGTGGCTCGCCGCGATCGTGATGGCCGTTGGGGCACTGGCGGGCGGGGCGTTGGGGGGACGACTGGCCGGCCGCGTCAAGCCGAGTTCGCTGCGCCGCATTGTGGTGATCATCGGTGTGATCGTTGGCCTCATTTATCTGCTGCGCGGCTGAAACGGTGACCGCGCCGTGGCGCCGGTGCAGCGGGTGGCGGGGCAGGCCGGCATTCATCCGACGTGAAGCAGGGCGCCGTGAGCCGCGGCAGCGCAGGGCGTGTATAATGCGTTTATGCCGGCGCCCGTGCTAACCACCAAGTTCCATATTCCCCCGCTGCGCTCAGGCGTTGTGCTGCGCCCGCGCCTGATCGCGCAGTTGAATGAAGGGTTGTCAGCCGATCACAAACTGACGCTCGTCTCGGCCCCGGCCGGTTTTGGCAAGACCACCCTGATCAGCGAATGGATTGTGGCGCTCACTCCGGGGGCAGGAGTGAAGGTCGCCTGGCTGTCGTTGACTGAAGACGACAGTGACCTGGCGCGTTTTCTGACCTACCTCGTCGCAGCGGTGCAGACGGTTGCGCCGCAGGTCGGCGTGGGCGTGCTGGCCGCCCTGCACGCCGCGCAGTCGCAGCCACCCGTCACGGTCCTGCTGACCACCTGGCTGAACGACCTCGCTACGATCTCCGATCGGGTGGTGGTGGTGCTGGATGATTACCATGCGATCGACTCGCCGCCGATCGACGAAGCGCTGGCTTTCTTGATCGATCACTTGCCATCGCAGCTGCGGCTGGTCATCACCACCCGAGAGGATCCCGCGCTCCCGCTGGCCCGGCTGCGAGCGCGCGGCCAGTTGACCGAGCTGCGCGCCGCCGACCTGCGCTTCACGCCTGCCGAAGCGGCGGAGTTCCTCAGTCAGTCGATGGGCCTCAACCTCTCGGCGGCTGACAGCGCGGCGCTGGAAGATCGGACCGAAGGCTGGATCGTCGGGTTGCAGCTGGCGGCCATTTCAGTGCGCGATCGAACCGATCGCTCTCATTTCATCGCGGCGTTGAGCGGCAGCCATCGCTACATTCTGAGTTACCTCACCGAGGAGGTGCTCGATCGACAACCGGAAGACATCCGACGGTTCCTGCTGGACACGGCGATTTTGGACCGGCTGAACGGCGATCTGTGCAGCGCCGTCACCGGCCGCGCCGACAGCCGCGATCTGCTGGAACAGCTGCTCAACGCCAACCTGTTCCTGCTGCCGTTGGATGACGAGCGGCGGTGGTATCGCTATCATCATTTGTTTGCCGATCTGCTGCGCGATCGCCTGCGCGCCCGGCAGCCCGATCGCGCCACGGCGCTCCATCGGCGCGCCAGCCAGTGGTATGCGGCTGCGGGGCTGGTGAGCGAGGCCGTGACGCACGCGCTGGCCGCCGCCGATTATGACCTGGCCGCGCGGCTGCTGGAAGATCATGCGACGGACCTGCTGACGCAGGGCCGCATCAAGACCGTAGAAAATTGGCTGCAGGCCATTCCGCCCCCGCTGCGCGCGCGCAGCCCCAAAGCGAATCTCGCTTTTGCCTGGATGCATCTGATGCGCGGCGCCTTACCCGAGGCTGCGCCGTACGTAGCACAGCTGCAAGCGCTGTTCGCCGATTATCGGTGGAGCGAAGAAGACGCCTCACTGCACGCCGAATGGTTGGCCCTGCAAGCTTATCTGCTCATCACGCAGGGGAAACCGGCCGCAGCTGTGACGCCGGCGCGGCAAGCGCTGGACCTGGCGCCGGCGATGGATGATCATGTGCGCAGCCTGGCCGGCAATGCGCTGGGGTCGGCGTACCTGATGCTGGACGATTACCCGCAGGCCGTGGAGGTTTATCAGAAGACGATCCAGCACAGCCGGCTGGCGGGGCATATTGTTTCAGAAGTGATGGGTCTGTCGGTCCTGACGCAGGTGGCTTTGCAGCGCGGTCAACTACACACTGCGTTCGACATCGCCGCGCAGGGCGTCGATCATTTGGAACGTGTGGGATCGCAGCCGCCCATCAGCGCCATGGTCTACGGCGCGCTGGGGCAGGTTCACTATCAATGGCAGCAGATCGAACCGGCGCGGCGGTACATCGTGCGCGCCCTGCAGCTGTGCGCCCTCGGCGGTTATCAGAATGGCGAGATTTATCAGCGCGCGCTGTTATCGCGGCTGCTCCTGCACGAAGGAAAGCTGGAAGCCGCCCGGCAGGAAATTCAGCAGGCGTTCGACTTGATGCAGAGCGGCGCGCCGACCTGGGCGCAGCTGGAAGTCGAAGCGCAGCAGGTGCGCGTCTATCTCGCCGCAGATCGCCTGGCCGCCGCCGAGGCAGTGCTCATCCCCCGCGGCTTTTTCTTCGACGCGGAGTTTGTCTATCCCGATCTGGCGGAACAAGGTCTGGACTATACAACGGGGCTGGCGTACAACAGCGCCTTGCGGGTGGTGTGGCACCGCGCGCGGATCAAGCGCGAGTTGAACGCGGCGCCGCGCGGGATCGAACTGGCCGGGCAGCTCATCACTGGCGCGCTGCGCGGGCACTATCTGCCGCTGGCGCTGGAAGCGCTGGTGCTGCGGGCTCAGCTGCACACGGCGCTCGGCGACGCACAAGCCGGGCTGGCCGACATTGACCGGGCCATGCAGCTGGCTGAGCCGGAGGGATTCATCAACGCGTTCGTCGACGAAGGCGAAACGCTGCGGTTGTTGATTGCAGATTGCAGATCGCAGATTGAAAAGTCAAAGCACGTTGGAAGTCACCCATCGATCGAGTATGTAGATAAACTCTTGGCCGCTTTCGCACGGCCAGCCAGGCTTCAATCGGAAACACTTGCACCTGCGCTGCGCTACGCTGCAAGTGCAGGGGTCAAAAATCGAAAATCAGAAATTCTGGTCGAGCCGTTGACGCCGCGCGAACTGGAAGTCCTGCGGCTCATCGCCGCGGGTGATTCCAATCAAGCCATTGCGGACAAGTTGGTCATTACGGTGCGCGCGGTCAAGAAGCACACTGGCAACATCTACGGCAAGCTGAACGTCAGCCGCCGCACCCAGGCGGTGGCGCGCGCGCGGCAACTGGGCTTGCTCCCCTCTGACACGTAATTTGCCTGGCTAATGCGCTGCAGGTGTACTTTGGTACACCTCAGTCTCTGGCAGTGACATCCACAAGACACGGCCTTGGGACACTGACATTTCAGGCGTAATGGCGTATCCTGTGCGCAACATCACATCAGGAAGCTTTGACATGAATGCCAGTGTATCCAGAATCGTCGTCATCGCCGTGCTCTTCCTCTTGACGCTTGCTTTCGGCTTCTGGTTGAGCCATGCCGGGAAACCCTATTCTGCCCTGCTGTTCAACAGCCACAAGCTCATTGCGTTGGGCGCAGTCATCGTTACGGCCATCACGGTCTATCAGGCGCGCGCCGCTGTCACGCCCGGGTCGATCACCTTGATCGCGGTCGTGGCGACTGGCTTGTTGTGTGCGGCGCTGTTTGTGTCCGGCGCGTTGTTGAGCATCGGCCGGCCAGAAAGCGCGGCGATCTTGATCGTGCATCGCGTTGCGCCGTGGCTGGTGGTCGTCGCCGTGGCCCTGACGTTGTACTCGTTGATCGTCAGCCGAGCGTAAAATCACGGGAGAGATGCGGCATGAAATATCACAGCGTCAGCGTTACGCGCTATGGCGGCCCGGAAGTCTTGCAGGTGATTGAGAGCGATCTGCGCGCTCCGGCGGCGGGCGAGGTGCGGCTCAAAGTCCTGGCGGCGGCCGTGTGCCGGCCCGATGTCTCCGTCCGCACCGGCGAGGCGCTGTATGCCGGCACGCCGCTGGGCTACAAGCCGCCGTTTGTGCCGGGCTATGCCGTCATCGGCGTGGTGGATGAGGTGGGGGCCGGGGTCGGCGGGGTGGCGGTGGGCGATCGGGTTGGTGTCTTGACGGTGGTCGGCGGCTACACTGAATACCTGTACTGGAAGAGCAATCGGCTGATCCCTGTCCCCGCCACGGTGGATCCCGCCGAAGCTGTGACCCTCATCTTGAACTACATCGTCGCTTATCAGGTGCTTCATCGATCGGCCAAAGTGAAGGCCGGGGCTAAGGTGCTCATCATCGGCGCCAGCGGCGGAATTGGCACGGCGCTGCTGCAGCTGGGCCAACTGGCGCAACTGAAAATGTACGCCATGGCCTCGCGCCGCAAACATGACATCCTGCTGGCGTATGGCGCGACGCCCATCGACTATCACACGCAGGATTTTGTCGAAGTGATCCGCCAGGCAGAACCCGGTGGTCTGGACGCCGTGCTGGACGGGATGATGCGCCCGGATTATCTTCGGCGCGGCCTGCCGTTGTTGCGGCGCGGCGGCGCCTTTGTCGGCTTTGGCGAGCCGGACGGGTTTGCCACGCTGCTGCGCATTCTGGCGACCGTCATCAAGGTCAAGCTGCTGCCCACTGGCCGGTCGGTCAAGTTGTATGGCACGTCGTTCTATTTTGTGGGTGACAAACGGCCGTTCTTGGAAGACTGGGCCACGCTGTTTCAATTGCTGCAAGCCGGCCAGATCAAGCCCGTCATCGCCCAGAAGTTTCCCCTCGTGGAAGCCGCTCAGGCCAATGCACTGTTGGAGAGCGGCCAGGCCGTTGGCAATATTGTTTTGCTGGCGCCGGAATTGTTGTAGCGCGCGCCGGATCGCAACCCGGAGATGATCGACATGGACGATTCCTGCACTTACCGCATCCAATTGCGCGGACAGGTTGCCGCCGATGAAATCAATACCCGCAGCCCGCTGCTGCTGACGCTGGTCAACACCGATCCGGCTGCAACTTGCTTGACTGTCACCACGGATCAAGCCGGCTTGATCGGATTGCTGCGGCATCTGCACGGCCTGGGCTTCGTGATTCTGTCTGTCAACTGTTCAAATTGAGCCGGAGAGATACCATGCCGCCTGAAATTACCACCATTACCCTGGCGCTGCCGTTTCGCCTGGGCCGCGTGAATTGTTACCTGGTCAAAACGGCGCAGGGACATATTTTGATCGATACGGGGAGTTCGAATCAACGCGCCGCGCTCGAACAGGCGCTGCTCAAAGCGGGCTGCCAGCCGGGCAATCTGCAATTGATTGTGCTGACTCACGGCGATTTCGATCACACGGGCAACGCGGCTTATCTGCGGCAGAAGTTCAACGCGCCGCTCGCCATGCACCCCGCCGACCGCGACATGCTGGCGCGCGGCGATATGTTTGCCAGCCGCAGCCACGGCAATCCCATCTTCAAAGCGTTAGCGCCCGCCATGTTCCGTTTTGGCAAGGCGCAGCAGGCGACGCCCGATCTGCAATTGACTGAAGAGTTTGATCTTTCGAGCTACGGCCTTGCCGCCCGAGTGATTTCACTGCCCGGCCATTCGCGCGGCTCGATCGGCCTGCTCACCTCCGACGGCGCTTGCTTCGCGGGCGATCTGCTGGAGAACACCAGGCAGCCGGCGCTCAACGCCATCATGGACGATCGCGCCGCAGCGCAGGCCAGCGTGGAAAAGTTGAAAAGCCTGAAGGCCACGGCGATCTATCCGGGGCACGGCCAGCCCTTCTCGCTGGATCAGCTGACCACTGGCGGCTGACAATCGCCCCCTCGCTCAGGCACGCCCCATTTGTTGACTGTGGACGATGTGCGCTCGCCCGCTGGACAGGCGATTCTGCCAAAGTGGGGCTGCCTGCCGAGGTCGGTGCGGTTCACCGCTGTGCTGGTTAACCAGGGACGCCTGCGCGATTGCCACGTGCGCCGCTGCCATCAGGGCGACTCGCGGAGCTGCCGTCCTGCACAGCGCCGTCCCTAACTTCACGCGCGGTTTCTCCACTAGACCTTATCGCAAACACCGTCTCACGCCAACGCCCCGACGATCAATCGCCGGGCTGCACGGCGGCGCCCGATAAATCGGGCTTGAAATCTCGCCGAATTCATTCGGCCTTGAACTTCTTCTCACCCGCTTCAATGCGCACCTTCAAGCGATTCTCGTGCGGCGGCAGGGGGCACGACCACTTGTCGGAATACGCGCAATACGGATTGTAAGCATAGTTGAAGTCAATCGTGAACGTGCCGTCGGCGTTCTGCTCCAGATCGAGATAGCGGCCCGCGCCATACGTTTCTTCCGGCGCAGTGGCATCGACGAACGGCAGGAAGAAGTAATCACCGTCAAGGTCCTGATAGACGTGCAGCGTGGCGACTTCACCCTTCACCTCGAACGAGAACTGCCCGTACTGTACGTACTCGCGCACGCTGCCGGTGCTGGTCTGCAGCGTCACGATCACTTGATCGGGGAGTGGCTCGATCGGGAGGGTGAAGCGCAGCGCGGCATTCTCCGGATAATACTGCAAGCCGGCAAAGTCCCGGCGTTGATCGGCTTCCAACGGCGATTGCCAATCGTGCACAAAGAAATCATCTTTCTGCGCGCGGAACTGATCAAGTTGCAACATGACAACTCCTCGTCCAGGGGCTGAGATAATTGTGCCACAAAACGACGAGGGCAAGTCGTTGACTTGCCCTCGCTCTGGCGGAGAGGCAGGGATTCGAACCCTGGGTGACCCAAAAGAGCCACAACGGTTTTCGAGACCGCCCCGATCAACCACTCTGGCACCTCTCCGTGCGCGCGGGATTATAGCAAAGAAACCGCGATTCTTCAACTACCCCGCGTCGCGTCGTCGGGGTACCATCACGCCCGGAGTAGGATTAGGTCTGGTAAAATGGGCGTGAGGTCGATTGTGTTGAAGCGCAGATGGCAGTGGTTGCTGATAGCGGGTGTGGTGTTGATCGTCGGCTGGGCGCTGGTTCCCCAACCGATCGTTCACTCATCCTCGACGGCGGCCCTGACGCCTCAGGCGACGCGCACGCCCACTGACACGCGTACCCCCACCAACACGCGCACACCCACCGACACGCGGACGCCCACCGTCACCCGCACGCCGACGATTACGCGCACGCCGACCAACACCCGCACCCCAACGATTACGCGCACGCCGACGCGCACGCGGACACCCACGCAAACGCTGATTCCCACGCTGCCCGCGGTGCGCGGCTTTGCCGTGGGCGATTCGGTGATGCTGGGCGCGGCCCGCGAGATGCAGCGCGTGATGCCGGGTCTCACCGTCGATGCCAAAGTCAGCCGCCACATGGGTGCGGCGATCGACATTCTGCGCCAGCGGCGCCAGACGTCGCCGTCCGATCAATTCGTCGTCATCCACATAGGCGACAACGGCTTCATCAAGCCCGGCCAGTTCGACGAACTGCTGCAGTTGGTCAAGGATGTGCCGCGCGTGATCGTCTTCAATTTGAAGGAGCCGCGCCGCTGGGAAGAGGCCAACAACCTCATCATCACCGACACGGTGCGCCGTTACCCCAATGCCGTGCTGATCGACTGGCGCAGCATCGGCCTTGCTCATCCGGAGTACTTTGGCAAGGATGGCATTCACATCGGGACTGCGGGCGCGCGGGCTTACACCTTGCTGATCGTGGAACAGGTCATGCCGTGGCTGAAGATCAACATCATTTCCCGGAACCCGAGCAACAACTCTGAAGATTGAGCGGCGGGCGATCACATGCCACCGGGTATCTCGCCTTCACGAGATACCCGGTTTTGCTTGTGGCGTCCGTGCGCCGCTTACTTGATGGTAGATGGCAGATACACGCGCTGGGGGATGACCGGATCGAGAATAGTAAAAGTCTGCACGTTGGACTCGCCGCCGCCGGGCGCGGGATTGACGACTTTCACACTCGCCGTACCGGGCACGATCAGATCACCCGCGCTGATAAACAACTTGAGCGTCGTGTTGTTGACGTACAACGTCGGGTACTCCACCTCATTCCACAGCACGCGCGATTCCGGCAGGAAGTTCGTGCCGTTGATGGTCACCAGGATCTGCGCCACGGGCGTCACATCCAATGCGCGCCCGCTGGCTGGACTGATCGACGTGATGCCGGGCGGCGGATTGTAACTGGGCACGAGTACATTGATCGGTACAGGGCCGGACTGCGACGTGGCATCGGGCGCGCTGGGCGCGTCGAGCGCATTCAACAGCGTACTGTTCTGCACGGTGATTGCGCCGAGGCCGACCTGGGCCACATCGGCGGCCAGCAGCTGCGCCCGCAGCACCTGGCTGTTGACAAACGTGGTGGCGCGCGGCTGGCCGTTGAACAACACCAGCGTATTGGCCGCAAAGTTATCGCCCTGGACTTCCACCGTAATCGGCCCGCTGCCCGCCAGGGCGCCGGTGGTGTTGATCTGGCTGATCGAGGGAATGGGCAGCGCGCCCGCCGCCAGCACGTTGAACGATTTGACTTCGCTGTTGCCGCCGCCGGGCGTGGGCGTGTTGACCGAGATCACGGCACTCCCGATCGCCGCCACATCACCGGACGTCAACTTCGCCAGCAGCTGCGTCTCGTTCAAGAAGATCGTCGGCCGGTTCGCTCCGTTGAAACGCACCACCGAATTGGGCGAGAAGTCTGCGCCGTTGACGGTGAGCGTGAACGCGCCCGATCCCACCACGCGCGAGGCGGGCGACAGGGACGTGAGCACCGGCTTGGGATTGCGCACCAGCAGCGTTACCACCGCATCGTCCAGAAAGCCCGTGGCATAGACGGCCTTGCCGGACGGATGCGCCACCACGCCGCGCGCCCCGTCGAGCGAGGGCAGACCGTTCTTCACGATCGCATCGGCGTAAGTGATCAACCCGGTCTGCGGATCGCGATCATATACGGTGACGCTGTCGGAACTGTAGCCCGAAACGATCAGGCGCTTGCCGTCGGGCATCAGTGTCAGATCGCTGGCCGCGTCGTGATACAGGATCCCGGCGCGGCAGGCCAGGAACGTCAAGGCGCCGTCGCTGGCGCTGCGTTCGAAGGCGCAAGTGGCATCGCCGTCGTAGGCGGCCGTGTAGACGAAGCGTCCGTCGGGGCTGACGATGACGCGGAACACACCGTTGAGACCCGAAGTCGTGGTCGTGGACAGCACCTGCGCGAAGGACACCTGGCCGGTGCTGGCATCACGCTTCAAGGTGAGCAGTGAATCGGATGAATAGCCGGTGACGTACACATTCTTGCCGTCGGGGCTGACGGCCAGGCCATACGCGCCATTCAAGTTGGGATTCGTGAACTGCTGCCGGAACATGGGGCCGCCAAAGAAATCGACCAGATCACCAGTGGTCTTGTTGCGCGCGAGCACCACCACCGAATCGTCTGTCACACCGCTGACGTAAGCATACTTTCCATCGGGGCTGAGGGCGATGCCATACGCGCCGTCAAGCCCGGCCACCGCACCATCGCAGGGCAGGGGCAGGCAGCCGTAATTGTCGCCGTTTCTGGCGGTGCTCAAATACGTCAGCGCGCCCGTGTCGGCAGTGCGCGCATAGGTCGCAATCGAATCACCGCTGTTGCCGGTCACGTACACGTTCATTCCGTCGGGGCTGACGTAGACTTGATACGGCGTCGCGAATTGATTGCCCGCCGCCAAATCACTGCTGAGGTAGGTGTCGATGTGCGTCAGCGTGTAATCGGGATTGACCGCATACGCGACGATGGCGCTATCGCCTGCATCGGCGGCATATACCTGCTGGCCGTCCGGCGAAACGGCGATGCCATCGGTCCGGCGGTGGCGCCCAGCCCCGTCGTCGTGCTGCTGTGCATGGGGAAGAACATCTCCGCGGCTTTGACCACCGTGCAGTTGACGTTGAACGAGACGGAGGGATTGGCCGGATCGTTGGTGGAGAAGCTCAGCGTGCCGGTGGCCAACCCGATCGAATCACCCGCGCATTCCAGGCCGATGCCCTTGGCCGCGCCGCCGTCGTTGATGACCACCGTAACGAGTGCTGGCATGGTGATCGCACCGGGCGGTAAACTGACGAGCGAAAAGCCGCTCAGCACCAGCTGCGCGTTGCCCGTCTCTTTCACAGTCAGCGTAAAGGGTTTGGCCGCGCCCACGACCGTGCTGGTCTGGATGGGGCCGGGCCGGTTGGGTGTGGAGCCGAAGCCGGCCGCCGCTAACGCCTGGCCGGTGCATTGCAGAGTGAAACTCACGCTGGGCTTGTCGGGATCATTCGTGTTGAAAGATAGCGTCGCGGTGCGCTGGCCGCTGCCGCCGGGTGTGCAGCTAATCTCCACGTTATCACTGCCCAGGTACCCCAGCGTGGTGACCATCCCGCTGATCTTGAAGTCTGCCGCGTTGGCCCCGCTAAGCGCCACGTTGCTGATGGTGAGATCAGCTGCGCCGCCGTTGTAGACTTTCAGCGCATCGGTCTTGGTGTACGTGTTGCCCACCTGGAAGGCGCCGAGATTGATCGGGCCGGGAGCCGCCGGCAGCGAACTGAACTCGGGCGACGCATCATCCAACTCAAACGGCCCGATATCGAACAACGGCAGACCGATCCCGTCGCCATTCATCGGCCGCGGCAGGCCGCGCACGTCCTGATCGCCTACGTCGGGATCGCTGGTCGGATAAGCCGCCGGATCGATCGCATCGACCAGCGGGCTATCGGGCTGGGGCTTCTGCGTCAGCAGGCCGGAAATCAAGCCGCCGTTGGGCGCAGGCGGATCGAGCTTGGGATCGACATTGTGCTGATCGGTCGGATCGGGATCGTCGTCTTCGCAGGTGTCATCGCTGAACGAGTTCTGTCCCTTGCTGTCGATGGGCGGGATGGCCTCCAACGGATCGGGCAGCTTGTCGTCGAGGGAGTTTTGATCGCGGCAGTTCTGCGGCAGGTTGCCGGCCCACACCGACAGGCGAAACTCCGCTTTATCGTATTTCGAATCGTGATTGTAGATGCCGCCGCCTTTATCGCTGGCGATGTTGCCGGTGAGCGCTGCGCCGATGACGCTGATGGTGGCGTCGCTGCTGCTGCCGTTGAGGTTGGCGATGGCGCCGCCTTTGCCGCTGGCGTTGTTGCCCACAAAGCCGACCAGGCGCAGGGTCAGCGTGCCGTAATAATCATTGGAGATCGCGCCGCCGTCGCCGATGGCGCTGTTGGCGATGAACATGCTGCGCTTGATGATCAGGGGGCTGATGTTGCGAATGGCGCCGCCGCTGCCCGACCCGGTCGGCGAGCCGACGCCGTTGCCTTGAAACGACGAATCGGTGATGGTGAGATCGACGTTGGCGTTGTGGAAGATGGCGCCGCCTACGCCTTCGGTGGCGTAGTTGCCGGAGAACGTGGAGCGTTTGATCGTCATCGGGTAGGTGTTGCTCGACGCGCTGGTGTAGATCGCGCCGCCGCCTTCGCCCAGGGCGCTGGGCAACAGACTGCCTTTCACGACGTTGCCGCTGAAGGTGCTGTCGGCAATCGCCAGCCGGCCGCCCTTCAACGCGATGGCGCCGCCGTTTTTGTCGGCGGTGTTGCCGGTGAACGTGCAGCCTGAGCACGATAAGTCCCACGTGGTGCGGATCGCGCCGCCTTCCATCCCGGCGCTCACGGCGCGATTGTTGATGAACTTGCTCCCGGCGATGACGGCCTTGCCGTCGTTGCGAATAGCGCCGCCGCCCGCGCCGCCTGCGCTGTTGTTCTCGAACGTCACGTTGGCGATGTTGACCTCGCCGCGCGTGTCGAGCGCCGTGGTCTTGGCGTTCTTGATCGTCAGGTTGATCAAATTCAGGCGGCCATTGCTTTCCACGTCCAGCACGATCTGATTGGCCTGGCTCATGTCGAGCGTGATTGGTCCTTGCAGCGTGACCGTGTTGACGATGTTGGGCAGCTGGCCGCCGTCGACGGCGTTGCTGATGACGATGACACCGCTAACGCTGAACTTGATGGTGGTGAAGCCGCCGGGGCTGGCGGGACAATCGTTGGGCAGGCTGCTCGCGGCGTTATCGGCGGCGCGCTGCAGCGCTTCACGCAGCGAGCACTTGCTGTCGCTGGGATTGATCACATCTTGCAGGGTGTTGACGGTGATGGTCACGGGGGCGGCGCTATTGGCGGCGTGCGGCGCCGCCCGCACTGCCGGAGCGAGATTAAGCACTCCGGCCATAATCACAATGAGTACGACGACAGACGTGACGATTTTCGACTTCGTAGACATGCGGTCCCTCCCCAATGAGTTCTGCTGTGGCGCTGGCTGGGCGCTCACCGACCAATCGGCTGCACATAGCAGACGCCACTGGCGCGCATACGGCAGTGGCAAACGTGCAAGCGGTTGTGACAGTGCTTCAATGCTTGGGAAATACTTCCCCTGGCTCTTTCAGCAGCGAGGTGGCTGCTTGTCGGCAAGTGTAACACAGCCGCGCGGGCGGCGCGGTATGAATTGTGTGCATAAACAGATTGCAGCGCTTCCCTGAAGAAGGCATTGGCTGCGTCGTAATCGCGCAAGGAGGGCGAGGGCGGAGGGGATTGTCCGTGACGCCGTGTTCAGTAACCGGCCAGTTGAGCGTGGCTTGTCCCAGACCATTATCGCGGCCACATGGGTTTGTTGTAACAACGTACCATTGGGCGAGGTGGCGAGCAAGGTATCGGTAGGTGTTGGCCTTATGTGGTGGCTAGCTCAGCAAGGCTCGCAAGGCAGCCACGAGCGCATCCACCTCCGCGCGCGTATTGTAGCCCTGAATCGAAATCCGCACGAAGCAGCGATCGTTCCAGCGGATGACGGGAATCTCGATGCGATACTCATCGTACAGCCGACGCTTCAACGCATCGAGATCGCACGGCGGCAGCGGCAGGGCGGCCATCTGCGCGAACCACTGCACATCGTCAGGCGTGAGCGGCGGCAGGTTGACTAGATTGCTGACTTGCTGACGTGCATAGCGCGCCAGTTCGTGACACTCATGGCGCACGTGCGGCCAGTCGTGATCGCGTTGGAACTGGATCGCCGCCGGGACGCTGAGAAACGCGGCAATGTCGCGCGTGCCCTGCCATTCCTGCTCGTCGATAAACCGTGATGATCCCGGCTTCTCCGCTTCCCAGCCCCAACTGACCACCAGCGGCTCGACGAGATGCTGCATCTCTTTGCGCGCATACAAGAACGCGGAGCCTTTGGGCGACATCAGCCACTTGTGCAAGTTGCCGCTGTAGAAGTCCGCGCCCAGTTCGCGCAAATTCAGATCGATCTGCCCCGGCGCGTGCGCGCCATCGATGATCGAAATGATGCTGTGCTCGCGCGCCCGATCGATCAACGGCTTGATGGGAAATGTGATCGCCGTGGGAGAGGTGATGTGGCTGATGAACAACACGCGCGTGCGATCGGTGACACCCGACCAGATTGCTTCGACAACATCGCCGGCAGATTCGATCGGGACGGGCACAGGCTGTCGAATGTACTTCGCGTCATGCTTTGCGCACAGAAAGCGCCACGTCCGATCGAGCGCGCCGTATTCGTGATCGGTCGAGAGCACTTCATCGCCGGGACGCAGATCGAGCGATCGGGCGAGGATGTTCAAGCCCACTGTGGCGTTGGTCACATACACCAGATCGTCAGCGTCAGCGCCGAGATAGCCGCCCAAAGCCGATCGGGCTTGTTGCATTAACCCGGCAAAGCGACGCCCCAGAAACTCCACCGGCTGCCGTTCCAGTTCGCGCTGCCAGCGTTGATACTCGTCGAACACCGGACGCGGGCACGCGCCGAACGAGCCGTGATTGAGAAAGACCACGTCGGGATCGAGCAGGAAGAGATCACGCATATTGATTGGGGTGTGACCCAAGTGGGCTGACGCCACATCTCATCGAATGAATTCGATGTGTGATAACCCAAATCCGTTGAAACGGATTGGAGCGCAGGCGCAGCCCCAACATGCTTTAGCATGTTTTTCATTGGCAGCCGTTGAATTCATTCAACGCGTTGGGCGCATTGAGCCAGTGGCGCGACCAACCAATTTTGGTCGCGCCCTATTCACTGTCGATTGCGCCGCAAGCCAAAGATTACGGCGGCGAATGCTCC
The DNA here is from genome assembly GCA_964398185.1 of uncultured Anaerolineae bacterium. Taxonomy (GTDB): domain Bacteria; phylum Chloroflexota; class Anaerolineae; order Fen-1058; family Fen-1058; genus Fen-1058. Next base: position 1,344 of record CAYNML010000033.1, on the reverse strand, counting down.
CAGCGCTACGGCCAGCCACGTTTGCCGCCACGCCGCATCGGCTGTGCGGCTGTCGAGAAACAGACGGCGCAGCCCGGTGAGGGATGTGTTAGGTTGCTGTTCTGCGCCATGCAGGAACAGCCACTCGATGAAGTGCTCCACCAGCGCAAACGGCAGCAAGCGCTGCGCAATCGTCATCACCTGCGCGTCAAGTCCGACGACATAGCGTAGGCGCGGCGATCGGCTGTAAACGATCCGCTCGATGAGCCGCGCGATGATGATCGGATCACGTCCCTGTTGGATGCTCAGCCGATCGAGCGTGACGGCTTGTTGACGGCGCGCGGCGTAGACTTCCACCGCCCGATCGGGCAGCTCGATCGTCTGTGAAATTGGCGTCCGAAAATAGCCGGGTTCGACCAGCGAGACGCGAATGTGGAAAGGCCGCACTTCGTAACGCAGACCTTCGGTGTAGGCCTCCAGCGCGTGCTTGCTGGCGGAGTACATGCTGAAGAAAGGCGGCGTCGTCAGCAGGCCGGCCGCCGAACTGAGATTGATGATCTGCCCGACGCCCTGTTGACGCATGATGGGCAGCACCGCGTTGACCATCTGCACGACGCCGAAGAAGTTAGTGTCAAACAACGCTTTGATCTGATCGAGCGACAGTTCCTCACTGGCCGCGCCCGGGCCGATGAACCCGGCGTTGTTGATGAGCACGTCGAGACGTCCTGCTTTCGCGATGACGGTGTTTGCACAAGCCTGGATAGATTCAATCGAGCGCACATCCAGCGGCAGCAGCCTGAAGCCGTCGGCTTGTGCCGTCGGCCTGCGACTGGTGCCATAGACGTGATGGCCTTGCTGCGCCAGATAACGCGCCGTGACCAATCCGATGCCAGAGGACGCGCCGGTGATCAACACGACTTTGCTCTGTGACATGAACAGACTCCCATTTATCTCGTTCGATATATCTAATCGGGAATAGTAACGCGAGCATGTGGATGCCTATGTACGCGCTGGAGCAGAACGAAAAGAGATCGCGTGTGAGAGCTTACTTCTGCGGCGTTTCTGCCGGAATGCCCCACACTCGCATGCTTCCGTCATCTGACCCTGAGATGAGATAAGTACTGTCTGGCAAAAAGGCAAGTCCCGTCACACCGTTAGTATGCCCTTCGAGAACTTTAAGTTCCTTGCCTGTAGCGACATTCCACAACCGTATCGTCTGATCGCGTGAACCAGAGACTAATAACTTGCCATCTGGTGAAAACGCCACGCTATAGACCCACCAGGTGTGGCCACTCAAATCATGCAGCTTTCGACCTGTCGCAACATCCCAGAGGCGTACAATTCCATCGTAAGAGGACGCTGCTA
>CAYNML010000032.1:7297-61005 GCA_964398185.1 uncultured Anaerolineae bacterium | reverse complement strand
GAAACCGCCGCGGAAACGCTGCGCCGCGAAATGCGCGAAGAAATCAACGAAGATGTGGAGGTGGAACGGCTGGTGTGGATCGCCGAAAACTTCTTTGAATACGGGCCCCGCTCATTTCACGAGATCGGTTTCTACTTCCTGATGCACCTGCCCGCCGATTCGCCGCTGCGCGATCAGCCTTCATTCTTGGGGCACGAGGGCGACATGCCTGTGTACTTCGAGTGGCACCCGGTCGCTGCGCTGGAAGATCTGGTTTTGTATCCCACCTTCCTGCGCGCGGGCTTGAAGAACCTGCCCGCTTCGACGGTGCACATCGTGCATCGCGACAGCGGCGGAGCATAACGGCTTACCTTGCCCCATTCGCGGGCAGACAGCCCGCTGTCCCCGCTGGAACAACGGCGCTCGCGTTTGCGTTTATAATAGTGGCAGGTGATTTCACCACCGCACCTGGGAGGAGGTGAAGTACAGTGTTGCAGCTGTCATGGTGGAGATCGCGCCGCTGGCTGGGCGTGCTGCTGGCGCCGATCGCAGCGGGGTTGACCGCCTGCGCCCCGCTTGCGCCGATCGGCGTCATCACCCCCACGCCGCCGCTCACGGCCAGTGCTGCGCCACCGGCGGCCCTGCCGCCCACGCCCGCTAGTCCCACGCTGCCCGTCACGCTGCTGCTGCAAGCCGCGCCGCTGGGCGATATGCCCGCACAACCTGTCTACACCATCGTCACCGATCCCAAAGAGTGGGACAACCTCAACGGCCAGATACCGGAAGCCGCCCTGCAAGCCGGACGCGAAGCCAGCGCCGCCGGCCAGATCGTCATCGTAGCCTTTGCAGGCGTCAAAGGCAGCAGCGGCTATCAGGTCAGTGTGCGCGAGGCCACGCGGCAAGCCGATCGGCTGATCATTACCGTGGAACAAACTGCGCCGAGCGCGGATGACATCGTCGAGCCGGCGACCACCCTGCCCTTTGCCATAGCAACCATTCCATCTGATACCCTGTCTGCCGCCCGCGTGTATACGATCATCGATGACCGCGGCGTGGAACTGAGCCGCGGCCAATTCACGACACCCTGACACCCAGGCCAAGTTTGTTTTAAGGAGACTGCCCCATGGTTAAGCGTCATATTCGCACCTTGCTATTGACGGCGATCGTGTTCACCGTGATATTGTCATTCAGCCTGCTGGCCCGCGCGGAAAGACCGCTGGAAGCGCGCCTGATCGATCAGGCGGCGCAGGCCTTCCACCGCCCGATCGCTCAACTGCGCCTCGCCGATCTATCGACCCTGACCCTGCCGCTCACTGGCAAGCAGATCCACATCGCCAAAGTGCTGGACCTGATCAGCGGCGAAGTCTACGGCGTGGCGCAGGACGCCGACGGCGCGCGCCTTACACCGGACGAAGCGCGCGATCGGTGGCGGACCGAATACACCGCCCGCTACGATCGGTTGCAGCCCGCTTTGTATCAGCAGCTGCAAGGGCTGCGTGAAACCGATCGGCTGGTGGTGGGCCTGTGGCTGAAAGCCGACATTCAGCCGCTCGAGCGACCGGAGCTGAATCACACCCCGAACACCGGCTACGAAGCAGTCGCTGTTGAAGCCAACGCTGACCGGGTCGCGCGGAAAACCGATCGGGAGGAAGAAAGCCGCGAACCGGCGGCCGCCCAATCGATTAGCGCACCCAGCGGCGCCGATGCACAACTCGATCTTTATCGCCGTGAAAATGCGGATTATCTGGCCGAGCAGGTGCAGCGCGCGCAAGCGCCCCTGCTGGCCGAATTGAAAGCGCAGGGTTACACGCCCCAGTATGTCAGTCCCGGCGCGCCGCTGATCTATGTGGAGCTGCCCAAGTCTGAAATTCTGGCGCTGGCGCAGCGCGCTGACATCGACGCGATCTACGGCCCGAATGACTATCAGGATGCCATGGAGTCGGCCAAGCCCACGCAAAAGGCCAACATCGTCGATGCGTGGGGCTTTGAAGGCGACGGCATCGAAGTGGCCATTCTGGAAGACAGCCGCGCGCAGTTCAACAATCCGTACATCGCGGGCACCACGCGCGTGCCGGCCGATCCGAATGTGGACCAGCATGCCACGGCCACCACGGGGATGGTGGGCAGCACGCATCCCACCGTGCAGGGCATCGCGCAGGGCGTCAGCCTGTTCAGCGCCAACGCCACCGACTACAGCGACGCCAATCTGTCCGCGGCGATGGACTGGGCGGCCATCACGCAAAACAACGACGTTATCAATAACAGCTGGGGCGGAAATTCCGGCAACACCGACTTGAACGTGCACGATCGGCATTTGGATTACATCGTGCGCAACTTGTGGAGCACGGTCACCGTAGCGGCCGGCAATGAGGCCAACGGCTGCAACAGCGGCACGGCGCGCGTCACCAGCCCGGCGCGCGGCTACAACATGATCAGCGTGGGCAACTATGCCGATCAGAATACGCTGACGTGGGACGACGACGCCATGAGCGGCTGCTCCAGCTACATCGATCCCAGCACCGGCAACGACAAACCCGAAGTCGCCGCCGTCGGGTCCAGCATCACCAGCACCATTACAACCACGCCGTGGATCGACAATGTGGGCAGTGGCACCAGCTACGCCGCGCCCATGGTGGCCGGTGAAGCGGCCCTGCTGATGCAGCGCAGCACCGACCTGAAAATCCGGCCCGAAGCCGTCAAGGCCATCATCATGGCCACCGCGCTCAACAACATCGAAGGCGACAGCCGCCTGAGCGACAAGGACGGCGCGGGCGGCGTGGATATGCGCGCCGCCTTCCGCGTGGTGGACGAAGGCTGGTGGGCTTGGGGTTCTTACACGGCCAGCACGTTGCCGGTCACGTATACCGTCTACGCTTCGCAGGGTCAAGTGGTGCGCGCCGCCATCGCCTGGGATTCCAACCCCGCCGCCGACTACAGCACCGACCCGCTGCAGGCCGACATCGATCTGCGCGTGACCAACTCGGCAGGCACGTACATCACGTCGTCTGCGACGATTGCCAACAGCTCGGAGATCGTCGAGTTCGTCGCGCCGGCCACCGACTTCTACTCGCTGCGCGTGAATGATTATTCGTTCAGCGGTTCCACAGAGTATGTGGGCATCGCCTGGTGGCTGGGCTACCGGCTGCTGACTTCCTACGGTGAATTGGTGTTTGGTACGCCGCCGCTGTCGCACGACTACTTCGTGTTTGACGCCGAACCGGACTGGAACGCCGTGGGCATTCGCTCACCCGCCAGCGCCGACTACAACATGTCCTTCTACAGCAGCTCGGCCTTTGGCGATCCGGCGGACTACACCTTGCGTGAAGACTCCACCACCGCGCTCGATGTGGATTTCATCCTGGTCGACGGCAATCACGCGCCGGCCAACAACTACTACACCGAAGTGTACACCGTCACCGGCAGCGGCAGTTACCCGATCGAGTTTGCCACCTCCACCGGCCTGCTCACCTCGCCGGGCCGTTACGGTCCTTACACGCTGAGCGGCAATGAAGTCCTGCAGCTGTGGGAGATCGACTTTGCGGCGAATCAGACGCATCGCATCAAGGTAGCGCCGACGTCCGGCACCGCCGATGTGGGCGTCAAGCTGTTCGACTCCGACGCCTCCTCGGCGAGCTGGTATCAGGGCCGCAGCAACGCCGTCGTGACGGTCGACAGCTTCGGTGGCGGCCAGGGCGAAACACTGGTCTATGAAAATGCCAGCGCGGCCGACCGCCTGGGCTTCGTGGTGTACAAGAACGACAGTAATTCGTTGACGTTTTACCTGGAAGTCGGCGAGCGCGTGTACTTGCCGTTGGTTTTGAAGTAAACCACTTCTTTCAATGCGGACTTCCGCCAGTCAGGCCGCTGACGGAAGTCCGCCCCCTATTCATGTCAACAATCACTCCGCCATCTCCGTTCCGCGTCTGCCTCGATGTCTCCGCCGCCGTGCATCGCCGTGCGGGGCTGGGCCGTTACGCGCAGGAGCTGGTGAAGGGGTTGGTGGATGTGGGGGGATGCGACATCACCGCGTTTTATCATCAACGCGGCGAGGCGCACCTCGATCCGCCGATCGATCGCTTGCCGCGCATCACCACGCGCCTGTCCGTGCGACCGTGGCGCCTGACGACCGCGCTGGCTTACTTCACCGGCGTCGGCATGGATCACATGTTTGGCGACATCGATGTCCTCCACGCGACGGAACACCTGCTGCCGCGGCTGAAGACAACCCGATCGGTTTTCACGCTGCATGATCTGATCTTCCAGTTCGATCCCGACTCGCACAAGCCGTTGAACATCGCCTTCCTCAAGACCATGATGCCGCGCTTCCTCAAGGCCGCCGACGCCATCATCGCCGTGTCGGAATGCAGCAAGCGCGATGCGATCAACCTGTACGGCATTCGGGCCGACAAGATTCACGTCATCTACGAAGGCGTCGAGCCCAGGTTCACGCCCATCACCAATCCCGATCGGCTCTCTCACGTCCGCGCGAAATACCACCTGCCCGATCGCTTCATTTTGCACGTCGGCACTATCGAGCCGCGCAAGAATCTGCCGCTGCTGTTCGAGGTCGCCGCGCAGACCAAGGAGCACATCGTCGTCGCGGGCCAACTCGGCTGGCTGACCGATCCGATTCTGGCGCAGGTGAAAGAACTTGGCGTGGAGGATCGCGTGACCTTCACCGGCTTCATCGACGACGACGATCTGCCCGCACTGATCTCTACTGCCAACGTGCTCGCCATGCCGTCGAAGTACGAGGGCTTTGGCCTGCCCATCCTCGAAGCCATGGCCTGCGGCACGCCCGTCGTTGCCTCCAACGCGGCGAGCTTGCCCGAAGTGGGCGGCGATGCCGCGTTGTACGCCTGGCACGATGATGTGCGTTCGTGGATCAGGCTGCTCTCTCTCGCGTTGGATGACGTCGAACTGCGCAGCTCATTACGTGACAGAGGGCTGCGACAAGCGGCGAAGTTTCGCTGGGATAAGATGGCGCGCGAGACGTTGGAAGTGTATCGTAACCTCCCGGAGGCTTGAAGCCTCCGGGGGTTTTCATAGAACACCAGCCTAAATTTTCTTCACCTGACGCTGGAGATCGAACTCCTGCCAGGATTTAATCGTATAATCAGCTAACAGGTCACAGCCAGACCTGAAAATCTCAACTGGGAGGCAGATCATGTCATTGCTCAAACGACTCGGCGTGGTGTCCGTGCCCGTCACCGATTACGCGAACGCCAAAGCGTTCTATCACGAGACGCTGGGGCTGCCCATCGCGTTCGATGGCGGTGCGGAAATGGGCTGGTGCGAATTCGGCGGGCAGGATCACACCAGCACGCTCGCCATCAGCGTGTGGACCGAAGGAACACCGCCGCGCGGCGGAGCCGTGCCCGTCTTCGATGTGGACGACTGTGTAGCCGCCGTCGCAGAATTGCGGAAGCGCGGCGTCAAGGTGGAAGATGCGGTCGCCATCCCCGACATGGTGATCTACGCCACGGCTTACGATCACGAAGGCAACAAGTTCCAGCTGGCCCAGACACTGGCGCCCAGCGGCGCTTGAGCCAGCACAATTCAATACCGCGAAGTCCGGAGACGCTCGTAAGGGCGTCTCTTTTTGTGATTGACCCCGGACCGCAATCCGCCTACAATGAGGACATCCGCACCCGGGAGGTCGATCATGCCCACCAGCAACGACGAGCTCGAACGACTGAAGCGGCTGCGCGAGCAGCAGATTCGCACCCGCTACGACCCCAACGAGAAGAAGGCCAAGTACGAGCAGATCAGTTACCAGAAGCGGCAGGGCGCCAAAGTCACCGGGCGCAGCCTGCTGAAAGACATCCCCGACAAGGTGTGGTGGGCGCTCGGCGGTCTGGTGATTGGGTTGATCTTCCTGTTCATCATTACGCGCCTGCCCGGCATGCCGGCCTACGGACCGTTGATCGGTCTCGGCGGCATCGTGTTCTTCGTCGTCATCGGCTGGTTCCTCGGCGCGGCGCGCGATTCCGGCAAAGGCGATTGGGGACCCAAAGGCACGCGGAAGTAGTCAACAGGAATGCAGCATGATGATCGTACACGACCTCATCTGGCTTGAAGAGGTAGAAGAGAAGATCGCTCGTAAGCATCGCGTCTACCCTGATGAAGTGGAAGAGGTCTTTCTGCGCCGGCCTCACATTCGTTTTATGGAGCGCGGCCATCGGCCTGATGAGGATTTGTACGCGGCTTTTGGTCAGTCGGACGCCGGTCGCTATCTTGCGGTATACTTTATCTTGAAGCCCGGGCCAGCTGGGTTAGTCATTACCGCGCGAGACATGACCGAGAAAGAAAAACGAACCTATGGAAGAAAATAACCCTCCAGCAAGCTTTTCGCAAGCGCGAACGTTGGAAGAAATGGCGGAATTTTGGGATACACACGACGCCACCGATTTTGACGCACAAACGCATGAAGTAGCGATGGAATTCGACTTGCGCTCACGCCGTCACTATCTCGCCATCGATCCGGAAATACTGACACGCCTGCGCATGGCCGCAACTGCGCGCGGCCTCAGCACGGAAAGTCTCGCCAATCTTTGGCTGCAAGAACGGCTGCTCGCCAGCCCGGCCAGCAAAGCATCTACCCGCACACTGGCTGAATCACAAGAACCCTATACGCCAGAAGAATAAAACTTTCGCGGAGCAAATCTCCGAAACCCGTTCTCCCTCGCGGCGAGCGGGTTTTTCGTTTGTGCGGCCTGTGCTACAATCGCCGCGCGTTATCATGGGACACAGATGAACATTGATGAACACAGATTTACGTTTTACTCGTTACGCATTACTCATTACTTTGCTGCTGGCCTTTGCGCTCAGCCTGCTACAGCCCCTGCTGGCCACCGCCGCCATTTCGGAAAGACGCTTCGGCGCGATCGATACGTTCGATAATCCGCAGGCCGCGACTCAACTCGGCGCGGGCTGGACGCGCGTGCGCTTTCCGTGGGCCGATATGCAACCCAACGACAGCGGCCAGTGGAACACGTCGTTCTTTACGGACGAGCAGCTCAATCGAGAATTGGCCGACGGCCGCCAGGTGGTGGGCTTGATCGTCAACACGCCGCCGTGGGCGCTGGAAGACAGTAACGTGCCCGGCGTGCCGCGCGGCCTGTATCTGCGCGAGGATGATCCCAACAATGTGTGGGCGACATTTATCCGCCGCATCGTGAGCCAGTACGCGGGACGAATCGATCACTGGATCATCTGGAATGAGCCGGACATCTGGGAACCGAGTTATCCCGGCCGGACGTGGGGCGGCGATGAGAAAGACTTCTTGCAATTGCTGCGCGTGGCTTACAACGTCATCAAGCAAACCAATCCCAACGCCACCGTGCACCTGAGCGCGTTCACGTATTACTGGGATGTGAACTATGGCCGCACGCCCTTCTTCAAGCGGCTGCTCGACGAGATGCAGAAGGATCGCGCCGCAGCGGAGCACAATTACTACTTCGATGTCGCGTCGGCCAACCTGTATTTTCGCACCGACAACATCTACGATCTGATCGCGTGGCATCACCAGCAGATGCGCGAACACGGTTTCGATAAACCGATCTGGTTAACGGAGACCAACGCCGCGCCCAGCACCGATCCGGCATGGCCCGTGCCCAACCCGACGTTCCCGATCACGCTCGACGAGCAGGCGCACTTCATTATTCAATCGATGGCGATGGCGCTGGCCGCGGGAGCCAATCGCGTGGCGATCTACAAAATGGCGGATGTGCCCGCCGATCGCGCCGCCAATCCCGAACCGTTCGGCCTGGTGCGCGAAGACGGCTCGCGCCGTCCGGCGTTCTCGGCGTTTCAGGTGGGCGCAAATTATCTGGCCGGGTTCACCGAAGCGTCGTTGACCGAGCGCACTGACATGTATGCCGTCGTGACGGTGAAGCGCGGCGAGACCGGGTGGACCACCGTGGCGTGGACGCGGCAGCCGTCGCCGCAGAAGATCAGCGTGGTCGCACATACGCCCACTGCGACGTTGGTTGATTGGAACGGGCGCAAGCAGACCATCACTGCGCGCGATGGCCAGTACGAGATCGAGATCGCCGGGGCGGCGTGCACGGGCGGCTGTCTCATCGGCGGCGCGCCGCGCCTGATCGTGGAAGGCGCGATCGGGTCGGCGCAGATCGACGCGCCGAGTAATCCATCAGCCAGCGCCGCGCAAGCCACGGTAACGATCGCGGCGACGCCAGCCGACGGAACGATCACGGCTGCCGCAGCAGTCACGATCACCGCAACACCGAGGCCCACGCAGACGGCAACGCCCACGGTTACCGCCACTGCCACCGCGACACGCACGCGCACGCCTGCGGCGACATCCACGGCCACCACGACGCGCACGCCTACCGTAACTGCCACTGCGACATCGACCCGTGCGCCTTCACCGACCGTTCAACCAACGGCTACCCTGCAAGCAACATCCAATGAGACGGGCGATATGCCAGCGTTGTTGTTCATCGGCGGGCTGGGCATCGTGGCCGTGGGCCTGGCGCTGGTCATCATTCCCAAAGTAACGAGACGTTCATGAAAAAATCTAGTCTCGCCGGTCTGCTGGGACTGGCGCTGATCCTGTCGGCGTGCGGGCAGCCGCCGGCCGCGAATCAACCGATCACGCCGCGCCCCAGCGTCACCGGCATTCAATTGAAAAGCACCGCCCTGCCCGCGACGCAAGGCCCCACGCCGACGCCGTTCGACACGCCCACACCGGATCCCACGCGCGTGGTGGACGACGCCGGCACCGAGTTGTACATCGTGCAGAACGGCGACACCTTTTTCGGCATCGCCGCCGAGTTCGGCACCACGCCCGATGAAATCGCGCAGACCAACGGCCTGACCACGCTCGCGATGATCCATCCCGGCGATCCGCTCAACGTGCCGCTGAAGATCGATCGGGTGGGGCCGAGCGCGAAGTTAATTCCCGACAGCGAACTGGTGTATAGCCCCGGCACGGTCGACTTTGACATTGCGGCTTTCATCGATCAGACCGACGGGTATTTGAAGACGTACACGGAAAAGGTGGACGGCGTGACGTTGACGGGCGCGCAGATCGTGCAGCGCGTGGCGCAGCAGTTCAGCGTCAATCCGCGTTTGCTGCTGGCGCTGCTGGAATATCGCAGCGGCTGGCTGAGCAACAAGACACCCAACGCCGATCAACAGGCTTATCCGCTGGGCTATCGCAATGCGGGCTTTCAGGGCTTATATCTGCAACTGGGGCGCACGGCCAATCGCCTGAACGACGGCTACTATGGCTGGAAGTCACGCGGGGCGCGCACGGTGCGTTTGCAGGATTATTCGCGCGCGCGGATTGCGTCGGGGTTGAATGCGGGCACCGTCGGCTTGCAGACGATGCTGGCAGCCGATCGCACTTACGATCAATGGCTGAAGGAAGCCGCGCCCAATGGCTTCTTGAAAACCTATCGGAAGTGGTTTGGCGAACCAATGCCATACGCCCGATCGATCCTGCCCGGCGATCTGCAACAACCCGATTTCACTTTGCCGTGGACGACGGGCGAGACGTGGTATTTCTCCGGCGGACCGCATGGCGGCTGGGGATCGGGATCGGGTTGGGCAGCCATCGACTTTGTGCCCGATCAGGTAGACATCGGTTGTCTCACGTCCGATCGGTGGGTGACGGCCATCTCGGACGGGCTGGTGATCCGCAGTGAGAATGGCGAGGTCGTCGTCGATCTTGATCAAGACGGTCTAGAGCAGACAGGCTGGACGATTCTTTACATGCACATGGCGGAAGAAGATCGCGTACCAGTTGGCACGAAAGTAAAGACCGGCGATCGCATCGGGCATCCCAGCTGCGAAGGCGGCGTGTCGACTGCCACGCACGTTCATCTCGCGCGGCGCTACAATGGCGAATGGATTCCCGCGGGTGGCACGCTGCCGTTCGTGCTGGACGGCTGGCAGGTCAGCGGTGAAGCGACTGAATACGATGGCCGGCTGGCGAAGGGCGCCGATGTGAAAGCGGCCTGTGAGTGCCGCGAGGAAAAGAATAGTGTGACAAGATGATCGGGGATCAGGGATTAGGGATCGGGGATCAGTCGATCGGGGCACTACCTGATCCCTGATCCCCGATTAACTGATCCCTGCTTTTAACTCGGCAACGGCTCTACGAGGCGCACATCATTCGTCTTGTGATGCGTCTCCCACGGATAGACGATGAAGGCATCGGTCACCGCGGCGAAGAAGTCCGGCTTCTTGGTCTTGAACAGCGATTCGGCGGGTTTGTAGTGCAGCACCACCACGGCAGGATATGCGCCCGCCGCTTCCACACGACCGCGCACGGTGTTGATAGTGCGCGCACTGCCCCACACATCGTCCACGATCAGCACACGCCGGCCGCGCAGCAGCTCGTCTTCAGGGAATTGCAGGAACGTCGGCCAGGCCAGCATCTTCTCTTCCATTTCAGGGAAGCGCACGGCAGCGGTTAGCACATGCCGGATGTCCAGCGCCTCGGCCAGAATGCCGCCCGGCACCAGCCCGCCGCGCGTGATCATCAACATCGAATCGAACGACGTGCCGCTGATCTGCGGCAGCAGTTCGCCGATCAACTTATCCACGTCTGTCCACGTCAACACTTCCTGGCGCATCGTAGTCCTCCGCGGTGGGTGTGCGGCCAGCGCGCTGATCGATGCGCTGGCTGGCGTGATTATACCGCACGTGAAGCGTGATGCGTAAAACGTAATTGAATCGGTTACCGTATGGGAGGATCGGTCCACGCGACGACTTCGGCATCGGACGGCAAAGCAAGCGGCCGGGCGCGCCACGTGCCGACTTCAATCAATGAGTGATTCGAGATGAAGTGCTTGCTGTCGGGACTCCACACAAAGGGGCCGGGATCAACCGCATACTCCTCGCTTGGGCCACCGCCAATGCGAATGACCTGGTATGACACCTCTTCCTTTCCAGACGCTGGATTCCGTGTATCAACTCGCATTACCAGCCATTCACTATCCGGACTCCAGATAACGCTCGAATATCCTTGGCCGCCACGTCCGACTGGTTCGTAAGGATGATATGGCCTCCAGTTCCGCTCATGCAGATTGAACACACCAGCACCGATTTTCTGTGTGTTGCCATTAAAGCTACTGACCGTCCATGCAATCGACTTTCCGTCTGGTGACCAAGCAGGGCCGCCTATGTTCCAAGCCTTGGTCTGAGTAATGCCATAGGTTGCGAGTTCAAAGGGTTCCACCCCGGTCGCTGCTCGATACAACATCGGACCGCCACGCGAATAAGCAACCGTTTGACCATCAGGCGACACCGCCGCAGGAGGGATAAATGCGCCATCGCCAATAATGAAAATTTCGCGAGTATCAAGCTCCATTGATAACAATGAGGGCACAGTGTTGCCCCAATCTTTGATTGGCAGCGAACCAAAGAGAATCCTAGTCTCCGCACTCAACCACCATTCAGGACAGCACTCAAATTGCGTTGGTGTATTGGTCAGGTTCTTTGTCTCACCCGTGCGGAGATCGCCCAGCCAGATATCGCCTTCATTCCAATCCCAATACAGGACACGATCACCTTCTGGCGATAATACGAAGCTCATATGATCAGCGCCCAAATCGAGAAGTCGCACCGATTCACCATCAGCATTTACACGCCACACTCCATCTCGCGTTTTGTAGATTAGCCCCGGCGGCGGAACGATTCCCACTGGCGTTGGCGCAAGCGTTGGCAATGCGGTCGCGGTTGAAGTCGACCAGGGTGTTGGGCTTGGCGTTTCCTTCGGAGTCGGCACAGCCGTCGGTTGCGAAGTCGCCGTCAGCAACGGTGAAGTCAGCGGGCTAAGCGGTGAGACCGTCGGAATGACGGGCTTCGAGTTGCACGCAACACCTGCCAGCAACACCAACAGCAACATCACCAGCAACCTTTGTCGCATCAGGCACCTCGTTGAAGCGGTTTCTAAGTGGATTTACGACGCCACGACACATCGTCATTCCCGTGTGTTTGTGGCGGGAATCCAGCGGCCTCATCCACATCAAACGTCAATAGTGAGCCTGGATGCCCGACTACAGCGCTCGGGCATGACGAACCCGCAAAGCAAAGGAAAACTCCTATGGATGTGATATTCAGTTGCCATTGTACGCGAGTCCGCATCCTCCTACCCGTCACAACCTCCACGCTTGATCGACGACTGCCCTACCATTGCAGGCAATACTTCTGGATTCCCGCTTACGGCTGCGGGAATGACCGCGTCGCGCAACCACCGTGCGAGATTGCTCATTGTTAATTGTTAATTGTTAATTGATCATTGTCACCGCCCTTGCCACCAGTCTTTGCGTGATCGCGGATCGAGGAAGGATCCCGCATCGCGAATCGCCGCATCGATCTCCGTGCCGGGTGCGCGACCCAGCGGTTGACCCGGGAACAGCGCGGGCAATTCGGCTCGGCCGGCGGCGTTGAGCTGCTCATACAACGCCAGCAAATTCTCGTCGACGCAGATGTTTTCGAGGTGCAGCGTGTAACCGGCGACCACGTTGTCTTCGCGGGTGTACTTCAGCGTCAGGCGCGTCGGCTCGGCGTACAAGACCAGCGCGCCGTAACCGCCGCCCACATCGTAGCCGGACACCGGCAGATGGATCACTTCGCCGGGCGCGGTCTCCATGCCCAGCAGCGTCACATCCCATTTCATAATCGGCCCGCCCCGGCAGTTGCAGGCCCAATCCCAGCGATAGACCTGATAGGCCGCGTTGAACGTCGGGGTGCGTTGATCGGCGAAGAGCGTGTACAGCTGCGGTGCAATCGGATCGATGTTGCCGCCGTAATCGACCAGCCCCAGATACGCCGTGGTGGGGGTATAATTGCGGACCGCCAGATTCATATCGGGATGCAGCGAGATATCGCCCGTCGCCGGATCGATCGGATCGAGTGTGCCGTACGTCTCGCCCGTCGGGTCGCAGGGACCGATCGCGCGGGCCATCAACGGCAGGTAAGCACGCGGGGTCAAAGCAGACACGATCAACGGAGACTCAAACGGCGTCACCTCTCCCCAACCCACCAACACCATCAGCGCTGCAAGCCAACCCGCTCCCAACATCAAGCCCCGTCTCATATCTACCTCCCCCTTAATGACTTTCACGCATTACGCATTACGCAACAATCTTACCAGCATCGATCAATCGTTAGGCAAACGCAGGGCAAGGGTAGTGATCGATCCGGCGCGCCTCACGGTATAATGGCGCGCGAGGTCAACCATGCGTAACCCCAAAGGACAATTGATCGGCTGGGCACTCATCGGATTTGTGGTGGTGTTGATGTTGTGCGCGGCGGGCCTGATCGTGCTGAAGGTGCTGCCCCCCCGCGAACAATCGCGCGTGATGCTGCGTCTGCCCGCGCCGGTGCGCCAGGCCGTTGGCAATTTGTTGTTCCCGCATCCCGACGGCGTGCCGACGCCCAGCGCGCCGGTGCAGAACGTCTCGCTGCTGCTGACGCCGCAAGCGACACGCACCCTGCCGCCGTCGCCGACGGCCACGCAGATCGTGCCGTCGCCCACCCCGCCAATCGATCCGACTGCGGCGCCGATCGACCCATCACCCGCGCCAACCGTTTTGTCTCAAGACCCGATTGTGATTCCCAGCGTCGCCGCCCCTGGTCCCAAGCAAGCAGCGCGCAGCACCCCTGCCGCCAGTGACGGCATCAATGTGCTGCTGACCGGCGCACAGCAGGAATACCAATTGTGGAACAACTGCGGCCCGGCGACGTTGTCGATGAACCTCGGCTTTCACGGCTGGCAGGGATCGCAGGTGGATGCCGCCAAATTCCTGAAACCCGACCAAGAAGATAAGAACGTCAGCCCCTATCAAATGGTCGAGTATGCGCGATCGGTCGGCTTCAACGCCCTCGAGCGGGTGAACGGCACACCGGACATGGTGAAGGCCATGCTGCGCGTCGGCGTGCCGGTGCTGATCGAGAAAGGCTTCGAGCCGGAAGATGATCTCGGCTGGATGGGACATTACGAATTGATCGTGGGCTTCAACGATCTCAAGCAGGAATTCATCGCCATGGATTCCTATCTTGGGCCGTATCAGTCGGTGCCCTACGATCAATTCGACCAATACTGGCGGCAGTTCAATCGCACCTATCTGACGATCTATCCCGACGATCAGGCCGCGCAGGTCACGGCCCTGCTCGGCGATCAGCTCGACGACGCGGCGATGTGGGCTGGTGCGCTTACTACCGCTCAACAGGAAGCGGCCGCCAATCCCGACGATCCGTTTGCGTGGTTCAACCTGGGCACCAGTTACGTGGCGCTGCAAGACTGGCCTAATGCTGCCGCCGCTTACGATCACGCGCGGCAGTTGGGTCTGCCGTGGCGCATGACGTGGTATCAATTCGGCTGGTTCGATGCCTACCTGCGCACGGGCCGCTATAATGACGTGCTGGCGCTGGCCGATGCGACGATCAAGGTGACGCCCAACATCGAAGAGATGTTTTACTACAAGGGCATGGCGCTGCAGGCGCTGGGCAACTCCGACGCGGCCCGCAGCCAGTTTGAACTGGCATTGAAATACAATCCGAATTTTGAACCGGCCAGGCAGGCGCTGCAGTAAACCAAGTTTGTCAGCCAGATGGGTCATTCCCGCGAGCAGTTGGCGGGAATCCAGCAGTTTGACTGGCGCACTTGGCTAATCAGAAACCTGGATGCCCGACACGCCCTGTCCGCGAAGCGGGGGCGCGCTTGGCGAAGCACTCGGGCATGACGATAGCCATGCTCTCCAAATCCACTCGCCACATTCTCATCTCAGCCCTCATCGTCGGCGCCGGCTTTCTGGTCAGCAAGATCACCGGCATCGTCGACGATCTGATCCTGGCGCGCACCATCAAGCCCGGCCCCGAACTCGATGCGTACTATGCGGCGTTCGGCCTGCCCGATCTGCTCTTCACCCTCATCGCGGGCGGCGCGCTGGCTTCAGCGTTCATTCCCGTGTTCACCGGCTTTTTGACGCGCGAAGATCGATCGGGCGCGTGGCGGCTCTTCTCGTCCGTCGTCAACACCGCCTTGATCGCCGCCGCGATCGGATCGGGCGTCCTCATCGTTTTCGCGCCCTGGATAGTGAGCGCCACCGTAGGGCGCGGCTTCGCGCCGGAGTATCAGCAGCTGTGCGCCAACCTGATGCGCCTGATCGCCTTCGGCACGATGATCTTTGCCGTCAGCGGCGTGGTGATGAGCGCGCTGCAAGCCAATCAACATTTCTTCCTGCCCGCGCTGGCGCCCATCATGTACAACCTGGGCATTCTGGCAGGTGTGATCTTTCTCGCGCCGACGTTAGGGGTGTGGGGCGCGGCGATCGGCGTGGTGATCGGATCGGTGCTGCATCTGCTCATCCAAGTGCCCGGCCTGATCAAATACCGCGCCACCTGGGCTGCGCGGCTGGGCTGGCGCGACGCGCAGCTGCGGCGCGTGGTCAGGTTGATGATCCCGCGCATCATCGGGCTGGGCGCGGTGCAGTTGGCGGGTGTGATCACGATCAGTCTGGCATCGACCCTGTCGGCCGGCAGCGTGACGGCGCTTAACTATGGCTGGCGCGTGATGCAATTGCCGGAGACGCTCATCGCCACGGCGATTGCAACGGCGGCTTTTCCTACGTTGAGCGAATTCGCCGCGCGCGGCCAGATTCCACAGCTGCGCGGCACGCTGCGCACCACCTTGCTGATCATTCTCGGCCTGACGATTCCGGCGACGATTGGCTTGCTGCTCTTCGGCCAGTGGGGGGTGCGTGTGCTGTATGACACCGATCTGGAAGCGACGCTGTTGATCACGTGGGCGGTGCACGGCTATGCGTTGGGCATGATCGGTCATTCGATGCTGGAAGTCACCGCGCGCACCTTCTACGCTCAACAAGATACCTGGACACCGTTGTACGTCGCCGTCGGCGCGATGATCGTCGCCATTGCCGCCAGCTTTCTCCTGCGCGATGTGCTGGGCGTGGGCGGCCTCGCCTTGGCGAACGCCATCGGCGTCACCGTGGAAGTGATCACGCTGCTGCTCATTCTGCGCCGCCGGCTGCGCACGCAGCTCTCGATTGCGCCTGTCGTCACGCCAGTGCGCCTCAATGTCAATGAAGAATAGGTAACACCCGCGACAAGTGACATTCTTGGTCAGAAGTGTGTCGCATCTTTTTTTTTCACTTGACGACTCCCCATGCTTAGACTACAATCCCCGCCATCCTGCGGAGGGGAACAAACTGTTATGACCGCCAAGCGCATTGTCGTGATCATTCTGGGCTTTGCCGTCGGAGCGGGTCTGACCCTGGGGGTCATGGCCTTCTGGGCCGCAGATGGCATGTTGAATTTTGGCCTGCCCAATTTCCTGCTGACCGCGTTTTGCTTCGGGTGCGCGGCCATCATCATCCTGGATGGTTTGCTGCACACCCATCTGTTGAAACGCTGAAGCAGACACGTAGTGTGTTTTCCGGCGCGGGGCGCGCATCTGTGCGATGTGCGCCCGCGCGTTCGTTATCAGTATTTTTCGATTCGACTTCACTCAATTCATGGCATCATCGGCAGTCATTCTTCTCGTCGAAGGCGCGCGTCCTGCCTCCTCGCTGGCCCCGGCCCTGGAAGGGCGCGGCTATCACGTAGTGCGCGCCAGCAATAGCAAAGAAGCGCTCAGCCGGGTGCGGACTGATGCGCCGGCGCTGGCCGTAGTCAATTCCACCAGCCTGCACACCGATGGCCAGCGCGTCTGCCTCGATCTGAAAGGCGCCACGGAAGAGATGCCCGTCATCATCATCGTGCGGGCTGGCTCCGACCCCGAGAAAATCACCTGCGCCGATCTGGTGCTGGTGCGGCCCTTCACGGGGCGCAAGCTGCTCAATCGCATCGTGCGCATGCTGCCCGACAGTGTGGGCGATGTGCTGCGCGTGGGCCACTTCACCCTGAACCCGGAAAGTCGTTCGCTGCGCGTGGGCAAGACCGAGTACCATCTGACTCCGATGAAGGCGCATCTTTTGGAGATGTTCATGCGGCACCCCGGTGAAGTGCTGAGCCGCGAGTTCCTGATGAAGAATGTCTGGCAGACCGATTATCTGGGGGACACGCGCACCGTGGAAGTGCACATCCGCTGGCTGCGCGAGATCATCGAGGCAGATGCCAACCATCCGACCTATTTACAGACGATACGCGGGGTGGGCTATCGCTTCTGTGTTGAAACCGAAACCTGAATGATCCTCCCGGAGGTTATCAACCTCCGGGAGGATTTTTACGCGATCAGTGCTCGTGCGGCTGCAGGGCTTCAGCGCCGGGCAGCCGGTTCAACAGCTGCTGGGGCTGATGGATGAGGACAGGCAGACACTGGGGGCAGATGTAAGCCGTGCCCTGGCGATGAGTCAGCGTCAACAGCGGCACTTGCTCCACGGTTCGGGCGCAATTGAGACACTGGACAGTTGCTGCTTCAGGTGACATGTGGCGTTCTCCTCTGGCAAAGTTGTCCCCATCGTAACAGGCCCCGCCCGCGCCCGGTATGATGTGCATCATAGTGGTGCGTGTGCCCGTTGTCTGTAACCCGTTGTACAATCGAGGGCACATACCTTTCCTTAGGAGGAAGAAGTGACACTCTCAACTCGATTCAGTCGTCTGGTGCTGCTCGCCTTAGTGACCCTGCTGGTTGTCGCTGCATGCACTTCGCCCACGCCCACCCCGACGCTGGCAGTGCCCACCCAGGCTCCGCCCGGCGAAGATAACTCGTGGGCCAGAGTGCAGCAGTCGGGCGTGCTGCGCGTGGGCACCTCGGCCGATTACGCGCCGTACGAATACTACAACGACAAGTTCCAACTGGACGGATTCGACATCGCGCTGATCAACGCGATCGGGCAGCAGCTGGGTGTCAAGGTCGAGCTGAACGACTACGCCTTCGACGGCCTGCCCGGCGTCGTCGCGCTCGATCAAGCCGATGTCGTCATCGCCGCGCTTTCGGTGACGCCCGAGCGCCAGGCCGTGGCTGATTTCAGCAACGTGTACTTCGCCGGATCGGACGGCGTGCTGGCCCGTCCCGACGCCGACGCTGCGGCGCTCCAGAACACGGCCGCGCTGGCGCAGGTGCGGCTGGGCGTGCAGGACAAATCGGTGTATGAGACGATGGCGGAAGACAAGCTGATCAACACCGGGATCATGCCCAAGCAAAACCTGCATGTGTACTCCGACATCACGCAAGCTGTCAATGACCTGAAGGCCAAGCGCATCGATGCGGTGTGGCTGGATCGCCGGCCGGCGCAGGTATTTGCCAATGCGGGCGGGGTCAAAGTCATCGCGCAGGACTTGAATCCGCAGCTGTTCGCCATTGGCATGAAGAAGGGCAGCACCACCCTGCGCGACAAGATCAACGAAGCGCTGCTCGCGCTGCAGAACGATGGCACTGTGGCCCGACTGGCCCAGCAGTACCTCAACGTCAAACCAGAAGACATCGTCAAGCCGCCCGAGGTGCTGCCCACACCCATCCCGTCGCTGCCCACGCCGGTGCCGCCGGCCTGCATCGACGGCGCAGCCTGGGTGGCCGACCTGTCCTACGATGACAAGAATATGACCGCCCCGCCCGTGATGCAGCCCGGTCAACCCTTCACCAAAGGCTGGCGCATGCGCAATAGCGGCACGTGCGACTGGCAGCCCGGTTACAACCTGAGTTACGTGTCGGGCAATGTGCCCGCCGCGCAGATGGGCGGCCAACCAATTCCCGTCACGACGGTCGTGAGGCCGGGCGAGACGTTTGACTTCCAGGTCAACCTCATCGCCCCCATCGCCCCCGGCACCTATCAGGGCTTCTGGCAAATGCAGAACCTGGACAAGCGGCGCTTCGGCGAAACGGTCTGGGTGGGCATCACCGTGCCCGGCGCGCCCACGCCCACGCCCGCGCCCACCCAGACGCCGGCGCCTGGCATCAGCTTCACGGCCAATCCCACCACCATCACGGCCGGTCAGTCGACGTTGTTCCAGTGGTCGACCAGCAATGTCCAGGCGGTTTACTTCTATCACGACGGGCAGGATTGGCAGAACCACGGCGTGCCGGGCGTCGGCCAGTCCACCGAGTATCCGCCGCAGACGATGAACTACTATCTGCGCGTGGTATTGCCCAACAATGAAGTCCAAGTCCGCACCATCCTGATCACGGTCAACCCGGCGGCGGGCGCGCCCGTGATCGATTACTTCTCCGCCTCGCCCGGTTCAATTCTGGTCGGCCAGTGCGTGAACGTCAGCTGGTCGGTGAGCGGCCAGGTCGATCGGGTGGCGCTGCTCATCAACAACAATCCGGTGTGGGATTACGCGCCGGTAGCGGGCAACTATCAGGACTGCCCCGGTGCGGCCGGCACCCAGGTCTATACCTTGCAAGCTTTCGGTCCCGGCGGCACGTCAGCGCAGCAGACCTCCGTCAACGTGCAAGACAACTCGCAGCCGCAGCCCACGGCCACGCCGGTACCGCCGGGGCCGCAAGCGCCGGTCATCGACGGCTTCACGCTGGCTCCCGAAGTGATCACGCCCGGCGCCTGTACCATTGCCTCGTGGACAACCAGCGGCGGCACCACGCGGGTGCAGCTGCTGCGCGATAATGTCGTCATCTGGGACAATGCGCCGCTGAACAGCTCGGTACAGGACTGCCCCCAGATCCCGCCCGATCGGCCGCTGCCGTTCGTCATGGTGTACACCCTGTACGCCTTCAACAATGCCGGACAGCAAACCGCGCGCACGGTCAACCTGACTGTCAGTGCCGGCGTAGCAACGCCGTACTAACCAATATTTGTGTCGAACAAAAACGAGGGGCCTGCCCGGGTGGCAGCGCCCCTCGTTTGATCACCAACCCGATCAGTCCGTCAACAACTCGATCGCACTGCCCACGATCAAGATCAACCCGCGCTTATCGCGCCGCACGCGCCCGCGAATCAACACCGGTTGGCGCTGATTGATCAAAGGCCGGGCCTGCTGCAGCGCCGCCCCGCCCCACAGCACTTGATACAAGCCCGTTTGATCTTCCATATCCACCAACAGCAGCGACTCCCTGCCCGCCGACACGCGATGATACGCGATGCGCAGTCCGCCGAGCGCAACGGATCGATCGAGATGGTCACTGATCGCGCGGCTCGAAATCACCCCGGCCTCGGCCAACCGATCGGTAACCAGGTCCAACGGATGCACGGCGACGTGATAGCCCAGCACTTCGTGTTCCCACGCTGCGCGCTGCGCGAGCGATGGCACGGCAGCAGTTGTCGTCGGCAACAAGGTCAGCAGACTCAACTGCGCTGAATGCCGCCCGTGCCACGCTTCAGTTTCCACGCGCGACATCATCTGCGCCAGATCACCCAACCCATTCAGCGCGCCGCACTTGATCAAATTGATCGCCTCAACCTGCACAGGCCGCGCGCGGATGAGAAAATCGTCGAGCGAAGTGAACGGCCGGTGCTGCCGGATCAGATCGATCGTGGCGTGGGTCAATTCGCGCACCTGTCCCAGGCCCATCCACAACGTGCGGCGATCGATCGGATCGAGCGTGAAATTCTCGCCGCTGTGATTGACGTGCGGCGGTTTCACGCTCAAGCCGAGTTGGCGCGCTTCGCTCATGTACACGCGCGGCGAATAGTAACCGCCCCACACCGCCAGACGCGCCGCCAGAAATTCAGCCGGATAATGCGTCTTGAGATATGCCAGCCGATAAGCCAGCGCCGCATAACCCGCCGCGTGCGCTTTGGGAAAACCGTAACCCGCAAATGCCGCCAGCAAGTCCCACAATTTTTCGGCGGTGGGCGCATCCAGTCCGCTGATGCGCTGCGCCCCGGCGATAAAGCCTTCACGCAAGCGCTGCATCTCGTGCGCCGAGCGGAACTTGGACATCGCGCGCCGCAGCAGATCGGCTTCGCCCAGCGTGAAGCCCGCCACTTCGTGCGCGATGCGCAGGACCTGCTCCTGGTACAACACCACGCCATACGTTTCGCGCAGAATCGGTTCCAGCGCGGGATGCAGATATTCCGTCGGCTCTTGCCCCAGGTGCCGCCGCACGAACGCATCCTTCAAGCCGCCCTTTAACGGGCCGGGACGATACAACGCCAGCGCGACGATCAGGTCCGCGATGCTGTGCGCGGCGAGTTCGCGCAGCGTGAAGCGCATGCCGCCGCTTTCGATCTGAAAACACCCGATCGTCTGGGCTGACGACAGCGTCTTGATCGTCGCCGCATCGTCGATCGGGATTTTTTCCAGGCGGAAGTCCGGATCACGCTGTTGAATCAACGCCACACAATCGGCGGCCACCGTCAACGCGCTGATCCCCAGCAGATCGATCTTCACCAACCCCAGCGACTCGATGCCCTTCAGATCGAATTGCGTGATGAGCAAGCCTTTCGTCGCATGTTGCAGTGGAACGAGATCGGTAAGGGGGCCGGGCGAGATGACGATGCCGCCGGGATGGATGGAGAGGTGATGCGGGAAGTTGGTGAGCGTCTGGCTCATGGCGATCACTTCCCGCTCGATTGGATCACGCGCTTTCTCGATCAACTGCGCCTGTGCTTGATGGGCTTGCTGGCGCATTCCCGGATGCCACGCCAAGCGGCCCACCTGCGCGGAGCGCAGGGCATGGGCGAAGCGCGGCAGATCGTTCGCCAGTTCGCCGAGGCGGGCTTCGCTGAGTCCGTATACTTTGCCCACTTCGCGCAGCGCCGAGCGCGGCTGCAGCGTGGCATAGGTGCAGACCATTGCGACGTGATCCGCACCGTAGCGGCGATACACGTAGTCGATCACTTCGTCGCGGCGGTGCGAGCACAGATCGAGATCGATGTCGGGCGGATCGTGCCGTTCAAGCGAGAGAAAGCGCTCGAAGTACAGATCGTGCGCGAGGGGATCGACGTCGTGAATGCCCAGACAGTAGGCCACCACCGACGAAGACGCCGAGCCGCGCGGCGAGACGGGGACGCTCTGCGCGCGCGCGTAACGCACGATGTCGGCCACGACAAGGAAGTACGGCGCATACCCCAGCGTGTCGATCACATCGATCTCTTTTTGCAGCCGCGCCTCCAGCCGGTCGTCGATTGCCCCGTAACGCTGCTGTGCCCCGGTGTAAGTCTGCGCCACGAGTTCGTCGCGCACGGTGCGGCCTGCGGGCAGATCGAGCGTGGGGAAACGATATTGCCCCAGTGGGAACTCAAAGCGGCAGCGTTCGGCAATCACTTGCGTGTTGGTCAATGCCTGCGGGTACGCCGCAAAACGCTGGCGCAGATCGTCTTCTGTGGGGAAAGCGTAGTCCGATGAATCGCTCTCAAACCGCGTCCCCGCGGTTTGACTCGACCGCGCGGACGCGGTCGAGGAGCGTACACTATCGTAAAGCTGCGTAACAGTGCGCATGGCCGTCAACACGCGGAAGCGCGAGGCATCAGCGGCGGAAAGATAACGAATGTCGGGCGCGGCCACAACCTGCACGCCAAGCTGATCGGCCAGAGCAGCACGCTCAGTGTCGGCGGCGCCGTCGAGGGCGAGGAAAAAGCGATCGGGTGTGAAGAGATCGATCAAGCGGGCGGCGTGCTGCCCGGCGGAGAGTGCGATCAACCCGGAAGAATGATCGGCCAGATCGGTCAATGAGAGGCCGCGCGCCAGCGCCGTTTCGCGATCGACGTGCGCTTGCAGGCGCGTGACGAGGCGGCACAAGTTGGCGTAGCCCGTCATGTCCTGTGCCAACAGCGTCAGGGAATGATCGGTATCAAAAGTGAAATCGACGCCGAGGATGGGCTGCACCTGCGCGGCGCGGCAGCGCTGCACAAACTCGATCGCGCCGTATAGACTGTTGACATCGGTGAGCGCCAGCGCGGGCAGCTGCCACTGCTGCGCGTGCGTCACGATCTCTGCGAGCGACGGCACACCCGCCAGCAAACTCCAGTGAGAATGTACGCGCAGGGGAATGAAGGACATGCGAGGATTGTAGCATCAGACACTGAAAGAATAGAAACCGGGTTTCTCCAGTTTGGCACGTCTAACGCCAGAGTTGGAGAAACCCGGTTTCTAATCAGCATGGGCCGGAAAGGACTCGAACCTTCATGCTCGTGAGAGCGGGAGATTTTAAGTCTCCTGCGGCTGCCATTTCGCCACCGGCCCGCGCGCTCATTCTAGCATGAGTGAGAAGGCCCTGCAAGATGGTTGGTAACTTCCCTGCCGTCATTGCGAGGAGCGCCGTTCGCGACGAAGCAATCTTCGGCATAGCCAGCAATATTCGCTGACTGGCACGGAGATTGCTTCGCACGCCTTGCCCGCCGCACAGCGGCGGAGGCGCGCTGGGCGACAGCGCTCGCAATGACGTTAGCTGAGTAGATACGATGGTTGAAGGTTTACGGACACTGAATCAGACCCTGCGCCCACAGGCAGCAACCGCACGACGGGAAGCCATTGCCCAGGCAATCTTCTTCGTTCGCGTCCAACATTTCGCAGCCGCCGCAGGCCGTGCACGGCGCAAAAGCAAAACTGTGCACGCGTTCGCGGTACTGCACGTATTCCGGCTCAAGCCACAGATCGAGCAAGTTGCTGTCGTTGATGTTGCCGAGGATGTGTTCCTTCACCTCGTGCTGCCACGCCTTGAAGTAGTGCGCGTGCGTGTGCAGCAGCGGCAGGCACGGCGCGACGCTGCCATCCCAGCCGATCGAGATCGATCCGCCTTCGATGAACTCGCACACATCGTTGGCGCCGCCCAGGTTGTTGCCGGCCAGGCTGACGTTGTAGCCGCTGTGCAATGCCTCGAACAAGGGCGCGCTGGTTTGATCGTTGAATCCGATCTTGGGCAGACTCAAGCGCGGGATGCGGGGCGACGGCATGTACGTCAGATCGCGGAATTCCTGCGCGTACAAGATTTCATCCCACAATTCGGTGGTATACGGCAACACGTTGGAAACCTTGAACTGCCGCGCATCCAGACTCCGCGCCAGCTTAAGCACTTCCGGTAATTCGTGGATGTTGCGCTTCAGCGCCACAAAGGCCACATCGATTTCCGGCCTGGCAAAATGACCGCCTTTGCGCAGCCGGCGCAGGCGCTTCACATTCTCGATGACGTGCGGCAGCTGCGCACCCAGCCGCACGTCGGCGTAACTGTCGGGCGTCGCACCGTCGATCGAGACCCACAGATTGTCCAATCCGCTGTCGATCAAGGCGCGTGCCTTCTCTTCGCTGAGCAGCGTGCCGTTGGTGATCAATTCTACGGTTGAACCGATCGCTTTGGCCTGCGCGATCCAGTCTGTCATGCTCTTGTGCAGCAGGGGCTCGCCCAACCCGCCAAAGAACAGGCGCGGGCGCGGCTCGATCGCCTTCAAGTTATCGAGAATGCGCGCGTAGGTCGCGTCAGTCATCGTACTGAGTTCGGCGTTCCAGACGTTGCGGATGCAGGTGCGGCAGTCGAGGTTGCAGCATGTCGTCGGCTCAATGTAAACCTTGGTCAGCTGCGTCACCGGGCGGTGCAGCCGCACATGATTCGTGTCGTCTTCCAGCCGGGCGCGCGCGCCGGGCAGCAGGCCAAAGCGCTGCGCCACCTCACGCGGAATGACCAGGTCGCCCTGCGCGTTGACCTCGGCCCACAAGGTTGGTTTGGTGGTAATCAATGACTCCATCGCCGCTACCTTTCGGTCTGCAGGGCCGCTTCAGTCTCAGCGCGAAAATAACTCAACCAATAGGCCACTGCTGTGCTGACTAATCTACACCCAGCGCCAGCCAGTTTCTAGGCTCGCGCGTCATAGCTTTGGGGTGACAGGTGACACCTTTGGGCCGGATGTAACGCGCCGACGCGTGGCGCATCTAATTAGTGCAGAAATGACCTATCTGGAGGAAACCGTATGGCTGGTGAACTGGGACTGGTAGTCCGCCTGAACAAGAATTTCGACGAGACGTTGAATCACGTCAGCGCCGCGCTCAAGACCGAGGGCTTCGGCGTCTTGACCGAAATCGACGTGCAGGACACGCTGAAGAAAAAACTCGACGTGGACTTCCGCCCGTACAAGATTCTGGGCGCGTGCAATCCGCCGCTGGCCTATCGGGCGTTGAGCGCCGCGCCGGAAGCGGGCTTGCTGCTGCCGTGCAATGTGACTGTCGCGTATGTTGCAGACAACGTGACCGAAGTAGCGATTGTCGATCCGCTGGCGATGCTGGGCATCATCAGTCATCCCGATCTGGAACCGGTGGCCGAGGAGGCCCGCGCCCGGCTCGATCGGGTGGCGGCGGCCCTGAAGGTGTAGAATTGCGGTAGACCTGTCAGGTGACGCCAGGATAAGCTCGCTGATCGGTTATTTGTGCGTCACCTGACAGGTCTAATTCACTCACGGAGATCATCATGCTTCACTTGCGAAAACCGTCTCTCAATTTGACACTGTTGTTGATCGGAGCAGTCGCCTTGATGGTGGCCGGCTGCGCGCCTGCGACGGCATCATCCCCGTCAGCGCCTGCGCCAGCTGTGGCCACAAGTGCGTCCGCAGCGGCGGCGCTGCCGGCCGAAATATCCGTCGCCGAAGCGGCGGCCAAACGCGACGCCGGAGCGTTCATCCTGGATGTGCGGCAGCCCGATGAATGGAATGCCGTGCACATCCCCGGCGCGACGTTGATCCCGCTTGGCGAGCTGGCGTCGCGCGTCAACGAAGTGCCCAGGGATAAAGAGGTCGTCGTCGTGTGCCGATCAGGGAATCGCAGCCAACAAGGCCGCGATATTTTGAAGAATGCCGGCTTCACGCAGGTGACCAGCATGGCCGGCGGCATGAATCAGTGGTCGGCGGCCGGGCATCCCACCGCCACCGGCCCTTAGACGCGCAGCTCAGTCAGTCTGCCCGGCCCGCCCTCGCCCGAGTGGCGGGCTTTTCGTTGTATAATCGCCGCACCGTTTGTCACTCTGGATTAACTGGTGCATCCAACATGGTGAGCGAAGATTCCGATCGGGTTCTGGTGGAACGCATTCAGCGCGGCGACAAGGCGGCCTGCGCCGAGTGCATCGAGCGGCATTCGCCGGGCGTCTATCGCGTGGCGCTGCGGCTGACAGGCAATGAGGCCGAAGCCGAAGACGTGGTGCAAGAGACGTTCCTCAGCGCGTTCAAGGCGATCGACAAATTCGAGAACCGATCGAGCCTGGCGACGTGGCTGTATCGCATCGCGCACAATGCGGCGCTGATGAAACTGCGGCGGGTGCAGCCCGATCAGGTTTCGGTCGACGATGAAGAACTGTTCGGCGAAGGGCTGACGGTGCCGACCCAAATGCACGATTGGTGCTGCCTGCCCGAACGCGATTTCGAATCGAGCGAGACCCGCGCCGAGTTGGAGCGCGCGATCAAGGACCTGCCGGAGAAATTGCGCGTGGTGTTCGTGATGCGCGAACTGGAAGGGCTATCGACGGAAGAGACGGCGCAGGCGCTGGATATTTCGATCGATGCGGCCAAGGTACGCCTGCATCGCGCGCGGCTGCAACTGCGCGAGCGTTTGTCGAATTACTTCACCGAACTGGCTCAGGCCGAGGCGTAGCATGAAAACAGCCAAGTGCCCGCATTTGCTGGAAAATCTGTCGGCCTATCTGGACGGCGAAGCATCGGCGGAACTGTGCGCCGAGATCGAAAGCCACCTGGAGGGCTGCGCCGATTGCCGCGTGGTGGTCGATACGCTGCGCAAGACGGTGGCGCTGTACCACGAACTGCCCCAGCCCGAACTTCCCCCCGAAGCGCGCTTGCGGCTGTACAAGTCGCTTGACCTCAGCGAATTCTTAAATTCGTAGCCGCTTAACCGTCACTGCGAGGAGCGCTTTCGGCGACGAAGCAGTCTCCTGCACAGCTAGCAATGTGTACGGACTGGCGTGGAGATTGCTTCGCAAAGGCGCTCGCAATGACGGCCCGTAGTGTGAAATCGCGTCCTGAAATACCGGGGCGCGATTTTTGTTTGTTACTTTTAACGGGGTGCTGCATCTAACGCTGTGAGCAAGATACTCACATCTGAGGAGCAACCATGTCCCTGTTAAATGAGAATATCGAAAAGCAAATCCGCGAGGCGTTCGCGGCGTTGAGCGGCCCGGTGAAGATCGTCATGTTCACCCAGGGCGACAACGTGCCCGAATGCGAAACCTGCGCCGATACGCGCCAGCTGCTGGCAGAAGTTGCCGCGCTGTCCGACAAAATTACGCTGGAAGTGCATGACTTTGTGGCCGAAGCCCAACTCGCCGCGCAGTATCACATCGACAAGATTCCGGCGGTGGCGATTTTGTCCGGCGGCGATCAGCCGAAGGATTACGGCATCCGTCTCTACGGTGTGCCGGCCGGCTACGAATTCAGCACGCTGATCGAGGACATCCTGATGGTCAGCCAGCAGAAGTCGGCGCTGAATGCCCGGACGCTGAACGAGTTGAAGAAGTTGACGCAGCCGGTGAACATTCAGGTCTTCGTCACGCCCACCTGCCCGTATTGTCCGCGCGCCGTGGTGCTGGCGCATCAACTGGCCATGGCGAGCGATCTCATCACCGCGTCGATGGTGGAAGCCAACGAGTTCCCGCACCTCTCCAACAAGTATCAGGTCTACGGCGTGCCGCGCACCGTCATTCAAGACGTGATCCACGTCGAGGGCGCCGTGCCGGAAGCGATGTTGGTTGAAGAACTGATGAAGGTGCTGGACCCCGCGGCAATGGAAGAACTGCGCCAAGAATGGGAATTGAGTTTGAACTGAGTTCGTCATTCCCGCGTGCTTTCGGCGGGAATCCAGTGGCAGATATGCGAGTCTACTCCAACGAGTCATTTGCGTGCAGGCGGAAATCCAGGTCATGATCTGGACACCCGCCTGCGCGGGTGTGACGTAACTGACATGAAATCTAGAGCGGCCACACAACCGCGCTCAACCCGCACGACGGCCAAACGCCAGACCCGATCGTGCAAGATGCCGCGTCCCGGTCAGAACTGCCCGCAGTGCGGCAAGGGCAAGCTGGACTACGACGGCTTGTTGAACCTTGTTTGTCCGCAGTGTGGGCACGTCGCGTTTTCCGGTGGATTCACCTGATAAGCCCTGCCAGGCGAGGCGTGACCTCGCTGCAAAAGACTTCGGAAGTCTGCTGTAACCTTTCGTGTGATCTTGCATCTAAGCACGTGAACTATTTTAATGGAGATTCTCAACATGGCCGATACCACCAAGCCACAACCCAGGGTCATCGTCTTTTCCACGCCGACCTGTTCGTTTTGCAATGCCGCCAAGCACTACTTCCGCCAGCAGGGCATCAAGTTCCGCGATGTTGACGTCAGCCGCGACCCGGCGGCCGCGCGCGATATGGTGCGCCGCTCGGGCCAGCAGGGCGTGCCCGTCATCGACATCGGCGGCAAGATCGTCGTGGGCTTTGACCGCAACAAGATCAACCAACTATTGGGGATCAAATAACTTCACAGGAGCAAATCAACATGACCAAGAAGAACACCACTCCCAACCTTCAGCCGCTCGGCGCGCGCGTTCTGATCCAGCCGCTGGAACAGCAGAGCCGCACGGCCTCCGGCATCATTTTGCCGGAAACGTCGAAGGAAAAGCCGCAGACCGGTCTCGTCATCGCCGTGGGTGACGACGAAGACATCAAGGTGAAGATCGACGACAAGGTGCTGTTTGCCAAATACACCGGCACCGAGGTCAAATTCGACGGCATCGATTACCTGCTGATGGATCACAGCGACATCCTGGCGCGCGTCAACTAAACATGGATTTGAATCTCGACTTCAACACCCAACAACTGAATAATGACAACCACTACGACGTGGTGATCATCGGCGGCGGCCCGGCGGGTGCAACGGCGGCCATCTACACCGCGCGCGCCGATCTCAAAACGCTCGTCATCGACAAAGGCTTGACGGCGGGTGCGCTGGGCCTCACCGCCAAGATCGCCAATTATCCGGGCGTGGCGGGCGAGATCAGCGGCGCCGATCTGCTGAAGATCATGCGTGAGCAGGCGCAGTCCTTCGGCGCGATCTTTACTTCAGACAAAGTGCAGGCTGTCGATCTGACGAGCGAAGTCAAAACGATCTTTGCCAACGGCGGCACGACCACCGCCCGATCGATCATCATCGCCACCGGGTCGATGGGGCGCGGTCAGCGCGTGAAGGGTGAAGATGAACTGCTGGGGCGCGGCGTGTCGTACTGCGCCACGTGCGATGCGGCCTTCTTCCGCGATCAAGTGGTGGCGGTCGCCGGCAACAGCGACGAAGCGATCGAGGAAGCGCTGTTCCTGACGAAGTTCGTGCAGCGCGTACATTTCCTCTCGCCCACGCCGGACTTGAAAGCCGAGCCGCACCTGATCGAAGAGCTCATGTCACAGCCCAAGGTAACGCTGCACCTGGGCACGGCGCTTCGTGAAGTAATTGGAACCAATCGGGTGGAGGCCATCCGCGCGGCACAGCGCGGCCAGCCAGAAGAGATTATTCCAGTCACCGGCGCGTTCATCTATCTGCAAGGCGGCAAGCCCATCACCGATTTCCTGCAGGGCCAACTTCCAGTCAGCGAGACGGGCTGTCTGGTGGTGGACAAGGAATATCAAACCGCCCTGCCCGGCGTGTATGCCGTGGGCGATGTGCTGTGCAATCACGTGAAGCAAGCGGTGATCGCCGCCGCCGAAGGCGCCGTGGCCGCCATTGCCATCGAGAAGAACCTGCATCATCGCAAACAACTGGTCGCCGATTGGGCGAAATAATTCGGGCCAAGTAAATCAATCGAGGACGGAATGATCACCGCCAACTCGAATTCGCGTCAAGCGCGCAAACAGCAGCGTGAAGCGCAGAAGCGCAAGACGCGCCGGCAGAACATCGCATTGATCGTCGGGGGTGTGCTCCTGATCGGGGCGGTGTTGGCCTTCGCTTTTGTGTCAACACCCAATACGACGATCGGCCCGGCGCAGATCGGCAAACCGATTGCGAATTTCTCGCTGACGGATGTAAACGGCGTTACGCACAAAATGAGCGACTACGCCGGCCGCCCGGTGTTGATCAACGCCTGGGCTACGTGGTGTCCGCCGTGTAAAGCGGAGATGCCTGCGCTGCACGAGTTTTACCTGAAGCACAAAGACGAAGGATTTGAATTGCTGGCCGTGAATTCCGGCGAGAGCCGATCGGCGGTGCAGCACTTCATCGGGCAGACGGGGTTCACCTTTCCGGTCTTGCTCGACACCAACAAGGACGTGCTCGATGGTCTCGGTGTGAACGGGCTGCCTACGTCGATCTTGGTGGGGCGCGATGGGACCGTCAAGACCATTCACGTCGGCGGGTTAACACCCGAAGCGATCGAGCAGGAACTTGCGCCGCTGCTTGCGCAATAAGCTAGTCCCTCCTCTGGGCCGCGTTGATCGATCTCAGGCGAATCGTTTGACGCGGCCTTTTTTGCGCTGTCACCTTTTGCCCCGCGCTGCATCTAAAAAGGGATACCATCGAAAGGACACGTCATGAGTTTTTTGAGCAATCTCTTCGGCCCACCAGTTCCCAGCATTGAAGCAACCGCCGTGCAGGCCAAATTGAACGAGAAACCCAAACCGCTGGTGCTGGATGTGCGCGAGCCGTCGGAGTATGCGGCGGGGCACATTGCAGGCAGCACATTGATCCCGCTGCCTCAACTCGCCAGCCGCTTGAGCGAACTGCCCAAAGACCGTGAGATCATCTGCGTGTGCGCTTCGGGCAGCCGCAGCGGCTCGGCCGCGCGCCATTTGATGAAGAACGGCCATACCGTGCTCAATTTGAGCGGCGGCATGTACCGCTGGCAGCGCGCCGGATTGCCCGTTAAAAAGGGAATGGGGAAGTAGCAGACAATGCTAAATTGCCGCACTGGCGAATAAATTCGCTGCAACAACCACACGAAGTCGGCCTGCGCCGACTAGCCAACGAAGGTCGGCTTGGTGTAGTCGTAGGCGCGAATTGCCCGTGTCCGTGGTGAAGCCACGGCGGGCCGCTGGACGCCATTCGCTGACTTCAGCGCACAACAAACGGACTCCGCAGATAGAACGCTGCGGAGTCCGTGCTCTTTCAGGCGGCTGGATTAAGGCTGTCCGCTTCCGCCACTACCACCAGTATTGCCACCCCCGTTGTCACTTCCGCCGCCATTATCGTTGCCGCCAGGTTGCGGCGTGCTTTGTGGCTGCGGCTCGCCTGATCCTTGCGGCGTGCTCTGCGGTTGTGATCCGCCGCCGGATGAGGTCGTCGCTTGCGGGCCGGGGCCGTACTCATGTCCGTCGCCTTGACCAACCGGCGTTGCGGCAGGCTGCTGCGTGCCCAGCGGGCCGGGGCCATAGCTGTGATTCTGCGGTGTGCCCGAGGCTTGCGGCGTGCCTGACGGCTGCGGCGTGCGTGACGGCTGCGGTGTATGCGACGGATCAGCCTGTGGCGTGTTCTGCGGCGGCGGCGGCGCATCCGCCGGCCGACCGGCGCCCACCCGCGCGCGGAACAGCTGCGGATCGCTCTGGCCCAGCTGCGCCATCTCGCGGGCCTGCGTCAAGGCTTGCACCGGCTCATGCAATTGCAGCCGCTCCATCTCGCGCAATTGATCCTGTGTGCGGAGTTGAATGCGATCGAGTGCGGCCTGCATCGACTGATCGTCCAACTGCGCCGCGATCTGCAACGCCGCTTGCAAGCGCGTCTGCAACCGCACCGGGACTTCGGCGGGAATCGCCGCGCCCCGATCGGTTAGCTGCACTATCTCGCGCACACGCTGCTGAGCCTGCTCCAGCTGCGCATCGATCTGCGCGTCGGGAGTTGAGGCCAACCCCAACTGCACGTCTTCGATCAGCAACTTGACGGGATACAACGCTTCATTCGGCAGACTGCTCTGCGCGGCGGCAGCCGTTGCGCCTGCGCCGCCAAACATCACGGCCAACACCAACACTAATTTGATCGCTAAAGCAAACATGGGTGAACGCTCCTGAGTAAATTTGGATATCCACCCGGTAAGACGCCGTCGGGGCGGCGCAGATACGGCCTGACGCAGGTGAGCCGCTTCGCCCAGAAAATTCTGCAAGCCCGATCGCGCCGCCGCTTCCGATCGATCCGGCGTAAAGCGCAGCGGTTCCAGTTGAGTCAGGACTTCGTCGAACTCGTCTGTCATATCAGTTCCCCGATCTGTTCCGCTTTCAAGATGCGGTGCAAAGATTCCAGCGCGCGATGCTGCATGGACTTCACCGCGCCGATCGGTTTGCCGAGCGCCACGGCGACTTCTTCATTGCTCAAGCCTTCAAAATACTTCAACGTGATCACCAGGCGCTGATCGGGCGTGAGTTGCCACAGCGCCGCGCGTGCCCGCTCCTGCGCGATGCGGATCGGCGCGGATACTTCCGGGCTGTCAGCGTCGCTGGCCTCCAACGCTTCGTCGAACGGCATATCCGGCAGCGGCCGGCGGCGATAGCGATCGGTGATCAGGTTGTGCGCGGTGCGATACAGGTAGGCCGACAAATGCTGGCGTGGGCCGCTGCCGTGGCGCAGGGCCAGCAGCAGACGGTGAAACGTTTCGGCCACAATGTCTTCGGCATCGGCGGCATTGCCCAGCAGGCGATAGGTGTAGCGATACAAGGCCGGACTGAGCGCCTGATAGATCTCGCTCAGCGCGTGCTCGTCCAGTTGATGTGCTTTGGGCAGCCAGACATCGATCGTTGCCATACTTCGCCCAGTAAGACGCCGCCAGGCCGTCGGGGATACGGCCTGCGAGTGTATTCTGCCAGAGCCGTATGGAGGCCTGATGCGAGACTTGTGTGAAAGTTGTGGAGATCGCCGGTTGTTTCCAACAATACAGTCGTATCTGGCGGTAGAAAGTCACGTCTTACTTGATGGTGAGCACAGGCTCGCTGCGTTGTTAAGCGTTGTTCGAGTCCACAGCCATGCGGGAGAGTGCCGCTCACTCTCCCGCATTTGATTTCTGGCCGTGTCGATCGATCTTGCTAGCGGCGACCGCCCCGGGTGCTGCCGCCACCGATCGCGCTGCTGCTCCCGCCGTTCCCACCGCGCCGACCGTTCGCGCCGGCGCTGATGGTCTGATACGTGGCTGCGTCCAGATACTGCGGCTGATACAGTTCGCCGGTCTGCATCTTCAGCGTGTTCGCAAATGCGCGCAGATGATTGTACGAGCCGTTGAGCAGACGGGTGTACACCTGCCGGATGTCGGCCGGCGTGGTCGTGGCGAGCCGCTCTTTCAGATCGAGAATATCGATCTCCTCGATGGCGCCGCCCACTTTCAAGGCCGCGCTCAACGACTGGCGGCCCTGCGCGATGAGCTGGTTGTACAGCGCTTGCAGCTCGGCGTTCTCGAAGACACCCACGCCATTACCGGCAGCCGGATCGGCGATGCCATACCGATCGAGCAGCGTCTTGACGGCCGCCATGTGCGCGGCTTCGCTGTTGGCGATGTTGTTGAAGATCGCCAGCCCGTACTGCTGATAAAACATCACGTACACATCGTGCGCCAGTTTTTCTTCCTCGCGCATGAACTTCAACCCGGCGATTTCATTGGCCGTCAACGGGGTCGTGGCCGCCGCCGCGGGCGATACCATCAGCACCGCATGCAGCAGCGCGCTCAATACACTCAGGCTCACTAACATTTTGCGGAACTTCTTGCCTGCGTTCATTTCGATTGCCTCCTGTGGACTGGCCAGCCAGTCAAATTGTCTGATCGTATTCTGCCAGAGCGGTGTGGAGGCGCGGCGCAAGATCTGTGTGTTTTTTGTGAAGAAAGTTGAGCGCTACTGGGAAAACGCCGTTGTCAAATACTGTATTATGTCAAATATAAATCTGTCTTATTAACCAAAATAATGGTTATCATCGTTGACTTTTTGCTATAAATGTCCTATAATTTTAGTTGCAACATTCAAGTGTACAGGAGATTCTCAATGACCGACCTGATCTCCACCATTTCTGCCGAAAAGATCCCGATCGCAGCCGACGAGCGGAGACAGTTCGACAGCAAGACATCCACTGGCGCTGTGCCTGAGGTCAATGTCGGCCAGCGTCTGCGCGAACTGCGACTGCAGCGCAATCTGTCAATCCGCGCGCTAGCCGAGCGCAGCGGGTTGAACGTCAATACCTTCAGCCTGATCGAGAATAACAAGACCTCGCCCAGCGTGAGTACGTTGCAGCAAATCGCGCAGGCGCTGCAAGTGCCGATGAGTGCCTTCTTTGAAACGACTCACGATCACAATAAAGTCGTCTACCAGAAGGCCGGACAGCGTCCGCATGCTGTCTTCGCGCACGGCGAAGTGTGGGACTTGGGAGCGGGCATGTCGCGCCTGGGCGCCGAGCCGTTGATTATTGCCCTAAAGCCCAGAGCGGACAGTGGCAAACATCCGATCGTGCACACCGGCCGCGAGTTTGTGTATTGCCTGGAGGGACGCGTTGTGTATGGGGTCGGCGACGAGACTTATCAACTCGACCCCGGCGACAGTTTGATGTTTGAAGCCTATCTGCCCCACCATTGGCAGAATCTGAATCAAGAAGCACCTTCGCGCCTGTTGTTGGTATTGTGTCCGATGGATGAACGCGACCAGCCAACTGAACGTCACTTGGGGAGGTAACGGTCAGGCACTGCCTTGAAAGGAGGCTTGTCATGTTGAATAGGCTCCGTTCGCGATTGTGGTTCGTTGCTGCTGTGTTAGCGGGAATGGTGCTGTTACTGACTGTGCCTCAACCGGCGAGTCCCGTACAGGCTCAGACCAGCAATGACATTGATCAGCCGGCCTGCATTCACTGTCACGAAGATCTGTACTATCTGCACGATACCGGCAAGTGGTTCTGCATCAGCCAATCGCCGATGCAATGTATCGGCTGTCATGGAGGCGATCCCACGGCGACCACCAAAGAGGCGGCTCACCAGAATCGCACCGCGCATCCCGTCATCAACGGCGATACGACAACCTGCCGACAGTGTCACATCGAAGATTGTGCTGAACGCGTGTCGGCCTTCGACACCATCGCCGGCATCAGCCCGGTCGTCCTGGTGTCCACGCCGATCGGGCCGGCGCCAGCGGTGCCAAACGTTGTGGCTCCCGTGCCCCAGGCTGTGGAGCAGACTACTCCGGTGTGGGACTGGCCGGTGGTGCTGGTCATTGCGCTGTTGGCGCTTGGTCTTGTGGTGCTGGTGTGGCGTCGATTGCATTTAAGACGAAGCAATCTCTGACATGACCAACACGCTTCGTTGATCGACGCCGAGATTGCTTCGCAAACAGCGCTCGCAATGACGACAGCTGAGCAATTACCCGAAATCTCACTCAAAGGAATGGATGATGAAAATTGCTGTGATTACCGACGACGAACAAACCATCAGCCGGCATTTTGGCCGCGCGCCGTATTACCTGGTGGTCACTATTGAAGAAGGGCAAGTGATTGCTCGCGAACGCCGCGACAAAGCCAACCACGGACAGTTTGCGCACGAGCCGCACGATCATGAGCACGACGCGCACACGGGGCACGGACACGGCCCTGCCGCGCAGGGTCGCCATGCGCAGATGGCCGCCACGATTGGCGACTGCCAGACTGTGATCTGCGGCGGCATGGGCAATGGTGCTTATCTATCCTTGCAGGAGCGCGGCCTGCAGCCCATCATCACAGACCTCACGTCCGTCGACGAGGCCATTGAGATTTATCTCAAAGGTGGCCTGGTCAATCGCACTGATCGATTGCACTGAAAGCGCGCCCGGCGCAGACAGCGGCCAAGCCGCCGGAAGGCTGGCACATGAGCTGTGTTTTTGGTCCAGTACCCTCGCGGCGATTGGGACAATCGCTGGGCATCGATACGATTCCGCTGAAAACGTGCAACTGGAATTGTGTCTATTGTCAGCTGGGGCGCAGCGTGCCGCTGGTGAATCGACGCCGGAATTACTTTCTGCCGGAAGCCATTTTGGCCGAGGTTCAAGTTGCGCTCTCCGCGCATCACGCCAGCCCGATCGATTGGATCACCTTTGTCGGATCAGGCGAGCCGACGCTGCAGGCCAGTCTCGGCTTGCTGATCCGTCAGGTGAAGACGCTAACCGATCGGCCGGTGGCCGTTATCACGAACGGTTCGCTGTTGTATCTGCCGGAAGTTCGTCAGGAACTCTCCGCTGCCGATGCCGTACTGCCCACCCTAGATGCGGGCACACCGCAGTTGTATCGCAAGATCAACCGCCCCCATCCTGACCTCATCTTTGAGCGATTGGTCGAAGGGCTGATCGCATTGCGGCAGATGTATCACGGCAAGTTATGGCTCGAAGTGATGCTAGTGCGTGGCCTCAATGACGGCGAACAAGCCTTGCGCGACATCGCGGCCATTCTGCAAAAGATCAGTCCAGATGAAATCCACATCAATCTGCCCACCCGCCCACCGGCCGAGCCGTGGGTGCAGCCGCCAGACGCTGAGGGCTTGCTACGCGCGATTGCGCTTCTGGGCAAGACCGCGCACGTCGTCCAACCGATCGAGGGCACATTCGATCTTGGCAGCGGCCAGCATCTGACTGAAGCGATAATCGGCATCATTACTCGTCATCCACTGCGCGAAGAAGAACTGAGGCAGGCAGTGGCGAAGTGGTTGCCGGGACAGGTGGAAGAGGCGCTCGCCGAATTGGCCGCCAGTGGGCAGGCACAGGTGATTGAACGATATGGTACGCGCTTCTGGAGCGCAGCGGGTTCGCGTTACCCCGCCAGCAGGGCATAGTCAGGCGCTGGTATTCCAGATCTTCCAGCGAGAAGCGGGGCAAGGCAATGATTACTACAGAGGTTTTTGAGATGCAGGCCAGGCTCTGCCAGGCCATAAGCCATGCCACGCGTTTGAGAATTGTCCACAGCTTGCGCGATGGCCCGCAGCGGGTCACGGATCTCGCCCAAACCACCGGGCTGAGTCAAACCACTGTGTCACGTCACCTGACGATCTTGCGCAATTGCGGAGTGGTGACCGCTCAACGGCGCGGACAGGAAAGCATCTATCACATCACCAGCCCCAAAATCGTCTCTGTCTGCGATTTGATGCGCGAGGTGCTGGCGGAACAAATCGCCCATCAATCTGACATGACCAAAATCCTGCCGGAGCAAGAATGATCGCGCTGGTCCGGACATCCAGCAATGACCATGCCACTGACCATCGCGTGCGGAGGCGGTGATGAAGATTCTCGTCTATGGCGCCGGGCCGTTGGGCAGCTTGTTCGCCGCGCGTCTGCAACAGGGCGGCAACGACGTTTCGATTGTGGCGCGAGGACAGCGCTTGAACGATCTGCGCGAGCACGGCATCGTGCTGGTGGATGTGCAGACGCAGGAACAATCCATCACCCATGTCAATGTCGTCGAGGTTCTCAAACCCGACGACGCTTACGATCTGGTGTTGGTCATCATGCGCAAGAATCACGCGCTGCAGGTCCTGCCCGTCCTCGCAGCCAATCGACATACCCCGAACGTGCTGTTTCTGTGCAACAACGCCGCCGGACCAGACGTCTTCGTCGAAGCACTGGGGCGGGAGCGCGTGTTGATCGGCTTTCCCAACTCGGCCGGTTATCGCGAGGGGCACGTCATCCATTGCTTGAGCGGCACACCTGACGAGAAAGCCAACGTGCCCTTCGGCGAAGTGGATGGCCGCATCACTGATCGCACACGCGAAGTCGCTCGCATGCTCGAAAGCGCGCCGGGCTTCGGGACCCAGATGCGCACCGACATGGATGCGTGGCTCAAGTATCACGTCGCGCTGCTGTTTCCCTCGCTGGCGCCTGCGCTCCACGCTGCCGGTGTCGATAATTACCGGCTGGCACGCACGCGTGATCTGGTGGTGCTGGGCCTCCGCGCCATCCGCGAGGGATTTCGTGTGCTGCAAGCGTTGGGACTGCCCATCACGCCGTCGAAGTTGAAGATGTTCGCGTGGCTGCCCGAACCGATCCTGGTGCCATTCGCGCAGCGACTGTTGGCGAATCCACTCATGGAAACGGCGTTGGTGAAACATGCCGCGGCGGCTCACGACGAAGTGCAGCACCTCATTGGCGAATTCATGGCCTTGGCCCGGACCACGTCGATTCCCACGCCGACGATCGATCGGTTGCTCCGCTACTATGAACCGGATGCGCCGCAAGTGCCGGATGGCAGCGCCGAGATACCGCTGGACTGGCGCGAGGTGAAAATCGTAGCGGGCGTGCTGACCACTGTTTTGGCGGCAGTG
This sequence comes from uncultured Anaerolineae bacterium, assembly GCA_964398185.1. Lineage (GTDB taxonomy): Bacteria > Chloroflexota > Anaerolineae > Fen-1058 > Fen-1058 > Fen-1058. The sequence goes on along the minus strand of CAYNML010000032.1, from coordinate 22,941 downwards.
GGTGCAGCCATCTGGCTCACTCGCAGAAAAGCGTAACGATGACTTCATTGCGCAGCAAGTTGGTACACCGGATCGGAATCGTAATCGGCCTGGCGTCGTTGGTTGTAGCCTGCCAGTCAGCTAATACGCGCGTTGCGCCAACGGCGACAGCACAGGCTACGGCGACACACGCGATCGACACACCGGAACCGACTGCTACCCGGCACGCATCACCCGTGCCGACGATCACGCTCACGCCAATGAACACCAGCAAACCGATCACCTTAACCATCGTCTACGATAATCGTTCTGCCGATCCGCGATTGGGAACCGCGTGGGGCTTCGCGTGCCTGATCGAAACCGGCGCGATGACGATCTTGTTCGATACCGGCGGCGATGGACAACTGTTGCTGGCTAACATGAAAACATTGGGGATTGATCCCCAGGCCATTGACGCCGTGGTGCTGTCACACATCCATAGCGATCATACCGGCGGATTGGATCGCTTGCTGGCGATCAACGATCGTTTGACGGTCTACCTGCCCCGATCGTTTCCCGCCAGTTTCAAGGCGCGGATTCACAACCCCGTCGTCGAAGTGAGTGAAGCCGTGCAGATCGCCGATCACATTCGCACCACCGGCGAGTTGGGCGCGGCCATCATTGAGCAGGCGTTGATCATCGAGACCCCGTGCGGGTTGATCGTGTTGACGGGCTGCGCGCATCCCGGCATTGTCGAGATCGTGCATCAAGCCAAAACAGCGGGTAAGATCTATCTGGCCATGGGGGGATTCCATCTGGCCGATCGCAGTGCCGCCGAAGTTGAAGCCGTGATTGCCGAGCTTAAACGATCGGGCGTGCAGCAGGCCGCGCCGGGCCATTGCACAGGCGATCGGGCGATCGAGCAGTTTCGCGCGGCGTTCGGCCCGGACTTCATTCCAATCGGCGCGGGGGCTGTGGTGCATTTGGAGCAGTAGGAGCGCGCAACGGGGTATGGCGATGAATCAGCAAACCACATCCACCAGGCCGAAGATGTCGCCTGAAACGCGGCGCGAGATCAGCAAGTGGATCGTGCAGGCCGCCGTTGGTTGGGCGGGTTACGGCTTGATCCTGTTTCTGTCAGCCGGTACGATCGAGTGGGCGTGGGGCTGGATGCTGTTGATCGTCCTGGCCCTCTTTCTGGCAGCCCATCCGATCATCCTGATCCCGATCAATCCCGATCTGCTGGTCGAGCGCGAAAAAGGGTTGCGCGCTAAAGGTGTAAAATCCTGGGACCGCTGGATTGCGGCACTGGCGGGTGGAGTGTTTCCCATGGTGTCGTGGATCGTGGCAGGATTGGACTTTCGTTTTGGATGGACGGAGCCGCTGCCGCTGACGGTTCATCTCGGCGGCTTGCTGGGGATGGTGCTGGGGTTTGCGCTGTTCCTGTGGGCGATGGCCTGCAATGCTTTCTTTGCCGAGGGAGTCCGCATCCAGACCGAGCGCGGTCACACCGTTGCGACCGGCGGGCCATATCGGTACATGCGGCATCCCGGTTATTCAGGGGCCATTTTGGCGATGGTGGCCTCGCCGCTGCTGTTAGGTTCGCCCTGGGCGTTGATACCCGCCATCGTGTCAGCGGCGCTGTACGCGGTGCGTACTTCCTTGGAAGACAAGCTGTTGCAGGCGGAGCTGCCCGGCTATCAGGAATATGCGCGCCGGACGCGTTACCGGCTTGTGCCAGGCATCTGGTAGCATCGGGCACATCTTGAAAGAAGCGATCGCGTTGTGAATCAAAACGCGCATCCAGCCGCAGCAAAAGATCAACGCGCGTTGAGCGATCTGCCACCCGGCGCGCAGGGCATGGTCAGCGCAGTGCACGGTGACGCTGATTTCATCACACTGCTGGCCGCCAGGGGCTTGACCGCAGGGGCACAGCTCAGCGTGCTGCGCAACTCTGGTCATAGTCCGCTCCTGATCATGATCAGTGATACGTGCCTGGCGCTGGGCCGGAGTGAGGCTGCTCAAATCGAGATCGAACTTATCACAGCGGGGGAGGAACTCGCCGGATCATGAGATTGATTAGTCGGAGAAGAACCGATGCCTCAGTTAGCGCCACGTGGTAAATGGGTCTTTGGCTGGGTCGTCGTCGGCAAACGACGGACCATCACGCTGCCGCCGGAGGCCTATCGCGAATATGGCTTCCAGACCGGAGATGAGGTAGTATTCTTGCGTGGCAGTAAGCGTTCCGGCGGATTCAGCATCGGGCGAGTAGAGAAGATACCTGCCTTGTTCGAAAAACGTATCCTTGCGCGAGGCCGGATGGCGCGGCAAGGTCGCGTGATTCTGCCGCCGGAAACGGGCGTGCACCAGGGCGACCGATTGTTGGCCGTGCGCGGCAGCGGCCTGGCACTGGGGTTGTCGGCTCAAGGCCCGATCTATGAACTCGCGCTGAAACATCCTGAACTGGAGGTTTTCTAATTGTGACTATCATCAACGAATTGCTTGCCGCCTTACCGCCTGATGAAACGGTAAAGTCGGTACGCGTGGGCGCACATTGGACGGCGGTGTGCAGCCGGCAGTGCGGCCTTGCTTCGACGTTGACGGGCAGTCAACCGCATGGGCACGACAAGGTGCGCGATGTGGGTCGGCTGCATTTCAAGAGTGCCCATGAACTGGCCGAGTACGTACGATCCGACAATCGGCTGGAAGCCAGCATCGGCGCGGCGGCGATCAATTCCCTGCTGCAAGTGGACGAGTCGCGTGTCGTCGAGGTGAATGCCGGTGATGTCCTGCTGCAACGCGGACGCGGCCAGCATGTGGCGCTCGTCGGTCACTTCCCATTCATCCCACAGCTGCGCGCCAGCGCGCGTGAATTGTGGGTCATCGAGCAACAGCCCACCGCCGATGAGTTTCCCGCTGAGGCAGCAGCGGATCTCATCCCCAAAGCCGAAGTGGTGGCGATCACGGGCACAGCGCTGATCAATCACACGCTGGATGGATTGCTGGCGTTGTGCGATTCGAAGGCGTTGGTGATGATCCTCGGCCCCAGCACACCGCTCTCGCCGGCATTGTTCGATCACGGCGTCTCGCTGCTCTCCGGCGCACGGGTCGTCGACGAAGCCGCCGCGCTGGGCACGCTTTGTCAGGGCGCGACCTTTCAACAGATGGCGGGGGTGCGCTTAGTGACGCTGGCGCGTGATGGGAGCGTTTGATCATGGAATTTGTCATGCGCCCCATCGGCGAGATTCATTCGCCTTTCACCGACAAGCGTGAGACACCCATTCAACCGTCACGCTCGACCGCCAAAGGTCAAATTGAAGTATACTCGGCCTATGCCGCCGGACTGCGCGATCTGGACGGTTTCTCGCACATCATCCTGCTCTACGTGTTTCATCGATCAGACGATTACACGCTGAGCGTAAGACCGTTTCTCGACGATCGGGAACGCGGCTTGTTTGCGACGCGCTATCCGGCCCGCCCCAACCCGATCGGCCTATCGATCGTGCGGCTGCTGGCGGTTCACGATCGCGTTCTTGAGATCGAAGGCGTCGATGTGCTGGACGGCACGCCGCTGCTCGACATCAAACCTTACATCCCGGATTTTGATGCGCAGGCAGACGTGCGCACGGGATGGTATACTACTCGAAATCTTCAGGAGAACTGATCATGCGGCAGTGGTTACGCTGGTTGTTGATCGCGAGTTTAACGCTGGCTTTTCTCAGTGCGCCGGCGGTGCAGGCCGAGCCGGCCGTGGTGCGCGCGGTGTTGTTTTATTCGCCCACCTGTCCGCACTGTCATCAAGTCATCAACGAGGACCTGCCGCCCCTGATCGACAAGTATGGCGAGCAGCTGCACATCATCGGCATCGATGTGACGCAGCCGGACGGCCAGACGCTGTTTCAAGCGGCCATCGATCGGTTTAAGCTGGAGCACGTCGGCGTGCCGACGCTGGTGGTTGATGACGTCGTGTTGATCGGCTCGCTCGAAATTCCCGAGCAATTCCCCGGCCTGATTGAAAAATACCTGGCGCAGGGCGGCACGAACTGGCCGGCCATTCCTGGGTTGATCGAACTGATCAACGCGCAGGCGACACCCGAGCCGACAGCGGTGGCCGCCGCACCGACTGAACCCAATCCTGAAACGATGCTCAATACTTCTGTGGCGGAAACCAACTCGCTCGTCACACAGCCCGCCGCTGTGGATGTCTGGGCTAACGTGGGGCGTGATCCGATCGGCAATGGGCTGGCCATCGTCGTGTTGTTTGGCATGATCGGCAGTGTGGCCGCGGTGGCGGTGATCTCACGCCACAGCCCGATCGGTCGTTCGCAGCCCGCCTGGCGTGAGTGGGCAATTCCGGTCTTGTGTCTGATCGGCCTGGGGGTCGCCGGGTATCTGGCCTACGTCGAGACGGCGCACGTGGCCGCGGTCTGCGGCCCGGTGGGCGACTGCAACACCGTGCAGCAGAGCGAATATGCCCGCTTGTTCGGCGCGCTGCCGATCGGGGTGTTGGGCTTGATCGGGTATGCCGCCATCATCGCCGCGTGGTGGATCGAACGCCGGGGCCGCGCGCCGCTCGATCGGCTGGCCGCGCTGGCGCTGGTGATCATGACGCTGGGCGGCACAGTATTCTCCATCTACCTCACGTTCCTCGAGCCGTTTGTGATCGGCGCAACGTGCGCATGGTGTTTGACCTCGGCCATCCTCATGACGGCCCTGTTGTGGCTGACGGCGACACCACAGCGGCTAAGGTTCATCAAGCAAGGTTCGCCGAGTTGAACTATCAGCTTGCTTTGCCCGCTCAAGAGAGGTATAACATAGAGCGAAGGTGCGGCCTGGCCGCAGGCATCTATCCCCCACAAAAACCACTTTTTCAGGAGGCTTCCCATGAAGGGCAACGACAAACTTGTTGCAACGCTGAACGACTTGCTGGCCGACGAGCTGAGCGCCATCAGTCAGTACATGGTTCATTCAGAGATGTGCAACAGCTGGGGCTACGTCAAACTCCACAAGGCCATCGAAGGACAAGCGATGGACGAGATGCATCATGCCGAGTGGCTGATCGAGCGTATCTTGTTCCTGGAAGGAGTGCCCGTCGTGTCAAAGCTGAAGCCGATGAAGATCGGCGCGAGCGTGAAAGACATGATCGTGAACGACGAAGAGGCCGAAGGCGGCGCGGTGGCCGCTTACAACGCAGGCATTAAGCTGGCGCGCGAGGTGAGCGACGAAGCCACCGCCGAACTGCTGGTCAAGATCCTCAAGATGGAAGAAGGCCACGTCGAGTGGGCGGAGAAGCAGCGCGCCCAGATCGCGCAGATGGGGTTGGAGGGCTACTTGTCCCTGCAGTCCGAAGGCGCCGCGTAAGCGCAGCGTTTAGCCGCTGGCGCGGGAGCGTGTTGTCGCACGCTCCCGCGTTTCATTTATCCACGCTAACCCACGCATTGAATTGACCGTCGCGCTCGATGACAGCAGCGTAACCCTGCGCGCTGACCATGTCGCGGATTTGCTCCGCCGAGTAGAAGTGGCTGCGCATCAAAGCCAGCTTCTCGCCTAACGCCACGAACTTGACAACCAGCCGGTGAATATCCGGCTCTTCAATCACCAGCCGCCCGCCCGGCTTGAGCACGCGCAGCAAATCTCCGATAGCCTCACGCTGATGGCAGAAGTGATGCAGCGCATCGACGACCACCACGCGATCGAAACTCGCGGCTGGGAAGGGCAGCCGCTCGGCATGAGCTTGCGCCGGAAGCAGGTGACCCTTGACCAGGGCCTGTTGGAGCATCGACGCCGAGAGATCGCTGATGATCACTTCGTCGACAAGATGGCGCAGCTGTGCGGAGACGCGGCCCGTGCCGCCGCCGGCATCCAACAGGCGGCCCGCCGCTGGCAGGCGCAGCCGTTCGCGCAGACGCGTGAGATCGGGCGGGGGAATGACGCGATCATAGAAGGGCGCGAGAAAGCTGAAGTGATCAAGCATGATGCGTATTCCGTTTTCCAGACTGGAACAGGCCCCTGGCGCGCCGCGCAATCATACCGCCCAGTAATCCCAACGGCACGACGGTGGCACCCGCCGATAATACCACGACCTCATCAAAGAAACGGCTGCCAGGCGCCGGGCGCAACTTCAGTCTCTCCAACAGTGCATCAAAAGTGTTGCCGTAGAGATTGGCGAAGGTGATTACGCGGATGTGCGTGAGAATGTCGCAGGCCGCCTCGCGTCCATAGGTCTCCTGCAGGCGCTGCCACGCCGCCGCCTCGTAGCGATCGCCCTGCTCGGCGTAGTGCTGCGCGAACAACACGGCAATAAGTTCGTGTTCCGGTATATGGCTAAACTCCCCCCTGAGTAGATCGCGCAGTTCAGGTTCACTGACACCAGCTTGCAGCGCCATCCGGGTGTGAGCGTAGCTGCAATAGCGGCAGCCATTCACCTGCGTCACCGCCAGCATGATCTTTTCGGCAAACGGACGCGCGAGGCGCCGCTGCGTGAAGGCCGCGTGTAGATCATCCAGGTGCGCGAACAGATCGCGCGCGCCGGCGGCGAATGTCGCCAACGTGAAGAAGCGTTTGTCGAAAGTGGATTCGTTCATGCCGTGGCCGCCAATCGAACAGGAAAAAGAAAGGCCATCGAGGCAGTCAGCACTCGATGGCCCGGCGTGAGGCGGTTGCTACGCTGCCACCGCTTCCACCGTGCTGGTGGTCACGTTGAACACCGGTGGATGTTCCATGTGTTTCTTCACGGCGCACTGCTCAGCCGAGCGGATCACGGCATCCCGGTATTTTGCCGGAAAGTCCGGCGGCAGTTGAATCTCCAGATCGATCTGGCCGATTAGCCCCGTCAGGCGATCGCCGTGCATCCGCTGCACGATCTTGATGCCCTGCGTGGGAATGCCGCGCTGCTGGCAGAAACCCAGCACGTAGATGCCCGCGCACGTGCCGATCGAGGCGAGAAACGTCGCAAACGGCGTCGGCGCGCTGGCCGCCGGCGGCTGATCAGTTCGCACGGTGAACCCGCCAAAGTTGGCATCGACCCGCGCCCCGCCGGGGAAAGTGATTTCCATTTCCATTGTTGTCAATCTCCTCTACTGCGCTGTGGCGCGCACGTCGGCGCCCTTCACTGGCGCGCCAAACAGCGGCGCAAACAGACACACGTCAAATATACCCGCCAGCAGCGGCACGGCGCCGACGACCGCCAGAATGATACCCCCCGTGCCGCCCACGCTGAACAGGCCAATCACGATCAAGGCCAGGCCGACGACAATCCGTAACCCGCGACCCAGGCCGCTCGCCATGAACTTAGCAAAACCCATGATACGCCTCCTGTAAGTTTTTATGCTCACCGTGTTAGATGAGCCGCAGCCGGAAAGGTTACAAAGCCCGAACCAAAGAAACCGGGTTTCTCCATTTTGGAAAGAATGGGGGATTAACGTGTAGCAACCCGGTTTCTAGTCGGGAAAACCTCAACGCTTCCCCACGGCTTCTCCACAACTTCTCCACAAGCCTCCGCTAAACTGTGGGCGGAAAACGGGAAGAAACCCGCCATACCTTTGCTCAGGAGGCAAAACCATGAACATCAAGAAGTTGCTCACTATCGTTGGCGTGCTGGCCATTCTGGTCGCCGCACTGCCCGCCGGCGCGGCGTTCGCGCAGGGACCGTCGAGACAGAATCCGCCGTTGGGATTGGGGCGCGGCAACTGGGGCGGCCCAGATAATTCGCTGGTGGCGGTGGCCGCCAAAGTGCTGGGCATGGAACAAACCGCGCTGGTGGCTGAGTTGAACACCGGCAAGACCATCGCCCAGATCGCGCAGGCCAAAGGCGTGGCGCTCGACAAGATCGTCACCGCGTTCGTGCAGCCGCATGTCGAGTGGCTGACGCAAGCCGTGAAGGACGGCAAGCTCACGCAGGCGCAGGCCGATCAGTACATCGCGACGATGAAGGCCAACATCACGGCGAAGTTGAGTGCGCCCTTCACGCCGCGCGGCAACGGCGGCAATGGCAACGGCATGGGCACTGGCTTCGTCGATGCGAATGGCGACGGCGTGTGCGATGTGGGCGGCGCGTCACCGCGCGGCCAGACGCCGCAGAGCGGTCAAGGTCAGCGCGGCGCGCAAGGCCAGGGCCGTGGCATGGGGCGCTGGAATCAATAAGCCCTCACCCCTACCCCCTCTCCCGAAATACTTCGGGAGAGGGGAATCTGATTGGAGGAAGACATGGCCACCAACATCATTCCCCTCAGGCCGAAGAGCAGCGCCAAAGACTATCGCCGGCGCATCGTGTGGACGCAGCGCAGCCGTCGTCTGACGCAGTTGGCCTTTGCCGCTTACATCATCATCATGAGCGTGATCCACAACCTTTCCACCGTCGATGGCGCGACGCCATCCATCGATGCGCTGTGCCCCTTTGGCGGCATCGAGACCTTGCAGCGTTTTATCAGCAGCGGTGGGCAGTTCATCCCCAAGACGCATTTATCAAACATCGTGCTGTTGATCGGTTTGACGATTGGTGTGGTGCTGGCAGGCGGCGCGTTCTGCGGCTGGGTGTGCCCCTTCGGCGCACTGCAAGACGGCCTGACCTGGCTCCGCAAGAGACTGCACGTCAGAGAGATCCTGGTCGCGCCGAAAGCCGATCGGGTCTTGCGCTATGGCCGCTACCTCGTGCTCGCGTTGATTCTGATCCAGACGATCTCGACCGTGAAGTTGTGGTTCGCCGATTTCGATCCGTATCGCACGATCTTCGGATTGGGCTGGCTGTTCGAATTCAATCTTGAAGCGAACTGGCCCGCTTACACGATCGCCCTGCTCGTCAGCGGCGGCTCGTTCTTGATTGAGCGGGCGTGGTGCCGGTATCTCTGTCCGCTGGGCGGCGCAATCAGCCTGTTCGGCAAGTTGAGTTTCCTGCGCATTCGCCGCACGGGCGAGTCGTGCAAAGGCTGCGCGGTGTGCGAACGCCCCTGCCCGGTGAAGCTGCCGGTGGCAACGGCGAACACGATGAGCAGCGATTGCATCGGCTGTCTGGAATGCGTGGCGGCCTGTCCGCGTCACGACACATTGGATGTGCGGCTTGCGCCGGTGTGGCTCGATCCGCTGAAGAAGTCGCCCGCCCCGGAGGCCAGCGATGCGCGTTAATCGTTTCCTCATGCCCATCATCGTGATCGTGGCGCTGCTCGGCACGACGTTCGTCGCACAGGCCGCCGGCTTCTGGTCCACCAGCGGCAAGACCTCGATCGATCTCAACAACATGACAGCCGCCGACATCAAAGGCTGGATGACGCTGCAGCAAGTGATGGACGGCTTGCAGATTTCCAAAGAAGAATTGTATGCCGTGGGCGGCATTCCCTTGGACATTCCGACTGAAACAGCCTTGAAGGAATTAGAAGGCGTCGTGCCCGATTTCGAGATCAGCACGCTGCGCGAAAAACTGGCGGCCCCGGCACACTCCGCGCCGATCGAGCCACTCGCCCCGATCGAGCCGACGCCCATTCCAACGCCGATGGCAACACCAGTTCATACTCAACCAATCACGGGTACACACAGCGGCGATGGAACCGGGATCGGCCCTACGCCCGTGCCGCCCGGCCAAGTGCTGCCCGCCGATCAGATCAAAGGCCGCCTGACGCTGCGTGAAGTGAGCGATCAATGCGCCGTGCCGCTCGATCAACTGCTGGCCGCGTTGAGCCTGCCGCCGGATACCAATCCCAACATCGCGCTGAAAGACCTGGCGAATACAGGGAAGATCGGCGAAGTGACAGCAGTAAAGGATGCCGTGGCGAAGCTACAGTCCAAGTAAAACGTAATCCGTAAGACGTAAGGCGCCGTTTACGCTTTACGTTTCACGCTATAATCCACCTATGTCCCAACGCATTCTCGTCGTCGACGACGACCGCCAAATTGTGCGGCTGGTGCAGTCGTATTTGCAGCAGGCCGGCTTCACGGTGCTCACCGCCTATGACGGCGAAGAAGCCCTGCACGCCCTGCGCCGCGAGAAGCCTGATCTGGTGGTGCTCGATCTCAACCTGCCCAGGCGCGACGGGCTGGATGTGACGCGCATCGTACGCAGCGACGCCACGCTGGCGACCACGCCGATCTTGATGCTGACGGCGCGCGTCGAGGATGTGGACAAGCTGATCGGGTTGGAGTTGGGCGCAGATGATTATCTGACCAAGCCTTTCAATCCGCCGGAAGTGGTGGCGCGCGTTAAAGCGATCCTGCGCCGTTCGGGCGGGACGCTGAAGCCGCCGGCCATTCTGCAAGTGCGCGGCCTGCGGCTCGATCTGGAAAAGCACACGGCCACGATCGATGATCGGACGCTCGATCTGACGCCCACCGAGTTTGATGTGCTGCGCGTGATGATGCAGCAGCCCGATCGGGCGTTCACGCGCAGCGAACTGATCGAGAAGACGGTGGGCTATGGCTACGAAGGACTGGAGCGCACCGTCGACAGTCACATCAAGAACCTGCGCAAAAAGATCGAAGTCGATCCGGCCAAACCGGAATATCTGGAAACGGTATTCGGTGTGGGCTATCGCTTGCGTGAAGCGTAAACCGCGCAGGTTTTGAAAACCTGTGAGGTTTTGGATAATGATATGAACCGACTCTGGGTCCGCCTGTCCCTCGCTTTTGTCTTCGTCGCCGCCATCAGTGCGCTGGCCGTGGCGGTGCTGGCGACAAACAGCGCAGAGAATCAGTTCCGCCAGTATGTGGCGCGGCGCGATATGCTGACCCAGAGCGGGCTGCTGGACAGTTTAGCCGCTTACTATCAAGCGACCGGCGCCTGGCATGGCGTTGAGGGGGTGCTGGCGCAATTCTCCGGGCGCGGGCAGGGACGCGGTCGCCCGCCGCTGCTGCTGGCCGATGCAGCCGGCCGCATCGTTTACGATGAACGCAATCAACGCGCGGGCACGGCGTTGGCGACGAGTGAACGAGACAATGCGTTGCCCATCGTGGTGAACGGCGCAACCGTGGGCTATGTGCTGACAGGCCAACAGGGCATGGGCGCGCTGGCCGCCGCCGAGCAAGATTTTCTCGATCAATTGCAGAGCACTTTGTTGATCGCCGCTGTGATCGCGGCGGCCCTGGGCATTGTCGTCGGCGTGGCGCTCAGCCGCACGGTGAGCCGGCCGCTGGCGCAATTGGCGCAGGCGGCGCGCGCTTTTGCGGCGCACCATTGGGATCAGCGCGTGACCATCAGCGGCACAGAAGAAGTGGCCGAGGTCGCCTTCGCGTTCAACGACATGGCCGACGCGCTGCAGCAGGCCGAGACGCTGCGCCGCAATTTGATGGCCGATGTGGCGCACGAACTGCGCACACCGCTGACCGTGCTGCAAGGCAACCTGCGCGCTATGCTCGACGGCGTTTATCCCCTGGAGCGCGGCGAGATTGCGACGTTGTACGATGAGACGCGGCTGCTCAATCGGCTGGTGGATGATCTGCGCGAGCTGGCGCTGGCCGAAGCGGGACAGTTGAAGTTGAACAGTCAACCGATCGATCTCACGGCGCTGATCGAATCGACGGTGAGCAATTTCATGCCGGTGGCCGACGAGCGTGAAGTGACGTTAACGGTCAGGCGCGATCGGGCGCTTGAGGTTCACGCCGATCCCGATCGGGTGGCGCAGGTGCTGCGGAATCTCATCGCCAACGCGCTGTGGCATACGCCGCCGCAAGGATCGATCACCGTGGAAGCGCAAGAGATCGATCGGCTGGTGCGCGTGTCCGTGAGCGACACCGGCGAAGGCATCGCGCCGGAAGATGTGCCGCACGTGTTCGATCGCTTCTATCGCTCCGACAAATCGCGCACCCGCCACACCGGCGGCAGCGGGCTGGGTCTGGCCATTGCCAAGTCGTTGATCGAAGCGCTGGGCGGGGAGATTGGCGTGGAGAGCGCGTTGGGCCAGGGCAGCCGTTTCTGGTTCACGCTGCCGTCTGCCACCATCCCCAAACAGCCCGCGGCCTGATCAATGCGCGAGGTTGATGGTATTGGCTTATCAACGCTGGTATCGGCGCGAGCGTGCGTCACGTGTGGCCGGCTATTGTGATGCATCCAGTGACTCAAAGCCCGATCGGCTGCCCGCCTCCCGGTTGATCCCGGAGGCGATTCAGGCTCTGCCGGCTGGCTGGATCTCAACCTGGTAAGCCATCCGGCCGATTCGCAGTAAGGCTTCCACTTCTTGAAGCGCTTCTTGATCGGATTGGCCAGTAGCGGCCGCCCATTCCCGCCAGAGATTATCCTGGACTTTCTTGAGCAGATTCGCGTCGGTTTCGCCCATGGGCCGATTCCAGCCGAGCGCGCTCAGGTCGCGCACAATCTCGCACACCATTTGAAACGAGTTATGGGCAAGTCGTTCGATGAGGTCAAGATGGCGTTTCTTGTAATCACGATTAAGGACTGCCGGCTGACTGCTCAATATACTGCGGTATTGTTCAAGATCTTGTTTATGGGTTACCGCCCGCAAGGTCGTCGAGCCGTCAGCCTGCAGCGGCATCCATACGGTGGCCGTACCGATCGCCAGGACGTAGTACCAGCGCATGCCGCTGGTGGCGAGTTCCCGTTCCTCTAGCCGCGTGATGCTGCCCACCCCGTAGCTGGGGTGAACGACAGCGTCACCTGTTCTGAACTCCATGAGGCGCTCCTTATCATGCTCCCGACTCAAGGCCGGCGGCGTATGGCAGCAACTGCTGCCCGCGCTAAAGACAACAGGCCCGACGCGAGCGTTTGGCTGCGCGTCGGGCCTGTCTGGCATCGGTTATGAATCCGCGCTAATAGCGGCGCGAACCACCACGCTGGCGGCTGTGATTGCCGCCAGAGCTGCCATATCCGCTACTGCTGCGCTCTTCGCGCGGCCGGGCCATGTTCACCGTCAGCGGGCGCTCGCCCAGCTGATAATTGTGGAACTTACTGATGGCGGTTTGTGCTTCAGCCTGTGTCGTCATCTCGACAAACGCGAAGCCCTTTGACGACCCCGTGTCGCGGTCCTTGATCAGGGCCACCGAGGTCACCGTACCGGCTTGCGCGAACAACTCGCGTAATTCTTCTTCGCGGGTCGCATACGACAGATTTCCAACATACAACTTGACTTCCATGTTCTTGCCATCTCCTTAGATTGACCGGCTGCTCGCCGGAAACAAAATGCCGCCAGACCGTAAGAGGGTTTGGCGGCAGACACACACACAACATCCAATTGAACGTGCTGAGATTATACCACAGATGGCGCGGCTGCCGCGTTGTTCTGAGCTCTCCCCCGAAACGTGCGCTCCAACATTGCCGGCATCAGCCCCTCGAACTGCTTGTGCATGGCGAGCTGCGCCGTGCGGAGGGCGTCTGCACGTTGAAACGGTTCGGCATCAGCTTGAGCCGGTGCGCCGTTGTCGCTCAATCGCGTTTCTGTTAAAATGGTTCGGGGGTGACTCATCCTGGTTGATCCGTCCATCGAATGAATTCGATGGCTGACAAAAGGAAACGTGTTGAAACACGTTTTAACGTGTTTTCGCTACCAGCAGGCGAATTCACGGGAGTACTGCACCGCACACCGCACTGCACGCAGTGGGTGCAAGTGTGTGTTCGCCGCGGTGCTGTAGAACTTTTCGCCGCTATGACCGCTAGCCTGACCCACTCCCTCATTTCCACCAAAATCCGGCGACCGCGCATCGGACGCCGGTTGGTGCTGCGTCCCCGGCTGGTGGAGCAGCTAAATCCCCCCAATAGCCTGACCTTCATTCTGGCTCCCGCCGGTTACGGCAAGACGACTCTGTTGAGCACCTGGCTGGAAGAATGCCACATGCCCACAGCCTGGCTATCGCTGGACGAACATGACAATGATCTGGCCGTCTTCGTCACCGGTTTGGCCGAAGCGCTGCACAGTGTGCTTCCGGCGGATCTCCACAATATGCTTACAGCGTTGCACGGTATCACCTTGCCGCCTGCTGAGGTACTCGCCCGTACTTTGCTGAACGACCTGGTTCTCCTTCAACAGGATTTCATCCTGGTGCTGGACGACTATCATGTCATTCTTAATCGCGCGATTCACGATCTGATGTCAGAACTGGTGAGCCATCCGCCCCATACGATGCATCTGGTCATCGCCAGTCGTTATGATCCGCCTTTCCTGCTGGCCGGCCTGCGGGCGCGCGGCCACGTCACGGAACTACGCGGAGGCGATCTGCGCTTCACGCCGCAAGAAGCCGGGCAGTTCCTGGCCGAGACCATGGCACTGTCGCTGGATGAGCAAACCATCTCTGCCATAGCGGCTAGGACCGAAGGCTGGCCCGCCGGCTTGCGTCTGGCCGCCCTGTCCCTGCGTCAGCAGCAACCGCTGGCCCTGCTCGCGCCAGACGGTCTGGGCAATAACCTGTATATCATGGACTATTTGGTGGCCGAGGTGCTGTCGCAGCTGCCAATTTCCGTACAGGAATTCCTGATCAAGTGTTCCATCCTCGATCAACTGTGCCGCCCACTGTGCGAAGCCGTGACGGGCATGGTTGATCTCACATACGATGACCTGCCGATTCTGGAATGGCTGGAGCGAGCCGATTTTTTCCTGGCCGCGGTGGATGATCAACGACACTGGTATCGCTGCCATCAGCTGTTCCGGCAGCTCCTGCGTGATCGACTGGAACAGCAGTACGGTCCGGCCGAGATGGCAGCCTTGCAGCTGCGCGCCAGTGCCTGGTATGCGGACAACGGCTACCTGGATGAGGCGCTGCATTTCGCCCAGGCGGGCAACGATCTGGCGGCTGCCGTTCAGATTATCGCGCAGCACCGCCAGGATTTGATGAACCGGGACCAGTGGCAGCGTGTGGATCGCTGGCTGCATTTATTTCCGCGCGAGGTGATCGACGAACAACCCCACCTGCTGCTGCTGGAAATCTGGCTAAAGTTCACCCGGCAGCAGTTGGACGAAGCGGCGGCGCTGCTCGATCGGGTTGAAGCACTGTTGCCGGGCCTGCCACCTGAGACAGGCGTACCGCTGCGGGGCGAGGTGAAAATCTGGCGCAGCGGCCTGCTCTATTGGAGTGGTGATTTCGCGCACAGCATGACGACCGCGCAGCAGGCTTTGGAGGAAGTCCCGCTCCAGTGCAGATACCTCCGCGGCTATGCGCACGCGTTCCTGAGCGGTGACTATGTGGCCTCTGGCGATCTGACGCGCGCTTTCGCTACACTCTACACGCCCGGCGAGCCTGACCAGGGGCGTGACTATCAGCAGTTCCTCACTGGCCTGGCCTGCTTCATTCATTGGATCACGGCAGATTTAGCGGGTCTGGGCCAAGCGGCGCGCCAGGTGCTGGCCGACAACCTCCCGGCCGATCGGGCCGCCATTGTCACCTGGCCGCAGTTTTATCTGGGAGCGTACTATTACCAGCGTAATGAGTTGGCCGATGCTGAAAAATACCTGCAGCCACTCGTCGCGCAGCCTTACCTTTCGCAAGCCAATTGTTTCCTCAACAGCGCCGTGCTGCTGGCCAGAATCAAACAGCGGCAGGGTCAGCCAGACGAAGCGCAGCACATCGCCCAGCGCATGACCTCGTTTGCGCTGGAGATGAACAGCGAAGTCGTCTTGCTGGGTGCGCGGGCTTTCCAGGCCGAGCTGGCCTGGCGGCAGGGTCGTCTGGCCGAAGCCAGCCAGTGGGCGGCCCACTGGGCGGCCCAGTGGGCGGCCCACTGGGCGGCCCAGTGGGCGGCCCACTGGGCGGCCCACTGG
>CAYNML010000032.1:0-7197 GCA_964398185.1 uncultured Anaerolineae bacterium | reverse complement strand
CCAGTGGGCGGCCCACTGGGCGGCCCAGTGGGCGGCCCACTGGGCGGCCCACTGGGCAACACAGTCTGGAACGTTCTGGCGTGTTCCTTTGACATATCCCTATGCGCCGCCGCTCGTACTGGCGAGGATTCTGATAGCGCAGGATACCCCGACCAGTCGACAGCAGGCCCGTGAACTCTTGACCCAGCTGGATGATTATTACGGGTCGATCCATTTCACGACGATCCACATCGCGGTGCTCGCGCTGCTGGCGCTGCTCTACAGCGCGGCAGGCGACGAGCCGCAAGCTCTGGCGGCTCTCTCCCGCTCGATTGCTTTAGCGGAACCCGGCGGCTTCATTCGCCTCTTTGTCGATCTGGGCACGCCGCTGCAACCGCTGCTACGCAAACTTGCGCAGAAACTCATGCAGCGGGGTGTATCGCCGCGCTATCTGGCCGACCTTCTCGCCGCGTTCGAAGCGGAAGACGCGCCGTCTGTTACAGCGCAACTACCTCACACTGAACCTGTCTCGTCAGGCTCGACGTTGCTGACCAACCGCGAACAGGAAGTGCTGGAACTGTTAGCCAGACGCTGCACCGACAAGGAAATTGCGGAAGCACTGGTCATTTCCCCGAAAACGGTTAGCAATCATATCGAGCATCTGAGCGACAAGTTTGGGGTGCATGGCCGCCGAGCGATTGTCGCCGCCGCCAAAGAACAGGGACTCCTCCGCTAAATCCGCTGGCTGTTGTTCCCGACTTCAGCAATATCCGTAATTTATGGGGGTTTTTTCCCCATCCACTAACCGGCCGGCAGGCGTACAATGTTGGTAGTGCGTCACTTGCCACAGCATGCTTGGCGCGTCTCGATCTGATCCAAACAGACTAGCACCGCGATCGAGCAGATGCGCGATCGGGTTGTCTCTGTCCGAATGATCCACTTCCATTTCGCGCCACTCACTTCCACAAAATCAGTGAGCGCGCGACGGCCCACTCTCAAAATCTCTTCAGGAGGCATAACTCACATGGCAACTCTATCGGTTCTCAAGTTCCCCACGGCAGACGGCGCGCAGCAGATGGAGAATACGCTGCTCGATCTCCAGAAACAGCATCTCATCGAAGTTCAAGATGCCGCCATCGTCACCTGGCCGCAGGGCAAGAAGGGTCCCAGGACCCAGCAGCTGAATAGTCTGACCGGCCAGGGCGCGCTGATGGGCGCGTTCTGGGGCATGTTGTTCGGGTTGATCTTCTTCATCCCGTTCTTTGGCCTGGCGATTGGCGCGGCGATGGGCGCGCTCAGCGGCAAGTTTGCTGATTACGGCATCGACGATAACTTCATCAAGCAGACGCGCGAGAAAGTGACCGAGGGCACGTCGGCGTTGTTCCTGTTGACCACCGGCGCGGTGGTGGACAAGCTCGTGGAAGCACTCAAAGGTCAGACCTTTGAAATCATTTCGACCAATCTGCCCAAAGAGAAGGAAGACGAACTGCGGGCCGCGTTTGGCGCAGAGTAGATCGAAAAGTTATCGTCATTGCGAGTGAAGCGAAGCAATCTCCAATGGTCAGAATGAGATTGCTTCGTCGCACGCCCTGTCCGCGAAGCGGGGGCGCGCCTGGCGACAACGCTCACCTGCCCTGCGCTGTTGGCGGGGTCGCAATGACGGCGAATAAGCACATCAAATCCCAATTCAATCAGGAGGATCGTGTCATGTCGAAGAAGGTGTCAGTGAGCAAGCAGCAGCTAGCGCAGACCGGAGAAGATCTGGAAATGGTCGGAGTGGTGGCCAAATTGGAAGGCGAGAATCAGCTAATTGAAGGCGCGGCGGATCTGGCGGTCGCGCAGGCGGCCGCGCAGATCGGTGTGGCGGAAGTCGCCGCTGGGGCCAGCGATTTGACGCGCGCCGCCGATGCGGCCCGTGTCGCTGGGCGCGTGCAGGAACTCAGCGAGATCGTGGGCGCGGCCGGTGCAGTCGATGTGAGTCAGGGCGTCGATATGCTGCTGAAAGGCGGCGACGTGAAGGCGATGGGCGCGATCGTGAAACAGATGAGCCGTGAGGAATTGGATCGCGGCCTGGAGTTGGCACGGATCGCGGGTGAATTGTGGACGGTCAGCGATGTGGTCGGCATTATGGATATGCCGGTCCTGGCCGAATTTCTGGAAGAGCGCGGCATGCGGTTGCAAGAGATCGCGGTCGACCAGCTCCTGCGCTTCACGGGAACGCGTGCGCTGGCTGGCGCGATCAAACAGGCCGGTCGGGACATCGAAGCCATGGGCGAGCAGGAAGTGAAAGAAGGCCTGGTCCGCATGGTGGTGTCTGAAGCGGCGGCTGAGCGCAGCGCGGAATTGGCCGCGGCCAGCGACGCGCTGGCGGCGAAGGGTGTGGAAGAGCTCGAGACGGCGGAAATGGCGCGCATGGTCGCGCGCGAAGCCGTAGCGGCGGGCGTCACCGAAATCGCGCAGGGCGCGGAAGAAATCGGCGCCGGTGAAGCGACGGCGGCCATGGGCGCGGCGTTGGAAGAGCGCGCCAGCTAGCACTCAAATCAGGAGGCACAACATGATCGGTGGACCACGACGACGAATGATGGCGCGCCGCCGCCCGGTGGCGGCGGTAGCCGGCGCTGCGGTGACGACGGCCGCGGTGGTTGGCACGGCGGGCGCGGTTAGGCATCATCAACAACAGAAGTATGCCCAGCAGGATGCCGCCGCCCAACAGCAGGCGGACGTGCAGGCCATGGAGCAGCAGATGGCCTATCAGCAGGCGCAGATCGAACAGATGCAGGCGCAGCAAGCAGCGCAGGCGCAGCAAGCAGCGCAGGCGCAGCAAGCAGCGCAGGCGCAGCAAGCTGCACCACCGCCTGCCGCACCGGCTCCGGCGCCCGCCCCGGCGGGGAATGACCTGACGGCGCAGCTGAACCAGCTGGCCCAGCTGCACGCTTCCGGCGTGTTGTCGGATGAAGAATTCAGCGCGGCCAAGCAAAAGGTTCTGGCGGGCGGCTAATTCCGATCGAGACCAGCGAGTTCCTGTGTCTTTTTTTGCACAGGAACTCGCCGTCAAATCCTGCTTCCCACCGCAGAACATTTTTCTGCGAAGCGCGCCGCGGCGGACACAGGCACGAACGCGTCCCGCTTTGTGGCGCAACGCTCCAGCGACCATGCAAACGATGAGTTCGCAAGCTCACAGGAACTTCACTCACCATGTCAACAACCACTCATTCTCGTGATCAAGTTTCGCCCCATGCAAGTGGATTGAGACGGTACATTCCCATTCTGTCCTGGCTGCCCCGTTACGATCGTACCTGGCTGACGGTCGACATCATTGCCGGGCTGACGTTGTGGGGATTGGTGGTGCCGGAAGCGATGGCCTATGCCGGCATCGCCGGTCTGCCGCCGGAAGCGGGCCTGTATACGCTGCTGGCTGCATTACTGTTCTATGCGCTGCTCGGCACGTCGCGCCATCTGGTGGTGCAGGCTACTTCGGCTACGGCGGCGCTCCTTGCTTCTTCGGTGGCGGCGGCGTTGGTGGCCACGGCCGCGGCCAACGCTTCTGATCCGGAGACTTATCAAACTTATGCCTCGGCGTTTGTGTTGGTGACGGGGCTGGTGTTCTTATTGGCGGGCCTGGCAAAGCTGGGCTTCATCACGCAGTTTTTATCCCGCCCGGTGATGAACGGCTTCGTCATGGGTATTGCCATCTTCGTGGCCGTGGGGCAGCTCAACAAACTGTTCGGCGTGCCCAAGCCCGAAGGCAACACCGTTGAGAAGTTGATCGGCATCATCAAAGAGCTGCCGCAGGCCAACTGGGCAACGTTTGTCGTGGGCGCGGTGGCGTTGGCGCTGCTCTTCCTGCTGCCGCGTCTGAGCAAGAAGCTGCCCGCCGGCCTGATCGTGCTGTTCGGGGCGATTATCTTCAGTTCACTGTTGGATTTGGAGGGCAAGTACGGCGTGGAGATTGTGGGCACCCTGCCGCAGGGCCTGCCGTCGTTGACCATTCCGCAGGTGCCGTTCACGACGTATCTGGCGATGGTGCTGCCGGCGATTGGTGTGCTGCTGGTAGCGTACAGCGAAGCGCTGGGCGTGGCGCACGAGTTTGGCGAAAAACACGGTTATGAGGTGGACGCCAATCAGGAATTGAATGCCCACGCGCTGGCGAATCTGGCGAGCGGCTTGTTCGGGGGTATGCTGGCGGCCGGCAGCATGTCGGCCTCGGCAGTGAAAGAAGGCGCGGGCGCGCGCTCACAGGTAACCAATCTGGTCACGTGGGTCGTGACGATCATCACCGTGCTCTTCCTCACGCCGCTCTTCAAGACGCTGCCCGAAGCCGTGCTAGCCGCGCTGATCATTCACGCTGTCTGGCACATTATCTCCTCGCGCAAATTGCAGCGGCTCTATCAGGAATCGCGCGTGGAATTCTGGTTTGGCGCGCTGGCGCTGGCCGGGGTGTTGTTGGTGGATGTGCTGGAAGGCATGATCATCGGGCTGGTGGCGTCGCTGGTGTTTGTCATCTATCGCTCAAGCCGCCCGCATCTCTCGTCGCTGGGGCGGGTTCCCGGTGTGCCCGGCGCTTACTCCGATTTGACCCGCCATCCCGAGAATACGCCCATCCCCGGTGTGATGATTCTGCGCCTCGATGGGCCGATGTACTACGCCAACGCGCTCACGGTCCGCGATCGGGCCAAGATGCTGATCGAGGAAGCCGAGAATCCCCCGCGCGCCGTGATCTTTGACGCCACCGCGCAGGATGAGATCGACTTAACCAGCACGGACACGCTCAAGAGCCTGGTCAAGGAACTGCGCGGTAAGAACATCGCGGTGTATTTTGCCGAGGTTCACGCGCCCATCCGTGAGTTTAGCCGCCAGACGGGGCTGCTCGAACTCGTCGGCGAAGACAAGATCTTCCCGACTGTGGATGCCGCGGTGCGTTTCGCCGAGTCACAGCCCTGAGCCGTTAATGCTCAGCCGCCAGCGACGTTGTCATTCCCGCAGTTGTAAGCGGGAATCCAGAAGCCTCGCCTGGCAGAGAATCTGGATGCCCGACAGAAGCACGCTTCGCGGGGCATGACGGCTGAGTAGTAACGTTGAAATCCCAATCAAGTGAAAAAAGGAGAAAAATGAACGTCAACAAATTCAATACCCGGTTGTGGATCAAGTCGGTCAGCCTGGCGCTGATTGTGGTGGTCGCCCTGGCGGCCTGTGCTCCGGCCGCCACGCCGACGCCGGCCCCGTCCAATACGATCACGGACATCAACTGGCAGTGGCTCAGCGTCAAGAACAAGACCACCAACACGACGACGACCGTGCCCAACCCGGAAAATTACACCATCATCTTCAGGACCGATGGCACGTTTACGGGCAGGGCCGACTGCAACAACATCAGCGGCACGTATTCGCAGGAGGGTGGCTTCACCATCACGTTAGGCCCCACCACGATGGCGTACTGCGGTGAGACCTCGATGGATCAGCAGTATGTGCAACTGTTGAGCAGCGTCGTGGCGGGCGGGCCGGACGGATCGGGTGGTCTGGCGCTGGAAACCGCCGGCGGCGAGCAGCGCATGGAGTTCAAGAACGGCGGCGCGGCGCCGAAGTAGAGACGTTGCCTGCAACGTCTGTACTTGCCTGCAGCGTCTGTACGGACAGCGCCGAAGCGACGTTGTGGCTTTGCCCGCCAATTCCCGCCCTTGCCGGTAACGCCAGTCCGTTCGATCTCGGAGAAACTAATACGAAGAAAACTGTTGCCATTTCATCCCCGACTTTGATACCTTCTCACCCATGATCTGGAAGCCGGGGGAGGCGCTTGCCACGCCGCGATGAGTACGCAATCCAATCCACGTAAAACAGGAATACAAACCATGGAGGAAGAATCATGAACCAGAAACCCAACATCCTGATGATCGTGACCGATCAGGAATATGCCCACCAGCCCATGCCGGCGGAATTCGCCTTGCCCAGCCGGGACCGCCTTCACGCCCGGGGGGTGACCTTCAACAATCACCATGCCACCACCACCGTCTGCACCCCTTCCCGCTCGGTGATGCTGACGGGCCGGCATACGCCGCACACCCGCATGTTCGACAACACCAATTTCGCCTGGATCGACGACATGAAGGCCGATCCGGAAGCCTTGCCCACCATCGGCCATATGCTGCGCGATTTGGGTTATCACACCGTCTATAAAGGCAAGTGGCACCTCTCGGAGTTTCCAGCGGAGGGGACCCGCGAAGCGATGGAGCCCTACGGCTTCTCCGAGTACCAGGATTTCGGCGATGTGATCGGCGGGCCGATGGATGGGGCTCTAAAAGATTCGAAGATTGCGGAGGAGGCCGTCGACTGGCTGGCGAAGCGCTCCCCCGAAGTCGCCGCCGCCAAACCCTGGTTCATGACCGTGAACTTCGTCAACCCTCACGATGTGATGTATTTCGATACCGACGCGGAAGAGATGGTCCAAGTCAAGGGAATGTTCCCGATCTTTGGTGCGCCCGATACGCCGCTCTACCATCAGAAATGGCAGACGACCTTGCCGGCCTCCTTCTTCGACGACCTGGAGGGGCAGCCGCCGGCCGTCCGCAATTACAAGCGCTTGTGCGACGCATACTATGGCCGGATACCGATGGAACGCCGGGACATGTGGCACAACCATGTCAACTACTATCTCAACTGCCTTCTCGACGTGGACCGGCACATCGGAGCGGTGCTGGATGCGCTGGAAGCAAGCGGTCAGGCGGACAACACGATCGTCATTTTCACCTCGGATCACGGCGAGCAGGGTGGCGCCCATCACCTGCGCCAGAAGGGCAGCGTGGCGTTTAAGGAATCCGTCAACGTGCCGTTGGTGATCGCCGATCCGCGCCACCCGGGCGCGAACCGGACGGATGCGGTGGGATCGCATCTCGATCTGGCGCCCACGATCCTGGCGTTTGCCGGCCTGCCGGAGGATGAACGGCGGAAGCGCTACCCGCTCCTGAAAGGCCATGACCTCTCGGGGTTGGTGGCCGATCCCGCTTCTGTCGGGCCCCGTGGCAGCAGTGCCCAACCCGGCAAGGGGAGCCTGATCACGTACGACATGATCGCCACCGTCGACGCGGAATGGTTTGTCCGCAACGTGACCAAGGTGTTCGACGCCGCCGCCGCCGCCGCTGGACAGGAGTTTCATCGCGGCATGGATGAGTTCAAAGACCTCGTCAACGAGATTGGCGTGCCGAACCTTGAAAAGCGCGAGATGTT
>CAYNML010000031.1:6560-63222 GCA_964398185.1 uncultured Anaerolineae bacterium | reverse complement strand
ACCTATTTCCAGATTCCCGAACTGCGCGGCTTCGAGCGTTTCTGCGTCGGGCGGCCTGTGGAAGAGATGCCGTTGTTAACCAATCGCATCTGCGGCGTGTGCCCGGAGGCGCACCACATGGCGGCGGCCAAAGCGGCCGATGCCGTGTATCACGTCGATCCGCCGCGCACCGCCAAGCTGCTGCGCGAACTGCTGTACAGCGGCTTCTACTTCACCGATCACACCACTCACTTTTACGCGCTGGCCGGCCCTGATTTTGTGATGGGACCCGACGCGCCGGTCGCCGAGCGGAACATCCTCGGCGTGATCCACAAAGTCGGGTTGGAGATCGGCGGCAAAGTGATTCAGGCGCGCAAGTACGGCCACCACATCGTCGAGATGATCGGCGCGCGCAAAGTGCATCCGGCGACGTCGATTCCAGGCGGCTTGACCAAGGGCATCACCAAAGAGCAGGCCGCCGAGATCGCCGAGATGGGCCGCTGGGGTGTAGAGTTCGCGCAGTTCAGCCTGAAGCTGTTCAACGACATCGTGCTGGGCAACAGCGCCTACGTCGATCTGATCCTGGGCGACATCTACACGCACCGCACCTACTACATCGGCCTGGTGGACGAGAACAACAAGGTCAACTTCTACGACGGTAAAGTGAGTGTGGTCGATCCGGAAGGCAAGCGCATCGGCAAATATGCGCCCAACGAATACACCGACTGGATCGCCGAGCACGTGGAGCCGTGGACGTACCTCAAGTTCCCGTATCTCAAGAAGATCGGCTGGAAGGGCTTTGTGGACGGCAAGGATTCCGGCGTCTACTGCGCCACACCGCTGTCGCGCCTCAACGCGTCCGACGGCATGGCCACACCGCGCGCGCAGGAAGAGTACGAGAAGTTCTACGACACGCTGACGCAGAAGGAAGGTGAGATGTACATGGCCACCGGCGCGGCCAAGGTGGTGCATCAACGCCTGGCCACGCACTGGGCGCGCCTGGTCGAACTGCTGTACGCCGCCGAGCGCATCGTGGAGCTGGCAACCGATCCGGAAATCTACTCCGACAACTTCCACAAGGTCCCGACCGAGAAACCCACCGAGGGCGTGGCCATTGTGGAAGCGCCGCGCGGCACGCTGACGCATCACTACGTGACAGATGAGCGCGGCGTGTTGACCAAAGTCAACCTGATCGTCGGCACCACCAACAACTACGCGCCGATCCAGATGTCCACCAAGAAGGCCGCGCAGAGCCTGATCAAGAAAGGCACGGTGGTCACCGAAGGCCTGACCAACATGATCGAGATGGCCTTCCGCCTGTACGATCCGTGCTTCGGCTGCGCCACGCATTCGCTGCCGGGGCAGATGCCGCTGGAAGTGATCATCCGCGCACCCGACGGTGAAGTGCTGCGCGAGTTCAAACAAAACTGTTAGTGCGATAGTTGGTTAGTCCGCCAGTGCGATAGTTATGAAGACGCTCATCGTTGGCCTGGGCAATCCGATTCTTGGCGATGACGGTGCGGGCTGGAAAGTTGCCGAGGAGGTTGAGCAGAGACTTCCGAAGTCTGCTGAGACTTCGGAAGTCTCGGTTGATTGCGTCTCGCTGGGCGGCCTGAGTCTGATGGAGCGCCTGATCGGCTATCAGCGCGCGATCGTGATCGATGCGATCGGGACGGGGCAGCATCCGATCGGCACGGCGTACCATTTCCGGCTCGACGATCTCTACGATCCAACGTCCGGTCACACCACCGCCGCGCACGATGTCTCGCTGATGACGGCGATCGAGATGGGTCGCGCGCTGGGCGCCGATCTGCCCGATCACATCGACGTGGTCGCCATCGAATCGCCCTACGTTTACGATTTCTCGGAAGAATTGACCCCGCCGGTGGCGGCGGCTGTGCCGCAGGCGGTGGAGTTGGTGATGCAACTCCTCACCCCCGGCCCCTCTCCTGAGAACGGCGAAGATGTTCTCAGGAGAGGGGAGCGAGGGTGAGGCCCGGAGGCACACTTTCATGATCTCACCTGAACTTTTGCGCCGCTTCCCGTTTTTCGGCTTTCTCGATGCGACCCAATTGAAGGCCGTGGCGATGCTGTCCGAGGAAGTGGAATTGGAAAAAGACGCGATCGTGTTTGCGACTGATCAGGAGGCCGTGGCGTTGTACGTCATGGTCGAAGGCAGCATCGATCTGAACTACAAAGTCGTCGATCGCGATGACCCGAAAATCGTCAAGGAGTTTTTCATCAGCGAATTGAACCCCGGCGACATCTTCGGCCTGTCGGCGCTGTTGGAACCCTATTGCCACACGATGACGGCTAAGGTCAACGCGCCCAGCAAGGTGATTCGCATTGAGGCGACGGGGCTCCGCGCGCTGGAAGAGCTCGATCCGAAGCTGCAAGCAGGGTTAATGAAAGCCACGGCGCTGGCTGCGATGGGGCGTTTGCACGATACCCGCATCCAGCTGGCCGCGGCCAGAGCATAAATTGAATGGTCAAAGGGAGGAACATGACTGCCCCGATCGCCATGACGCGACCGGGGCAGTTCGGTTCTTCTGAGCAACCGGGTTTCTCCCCCTGCGGCTTTCAATCCTTCACGACTGGCGAAACCCGGTTGCTTCAATCCAGCTACAACTCCAACTGTCCAATGGTATTCTTCAACACCTCAGCCGATTTGCGCAGTCCCACGATCTCATCTTCGGCCAGTTCGAGCCGCAGCAGCGCTTCCACGCCGCCCCGATCGATCACGGTGGGCAGACTCAGATACACGTCATCGATGCCGTAGTATTTGTCGATGAGCGAGGAGACGGGCAGCACCGTGCGCTGATCGCGCAGGATCGCTTCGACGATGCGCACCAGCCCCGCGCCGATGGCGTAGTACGTGGCCCCCTTGCGCTGGATGATCTCGTAAGCCGCATCGCGCGTCTGCTTGAAGATGTCATCCATCTTGGCCTGATCGTACTGCACGTCCTGCAGGCAGCAAAAATCGTTGAGCCGCATCCCGGCGATATTGGCCGATGACCACACCGGCACTTCGCTGTCGCCGTGCTCGCCGATGATGTAGGCGTGCACGCTGCGCGGATCGACGCCAAAGTGTTCGCTCAGCAAATAGCGAAAGCGCGCCGTATCCAGAATCGTGCCGGAGCCGATGACACG
Source organism: uncultured Anaerolineae bacterium (assembly GCA_964398185.1). Classification (GTDB taxonomy): domain Bacteria; phylum Chloroflexota; class Anaerolineae; order Fen-1058; family Fen-1058; genus Fen-1058. Next base: position 60,093 of record CAYNML010000031.1, on the reverse strand, counting down.
CGCGTGCGGCAGGCCGGAGATTTTCCACGCGACGTAGGACAGCACGTCCACCGGATTGGTGGCGATGAGGATGATGCCGGTGGGGTTGTGCTGCGCTACCTGCGGGATGATCTGCTTGAAGATGGCGGTGTTTTTCTTCACCAGATCGAGCCGCGTCTCGCCGGGTTTTTGTGCGGCCCCGGCGGTGATCACCGTCACGGCGGCCCCGGCGCAATCGGCGTAATCGCCGGCCCAGATGCGGCACGGCGCGAAGAACGGCACCGCGTGGTTGAGGTCCATCGCTTCGCCCTCGGCGCGCGTAGGGTTCACGTCAATCAAAACGATTTCCGAGGCGAGGCCGCTTTGCGCCAGCGCATAGGCGAACGTCGTGCCCACGTTGCCCGTGCCTACGAGAGCCACGCGCGTGGGATGCGGATGCAAATTTTCGTCGGACATGGGACCCTCCAAATTGGTGTTACAATCAGGTGTAAATTGAGTATAACATAGTCATACGCCAAGAACTGTACGCCAAGTGTATGATGCGATCAGCCTGTCAGAGAATCGTGAGTCTGCACAAGGAGCAAAAACCACATGACACCCAAAATTGGTTTGGCGCTGGGCGGCGGCGGCGCGCGCGGTCTGGCGCACATCGGCATCCTCAAGGTATTGCTGCGCGAACAGATCCCGATCGATGTGATCACCGGCACCAGCATGGGCGGCATCGTCGGCGCCATGCACGCCGTGGGGATGACGCCCGAGCAGATGGAAGCTGAAGCGACGAAGCGCGGCGAGATCGGACACATTTTTAAGCTGGTCGATCTGCAACTGGTGGGTAGTGGTCTGTTGGGCGGCAAGCGCATCAAGAAGATGCTGATCGAGATGCTGGGCGCGGAAACCACGTTTGCCGATCTGCGGCTGCCCCTGGCCGTCATCGCCACCGATTACAACAGTGGCCGCGAAGTGGTCTTGAAAGAAGGCAATGTCGCTGACGCCGTGCGCGCCACGATGTCGGTGCCGGGGGTGTTTGAGCCGGTGGAACTGGGCGGATACCAATTACTCGACGGCGGCGTGCTGGATAACGTGCCGGTCGGCGTGGCGCGCAGCCTCGGCGCAGAGAAAGTGATCGCGGTGGATGTGCTGCCCAACTTCCGTCTGAACCAGCCGGGGCAGGATCCGGTCGTGCCGCCGCTGAAAACCAAAAAGGTGCCTAAAGCTTATCGGGAGTTGTGGCACGTGGAGCTGGTGATGATCGCGGCGCTGACGGAATTCCGCTTGAAAGAATCTGCGCCCGAAGTGATCATCCGCCCTGATTTGCCGGTGGACATGGACTTGCTGCTGAGCTTCGATCGGCCGCAGGAAGCGATCGAGTGCGGGGTGCAGGCCGCCGCAGCGGCGCTGCCGCAGATTCGCGCGCTGCTGAAGTAAAGGTGGTTGTCGGGTATAATGCAGTCAATCCTCACAAGGACTGAGCATGTCTGTTCCCACGGCGGCGCAACCGCACAAACGCCTGTATTACCTGGATTGGCTGCGCGTGTTCATCATCGGCGGCGTATTTCTGGCGCATACCGTGCTGCCGTTTACGGGCGGCAACTGGCTCATCGTCAGCGGCAGCATCATTCCCGTTACGGCGCTCATCGCGCTGCTGGGCAATCAGTTTGGCATGCCGCTGCTGTTTCTGATCTCCGGGGCGGCAGTGGTGTTCTCGATGAAGCGGCGCGGCAACCGGCAGTTTATCCGCGAGCGGTTCATGCGCCTGATCGTGCCGTATATCGTCCTGGTTTTCTTGCTGTCGCCGATTCAGGCGTATTACGAAGCGCTCGATCACGGCTGGTACAGCGGATCGTTCATCGGTTACCTGCCGAGCTTCTTCAGTCTTGATGGCTTCACGGGTTTCAATCTGCAGTGGGCCGGCCGGTACGGCTATCACCTGTGGTTCCTGGTGTTTCTGTTCTTCTATGCCGTGGTCACTGTGCCGCTGTTTACTTTTCTGCGCGGGCCGCGCGGCCCGGTGTGGTTCAACCGTTTCGATCGGTGGCTGCACATCCCCGGCTTTCTCATTCTGGTGCCAGGCATCATCATCGGCCTGGGCACAGGTCTGCTGCGCGTTCCGTTTCCCGGCTATCAGAATTGGGCCGACACCTATTTCTGGGGAATGTTCTTTGTTTTCGGCTACCTCATCTATTCTGATCTGCGCCTGATCGAGCGGGCGCGCCGCGCGTGGAAAGCTGCGCTGTTGTGGATTGCGATCACGCTGGTTGGCCTGGTGCTGCTGGCGTTTTATACGCTGCTTAACTTGGAAGAGCTCGTGCAGTTGTCCAACGCCACTTCGCTGCGACTGGGTGGCGCCTACTTGCTGGTCAATCTGCTGCTGGCCATCAACAGCTGGGCCTTCATCGTTTTGTTCCTGGCGCTGGGTATGCGGTTCCTGGACTTCACGAATAAACGCCTGGACTATCTGGGCGAAGCGTCGATGCCGTTTTATCTGCTGCATCATCCGGCCATCGTCATCATTGCGTTCTATGTGACGCAGGTGGCGATCAGCCCGTGGGGCCAGCTGCTCACGATCGGGGTCAGCGCGTTTCTCGTCACCGCGTTCATGTATCATCTGTTTTTGCGGCGCTGGAATCCCTTCCGCCTGGCATTGGGCCTGCATCCGCTCAAGCGCGGCGAGATGCCCACGACCCGCCGGGTGTGGGTGCAGCGCGCGATCTATCTCGTCGGGGTGTTCGGCTTTGCGATCGGGGTTGCGCTGGCCTTGCCGCTGCTGGGGCAGACCACTTACACCGTCACGGCGGCTTCGTTGCCGGTCGGTTGGGCGGCCATCGTGCCGGGCGGCAACACCACCTGCGGCAATGGCACACCTTTTCAATTCTTCGTGCGACCTGCCACCGGATCGCAAAAATTGCTGATCTACTTTCAAGCAGGCGGCGCTTGCTGGGACGCGCAGACGTGCGACGACGAAAGCCTGGCCTACGACAAGTCGATCGATTACGCCGAGTTCGAGACGTATCGCGGCATCTTCGACTTCACCAATCCCGAAAATCCGGTCGCCGATTACAACTGGGTCTTCATTCCATACTGCACCGCCGATGTGCATACCGGATCGCGCGATCAAACGTATACCGACGTGCTGGGTTTGCAGGAGACGGTTCGACATCAAGGTTTTGTGAATGCTCAATCGGTGCTGAAGTGGGTGACGGAAAACTATCCGGCTCCGGAGCGCATCGTCGTCACCGGCAGCAGCGCCGGCGCGCTGGGGTCGATTTTCTTCGCCGAAACCATGATGAGCCATTACGCGAGTGTGCCTGTGGTTCAGATCGGTGATGGCTACGTGGGTGTCATGCCGAAAGAGTGGATCGGATTGGACGTGTGGGGCACGCGCGCCAATGAACCTCTGCCGTTGCGGCAAGCGCTGGCGTCCGCAACGCCGGACGAATACACGCAGCGCCTGTATGCCAGCAGCGCCGAGTATCTGCCGCAGCGCACCTTCGCGCAATTCACTACGGCCAGTGATGTATTTCAGATTGGCTACTATGGGATCGCGGGCGGTAACACGCGTGATTGGCTGGACCTGATGCGGCAGAGCATTGACCAGCTGAACCGGGTCAGCAATTTCAGATCGTATGTGGCCGACGGCGCCGAGCACACCATCCTGCCGTTCGATCGCTTCTATACGACGCAGATCGACGGCGTGCGTTTTCGTGATTGGTTCGCCGGCTTGATCACTGATCAACCGGTGAGCAATGTGGCCTGCGCGCGCGGCAGCAGTCTGACGTGCCCGTAGCCGCAGGCCGCAAGGAGCAGGGCGATGTCTGAGTCTTCCGATGTGAACAAGCCAGTTGATCAAAACACGGCGCTGGTTCCTGCCCCCGATCGGCCACCTGCGCCCGTCGAGCCGTTCGACGCGCTGCGCTCCACCACGCGGCTGCTGGTCGGCCTCGCTCTCGTCGGCAGCGATGAGCTGTTGAAGCGCTTGCAGATGTTGGAGCGCGACTTCGATGCGCTGCCGCCTGATCCCGAGGAATTGGCTGCGCGCATTCGCACCTCGCCCACCGGCCAACACATCCCCGACGATGTCCGCCACGCGCTCATCGGCCTGGCGTTTGAGCTGCAAGATCAGGTGCGCGTGCAGACGCCGCGCCTGCTGGCCGCGGCCGATCAGATCATCAGCGACGTGACGCGACCCGCGCAGAGCATTCTCGGTCACATTCCGATCATTGGATCATTGGGCAAATCGCTCGGCTTGCAGTACGATGCCATGCAAAAGCGCGGCGCAGATCGCTTGCAGCGCTGGATCGCGATCGGGCAGCGGGAAGAAGCGCGCAGCCGCGTGCTGGCCGATCAGACCTTCACGCGCATCGTGGATGATGTGATCGACTATCTGGCCGACAAGCCGGAAGTGCAGAATTTGATCGCAGGGCAGACCACCGGCCTGGCGGGCGAGGTGCTTAATGAAGTGCGCGAGCGCACGGTCAGCGGCGATAGTTTCCTGGAAGGCATCGTACGCGCTGTGCTGCGCAAGTCGCCGCGCGCCGAACTGCCGCCGCCCTCCACAGAGATTCGCCAGAGTGCGGTCAAGGTGCCCGAGCGTCCGCTGGTGGCGGCGCCGCCTGCGGCGAAGGGAGATCAGCCATGAGCAAGGGGAAGGCCCATCTCTTTTCGAGTGGTATGCTGAGCGAGAAACCTGACAGCTTGCAGGGCTACTATGCCGGGTTCGCCAGCCGCGCCGTGGCGATTATCATCGACTTCGCGCTGATTTCGCTGATCAGTGCCGTCGTCATCGCTTTCATGTCGCTGTTTTTTGGCCTGCCCAGCGTCCAGCGTTTCATCGAGTGGGTCAATGGGTTCCTGCCCGGTTTCGCCCAGGTGTTTGTCGAGCTGACCGGCCCGCGCTTTGCCGCGATCTTCTACCTCCTGTTCACGTACCTGTATTTCACTTTCTTTTTTTCGACCACCGGGCAGACGGTGGGCAAGGCCATCATGGGCCTGCGCGTAGTCACCAACGACGGCAAGCGGATGGGCGTCAAGCGCTCATTTATCCGGGCGCTGTGCTACACGCTGTCGCTGGCCCCGTTCGGGCTGGGCTTTTTGTGGGTGCTGGGTGAAGATCGCCGGCGGGCCTGGCACGACAAGATCGCGCACACGTACGTGTTGTACGTCTGGGATGCGCGCTACGAAGAGAATTTTCTGCGTAACGCGGTCTATCAGCTGACCAAAAAACGCGAGGCCAAGCACACCCACAAATCGGGCAAATAGCCGGGCGGTGCTTGCCTGGAAAGATTGCCCTGGGGTATAATCGGAAACATCGTACGCGGAAGAAAAGTCACGTCAAAATCAAACTCGCTGCCTAAGGAGAATTAACATGTCCAACCTGTTTGTGGTGCTGTACGACGATCAGTATCGCGCGAAAGAGCTCATGCAGGAACTGAAACAGTTGAAGGAAGACAAGCAGTTGGAGATCGACGATGCGGCGTACGTGACCAAGGATAACGAAGGCCACTTCCATGTTCATCAGGAACATTCGCTGACCAAGAGCGGCGCAGTGGCGGGCGGTCTGGGTGGCATCGTGGCCGGCCTGTTGTTCACCATCCCCATCGCCGGGTTGGCCGTGGGCGCCACGGCTGGCGCTATTGCGGGCAAGAAATCGGACATCGGCATCGACGACAAGATCATCAAGCAGATCGACGACGAAATGCGCCTGAATACCTCGGCCATCTTCCTGCTGGTGCGCGATGTGAATCGCGAAGCCGTATTGCCGGTGTTTACCAAGTACGGCGGCAAGGTCATGCAGACCACGATCAGCGCCGAGGACGAGGCCAAATTGCAGGCCATGCTGGACGAAGCCAATAAGACCACCTGGGCCGACGCACGCTAGCCATTGGCCGTACAGGTGGTATTGGCAGGTGCGACAATTGAACGATCCCGGAGAGTGCCCCGGGATCGTTTTTTGTATGCGCAGCAGGTAGCGGGCCAGCTTTCCATCGCAACCTCATGGACATCCGGTCCCCGACGGACTCCGTGCGGGCCATCCGAAACGATCAGCTCTGGCACAGCCAGGCGTTCACTCGGAGTGGTTGTCCAATGTGCTGGCCCCGGTGCACCGCGCGGCTTTTTCTGCGAGCGTCAGCTGGGCGATGATGGCGGCAATGTCTTTCATGATGGATTCCTGTTCTAGTTCACCACTTCAAATTCAGCGTGCAGCGTCGCCAGCGAATCAGCGCCGACCCACACGTCGAAGGGCGCCGCATCTTGAATCCAGCCGTTGGCATTCGTGCTCCAGTAGCGCAGCTCATCCGGGCCGAGGTGGAACGTCACGGTCTTCGTTTCGCCAGGCTGCAGGGTAACACGCTGGAAGCCCTTCAATTCACGCCGCGGGCGCGAGTCGGTGCCCCACTTCTGATGGATGTAGAGCTGCACGACTTCATCACCGGCGACTGTGCCGGTATTGGTCACTGCGGCTGTTACCGCCACCGATTGACCCACTTTCACCCGATCGGCTGCGACTTGCAGATTGGCGATCGAGAACGTGGTATAGCTCAAGCCAAAGCCAAACGGATACAACGGCGTGGTCAGGCTGTCCCAGTAACGCGATCGATACATCGGGCTGCTTTCGGGCAGATGGGTCAACGTCCGCGCGTAGTACAACGGCGCATGACTGCCGCTGCGCGGGAAGCACACCGGCAGCTTGCCGCCCGGATTCACATCGCCAAACAGGATGTCGGCTACGGCGTTGCCGCCTTCGGTTCCCGGCTCCCACGCTTCGAGAATCGCCGGCACGTGTTCGGCGGCCCAGTTGATGCTTAAGGGGCGGCCGTTCAGCAGCACCAGCACGATCGGTTTGCCGAGCGCGCTGACGGCCTTAAGCAGCTCTTCCTGCCGCCCCGGCAGATCGATCGATCCCCGTGACGCGAACTCGCCCGCCATATCGTCATTCTCGCCCAGCACCATGACCACCACCTCTGCGCCTTTGGCCGTTTCCAGCGCGGTCTGGAAAGCGGCCTCGGCGTCTGCCGGGGTCTGGATGGGTTTCCTGGCGGCGGGATTGAAATCCTCAAAGAACGAGGCAAAATCCCGGCGAATTTGCGGCCCCGGCGCATAGGCCACCGTTGCTTCGGGCAGCTTGGCCCTGATGCCCTGCAGCACGGTGACCGCGGCCGGTTGATGACCGAAAACCATCCACGATCCTTCCGTGGCTTCCATCGAATCCGCCAACGGTCCAATCACGGCCACGTGCTTCAGGTCCTTCGCCAGCGGCAAGAGTCCGCCTTCATTGCGCAGCAGCACCATCGAGCGCTGCGCGGCCAGGCGTGAAGCTTGGCGATGTTCGGGCAGGGCGATCACCTTTTCCAGCAGACCTTCAGCCACGTAGGGCTGCTCGAACAAGCCCAGGCGCACTTTGATCGCGAGGATGGGCCGCACCATCTCATCGATCTGATCCAGCGAAAGCGATCCGTTGTTCACCAATTCCACCAGATTCTCAAGATAAGAATTCGAGGCCATGTCCATGTTCAGGCCGGCTTGCAAGGCTCGCTGGGCGGCCTCGCGCCTGTCACGGGCATGGCCCTGAATGACCAGATTCCCCACCGCCATCGCGTCGCTGACCACAAAGCCGGCGAAGCCCCATTCGCCGCGCAGCACATCGTGCAGCAGCCAGCGGTTGCCGCTGGCCGGGACGTTGTTCAAATCCATGTAGGCGCTCATGAAGGTGCCCACGCCCGCCTTCACCGCGGCCTGGAACGGTGGAAAGTACACGTTGCGCAGTTGTGCTTCGGACAAGAACACGGGATCGTAATCACGACCGCCATCGGCCGCACCATATCCGGCGAAGTGCTTGGCGCAGGCCACCACACGATCGGGGGCAGAGAGATCATCGCCCTGGAAGCCGCGCACTTGCGCCGCGGCCATCGCTGATCCCAGATACGGATCCTCGCCAGCGCCTTCCACAATGCGCCCCCAACGCGCATCGCGCGCGATGTCCAGCATTGGGCCGAAGGTCCAGTGCAGCCCGGCCGCGCGCGCTTCTTTCGCGGCGATGGTCTGCGCCTGCTCGGCCACTGCCGGATCCCACGAAGAAGCCATGGCCAGCGGCACGGGGAAGATCGTGCGATAGCCGTGAATCACATCCAGTGCGAAGAGCAGCGGAATCTTCGACGGGCTTTCCTCCACCGCAATCTTTTGCAGCTCATTGAAGCGCTTGGTGTCATTCAGCCACAGCACCGAGCCTGCTCCACCAGTGCGAATGATGTCCTCGGGCTTCGGCCCCTGACTCCACTCAGCGCCGCCAATCTGGGTTAGCTGGCCCACCTTCTCGGCCAGGCTCAGGCGCGCCAGGATGGCTTCGACGCGCGCGGCAACGTCACCGCCCGCTGGCGCAGTAACCGACTTCTCTGACTTCGTCACCGTGTTCATGAAAATCTCCTCAAGGGATTTAGGTTTCAACGTTGGGGGCCAGCGACTCACCAAAGGCCGGGGCTGGCTGCGCTTTTGATCGATCAAAAATCGCGCTGGTTTGGTCTCAGGCTTTCAAGAGCCTGAGAAACTGTTCGAACAAGCGCGCCATGTTAATATGCTCTGGCTCGTACAACCATTGCACCTGCAAGCCATCCATCATGGCAAACAGTATGACTACTAGGTCTTCGGCGGGAATATCGCCGCGAACTTCACCGCGCGCCTGCGCTTCGCGCAGTACGGCGACATCTGCCTCGCGAATCGCCTGATAGCGCTGCTTGAAGAACTCATGCGCCGGGTGCTTCCGGTCGATGCTTTCGGCGACAAGTACCGTAAACAACTGCACCAATCCAGGCACCGTCTCGTTATATACCACTAATTCTTGAAGGGCGAGCAGGGGAGACTTTGTATCATCCTGCTGCGGGGGATTGAATCTTTCGTGATCGATGCGATCGCGCTCGGCCAGCACGGCCATTAGTAGCTGGGCTTTGTTAGGGAAGTGATGCAGCAAGCCCGGCTCGGTGACGCCGGCCGCCTGAGCGATGTCGGCGAGGCGGGTGCCGTGGTAGCCGTCTTGCCCAAAGAAGCGAACCGCCTCGCGGATGATTTGTGCTTTGCGCTGTTGGGTGCGCTCGGCCTGCGTGCGGCGAGGGGGCGGCTTCTTGCTCATGGGCGCATTATACATCCAACTTACCTACCTGTCACTAGGTAAGTTGATAAGGCAAAAAACACTCTGGTGCATTGCGCGCGCCGGGCTAATCGATCGTAAAACACGGGCAGCGGGCAAGCCAAAACGCCTGCCGCCAGAATGAAACGCACATCCAAGGCGCCTCCACCGCAGGGGTTAGTGGAGGTTGGCGTTTCTCTTGAGCATCATCATGTACCTCAGCACGCGCTCAAAGATCAACACACCACCCGGCGATGCATCGTCATTGCGAGCGCTTTCGCCAAGCGCGCCCCGCGAACAGCGCTCACCTGCCTCGCGCTGTTCGCGGGATCGCCATGACGCACGTTGGTGACAATCATCCCGTTGAACCCGGCAGAGCCGTCACGACTAGACCGAACTGGTGAAGATGGCGCCGATCTCAGGTTTTCGCGCTGGGGTTTCAAGTTCTGCACGGCGGCTGTGGACTGTTCCATTCGACGACTCCTTGTCGCTCCACAGTTTCATCGGCTGTTGGACGGGCTGGCTTACAGGTTTCCGTGTGTGGTCCGCCGCCAGGGCCAGTGCCCATCGATCTCAACCACCAGCGCCCAGCTCAGGAAGGTGCGAATCAACACCAGCAACCCCAGCACACTGACACTTTCCAGCGTCAGTTCCAAAGCCACCGTACGAATGATATCGGCTGCCACGAGCACCTCCAGGCCCAACAGTAAGGCTCTTCCCAGGCTGACTTTGAGTTGATGGTAATGGTCCTCTTCCGTCCGCCGGATGAAGTGGTGTATCAGGTAACGCCCCAGCGCTGCGAAAGTGGCCGCGACAATGATGCCCACCGCCAGTACCTCGATGAACAACGCGGCGTATTCGACCCACACCAGGATCGTTTTTCCTAATTCGCTGCTGGCAATGATATGGAGTAACATCGTTGCACCGTGCCTTTGACGTCGTCAATGTCTAGGGTGCCGGTTCGCGCACCAACAAGAAAATAAGCCCGGCGCCGATCACCATCAACACTGCGCTGGAACCGAAGGCCCCCCACGCCGCGAAGCGCTCATATAACCAACCGCCCAACAACGGCCCGATCACGCCACCCAGCCCGGCGGCCGCCGTAAAGAAACCCAGCGCCGTACCCTGATGGTCTTCGTTCGAGAGATCCACCACTAGCGCCTCCTCGGCGGGCACCGCCGCCGCAAAAGCCGCCGCCTCAAACACCCACAGCAGCGCCAACGGCCACAGCGACCGCACAAGCGGGACGGCCAGCGCCGCCAGGCCGCTCACCAGCAGCGCGATGATCAACGGCGGACGCCGCCCAAACCGATCACTCAACCCGCCCAGGCGCGAAGGCAACACCGACCCCGTCAGCGCGGCCGGCAAAAAGGCCAGCGCCACCAGGAACAGGTTGGTCGAGACGTTGTCATACAAGTATTTAATCAGAATCGGGCTTAGGATCGCGGCGGCGGTTGCCGTCAAGATCACGATAACCAGAAAAATGCGCAGCTGGCCGGGCAGACGCCAGCGGTCTGTGGCCTGCGCCTTTGCAACGGCTGACACTTGTGGCGCATGATCCTCACTGCGCTCAAGCGACTCAGGAACTCCGCGCCAGACAATGCCAACTGCCAGCAGGACTGCGGCGGTGAACCCGAAGAACAGCATGCGCCAGCCAGCGAGGAGAGTTGCGCCCTCGCCGGGGTCGCCGCCAGTGATAACCAGACTCAGCAGATGGAGCAGCGCGAAGCCAGCTGCCGTCCCGATCAGGATGCCACGCATTGACATTTCTTCGATTCGCCCGTATTCCTGACCGAGGTTGTCTTCTGGCGCTAGATCGGACACAACCGCCAACGCCGCCAGCCACAACAGCCCTGATCCTAAACCTTGCGTCAGCTGCGCCAGAAACAGACCGCCCACATCGGAGGCCAGCCCGAAGATCGCGTTTGAGACGGCGTATCCCAGCAGGCCGCCGATCAGAAACGGCCGCCGGCCAAAGTGGTCCAACCCGTATCCCACGATAGGCTGGACCACTACGACGAGCAGCGCGTAAACGGCCAACAGCCCGCCGATCGCAACGGCGCCGGCTCCCAACTCACGGGCGATGAGGGGCAGGCTGAAGAGCAGCATGCCGAAGGGCAGCGCGACGAGAAATATACTGAGGCGCAGCCGGCGCAGGATAGGGGAGGTTTGCTGTGCAGCGACTGTCGCGACGGGCTCTCCTGGTATGGTCGTCATCGTGGTGTCCTCTGGGCGAAACTCTCTCCGGATTGCGGCGCTGCGTCGCACACTACCTGATCGTACCACCAGAGCCGCTCAAAAAAGCGCGCGCCGCAGACGATGCTGGTTTGACGATTTCGTTAATGCGCCGCTGTCCATCAATCGCTTCAAACCACCGCTTTTCAGCGAAGTTAATGGGCATGGTCAGATCGGCGTGAGAGGGCGTCCGATTGATCAAGCCCGCAGCGACAGAGGGCGGCTGAAAGGCCGGGGCGCATCGGCAGGCCAGGTGAGCGGCGCCGTCGGAAAGAACGGGTTTATGCTCTCTATTGAATTACGCTTTGCGCTCGCGGAACGCGCGATAGATCATGACGAAGCCGCCCAGAAAAGCAAACCACGCCGCCATCGCAATCAGGCTCACGCCCCAGCCCAGCTCGTCGGCGTTCGCAATGAGGATTAATCCCAACACCACCGTGATCGCACCCAGCGCGACCGAGCCCCAGGCCCGCGCACGCAGGCTTGTAAAGAGCAGCTGCGCACCATAGACCAACCCCCAGATACCAATGATGAGCAAGAAGATGCGCGGTAAAGCGATGGCGGCGTAGATCGGATAGATCAAAATCCAGCCGCCGGCGATCAGGCCGACAAGGCCCGAGAACAACTTCCAGCCCCACGCCGTACGATCGACGAACATGTAGATAATCGTAGTGATGCCATCGATCAACCACCAGATGCCTACTAACTGAACGAGCAGCAAATACATGCGCGCCTGGGCGGTGAGCGATCCGAAAATCAGAATTCCGCCGATCACGACGGCGGCGATGCCCATGATCAGGGTCAACCACCACGGGCGTCCTTGCGGTTGTACAGCCGTTGCGGTCATGGTCTTTTCTCCTTGAAAGTGTGATGACTGATCGGTTTGCAGATCAAGCCGCGCTGCCGGCTCGATCCTTCCTGCTTCGCGAGAGAAGTCCCTTAGCTTGCCGATCATGTCCGGCAAGGGCCATGCCATCGTCAGGCGTAAGGGGAACCACCCGATAGTAGAGTACTACCAGGGGCGCAGTGACACATGGTCCCTAAGTAACCATTTTAGGGGAATCAGGCAGGTCGGTGGGCATGTTCGACCACGGTGCGGCGACCACGCACGCCGAGTTTTTGGCTAATGTTGTCGAGATGGCGGCGCACCGTGAAGGGCGAGATCACTAAGGCGTCGGCAATCTCCCGATCGGTCAGGCGCAGCGCCAGCAGCACCAATACTTCCGTTTCAGGCGCCTCGATCAGGTCGAAGCACATATTTGGCAATTTCTGACAACAGTGTGTCGGTCAGCCGCGTGAAAGACGGCTGAAAATGCGCCTCGGTCAGGCTGAGTGTTTCGCGGCAGCCGTCGGGATAGAGCGTTTCAAGCGTCGCTGCCAGATAACGGACAAAAGTGAGCGGCTAATTGTCGTGCGCGTTGAGTGACAGCCAGGCCAAAGTGCTACTGTTGGTGAATTCGTTTCCGTTCCGTCATTACTCATCGCCCGCGTCCGCGCGGGCGACCAACCGCGCGGACGCAGTTGGTGAGCAGGTGTTTCGCCAGCAGTATCAACATTTGTGTGCATACTTCTTCTGCCTGGCGGTGGGGGCGGATTACGGCTGCGATCGCACCACTTCCACGTCGCCCATGAAGAGCGAGCCGCTGGGCATCCGATCAAAGATCAGCGCCATCTCGCGGATATCGCTCAGGTTTACGCCCGCGAAATCCTGCAAGGGCAGGCGCACGGCAGTTAAGGGGACGCGGCCGCTAAATAGGCCGCCCTCTACGCCTTTGTCGGTCTCCACCTTTCCGATCGGGAATTGAAGAGCAGGCTCGTCAGGCCGTGTATGCACGGCCGCCGTTTTGCCTGCGCCGTCGGTCAGCTGCACCGTGAACGCCTGCCCCTTGTCCTGGGGGTTGAGATTGGACAGCGGATCGATGGCCGCGCGCAGGTTGATCGCAGTTGCTTCGCTCAGGTTGCCTTGGCCCTGTGGAATCTCAAAGCGCAGCGCTGCGCCGGACTTTTCCCAACTGACCACCGCCAGCGCCGGATCGCCGGGGACGACGACATTGATCCGTCGGCAGGGTTCCGAACCGGGCCGCGTAAACGGAGTGTAAGAGCCGGCCTCGCAAAAGAACAGTGTCACGTCCTGCGTCTGCACCGCGCCACCCAGGCGGTTGGTTTTGAACTCGTCGGCCGTTGCGGGCGTGAAGATAATCGTCCGTTCGGCAGCGTCCGGCAGCACGGCTACGCGCGCTGGCAAACGGTACAACTCAGAAGGCGCCAGCGTGGTTGGGTCGATGCCGAGACGAGCTTTCGCCGCCGCAGCGTCCGCATTGTTTCCGAATAACGTCGCAAAGAAATCGACGGCGTAATCTTCGAGAAACTTCTGCTGTACCTTCGCTGCGAGCAGCGGTTCACAGTCCGATCGGCCCGGCCGCCAGAACGGATCGCCGCCTAAGGTCGAGTTGAAGGAATTGTGATTGGCATGATCGAGGAAAGCGGAGGCGATCCAGGTCTGCTGTCCGGGTGCGAGCCGCGCGCCTTCATAGAGTTTCTGCCCTTCCTGGTTGGTTACATCCCCATCGCACATGGGCAGGATGATGCCCACGGGGACGGGCGATCCTTTGGCCGGATCGACAAATCCCGGAGACGGCGCCATCTGTAACACTCCGGACACCGGCCCATAGCCGCCGGCCTGGCTGCCACCCATCTCGGCGTCTTGAGCGATCATCAGCGCCATATCGCCACCGCGTGAATGTCCGGCCAGCGCAAGACGGTGCATGTCTGCTCTGCCCTTGAGATCGACGCCGAACTTGTTTTCGCCGCCCGCCGAGGCCGTAGCCAGCGCGTGCAGTTGCTGATCGACGATCTGTTTGAGACGTTCGCCGGCCACCGGCTCGCCGAACCCGAAAGTATTTTCGGCGTTGATGTTCATCGATAGTGCGAGGTAGCCATGCGCGGCCAGGTGCTCTGCCAGATAACTGAAGCCCCGATAGTTTGGTTGCTCAACCGCTGGGTCGCACGGCCAGCGATCGACATGATCGATCTCCGGACAGCCCGGATGCGTCCCATGCAGGATGACGACGACGGGAAAGGGGCCGGCGCCTTCGGTCGGAACGGCGATGACGCCATTGAGGCGCACGGGCATGTTTCGGAAGCGGCTGTCTTCTGGGAAATTGGCCTGGATGATCGTCGTCTCACCCAGATTGTATTCGACGGCTGTCGGCAGGGTGTCAGGCCAGGCGCTGGCCTCAATCGTCGGGCCGGGTGTCGCGATCGGGGTTGGAGACAGCACCGGGCCGGTACAGGCAGCCAGCACCAGCGTCAGCGCAACTGAGCGCCATATCAGGCGGTTCAACATCACTCTGCTCCTTGTGCAAAAAGCGAGCCATCTCGTCTCGAACAGGAGACGAGATGGCTCGTTACTGGTGAGACTAAACCACGTTCATTGATACTCGATCGGCCTGCGTTGTTGTAACCGATCAGCCGATCCGTCCATAGCGCAGAATCTCTTGACCCCCGCTGTTGCGGATGATCAATTGAGCGCCGCTGATCTCGAAGGTCGCTGCCTGGGGCAGCAGACTCAAGTAGAGTTGCTCGATGCTGTCCGCCGGATCACCGCACAGCGCACCAGTGGTCAGCGGTATTTGGATGGTAATGGCCTGACCGTTGAGGGTGTAGGTCGTGTTGTAGGAATTGCAGCCGCCGCTGCCGGACAGGCTGCCATCTGCGCCAAAGTAAGCCGTCACCGAGACGCCTGCCGGAACGACGCCGTTCACTTCCGTTGCCTGCAACTGCCACGTCGTGTTCGCCAATGGATTCTGCGGCGGGGCCGGAGCGACTTGCACCTGCACATCGCGGGTGTCGCGCGCGCCGGCATTGTTGTACGCGGCCAGGGTGTACTTAATCGTCGCCGGCGCAGCATTGGGCGGGCAATCCTGGATCGAGCTGTTCAGCGGCGCGCTGTCCCAGATGACGGCGCCATCGCGCAGCAGCTGCACGCGCGTGGTGCCGCCGCCGGTGCTCCATGACGCGACGGTACACTGGCCCTGTTCGATGTTGGTCGGCGCCATGCTGAAGCTATGAATGACCGGCGGCTCCGGCGCAGGCGTGGTGGGTACCGGTGTGGCCGTGGGTGGCACGGGGGTGTTGGTCGGCTGCTGCGGGACGGGCGTGGCCGTCGGCGGAATATTCTGCACGTTGACGGAGACTTGTTGCGTGGCCGTGCCGCCGGGGCCGACGACCTGCAAAGTATAGATGCGCGTCCCCGCATTCACCGGGCAATCCTGATAGTTGCCGCTGATGGGCGCGCCATCCCACACGATCGCATTGTCGATGAGCAGCGTTACGCGATTGACTTGCCCGCTAACCGACCATTCGACTCTGGTGCATTGGCCCAGCGTAATCTGCGGGGGCGTCACGCCGAAGTTGTTGATGACCGGCGCGTTCGGCGCGGGGTTGACGGTGATCCTGATCGTGCGTATGACCACCGAGCCGTCGCGCTGCACGACGCGGAGGTAGTAATCCATGGTGCGGGGCGGGAATTCGGTCGATTGGCCCACGCCTGCTACGCCGTGATTGCGCCAGTCCTGACCTTCATGATAGAAGAAGACAGCCTGGACATTTTCAACTCGCCATTGGAACAGCACCGACTGCCCGGCTGTAATGGTGGTCGGATTGGCTGTAAAGCTAATGTTCGGCGCTGGGGTTTGTGTAGGCGCGGGCGTGGGTGTGGCCGCGCCGGCCACAGTAATGCCCACCCAGACCGTTTCACCAAAGCGCTGGTTCCGGGCATTGCGCATGTTCCAGAAGCCTTGATAGGTGCCGGGCGCGATCGGGGCAATGAGATTCACTTGAAAATCGAAGGTCTCACCGGGGCGCACTTCACGCGTCACCGGAATCGGCTGGCCGCCCATCTGCGCGGCGGGCACGTTGCCAGAGGTATAAGCCAGCGCATAGCCGGTGGTCCAGGTGCAGGTGCCGCTGTTGCGCATGCGCCAGCCCTTGGTGAAGGGTTGGCCGGGACTTAGCACAGGCGGCGCGGTCATATTTTTGTCGTCAAAGGACAGATCCGCCACCCATTGCGCACCGTCCAGGCAGGCGGGCGGAACCGGGGTCGGCTGTGGCGCCACGGGCGTGGGCGGCAGCGGCGGCGGCGGCTCGACCTCCTCAGGCTTGAGCCCCAGATATTCCAGATACAGTTCGGCGAGCGTGCCATCATCTTCCAGCTGCGCCAGCGCTTCATTGATCTTGTCGCGCAGCGTGGTGGAGCCTTGCTTCATGCCGATGGCAAACAGCTGCTTGTTCAGATCCTGCGCCAGAATCTTCACCCCACCCGCCTCAACGAATGACTGCGCGGGCTTCTGGTCCAGCCACACGGCGTCGATGCGCCCGGCGATCAGGTCGGACACGGCGCGGGTCACGTCGTTGTACACGTACAGATTCTGCTTGGGCATGATGCCGGCGTCGATCAACTTGTCCTGCGCATACGTCTCGTACACCGATAGAGTTTGCACGCCCAGGCGGACACTCGCCAGCGCTGTGGGGTCTTTGATTTTTTCAGGGTCTGCCTCGGGGCGAGACAGCACGGCATCTTTCCCGGCATAGTACACGTTGCTGAAGTCGGCTACGGCCTGGCGGTCGGGTGTGACCGACAACGCAGCGATCGCCACATCAACCTGACCGATCGCCACCGTCGCGGGCAGGCCATCGAACGCGAAATCATTCAACTCGACCGTGACCCCCAGCTTCTCACCAATCGCTTTGATCAGCGCGATGTCGAAACCGTCGAGTTTGAATTCATCGTTGTAATACTCAAACGGGGGGTAGTCTGCCGAAGTGCCTACTCGCAGAACTCCAGCGTCCTTCACTCTCTGCCACGAATCATCTTGCGGAGATTGGGTGGGCATCGGTCTGGTCGGTATCGGCGTGGCAGTAGGCGGCTGAGGTGTTGGGGCGGGCGCCGGCGTAGGCTGGGCACAGGCCGCCAGCAACAATGCCAGCAAAGCGATGAGCATCAAATGTTTGTGCGGCTTCATGATCTTTTCCTTTCTTGCAGCGGCCAGGCGAGTATGCAGCTCGGGCCGGCGCCATCCGATCGGGCGGAACGGCGAGCGCCGCCGCCCGATCGGACTGAGCGGTTAGCCAATGCGCGTGAAGCGCGCAACCTCGCGCCCGCTGCCATCGCGCAAGATCAACTGATTCCCCGACAGTTCGTAGGAGGTGGTCGATTGCAGTGCCTGGAGATAGGCTTGTTCCTGCGCAGCCACCCCTTCCTCGCAGGCGATGTTGGTTGTGGTCAACGGGCCGATGCGCAGCGACTGCCCGCCGATGACATACGGGCCGTTGAACTGATTGCAACCGGCGTTGCCCGTCACCGTACTGGCTGGTGAGAACTCAATGGTCTGTATCACGCCGACCGGGAATTGATTGACGTTGAGCGATTGCAGCGCCCAGGTGGTATTCGCCAGCGGATTGCCAGGCAGCACGGTAATGACCAGCTGGCGTGTCTGAATGCTGTCGTCGTTCAGGCGCACGCGCATTTCATAGGTCGTGGTGGTCTGCGGGCACACCTGGCGGCTGCCTTCGCCGTTGACCGGGAAGTTCCGGAAATCCTGGCCAACCGGATAGACCCACACCCCGCGCACGTTATAAACCTGCCAGCGCAACGTGGTGCACTCGCCTTGCGTGATCATCGTACGATCGGCCCAGAATCTGATCTGCGCTTGCGGCGTCGCCTGCGGCACGGGCGTGGCCGTGGGGACCGCCGTCGGCGGCAGCGGTGGCGCCGCGACTATTGGCACGTTTTCGGCATTGAAGGCCTGCACCCATGAGGCTGACACCCAGCCCTGGTTGTTGGGCGCGCCCTGAACCGGCGTGACCCACCATTGACCATCGGCGCTGCGGCCCGTAATCGCCAGGGTTGTGTTGAACGGCGCGAGGCCTACCACCGGAAAAGCGGTACTCGGTCCGGTGCGGATGTTGACGCCCGCGGGCGCGGTGACCTGCCCAAAGGGCGTTTGCGGCGCTGCGGTCGGAGGAACAACCGTCGGGATGGGTTCTGATGTCGTGGTGCCGGTGTACTCGCTGGAAGCCAGCACCTCATCCAGGGTGGAGAGGTTGGGTATCCACGAAGCATTATTCAAGCCGTTGAGGAAGGCGGCGCGCTCCTGCATGTAGGCAGTCGGATCGCTGTTCACCCGGTTCATTTCTTCAGCCGAGACGGCACTGGCATTGGGCGGCAGGAAGGGCGTGGTGACGGGATAGAAGAACGCCACGAAATATTCATCCTGACTGCCCGCAAAGCCCTGGAAAATGTAGAACAGCTGCGGATTGGTGCTGGTAACGGCATTCGGCCCCTGGCTGAACCGGCCTACAAAGCGAATGCCGCTCCATGTACCCATGTCCAGATATTTGCCCTGCACGGCCAGATCGTTGGTGGCAACGGCGCGTTCCAGCGGCAGGACGGGCATGCCGGAAGACGGCATATTGGCGCCCTGGCTGTTGACCAGCGCCTCCAACTGACTCATCCGATCGGCTACTGTGTTGTCGCCTGCAGCCGTCCACAGGTTGATGTAATCCTGCTTGGGGATGATGTAGATTATCGGATCGCCGGGCTGCTGATTGGCGGGATTCTCCGCCCCGAAGTTGATCTGGATGTGCTCCGGCAAACCTACTGGGCCGGGCGGCTGGGAATTATCATAGGGTGTGGCCGGGATGCAGTTGGCTTGCCACGAGTAGGGCAAACCCTGCGTATTGATTCGGAATTGGCTGGGATCGATCGTGTCGCAAAACGCGGCCGCAGGCGGCTGGGGAGCGACGGTAGGCGGCACTCGCGTTGGTACCGGAGTGGCCATCGGCGCAGCTACCGTGTCCGTGGGCGCCGCCGGAGGCGCCGCGGTAGTAGCAGGCGGCGGGGTTGGGCTGGCACAGGCAGCCAGCAATAGCAACAACACGAACGAAAGCAGCATGAATCGTTTCAACATCTTCATCTCCTTGTGAGTGAGCACAGCCATCTCAGTGTCGAGATGAGATGGCTGTGCCAGCGAATTGATAGTTCGATTATTGACAACCAGCCGGGCCGAAGGTGCTGGGTGCGAAGTGAACTCGCTTCTCCCGGCCCTGTCCATCGGCGGAGAGCACGCCAAACGCCACGACGGTGGCGCTGCCAAAGCTGCCAGCTCGCTCGAAAGTTTGTTCCACTTCAATGCCTTCGTCCATATCAAAGAAGCGATAGGGCTCGGTACCACCCGTCGGCTGGAATTGGAGTGTCAAAATGACGCCGCCGGGCCGATCGGGCGTGGGGTTATTCCGGCACCCGATCAGCTTCACGTCGAAGTCGAGCGTGGTCGCGGGCTTGAATTCCAGGGTTGGCACACCCGGTACGGTTACGGCCACCCACAGGCTTTCGCCAAACGGCACGTTCTGACCATTGCGCAGATTCCACACGGCGGTGTATTGACCGGGTTCTTTCGGCGCGACCAGATTGACGTTGAAGTCATACGTCTCGCCGGGTGCAACTGGACGCGATACGGCTACCGGCTGACCGCCCATCTGGGCCAGCAAATTGTTCCCGTGATTGAAGACCAGGAAGTAGTTGGTGCCCCAGGTGCACGTGCCGCTGTTCCTGACACGCCAACCTTTGGTAAAGGCCGCGCCCGGTTGCACAGGCGGCAATTGCGTCAAGTTCTGATCGTCGTAGCTCAGGTCTTCCACGAAGGCCATGCCATCCACGCAAGCCGGGGCTGGGGCAGGAGACGGAGTAGCAGGCTCAGGTGGCAGTTCGGGCAAGGGTTGAGCCACTGCTTCGGCATCTGCCAGGTATTGATCGGACAACTTGGCCAGTGTGCCGTCGTTCTGCAGGGCCGTCAACGCTTCGTTGATCCTGGTTCTGAGCGTAGTCGATCCCTTGGGCAGCGCGATGGCATACAACTGCTGCGTGAAGTCTCCGCCCACGATCTTCAGGCTGCCATCCTGCGCGGCCGTCTCAGCCGGTTCCCGGCCCAGCAGCGCCACGTCGATTTGTTTGGCTCTAAGCGCGGCTAGCATTTCCTCGGCGTTCTGGTACACAACCGTGCCTCCGCCCGAATCGGCGTAGTAGGCTACATTGTCATTGACCAGCGCTTCATACACTGTGCCCGCCTGAACGCCGACCTTTTTATCGGCCACATCCGCGACCGACCGCACCGTCAAGGTAGAATCGGCTGGAGCCAACACCGCATCCGATGAGATGTAGTAGACGTTGCTGAAGTCCGACTCGGCTAACCGGGCGCGCGTCACCGAGACGGCCGCAATTGCAGCATCGACCTGGCCCAGGTGCAGCGCACCGCCCAGGCCCTCAAACGCGAAGTCGTTGAATTCCACCGCTACGCCCAATTTCTCACCGATGGCTTTCATGAGGGCGATGTCAAAGCCGTCGAGTTTCACATCAGGCGTGTAATATTCGAACGGTGGATAGTCGGCAGAAGTCCCCACGATGATCTTGCCGGCCTGTTGAATCTTGTTCCACGTGGCACCGCCGGCCGGCGCTGACGTTGGCGCCGGGGTGGGCAGCTCGCGCGTGGGAATGGTGGTGGGGGGCTGCGTGGGGGCTGGTGTCGGCGTGGCAGGCGCAGCACAGGCCGCCAGAAGCAGCGACAGCACGCACGATAACATCATCACTTTCTTTAACAAGTTTCCCCTTTCTCCTAATCTCCAAAGTTGATACCAGGCGGCGAGACTCGGCTCGCGTTCTCACTTGGCTTCCAAAATTTGGCATCGCCCTCAGACGAGAACGATGCCATCTCGGACAGGCCAACGCCGGAGAAATATTTTCCCAGCTTGACTTGCGGCGGCCTCGAATCTATGGCGACGCAGTTGCCAGCACCTGCGTCGCACCGCCCGTGTCGCGGATGGTGAGCGTGTCGCCGGAAATTTCGTAAATCGCTGCATTCTGCAACGCCGCCAGATAAAGCTGCTCCTGCTCCATCACGCCGGCTGGCTTATCGCAGGCCATCATCGTGCTGGCCAGCGGGCCGACTTTGAGTTGATCGCCGCTTGTCTCGTAGCCGCCGCTGTAATTGTTGCAGCCCGCATTGCCGCTGACCTGGCCGTCGGCGCCAAAGTTCAACGTGACTTTGCTATCGGCGATCATCCCCACCACGGCTTCCTTGCCGTTGTTGTACATTGTGACGGTCCACGCTGATCCCGGCAGCCCCACCGGAACGCTTACTTTCGCCAACACTTGCGTCGCGCCGCCAGCATCACGAATGGTGAGGGTGTCGCCCACGATTTCGTAGGTGGCGGCGTTCTGCAGCGCCGCCAGATACTGCTGTTCCTGGTCCATCACGCCGGCTGGCTTATCGCAGGCCATCATCGTGCTGGCCAGCGGGCCGACTTTGAGCGCGTTGCCACTGGCTTCGTAGCCGCCGCTGTAATTGTTGCAGCCTGAATTACCGCTGACCTGGCCGTCGGCGCCAAAGTTCAACGTGACTTTGCTATCGGCAATCATCCCCACCACGGCTTCCCGGCCGTTGTTGTACATCGTGACTTCCCATGATGTGCCAGACAAGCCGGCCGGGGTGTTCACTTTTGCCATCACCTGCGTCGCGCCGCCAGCATCACGAATGGTGAGGGTGTCGCCCGCGATTTCGTAGGTGGCGGCGTTCTGCAGCGCCGCCAGATACTGCTGTTCCTGGTCCATCACGCCGGCTGGCTTATCGCAGGCCATCATCGTGCTGGCCAGCGGGCCGACTTTGAGCGCGTTGCCACTGGCTTCGTAGCCGCCGCTGTAATTGTTGCAGCCTGAATTACCGCTCACCTGTCCATCTGCGCCAAAATTCAAGTTGATCGTACTGTCGGCGATGAGCCCGACCACGGCTTCCCGGCCATTGTTGTACATCATGACTTCCCACGATGTGCCGGACAATGCCGCGGGAGTGTTCACCTTCGCCACCACCTGCATCGCGCCGTCCGCATCACGGATGGTGAGGGTATCCCCTGCGATCTCGAACGTCGCCGCGTTTTGCAGCGCTGCCAGATACTGCTGCTCCTGCTCCATCACACCGGCAGGCTTTTCGCAGAACATTTGCGTGCTGGCCAACGGGCCGACTTTGAGCGCGTTGCCACTGGCTTCGTAGCCGCCGTTGTACGTATTGCACCCCGCATTGCCGCTCACGCGCCCGTCGGTCCCAAAATTCAGACTGATCTCACTGCCCGCGAGCAGGGACACCACAGCCTGCTTGCCATTGTTGTAATTAATAACATCCCACGACGTTCCGGGCAGTCCGGCGGGGGCGCTGGGCGCAAAGGTCATACTGCCGCTATCCATCTTGATTTCGAGAATCAAGTTCTCGCCCTTAAAGAGGTACGAGCCGATGTTGCCCAATTGCCTGACAAATTCGTCCCCCAGCGATCCGGGCGGGCAAGCGGCCAGGGTGCTTGGCCCGAGGGTGATGGCCAGTTGATTGCCATTGATTGTATATGTTCCCACCACTCGGTTACAATCGGCTTGAACGGCCACGTTGCCCTCCGCCAGAAACTGAATCAGGTACTTATTGGGATCGTCGGGGGTCTTTGTACTGCCGTCGTTCATTTGAGTGGTCGTCCACTTCCAGACTGTTCCTGTCAGCTCTTGCCCTGCGCCGCCGGTGGTGGGCTGTGCGCCCTGTGTAGCCTGTGGCGCTTGTGTGGGCTGCGGTACCTGGGTCGGCTGGGGCGCGGGTGTAACCGCTGGCTGGCAGGCCGCCAACACCACACCCGCAACGATCGATAGGGTAATTGCGATCTTACTGCGTGCCATAGTCGTTCTTCTCCTTGTAGGTAGTAGTAACTGGGGTGCTCAAACCGCAAACGTCAGCCTGGTGCCGGGCGATTGGCTGTTTACCGCGAGATGAATTTTTCTGCCGGCACAACATCCAACACAATCATCAACGGGCGCTGCAAAGCGGCCTTCAAGTCAGACTCCAGACTATTGAACGCCGGCAGCGTACCCGAGCCAGTGATCAGGACGACAACCTTATCAACATTCGCGTTCACGCTCCGCACTTCATAATTCGTGCCTGCTACCCAGCGGGTGGCTATTGCTTTCGCTGTGCCTTCGGTGCGAGCGTCCTCGCTGATGCGCATGCCCGTAATCCACAACGGTATCATCACCACCACGACGCTCGCGATAATGAGGAGGAAGGCATTGCGCCGCGCCGTGCCGGTGACCTTCACCATTGCCGCGCGACTCAACCCCAGCAGCGCCAGCACCCCGCCGCCCGCCAGCAGGATTGACAAGAAGTTGGTGAAGAACAGCAAGAAGGCGCCTCCTGCGGCGTCCCATTGCCCGGCCTGCAAACTGATACCCACCACGCACAACGGCGGCACCAGCGAGATCGAAATCGCCACGCCGGGCAATGAATCCGAAATATCCTCGCGCGCCATACAGAACGCGCCGGCTGCGCCGGAGGCCAGCGCGGCGATCAGATCGATGACGCGCGGCGAAACCCGGCCCAGAATCTGCGAGTTGCCGTTAAACGAGATGACGCCAACGTATAGCGTCCCGATCAGCCACGACACCCCGATGACGCTGAGCACCCCCACGGCTACCAGCAGGAGCGATCGACCGGCGCGGCCCATGCGGCCCGTGACCAGCGCGGCGGCGGTTGCCATGATGGGTGTCATCAACGGTGCAACGATCATCGCGCCGATCACGGTGGCCGTCGAATCACCCAGAATGCCCATCGTCGCGATGACGGTGGCCAGTACCAGGAGTACGCCAAATTGTTCGTAGTACCGGCGGCGGCGTGCGCCCTCGAAGAAGAGTTTCGCCTCGAAGCGCGGTACATCCTCCGGTGTGAAGCGATTGTCGTGGAACACTTCAGTCAGGACGTTCATGCTCATGGTTCCTTAGCCTGTGACAGCGAGACAAATTTCGACTTCAGCCTGGATGGAATTTGCGCGATATGCTGCTGGCTCGGATTACTCTGCGGCAAAAACGGCCCGCAGTTCATCCTCCTTTGCTTTAGGCAGATTGACCATGATAATCTCGAACGTCTGATTTTTCAAGGCGGCCACGACCTTATCCTGCACCGCGCCGCTGGTCAGCAAGAACAGCGCCGCGGTACCCTCGGCCACTTTCTCGCGCGTCTGCTTGATTAGGCAATGAGGTCGTATGGCTGCCCGATCAACGTGAAGGTCTGAATTTGTCCGCCTTCAATTTCCGTGTCGCCGACCAGCTCTCCCAGGTAATCAGTCCAGCGTTCAGTAAGCGGCCCCGAGACGATAATTTTGCAATATGCGGGTTGGTCATTCACGCCAGGCGCACTCTCTTGTTGGCGTAGCTACTCGTCTTGGGACTCGTCAAGAAACAACCTGGGCGACACGTCATGCCCGCTGCATCCTGTTGTGCTTGGAGATCAACGCCGATCGGGACTGTGCCTTTATCACTGCGCATTTCTGGCAATGAGTGGTAGAAAGGCTCGCACGTGGAACACATCGGCCATGTCGACGATGATGGTCTTTGCGTATTGGGGCAGCT
Organism: uncultured Anaerolineae bacterium; assembly: GCA_964398185.1. GTDB lineage: Bacteria > Chloroflexota > Anaerolineae > Fen-1058 > Fen-1058 > Fen-1058. Next base: position 35,278 of record CAYNML010000031.1, on the reverse strand, counting down.
GAACAGACGCTTGTCCGGCGTTGTTGGCCGCCGTCGCCTGGAATTGATAGATCCCATCGCCCAGGCCCGGAATCTCAAACCAATTGAAGGCGGCCGAGGTCTGAGTGGCCGGGAAGGTACTCCACAGAGTCCACGGGCCAGAGTTGTAGCGATACAGGATGGTATACGAAGTCAGGAAAGTTCCCGCCGGGGCAAAGCCGACCCAGTTCACGGGGAAACTCTGGGTGACGGGATCGGTCGGCTTGATGATGTTCGGGTTGAACTCCGACACAATCGCCACTGGATTGGCAAAAATCGTCGTTTCGACCTGGGCCGCATTCGACCATGCTTGTTGATTGCCGGCGTTATCTATGGCCTGAATCCGGAATCCCCACCGCTGCGCCGTCTGTGCGTTCTGCACGTAGAACGAGGTCTGCGGTGTATTCTGAATCAGGTTTTGCCAGGCCCCGCCATCGATCTGCGCCTGCAGGTTATAGAGAGCAACGCCTGAGCCGCCGGCGTTGTCTGTTCCACTCCACGAGACCCAGAAGGAGGTGGAAGTGGTGAATTGCGGCAGCGAATTCAAGGTCCCCGTCGGGGCCACTACATCAATCGAAGTGCTGTTCGGCGTGCTGAATGGCCCAAAAGATTGGCCGCTGTTATTGCTGGCCTGCGCTCGGAATTGGTAATGGCTGCCGTTCTGCGCCCCGGTGTAGGTAAAGGCCGTTTGCGGCGTATTGCTCAGCAACCGCTGCCATCCGCCATTGTTGATGTTGACCTCAAAGTTGTACGTGGTAATGGCTGGACCGCCTTGCGGGTTGCCTGTCCACCCCACTGTGAAAGTTGAAGAATTGATCCAGGTGGGCAACGGATTCATGTCAACTGTTGGCGGGCTTGCAGATATCGTTGTCCAGGCGGTCCTGTCTCCGGCTGGCGTTCGATTGCCGAAAATGTCGGTAGCCTGCGAACGGAAGCCGACGAGCGAACCATTTCCTATGCCCAGGCTGCTGGCGTTGAACTGAGCGGAGGTACCGGTGACCCCGTCGAGCCACCTGACGAACGGTCCATTATTGACTTGATACCAGACAATGTATGACGCGATGGCATTGGTCGGGCAACCAGGCGGCGTGAACGCTGTTCCCGTCCAACTTACCGTGAACGAATTGGGCGAAACGGACGGCAAGGGATTGACGCTTGAAGTCGGTCTCGGATAGGTGCAGCCGACCGTGAAATTGATGTCCACGTAAGGCCGATTGCTGCCGGCATTGCTGGTGTTAAACCAGCGGCTGCGGTTGTTGGTCGGGCTTTCATCGCCGGTGATGATCAGGCCATTATTGGGTTCCGCGCCGCTGACCCAGTTCCGGAACAGATTGGTGCTGGGAATCGTCTGCCACCCCAGCGTGTTGGGGATACTGCCAACAGGCAGGCTGGCGCCGCCGATAAAATTGGCGTTGTTCCAGGTGGCATTAAACTCATTCCAGGGTGAGACGGCGTATTGGGCCAGGAACCCCATCGGCGCATCGTTGGCGGGCGACACGGCGTTTTGCCATATCCAAACCGTGGCACTGTTGACTGTTGCATTGGCAGGGATGCCGCTCAAATTAAACTGTAGCAGCATACGCATGGCCTGCGGACCACCATTGCTGAAGCCAATGCCCATCGTAGGGCTGGTGCCATAATTGGTGTTGGGCAGGCCAGACGCAATATAAGTATCTTGCGAGGTCCAGAAAGTGCTGTCGGGGGCGTTGGGATCATTCGGCGTCGCGTAGATTCGCACCGTCACTGTGGCAGTGCCATCCGGGTTTTGAACTGAGTCCAAGATGGTAAAGTTCCCGCTTTGGCCCTGTGGATTATCAATCTGCGCGACAGGCGCAGCCTGCACCGGCCAAGCGACTGTCCCCAAGCTCGACAGTAACAGAGCGGCTACCAGCAACAGCTTCACCGCCAAGGTGACTCGATGATGTACCGCCTTCATGCTGAAACCCTCCTGAGTTGATATGTGTGGCACTGGTGCGGCGAAGCTCACATTTGCCCGGCGGACTTGCCGTCAGGTACGCGCTTTGGCAAACGAGAAAGATGCTCTTTCAGGGCAGAGTACCACCAACCGCGCAGTGACACATGGTCACTAAATAACCATTTTGGGGGGAATAAGGTGAGATTGTTGGGCGCGTGCAAGACATTCCCCAGCTCTGGCGAAGCAAATGAGGAAACACTACTTCAGCGACAACGACATCAGAGCATACAGCGACAGCCCCCCGATAAACAGCACACCCGCGAACCCTGGCTCGCCCTCCCGATTGGCCTCCGGAATAATCCCCTGCACCACGGTCGTGATGAGAAAGCCCGACGCCAGCGCCACCAGCACCATGCGCACTTCGACGGGTTGATTCTGCAGCACCAGGTAGCCGAGGATCGACCCGGCCAGCAGTACGACCACGAACATTCTCCCCAGCAATCGCCGCTGCTCTGCTAACATCCCTTGCCGTTTCGCCGTCGCGATGGTGACGAATGCCAGAGGCGCCGTGCTGAGCGCCATGCCCAGCGCCATAACCAGCCCGGTCAACAGACTCAGCGTCGAGCCAACGCCAATGACCACACCATCCACGAACAGGTCGACCAGGATGCCGACGAACAGCCCCAGCGAGGTTCCCTCCTTGCCGATCGCGCCCTCAACCACCGATGGTTCCGTCTGCGCCTGCTTGGTGTAGTGTTCCACCAGTACATAGAGTACCCCGCCCACGAAGAACGCGAGCACGGCCAATACATATGGCCCGTTCCGAATCGCCGGCGGCATCAAAGTGATCGCCACCAGCGCCGTGATGATGCCTGCCGCAAATTGCAGGGCCGCACTGACCACCTTATGGGGGATGTCAAAACTCTCGGCTGCCGGGGCGCCCAGAAAAGTGAGAAAGGCGGCAACGAATGAGATGACAAGAACGATCAAGAATTCATTCATGGGCTGATGCGAACGGGTTGTCGCCGCACACCGCGCAGAACATGGCGCAGCACGAACGACGGACAATGGGCGGCTAGGCCATTAGACAAGCAATCCACTGATGCCCAGGTACAAAAAGTACAGTCCGAATACAAGCGAGACCACCACGACAATAAGACGGTTATTTTTCGCCAGCCAGTCGGAAAGGTCATCGAGCATGGATTGTGACCTGGCGGGCATGAGGATACGCATCAAGATCGGGATCAGCAACAGCGCTTGAGCCAGCACGATGAAGAGCAGATAGGCCAGCATACTTCCCGGCTGTCCCACTTGCGCCTCAGCAATCGTGCCCAGCGCGCCGAGCGTAAAGACCCATAACTTGACGCTAACCAATGGCAGCCCGACGCCAATCACCAGGGCTTTGAGTGGAGTCAAGCTGTCCATCATCGTTAGCCACCTGGGCGGAGGAGCATCGGGGTCGTCCTCGCCGCGCCACAGTTTGTAGGCCGTGATCAACAAATAAAGCCCGAGCACCAACAGCAGCGTCGCAACCACCAGATCCTTGGCGCTGTTACCAGCCGTTGAGGCGGACTCGGTAAAGACAAACCCGAAGATTATCCCCTGCATTAAACGTGTGGCCGTTATGCCCGCCACAAAAGCCACGGCCTTCCAGAGCCCCTGATCGGGGTTCTTGAGCAACAACACGACCAGGATGATATACACCGGCACCAGCGCACTGCCGATGATATAGGGCAAAAGCGAAACGAGCAGGTCTCCCATGCTCACGGAATGGCCGTCACGATTTGCGGTAGCATATGAGCGATAAGTGTCCCGCTGCCAGCGTTTTTTTGATAGCGCTGTGCGCGGGTGATGATTAAAGACAGATACACCATCAGCGGCATGATCGCGTCCACGGGCGAATCGCCAAGCCGGTCAGCGGCCAGCACGGTTTGCGGCACACACAGAAACGTCAAGCCGGCCGCCAGAGCGCTGATCTCAGCGACCAACAAGAATTCATTCATTGACCCTCCGGATGCGGCAGCACAGGCTGTGTCTTCCAGTCATACCGTACCGCCAGCACCCGGATAATGAAGAACAGGCCAATGATGATCCAGGCTGCGACGGTCGGGCTGGCCTGCAGGTAGACCTCCAGCACAACGAACAAGACGCAGGCGATAAACCCGGCCGACAGGTAGAAGCGACCAGGCTTAAGCACCGCCGGCGTATTGCCCACCGTGATGTCGCGCAAAACGCCGCCGCCGAAACCGTTGATCATACCCATCAATACGACCCCCGGCAGTGTCATGCCCGCCGCCAGCGACAACTGCATGCCCACCGCCGCGAAGGCCGGCACCCCGATCGCATCGATCAGGTTGATCACGTTATCGACCAACCGCAGATTGGCGATTCGCTGCCGGAAGAACCGCACCACAATCGCGGCGCACAAAATCAGCGGCAGGTACCATGCATTAGTCACCACGGGCGGCATCTGATTCAGGAACAACCCGTCGCGCAGGGTGCTGCCGCCAATCGCCGCCAACAGCGCGATGACACAGACGCCCCCAAAGTCGTAGCGCTTGTGCATGCCCAGGATCGCGCCGCTCAACGCCCACAGAAACGTGGCGAAGTAATCGAAGAGCGGCGGGAGTTGGAACGTAAGCGGTGTCATTCGATTACAGGTGTACCGGATACCCCGGCCCCACCGGAATGCCCAGGATGAACCACAGCAGCAGCAGGATCAGCCACACGACGAACATCACGACGGCATACGGCATCATCAAGGCGACAAGGCTGCCCACGCCGAACTTCTTGTCATACCGCTGCGCGAACGCGACGATCACGGGGAAGTACACCATCAGTGGTGTGAGCGTGTTCATCGGCGAATCGGCCATGCGATAGGCCGCGAAGAGCGTCTGCGCCGGCACGCCCAGACGCACGAACAACGGCACAAAGATGGGCGCGAAGATGGCCCACTTGGCGAGCGAGCCGGGCATGATCAGGTCGAGCACGGCGATCACCAACACGAACCCGATCAGCAGCGGTACTGCACCGATGCCGGCGGTGCTCAACGCGTCCGCGAGCGCGACGGCGATCACGTTGGGAATCTGGCTGTAATTGAAGTAGGCGATGAACTGGCTGATCATCAGCAGGGTGAGAATCAGCCCGCCCAGCCCCGCGAACGTCTTGACGATGGCTCCGATCACGTCGTTGGCGTGCTGGTACTTGCCGACCGCCACGCCATATGCGATGCCGGGGATCAGGAAGCACAGCATGATGATGAACAGCAGGCTCGCCATGAACGGCGTCTGTCCGATGATGTCACCCGTCTGCGGATCGCGCAGCGGCGCGCCCTGCGGGAATGTGCACAACGCCACGACCGCCAGCACCCCCAGCAGCGCGAGGCCCGCGTTCCGGAGCCCGCGCCCGTCCAACTTCGGGTCAACTTCTTCGGCCTCGGCGGATCCAGCCTCGCCCGCATCGGCCGGATTGTACTTGCCCAGGCGTGGCTCGATGACCCTGACGGTGACGAGCCCGGCCACAATTGTCATCACCAGTGTGGAGACCACCTGGAAGAAATAGTCCGCCGTGATCGAGATGGACGGCTGGCCGATCAAGCCGAGCGACTCGTTTGTTATCTCAAACAGCATCGCATCCGTCGGCGTGACGATCAGATTCGCCATGAAGATGGCCGCCACGCCGGCGAACCCGGCGGCCAAACCGGCGATCGGATGCCGCCCGACGGCCAGGAATGCGACCGCGCTTAGCGGAATGAGGATCAGATAGCCGGCGTCCGACGCCACGCTGGAGAGCGCGCCGACGAAGACGATCAGAAACGCAATCAACGCAGCCGGCGCGACCTTGACGAGCTTGCGGATGAGCGAGGCCATCAGGCCGCCCTGTTCGGCCACCCCGGCGCCCAGCAGCGCGATGAGCGTAATGGCCAGCGCGCCGAAGCCCTGAAAGGTCGGCACGAACGACGTGAAGATGAACCGGATGCCCTCCACGCTCAGGATGGGCCGGATCGCGATCGTGGTCTGCTGAATTTCGTAGTCCGTCACCTCTGCCACGGGCGGCAGGCCCACGCTCGGCTGGCTCAGGTCTTCGTAGTAGTCGGGCGTGGCCGGCACTGCCAGGGGCACCGCGATTTCTTCCGTGACGCTGACGCCCAGCCAGCCTAGAACGGACGAGATAACGATGATGAAGAGGATCAAGTACGCGAACATCAACACCGGATGCGGCACTTTGTTGCCCACCCGTTCGACGCCATCCAGCAGCCTGTCCATGAATGATCGCTGCGCGGGTTTCGCTGGAACACCTGTGGTCATGTCTTATCCTCCACGAAGGGGATGACGGCTCAACTGCCTCAACCGATCAAATCGACCATCGGCGCGGTGGGCGGAAGGCCGCGCGACAGTGGCTCATGCTGCTTGCTCGACTCAGCCGCCCAGAGCTGCGCCAGCTGGAGGCACACCTCGGTTGCGGCCGCCATGTCCTGCAAGCTGATCCATTCGAGCGGTCCGTGGATCTCTTGCATACCGGTGAATACGTTGGGCGTGGGCAAACCCATTTCGGTCAGGCGTGAACCATCGGTGCCGCCGCGTACCGGCACGGAGAATGGCTCGACGCCGATCTGGCGGCACGCTTCTCGCGCCAGATCGACCGGCCGCATATCGTTCTCCAGCCAGTAGCGCATGTTGCGATACTGCGGCGTAATGGTGCAGGTGATGTGCGCTCGCGGCTCGCCCGCCTGAATCGCCGCGCAGACCTTGTTCAACAACTCGCCCTGCGCTGCCAGTTCCTCCCGCTCAAAATCGCGCAGGATCAGATCGATGTTCATCTCGGCGGCTGAGCCGCTCATCCCGACCACATGGATGAAGCCCTGACGGCCCGCGGTCGTTTCCGGCGTCAGCGTGACCTGCGGCAGCGTGTCGACGATTTTTGCCGCGAGGTGCGTGGCGTTAACCAGCTTGTCCTTGGCCCAGCCCGGATGGATTGATACACCTTTGACGTTCACTTTGGCACTGTCAGCCGAAAACGTCTCATAAACGATCTCGCCCCGGTGCGCACCGTCGAGCGTGTAAGCGCAATCGGCGTCCAGGTCAGCCGGTAAATCGGCATGCACACCGCGGCCAATCTCCTCATCGGGCGTGAAGCCGAGGCGTATCCTGCCATGCTTGATCGCAGGCGTGTTCAACAGGTGGCGCGCGGCCGTCATGATGATGGCGACGCCAGCCTTATCATCTGCACCAAGCAGCGTCTTCCCCGAGGCGGTCACGATGTCGTCACCCACCTTCTGCGCCAGGTAGGGCAGCGCTTGCGGCGAGAGCACCTGTTCTGGATCGTCGGGCAGCACGATGTCCCCACCGTCGTAGTTGCGCTGGACAATCGGCTTCACATCTTTGCCCGAAAACTGCGGCGCGGTATCCACGTGTGCCAGTAGGGCGATGGTGGGAACTTCGGTCTCAACCGTCGCCGGAATAGTCGCCAGCACTGCGCCATAGGGCGTCAGTGTCACGTCCTGCGCGCCGATCTCCTTCAACTCAGCGGCCAGCAGGTTGAGCAGATCGTATTGGACCTGCGAACTGGGCGACGTCGACGAAGTGGGGTCGGCCGTCGTGTCGATCTTCACGTAGCGCAGAAAGCGCTCCTCTAACTCTGCCAGAAACGGTGATCTCATAACCCGATTGTCCTCTCGTCCCTGCGTTAACGCGGCAGCCGCGCCAGCTCCTCCAGATACACGATGGCCGTTTCGATCCCGCGCTCAAACATATCGACGCGGTAATGCTCGTTGGGCGAGTGCAGGCCGTCGGTGTCGAGGCCGTAGCCCATCATGACCACCGGGATTTGCAACAAAGCGGCCAACTCCGCCACGATCGGAATACTGCCACCCCCGCGCGTGAACACCGGCGCATGGCCCCAGCCCCGCTCATAGGCGCGCGCCGCGGCTTGCATCTCTGGCAAGTCGAAGGGGATCAGCGCCGGCTTGCCCGTCGTGAGCAACCGCACCTCGACCTTCACCGTCGGCGGCGTTGCGTCCTCAATAGCTTTCTTGATCAACTCGAAAATCTTGTGGCCGTCCTGGTTGCCCACCAGCCGCGAGCTGATCTTGCAGCCCGCGCGCACCGGGATGATGGTCTTGGGGCCGGGGCCGGAATAGCCGCTCCACAGGCCGTTGATGTCCAGCGTCGGCCGGGCCGACACGCGCTCGCGGATCGTGTAATTCGCATCGCCCCACACGGCCGGCACACCGGTCGCTTCGATGAAGTGCTCTTCGGTCAGCGGGACTTTGGCCAGCATGGCGCGTTCTTCTTCCGTCAGCGGCACGACATCATCGTAGAAACCGGGCACCGCGATAGTGCCATCGGCGTTGTAGAGCTTGCCCAGAATTTCGACCAATGCCAGCGCCGGGTTGTGCGTCGCGCCACCCCAGAAGCCGCTGTGCAAGTCTTCACGCGGTCCCTGAACCTCGATCTCGAGGTACGTCATCCCGCGCAGGCTGTGCGTGATGGCCGGCTCCTCGACGGCGGCCATCGACGAATCGCTGATGACACACACATCCGCCTGAATCAACTCTTTGTGTTCCTGAATCCACGGTACAAGATTGGGCGAGGACGTTTCTTCCTCGCCCTCCAGTAGAATCTTCACGTTGACGGGTGCAGCGCCGCTGGTTTTCAGATACGCTTCGAGCGCCTTGATGTGAATGAAGAGCTGGCCTTTGTCATCGGTGGCGCCGCGCGCGTAGATTTTGCCGTCTTTGATGACTGGTTCAAACGGCGGAGTATCCCAGCCATCTTCCTTGACGGCGGGCACCACATCGTAGTGACCGTAAACCAGCACGGTGCGTTTGTCCGGCCCCGCGCCTAGCCATTCGCCATAGACCACCGGATGCCCGGCGGTCTCCATGACGCGGGCATTGTCCAGTCCCAGCGATACCAGATGCGCCGCCAGCCACTCAGCGTTGCGGCGCGTGTCCGCCGCAAAGGCCGGGTCACCCCCCACACTGGGAATGCGCAGCATCTCAAACAACTCATCAAGGAACTTCGCGCGATTCTCACGCGCATAAGTGCGCGCCGCATCGGTTTGCGTTGTCATAGTGAATTTGCCTCGCTTTGCTGTTGCTGTGCAGACGCCTTGCTGTCCGCATAATCAGATACTTCTTCGTGTATCACTTGATCGGCTGAGATAGACCCCGGCGCGTATTTCGGCAGACCGAGGGCAGGAATGATGGAAAGTAGCGAAATCACAGCCACGATCAGAAACGTGGTTTTGAGAGAACGAAGCCGCGCGTCCTCATTGAGTTTGACCGCTTCCTCAACCTGGGCGGGCGTCGCGCTCGTTCTGCTCAAAACCTCGCGCAGTTGGTCATTGCTCACAAAATCAACCTGATTGAAATTGATTTCGGCTTTGAGCGCAGGCGGAAGCCCGGACTGATAAAAACTGGAAACAATGAACAGGCCCAGCAGTCCCACCGCGACCACACTGGCAAAGGCCGCACCCAGCGCGTTCGACACATTGTTCACCACACCGCGCAGCGCGCCTACATCGCCCGCAAATTTCTTGGGCGATTCGGAAACCAGCACATTGAACAGCAGCGTCAACATCGTGCCTTCACCAAGTCCCAGCACTGCGAGCCCCAAAATCACCGCCAGTGTGCCCCAGTCGTTGGCGATGCTCAAGCCGACGAAAGTCGCTCCGAGCGCAATGAGGATAAAACAAATGATCCCAAATTGGCGCGGCGTCACGCGGTCATAGAGGCGCACGCTCACAATCGCCGCGAGCGCGACCGCGAGCGCGTACGGGACAATGGCGATGGCCGTCGCCAACGGCGTTCGGCCCTGCACAAATTGGATATAGAGCGGAATCAAGAAACTGACCATCGTGCTGAGCGCGCCGGCGACGAGAAAGGCCAGCACGGCACTCTGCTCCGTCCGACTGTCAATCACTTCGAGCGCGAGCAGCGGCGTTTTTTGATTGGCAACGCGGCGGCGCAGCCAGACAAAAAAGCCGGCGCCCAGCGCGACGCCGAGAATAACGAGGAACGGCACCGGTGATAAACCAAACAGGGCCAACGGCGCGCCCGGATTCGCCCAGATAAGCCCCCAGGCGTTGATGTTATTGAACGCAAACAGGATGCACGCAATGGCCGCCGCCGAGAGGAGCAGTCCCACAAAATCGATCTGGATGCCGCGTTGGCGCGACACGGATGGCAGACGAAAACTGAGGAGAAACACCATGACGGACAAGACCGCAATCAGCCCGAACGAGTAACGCCAGGCTAACGCGGTCGCGATATATCCCGCGATGACGAACGCCACCCCACTGCCCACCGCCGGCATGGCCGCCAAAATACCCAACGATTGCGCTTGCTGCCGGTCGCGATAATTCGCGGCGATGAGGACGACCAGCGTCGGCACCAACAGCGCGGCGGCGATACCGGAAATACCCTGCGCGAGATTCATCATCACCGTGCTCGTCGCGAACGCCATCAATGCCATGGACGCGCCATGCGCCAGCACACCCGCTTGAAAGACGAGGCGTTCGCCAAAGAGCTTGCCGATTTTCGCGCCGACCATGACGAACATGGCGACAAAGAGGGAATAAATGACCAGCGCCGTTCCAATGGCCGTCGCAGGCGCCTGCAGATCTTCGGAGATGGGACCGATGGAGACAGGCAGCGCATTGACGTTAAACACCATCTGCAACTGCGCGAGAACGATGATAATCAGTGGCAGCCAGGACATTCTCACGGCCTTATCGACGGCATTGGATTTTGTAGTCATCTGCGGATGATATTCCTTTCAGAGTCTCGATGATCCACGATGCGGCGATAGGCAGTCCTGTAAACTGCCGCTCAGAAAATTGCGTACTCGACTGGCGGCGGCTCGCACCGTGCCGATGCTGGTCGGGGCAGCAAACTGTGCCGGGGTGATGGACGTTGATGGCCGACAAGATAAGCCTCCACTGTTTGGTGGAGAGCGCCAACAGCGCTATGCCCAGGCAATGTCGTAACAATGAGAATTCCGCCGGTCGCGTTTGCGGCAGTCAGATTGCCTTTGACAATATAGCCGAAAACGTTACCTTGTGTCAAGCGCTCACAATGCCGGATGCACGCAAACACTGATACTGTTGGCGAAATACCTGCTCACCAACCGCGTCCGCGCGGTTGGCCGCGTGCAGCGGACGGGGACGCGGACGGTGAGCCTCCTGACTTTTTGCGTGCACACCCAATGACGTCGCAGACAAAGGCTGTCCCTCTCAGCAAGCTGCGCTGCTTACTCAGGAACAGGAAGAACAACAATGATAGAAACTGGCGCTGCGGCATCGTCAAAACATCTTCGCCGTGCTGTCCGTTCCCCGTGTGCGGAATTGCGAAGGTGCTGACGACGAGAGGCACTCAACCGTTATCAGGCGCAGACCAAGCATAAACAGTGTATCAAGCACGCCCTGTAGTGCGGATTGATCGATGAGCCGGCCTTCCAACTGGGTGATAACCAGCTGTCCTGGTTGTCGCTGTTGAGTGATCACAAGGCCGCCCAGGCTGTCGTGCCACAGCGGATCAAGCGCCCCCTCCACAATAATCCGATAATCAGCCATCTGTAAAGATTGTTTCATTAGAATGCCGTAGTGGTAATCGGCTGGGTTCCAGGTATCACAGGCGTAGGGATTTACCGTTCCACCCAACTATATCGGAATCAAGCGGCTATGGGCAGACCCTAAAAGAAGCTATTTAGGAGTAAAGTCGAACCACAGGCGACTGATCCCCGGATATACTTTGCTCCTTGAGTATGCGATCAGCAAACAGACTCGGTGGTAAGATCGGGTGCCCTAAACTTTGGAGGGGAGATGAGCTTTGCGATCAGATCAGTCCCAGCTGGCGAGCTTGAGCCACTGCCGCCCGACGGTTATCCACGCCGAGCTTGCGGTAGATGCGCTGGGTATGCTTCTTAACCGTAACTGGCGACAACACGAGCCGTTCGGCAATTTCTTTGTCCGTGAGCCGTTCAGCCAGCAGAGCCAGCACATCAATCTCGCGATTGGTCAACATCTCCACCATCAGATCTGGCCGGACATCTGATCCTATCGCAGCTGGCGAGGCTGAATGAGTTGAATGAATGGTTGGTGCGGAAGTTTGTGCCTCAAGGATCGTCAGCACTTTGTGGATATAGCGTTGCGCTACGCCTGTGGCCCGCAGCCGGTGCAGCAGGCCGATCAAGCCCGGCCCGCAATCTGCCACCAGCCTCAGCGCACCACCCGGCGCTGCTCGTTCGACCGCTTCCTGTAGTGCGGCGAGCGCAGGGGCCTCATGCCCCTGCCTGGCCAATACCAGCGCCTGCCACGCGCCAAGTTCGATGAGCCGGCGATTGAACTTACGGGCCACCGCCTTAGCCCGGTTTTCCGCCAACAATTCAGCCGCCTGCGCCAATTCATCTGGATTGCCGGCCGCCAACAAGGTGCGCACCTGGGTCAGTACAGGCTGCTCCCAAAAATCAAAAGGAATGGCTGCCGATCCTGCCTCTGGACGCCAGTCCAGCGAAGCTGTTGGCTCGACCACAAGGGTCACACATTGTTTCAATGCGTCGACCACAGCAGTGAATGCCAGCATTTCCCGCTCGATCAAACGCTGCCGCAGGGCGGCGATGTCCGTCAGCGCTTCATTCGGACGTCCCTGCGCCAGGGTACTGCGCACCAACCCGGCATATCCGTCAACGAGCGCTTTAGCATGCGCGGCTGCCGACATTTCGGTGAGCAGGCGGAAGCTCGTTTCGGCTGCGGCCAGTTCGTTGCGCTGATAGTGCAGCCAGCCGTGCATAAAGTGAGCCCAGGCAATGCTGGCGCCCAGCCCTGCGGTGTGCGCCAATTCCCGGTAGACCACGGCGGTCTCTTGCATCCGCGGCAGATCGGCCAGTTCATAGTAAATATTGACCAGGACGAGAAGTATCCGCAGCGTCAACGTGTTCGCCTGCAGGCTGTAGGCCTCAAGTTGCCGGTGCGCAAATGCGATGGCAGGCTCAATTTCGCCTGAAGCCTGCAAACTCCAGATGTGGTAAAGGTTCGCCTGGCCCGTCGCATATTGCGTCTCCGGTCCGAGTTGTCCGAGAGCGACTTCAGTCAATTGCGCGGTGCGCTTGAAGTCGCCTTCGTACTGGGCGATCATGGCCCGCAGCACGTTGATCTCTCCCCTCACCAGGTTTTCTGACCCTTGAATAGTGTCCGGCTCGGCTGCAATGCTGGCTTCTGCGTGGTCGAGTAACGCGGCGGCAGCCGAGAATTGGTAGCGGAGAATATGTAGCCAGGCTCGTCCCGTCAGAATCCTGGGACGCCCGCCAACTTCTGCTGGTAACTGTCTGATCAAGTGCTCAATCTGGTGCCAGTTTTCGCGATCAAGCGCCGGATGGACCTGCGCCTCGACCAGGCGGGCCGCGCCGACCGCGTCCTCGGCCTTGAGGGCATGGGACACTGCCTCGTCCACCAGACCGTGCGCGGCGAACCAGCTACTGGCGCGGGCGTGCATGGCCTTAATTTCCGCTTCGGGATACTGCTGGCCCAGCCGGGCACGCAATAAAGACTGAAAGAAATGATGATACCGGAACCACGTTCCTTCGTCGTCAAGTGAGACGACAAACAAATTGGCGCGCTGGATGTCGCGCAAGAAACTGGCGCCAGACAACTTTGCACTATCCGCAGCCTGTACGGCATCGATCAAGGGCACACAGAAGCGATCAAACAGCGAGGTCCGCAATAGACAGCAGCTCTGCGCTTCAGGCAAGTCCGCCAGTACCTCAGACAATAGATATTCGGTGACAGCCTGGTGACCATGCCGGGCGATATTGCGCGCGAAGGCCGCGGCGTCGCTCCGGTTGCGTAAAGAGAGCGCGGCCAGGTAAAGACCCACCGCCCAACCCTCCATGCTATCCTGCAACAGGCTTGCGGTTTCTTCGGTTACGCCCGGTCCCAGTATCTGCCGCAATAGCAGCAGCGTTTCATCGAGCCTGAAGCGCAGGTCCTCGATCCGGATTTCGCGCAGCTGTTGGCGCCCGCGCAGCCGCTCAAGCGGCAGCGGCGGATCAGCTCGCGTGATCAAAACCAAATGCACATGATCGGGCAGGTGCTCCACCAGCCGCGCCATCAGCTCGTGGATCTCCAGGGTTTTTAGCGCGTGATAATCATCGAGTGCGAGAATCAGCGGCTGAGGGAGTGCGGCAAGATCCTGCACCAGCGCATCCGCCAGCCGGCCGTGGACGGGGAGGGTGGGTGACTTGAGTTGCAGTTCAATCGTCCCCAGCGCGTCTTGGTAAACGGTGCGAACGGCCGCCACCAGATAACGCAAAAAGGCTGCCAGATCGTCATCCTGACCGTCAACCGAAAACCAGGCGTGTGGGCAATCGCTTGACTCCAGCCAGCGGCAGATGAGGGCGGTCTTGCCGTAGCCGGCGGGCGCCGAAACCAGAATCAGGCGGCAGTCAAGCCAGGCCGACAATTGGTCAAATAGGCGCGGACGCGGGACCAGCAGCTGGGACACAGATGGCCGGTGGATCTTTGTTTCCAACACCGGTATGACTGCTTGCATGTCGATTGATACGGTCATCTTGATCACACCCGACTGGATGAGGGACGCAGACACAGAGTCCCACGCTATGGAGGCCACAAAATTATACCACGGGGATCAGCATCTGCTTGTGATGTCAGCGCAGCCCTGGTGCTGAACCTGACGTCCAGTTACATCTTTAGACGGTGGCTGGCTTGGCCTGTACTGCATTCAAGGTTTTGACTGTGTGAGGCGCTTATGGAGGGGCACAAAGGGGTTGAGGACCTCACCACCACCCTCTCTCCGATCAAGCCTGACCGGAGAGAGGGCGAGGATAGTCAGTGAAGTTTACCGCAGCACCAGCGGCAGATACACTTTGGCCGTCGTGCTGAGTGCGACTTCCTGCGCGTTCGACGTCAGATTCTCCGTGTACTTCACGTACCCGATGAGCCGATAATCCCCGTTACTTACGCCGGTGGTATTCCACACCGCTGGGAAGGTGATCGACTGTGCGGGTTGCAGATTGCTGATCGTCTGCGTGAAGATCGCCGTGCGCGTGACGCTGCCCGAGGGATATACTTCGATGTAAGCCACACCGTTCAGCGCGATGTCGCCCGCGTTGTTGAAAGTGAGCGCGGCATCGATCGATTGACCCGGCTTGAAGAAGGTCGGGGCGCTCAGCGTTGTTACCACGCCCGATCGGATCCCCAGCGCGACGGCGGTTGTGGCTGAATCCATTACGCGGCTCTCCGCATCCAGCACCCGCACGCGGATGGCGTAATCGCCCGCCGGGATGCCTGAGCCGCTGAAGGGCAGCTGGAGGCTGGCCGTGCCGCTGAGCGCATGCACCGACTTCAACAGCAGGCCGCTGACCACATCGCCGGAAACCGGCTGCACGATGGCCGCATCAACGAAGAAGTCGGCGGACGCGCCGGCATTGTTCAACAACAACGTGATGACGCCGCTGCCGTTGATCGGGTATGTCGTCTGATCGGTCTCCATCTCGACGATGCTGACCGGCACAGGATAGGTGTTAACGTTGAACGTGAAGTCTTGATAGAACTGCACATCGGTGGTGGTCGGATTGTAGAAGAAGGGATAGACCTTCAGGAACAGTGTCGAGCTGCCATCGGGATTCACGTCCACCGACCATTCAAACTTCGGATCGAGCGGCGGCACCCAGTTGGCCGTGTCGAGCAACGGTGGTGGCGGCAGCTCGGGGCAGCCTGCGCAGTCCATCTGGCTGGTGTTGGTGATCAACTGCAAGCCGCTGGTGATGACGGGCGAGGCCAGCGCTTCGAGCGTGATGCTGGCGACGCGCGTGCCCTGGGGATAGTCCAGCGTCACCTGCCAGTAAGGCACTTC
Source organism: uncultured Anaerolineae bacterium (assembly GCA_964398185.1). Classification (GTDB taxonomy): domain Bacteria; phylum Chloroflexota; class Anaerolineae; order Fen-1058; family Fen-1058; genus Fen-1058. Next base: position 19,472 of record CAYNML010000031.1, on the reverse strand, counting down.
ATAGCGACCGGGTTCGAGCCGCAGCAGGCCACCGGGGATGCTGACGCGATCGGTTCCGTCCACGCGTTCCACTTCATAGTTTGGAACGTGGACCTCTAAAGTCGTTGCCGGAGCGATCGGGCTGGCAGCATCCGCCGCAGCTGCGACGCCGGGCACCAGTCCGAATTTCGGATCGCCGTACAGTCCATACTCGAACGCCCACAGCTTGCCGTTGTCGTACGTCGCGCCGTCGTCGTCCCACACGGCGATGCGGGCATTGTTGAGCGCCACGCCCACACTTTGCCCCAACGGCCAGTGGCGGAAGAAGTACTTGCTGGCGAAGTCGTTGGTGGGCCGATTCGAGATTTCAGTCGAGCCGATGTACGCGCCCACGCCTTTGTTCATCATCTCGTCAGGCAGGTTCACATCGTCGGTGTCTTCGTAGTTGCCCGCCAGGCAGGCCGCCGCAAAGGCGACCGGCCGGGTATTGCCTAGATCGCGCCACATCACGTCGCTGGTGCCCAGCACGCCACTCCAACAATCTTCGCAGCCATGATCGCGGTAGAACCACACATCACGATTGGCGGTGTTGGCGTTGAACTCGCCGACCGGATCGCTGGCGTAGTAACTGTGAATCTTGTAGGTGTTCACCCCGTTGTCCGTGAGCACGTCTTCGATGATGTCCACCGTGGGGATGAAGTTGCTGGTCACACCGCTGCCGCGCCCGCTGACCACCAACGCGTGCGAGCGATCAAATTCGGCAGTGCCGTCCGCGACGGCGATGGCGCCCGACATGCCGGTGATCAGGTACTGCGGGTTGTCGCCCACGATGCGGCCTACCACCAGCTCAGGCCGCGCGGTTTCGCCCGCCGTATCGGCATACCGCAGATCGCTGTGGTGTACTTTGTCGGGAATGCCGGGCCAGGTGGTGAAGTTGCCGGGGCCGACATACCACGCGGGCACGATCTCCGTTTCGCCTACGATGAGCACATAGCCTTTGTTCTTCACGAAGAAGTCGGGGTGCATGACCTGTTTCCACGCGCCATTCTTCTCGACGATGTTGTCCAGCGCATTGACGTCATAGGTGTCCAGATAACCGATGACGCCGTTCTTGTAGTAGGCCAGTGTCGCCATGGAGGCCAGCACGGGCGGCACATCGGTGTCGGTGTAGAAGTCGAACAGGCGAGTGGGATTGGTGGTCAGCAGATAGTCGCTACTGCCAAAAGCGGCGTACAGGGCCGGAACCAGCGCTTCGCTGGCCCCGGTGGCGCCATTGATGATCGGCGCGTTGCCCAGCGGGAAGCTCTGACAGTCGGACGGCCCGCTGCCGGAGCCGGAGCGATAACACAGCACCACGTCGCTGGAGCCGATGGCATAGCCGGCATCGGCCTGGTACATGAGGGGGATCATCACATACGACAGGGTGCGCTGACTGCCCGGGCTCAAGCGCAGCCAGGCATCGCTGCCGGTCTGGAAGGTCATGTCTACGTCGGCCTGGTGGGTGGCGGGGCGATAGTAGGTGCTGATGGCCGTGTTGGCCGAGAAGGATCGATCGGATGGTTGGAAGCCGAGGACTTCATCGCTCAAGCGGGTGAGGTAGGCATCGACATTGCCGTTGTTCTTGACGCCCAGATCGACGCGGAAGAAGTTGCCCTGCCGCGTGATCGTGCGGGTGACGATCATGGTGGGGCTGCCCTGTGTGATGTGTACCGGCTGTTCGGCGCAGTCGAGTTCCGCGCTGGTGGAGCGCGCGCAGACTTTGAGCGTGTACGTGCCGATCGGTTTGTTGGCGATGCTGTAGGCGTGCTCGAAACCGTTGGTGGCCGTGGTGCCGCCCAAGAAGGTCGGGCTGCCCGTCAAGCTCATGGAGACTTGGTGCGGCTGTGCCTTCACATCGTCGCATAGCACGGGCAGCATGCCTTCCGGTAGATCGTCGGCGGTGGGGCCCCACGTGCAGGCCCATTCGAACTGGTAGGCTTTGCCTGAGATGGGCAGGGTTTCGCCGGGCGGCGCAGTGGCGCCGGCGACGTACACGGTGTAATCGGGTTGGGGCGTGAAGAGTTGCAGATCGCCGGCGAGGGCGGTAGTGGCCGGCGTCACGTTGTTGGTCAACGGTGTGCCGGCGGCGCCTTGCTTATTGCGCACTTCGGCTTTGAAGGTGTGTGCCTTGAAGAAGTCGGAGCGTGTCAGGTTCAGATAAGCCGGCGAGAAGTAAACGTTGAAGACGTTCGTGACCGGATCGGGTGTGTAGTCGGCGCCGAGCACGATGCCGTCCATGGAGAACGTCACCCGATCGACGCACGTGGGATCGGCGGCCTGCGCGCGGATCAGATAGTATTCGTACGGCGTCGCCGGCCACTTGATCACCGACAGGTTGCTCAAGACCGGCAGATCGCTGCACGCCGCTTTCGTCTCCAGCACGTACTCGGGCGTGTTGACCACGCGGCCGTTGTTGTCGGTGACAACGATGGTGAAGTGATAGGTGTGGTCAGACGCAAGTCCCGTCAACTGTGTTGTCTGAAGCGTGCCGCTGCTATTGCCCGTCCTGGCGAACGGATACGATCCGCTGTACGTGCCGTAATTGATGGCGTACTGCACCGGTCGATCGACCATCCACTGGATGGTGGCGGTGTGCTCCGTGGTCGCAATAACTTTGACGTTGAGCACTTGCGGCATAGTCTGCTGGCACGCCCACGCTTCCGAGAGGACATTGTTGGCTGTGTTGCCTTCCAGCACCAGATTGGCCGGATCGGCGTGCAGCTTCATGGTTGCGGTGACGCCGGGACACATCCATGCGTGATCGATGTAACCCGAGCGGATGCCGCCGGGCGGCACAATGTCGCCGATGATGGTCTGCGCCTTGAAAACGTTATCCTGATACGCGCTGATGTTATAGCCCGCCGGTTCGGCGTCGCTGCCGCCGATGTTCTTCAGCACGTAGCCGATCTTGGACAACGCCGCGTCATACCACGCGCTGCTCAACCACAGATCGGGCAAGGCCGACGGCGGCACGATGTCCACGGCTTTGGTCGTCTGCACGCTGCCGCCGCAGTTCTGAACGGTGACGGTGACGGTCTTCGCGCCCGTGCCGCTCCATGAATACGTCCTGGCCGTTTGCGTCACCACGCCTGAGGTGGTCTGCGGAGCTTGATCGGTCGCTTCCCACGTGAACGTGATCGGCGTCGTGGCATTGATCGGGCTGGCCGTGGCCGTGAAGGTGTAGTTCGTGCCCGTCAGGCCCTGACTGATCCCGATCACACTCACATCCGACACTGGATTGGGACAGCCCGGCGGCGGCGCACTGATGACGATCTGGTGCGTGTCGGTGAATGTGGTCCCGCCGCAGTTCTTCGCCGTCAGCGTGATGAACTTGGTGCCAACCGTGGTGAACGTGAAGGGAAAGGTCGCACTGGTGGGACACGGATCTTGATGGATGCCGCCGCAGATCAACCCGGTGGCGCGCCACGTGTAAGTGATGGGTGCCGTGGGCTTGGAGGGCGATGGCCGGGCGGTGAAGGTGTACTGTGTGCCGGTCACACCGCTGGTCGCGCCGCTGATGGTGACATTGGTCAACGGCGCCACGCAGGTGTGATAGGCAATGGTCAGCCGCGCGGCTTTGGGGCTGGGTAGAGCAGAGAAGTTACGGTTCGTGGTATGGGCCGGATCGGGCCGCAGTTGAATACCGTGATTCGAAATGGTGCCCGAATACCACCCGCGCACGATGTTGCTGACATCCCACCGCATCCAGCCGATGGCATACGCCGAAGCTGGATCACCCATCGTCTGCGTGAGCGGCTTGCTGTTCCACGTCACCGTCGTTTCATCCCACGGCCCGATGACGGCGTCGGCGTAGATGTCAGTGGCGGCCTCGGGCGCATTCAGCAAATTGATCTCCGAATACAATTCCAGCGAGGCGCTAATCACCACCAGGCTGGACGGCAGGCTCGACGTATCGAACTTGAGCAGCGCATGATGGGCGCTGCTGCCGCCGTCCACGCTCAGGATCGTATCGCTGCCGTAGTTGTTCGACGGCAGGGACTGGTTGATCCACGTGTCGGCCTGCACGGGCAGAATGGCCGGTGAACCCTGCGTGGCGTAAACCACCCGCAGGCGCGGGATGCGCAGCGAGGCGTTCTCGCGCGAATCATAATCGCGGGTGCCAAAGGTGGTGCCGACCTGCACCAGGATGAGGCCGTTATTGGCCAGCGTGCCCGCCTTCCACTGCTGCGCCAGGGCCGTCACATCCCACTTGTGCCAACCCAATCCCGTTCCGGTCTGCGGGCCGTATTCGGTGGAAGCGGTGGGCTTGGTGTTCCACGTTACGCTCGCCTCGCCCCAGATGTCCAGCACCGCATACGCCCGCAGGCTCGGCGTGGAACTGACCGGCGTGTACATTTCCAGCGTGGCGGTCAAAATCGCGGCGTTGGCCGGCAGCGCGGAAATATCGAACTGGGTCAACACTTGATACTCATCGGTGCCGAGGATGCGTCCGGCGCGCAGGTAGGTGGTGTTGCTGTAATTGGTGGTCGGCGCGGCCTGCCGCACGAAGGCATCCTTGCTCGTGTTGATGAGCGTCTCGAAGGTATTTGCTTCGACGACGAGCGGGGCCTCCGGGTTGCACACCGTCCCGATCGGTTGAGCTGCGCTCAACGGCTGCAGGTTCGGCAGCGCGATCGGTTCGCGCGGCGCGGTGGCGCTGGCCGGCAGCACCATCGCCAGCACGGCCAACAGCGCGGCGGTCATGATGATGGTGATGAACAAGGTAGTGCGTTTCATGGTAGTTCCTCCAGCAATGGTTGTGGTAACAGTTGCGGTGCGGGTCAGAAAAACCCTCACCGCGGACGTACTACTTGATGACGATGGGCAGATAGACCTTGTAGACAATGCCATACAGTCGCGACAGCCCGGTGGTGGTGCCTTTGCTGATGTTGGGAATGGCGCCAAACGCCGCCGAGGTGCTGGTGGTGCGCACACCCTGATTCTTAGCCAGCGCAAAGGGCAGTGTGGCCGACCAACTGCCATTGGCGGTGGCGGTGACGACGGCCAGCGATTGCAGCGCTTCGGTGATGGCGTCATTGTCGTCGAGGAACAATTCGACGACGCAGTTGGGGCAGTTGCTGCCGTCGCCGCTGACGCCCGTCACCAACGTGCCGGTGATGCCCGTGACTTTGGCCGATTTGAAGTTCTCAAAGCCGTCGGGCAGCAGTGGCCCCAGTTGAATGGCGTCTTCCGGTTTGGGATTGCCATCCACGCTGGGCCAACCGCTGGTCTGCTTGATGACGTTGCGGCGCAGCGTGCATTCATCGTACAGGTTGTCGTTGAGCGAGATGCCGGACAGCCGCGTGTTGACGATGGTGTTGTCGGCCACCAGCGTGTTCTTCATGTCGCCCGTCATGATGAGGCCGCGCCCGCACGCGCCGACTTCCGTGTTGTCGATGTCGAGGCCGATGCGGTTGTTCTGAATGGTGTGACCGGTGAGGCCCGTCACCGTCACGCGCAGCGCGTCGGGCTGCTGCGACAGTACGAAGATTTCCTGCCGCAGCCCGGCGATGATGTTGTTCTCGATGCGCTGGGTGATACCTTCCACCGAGAGGCCGCCGCCGCCCAGCCAATCTTCGGTGGTACACCACAGGGCCGGAGTGGCATTCTTGATCACATTGCCGTCAGCGCGCGTGCCCACGAAGTTGTTGGTGACGAGATTGCTACCGCCGCGCACGGCCATGGCTACGCCGTCGAATCCGGCAAAGACGTTGTTCTGAATCGTGTTGAACTCTGCGCCGCCCGTGCCGCCGCCCATGTCGATGCCGGCGCTGCCACTGCCGTCCTGCGGATTGTTGGCGCGCAGGTAGACGCCGGCGCCTTCGTCGTTCAGTCCGAACCAGTTGTTTTCGATCAGGTTGTGGTCGGTGTTGACGAACAGATGCGTGCCGAAGTTCTGAAAGCCCAGCCCGCGAATGACATGCCCATCGTTACCGGCCACATCGCCCACGACCGGACCGTCCTTCTGGCCGGTGGTCGGTCCGACGAGGAAGATCTTGGGGCCGGTCGCGCGGCCGCCAGGCTGTGTCTCACCGTCGATGATGATATTGCCGTTCAGACGGCGCAGCACCGACGCGTCCGAAGTGGACAACAAATAGATGTGCCAGATGCCCAACGTCGAGGAGTAACTCTGCGTCTCGGTAGTGGGGATGTTGAACTTGATCAACACCGGTCGCTGCCCGGCCGTCACGTTGCGCGCCTGCACGATGGCGCGGCGCAGCGTGCACGGCGAGGTGCTGCACGTGGTGCTCATGCTGGTGTCGATGTCGCGGCCGCTGGTCACGGTGATGACGGTGGTGTACGTGTAGGCCGGTGCGGCAACGATCGAACCTGAAACGGGTGACAGGCCGATCGGACTGGGGTGGATCGCAGTGGCCTGCGCAGGCAGTACGGCCAACAAGCCAGTCAACAGGATCGCCGCGATCATCACGGCGATCATCGTCGAGGTACGCTTCATGGTTTGCCTCCATTTTGATCGTTTTGAGATTCATCGAGTTCGGCGTGGTTTGCATCCGCCTGCATCTGTTCGCACAGGAACGCGAACAACCGATCGGTTTCGGCGAAGGCGAACTGCTCGTGCGTGCGGGCATCCTCCAGCGAGGCGCGCCAGGGGGTGTGTTCATCGCTGCGCCACAAGCGCAGCAAATACGACAGGTAAGTGCGGGGCGGGTTCATTGCGCTGAGCATACTCGCCCAGCGTCAAGGAATCGTTTAATTGATCGGCGTAACTAAAACCTCCCGGAGGCTCGCAGCCTCCGGGAGGTTCATGCCTTGTTCCCTTCGTGGATCATTTAACCGTTTGCAGCATCGCCAACACACGACCTGCCATGCACTCAAAATCGCACTGGCCTGCTTCGGCTGCTGCGGCGGCGATGAGGTCTGGCGTGAAGCGCAACTGTAGTTGAGCATAAACTTCTTCGCTCATGCGGCGGGTTTCATCCAGCAGGGCAGGCTGCTGGTGGATGAACAGGATCACGCTCAACGGCGCGATGTCGCGATCTTGCTGCGCCCACAGGTTGGCGGCGCGCAGCAGGATCTCCAACCCGATCGGCACATCGCCCATGTGCAGCGTCAGGCGCAGTGCTTCATGCCACGCTTGCGCCGCCGCGGCCCATTCGCCGCGCAAGTAGTGCACTTGTCCGACATTGCTCAGCGCATTCGCCAGCCCGGTTTGGATGCCCAGTTGGCGGTAGAGATGGATGCTCTGCTGGAAGTGCGTCATCGCTTCAGCGAGTTCGTCGTTCTCGAGGTTGAGCTGCCCCAGATTGTTGTGGGCAATGGCGACGCCCCACAAATCGCCGACTTGTTGAAACAGGCTCAGTGCCGCGCGCTGACGGCTCCGGGCTGCATCGCGATCACCTGCGAAGTAGGCGACCTGGCACAGCGACGTAAGCGCATTCGCTTCACCAATCGTATGCCCGATGGCGCGGCAGATGCTCAGCGACTCTTGCAGCGCCGTTTCGGCAGCGGCATACTCGGCCAGCGCGATGTACGTCAAGGCCAGGTTGTTCTGCGAGGAAGCAATGCCGCGCCGATCGCCGATGGCTCGCCGCAGTTCCAGGCTTTCCAGTCCGCAGCGCCGCGCCTCTTCAAACGCACCCTGCCGCCGCAAGGCAAGGCACAGATTGCTCAATACGTTAGCCGCACTCCAACGATCACCGGCGGCCCGGTAAAGCGCCAGGCTGGTTTCATAGTTCTGCCGCGCGACGGCGAAATGGCCTTGCAGGTGTTCCATGTAGCCGAGACCGTATAGCGGCAGCGCCAGATCCCGCTCGGGTGCGGTTGGCCGTGCTTGGAAGATCGCCAGACTGCGCTGGTACAAAGCAGTCGCCTCGACGGCGGGCGCGGTGAACTCCATGCAGCGCGCTTGCCGCGCCAGCAGTTGCCCTGCCAGCACATCACCTGCGGCGTGCTGTTCTACCGCAGCGGCGGCCCGCGCAAACAGCGCCGCGCCCTCGTGAAACCAACTGCGCAGCCAGAAAAATACCAACAGCGCTTCCTGCGATTGGCGCAGCACGTCCAGCGCCGCCGTCGCCTGCGGCCCCACCGCCTCGATCGCCCACTCCCACGCGCGGCGCACGTTGGCGATCTCTTCCTCGATCGCGCGCAGCGCCTCATCCTGCCCGGCGCTCTTCAACGCTGCCTCGCGTTCAGCCAAAAAGGTCGCGTAATAGCGAGCGTGTTGCGTTGCGATCGCCGCCGCTTCAGCCGGCAGCGCCGCCAGTTTTTCCGCGGCAAATTGGCGCAGTAGTTCATGCGCTTGATAGCGATCGCCTGTCAGCCGCCGCACCAGCGATCGTGTCACGAGCGCGTCGAGATCAGCTGCGGGCGCGGCGACGATGTGCAGCGCAGCGTCGGCCGTGAAACTGCCGCGAAAGACAGAGAGACGCGCGAAGACCTGCTGGTCCCGATCGGACAACAACCCCCACGAATGCTCGAAGGTGGCGCGCACGCTGCGCTGCCGTTCCGGCACGTTGCGCCACGTCGTCGCCAGCAGATCGAGGCTGCTCTCGATCGCCTGCGCGATCTCGGCGCACGAGCGCGTCGCCGTCCAGGCCGCGGCCATCTCCAACGCCAGCGGCATCCCTTCCACTAAACGACAAATCCGCAGCAGCGCCGCGAGATCGGTCGAAGTCAACGAGAACTGGCGTGAGACACGCCGCGCGCTTTGCGTGAACAACACCGGCGCATCATACTGTTCGGCTTCGTCGCTCAGCGCGCGTGGATACGACAGGCCCGTCACTTCATACCTCCACTCTTCCTGCAAGGCCAACGGTTCGCGCGAGGTGATCAAGAGCGTCAAGCGCGGCGCGTGGCGCAGCAGTTCGCCGACGAGGTCGCCTACGCCGGACAGATGCTCGACGTTGTCCAGCACCAACAGCAGCTGCTTCGCGCGCAGGTAATTGAGCAGCTGCACCTGCGGCGGCTCTTTGCCGTACAACGCCAGGCCCACCGCCGAGCCGATGGTCGGCACGATCAAGTCTGGGCTGCCGATCGATCCCAGCGCGGCCCAATACACGCCATCGGCAAACAGGCCGCGCTGATCATGTGCGATTTGCAGCGCCAGCCGCGTCTTGCCGATGCCGCCCGATCCCACCAGCGTGATGAGGCGGCCTTCGGGTGCGGCCAACCGATCGGCCAACTCAGCCCGATCGATCGCGCGCCCGACGAACGGTGTGGGCGCGATCGGGAGTGAGGGGCCGATCGGGACGGGCAGCGCTCCCCGCTTGATCTGCTCGAAGAGCTGACTCGTTTCGGCGCTCGGCTCCACGCCCAGTTCCGTTTGCAGCACGCGCACGCAGGTCTGATACTGAGCCAGCGCGGCGCTGCGCTGCCCGTCGAGCGCAAGCAGGCGCATCAACTGGCGGTGGGCTTCTTCACGCCACGGCTCAACGTGCACCTGCTGCTGCGCGTACCGCCGCGCCTGATCGTACTCGCCGCGCCGCTCGTGATAATGGGCCAGGGTGATCAGCGCCTCGACCGCGCGGCCATGCAGCCATTCGCGCTTCAACAGCAGCCATTCTTCAAAGAGCGTGCTGTCGTCCAGTGAGAAGCCCGCCAGAAATTCGCCGCGATAGAGCTTGAGCAGCTGTTCGAGACGCAGCACGCACGGACGGCAATTCTCTACGCGGCGATGGCGATGTTGATCGCAGCGGTCGAGCAGGCGCGTGAAGTCGGCGACGTCCACCTGCAGCTCGGCGTCAGGGTTGAGCTGGACGTCGTTGCGATCGATGCACAGCAACGGCTGCTCGTCATTGTCGGCTAGCGCCTGCCGCAGATTGAAGAGCGCCTGCCGCAAGTTGCGGCGCGCATCCTGATCGGCCTGATCGGGCCACAGTAACCCCGCCAGACTTTCGCGGCGCTGCGGGCGATCACGTTCGACGGCGAGGTAAGCGAGCAGGGCGCGCGTTTTGTCGGTGACGAAATCGGTGACGGGCTGGCCGTCGAGGGTAGTTTGGAAAGAGCCGAGCAGCGCAATCGAGAGACGAGGCATGATCACATCCGTCAAACGCAGTTGCTCGATTATACTCTCAATCCCGCGGCGGTTGCGCCCGGCATGCCATTAATGTTGATCGTGCCTCCACGCAGCGCCGGCTTGCTGAAGTAGCGGGTCAGCCGCTGCCCACGGCGCAGACCGCCTCGTAACTGACAACCGTCGCGTGACAAGGTGACACCTGCGGGTTGTCGCGCTCGTCGTTTTCAAGTACACTCGCCTCAGGGGGGATGCCATGAGGCTTTTTCTTTTGTTCACGATGCTGATGGGATTGTTGACCGGCTGCGCGCCGGCGTCGTCTGCGGCGGTCATTCACCTCAACGATCGGCAGCCGCTGCCCCAACGGCCCGCCACCGATGTCGTGCCGCTGCGCGTGGCGGTGGGTGCGGTCACTTCGCCGCAGGGTACGGTCGATTCGTACGCGCCGCTGCTCGATTACCTCGAACGCAAACTCCAGCGCCCCGTTGAATTGGTGCAGCGCCGCACTTACGCCGAAGTGAATGATCTCATCGCCACCGGCTTCGTCGATGTCGGATTCGTGTGCACCAGCGCTTACGTGGCCGGTCAGCGCGATTTCGACATGCAATTACTGGCTGCGCCGGAGGTCGATGGTGAGACGGTGTACTACTCGGTGCTGATCGTGCCCGCCACCAGTGACGCGCGCAGCATGGCCGATCTGCGCGGCAAAGTCTTCGCCTTTACCGATCCGATGTCCAACACCGGCCACAACTACCCCAAGTATCTTGTTAAGCAGTTAGACGAGACCGCCGATTCATTCTTTGCGCGCACGTTCTTCACTTACAGCCACGACGATGCGATCCGCGCGGTTGCCTCCGGCCTGGCCGATGGCGCGGCGGTGGATAGCCTGGTCTACGATTACGCCATCGAGCGTGAACCGGAACTGGCGCAGCGCACCAAGATCATCCACCGCTCGGAGCCGTTTGGCATCCCGCCGGTGGTCGCCGGGCCGCAGACTCGACCGCAGATCGCCGCCGAGGTCCGCGATCTGCTGATCGGGATGGCCGCTGATCCGGAGGGGCAGCGTGTTCTGAACGGCCTCAACATCGATCGCTTCATCACCGTAGAAGATGGCATCTACGATTCCGTCCGACAACTCGAAGCGCAAGTCGCCACTCCGACCGTGAAATGAACCGCACGCAGGTCTTTGATAAGTTCTGGTCCATTGCCGGAGCGGTCAGCATCCGCACCAAGATTCTGGGCATCGTGCTGGGGCTGGTGCTGCTGCTGGGCATCGGCGTGACCGTGCAGGTGCGCTCCACGTTGACCTACGTCATGACGGAGAACCTGCGCGAGCAGAGCATCTCCATCGCGCGCGATGTGGCGGCCCGCAGCGCGGATCCGATCTTGATCAACGATCTCTTCACGCTGCAACAACTGTTGCGTGACACGCAGGCGAACAATCCGGACGTGCGTTATGCTTTTGTGTTGGACTCGCAGGGCCACGTGCTGGCCAGCACCTTTGAAGATGGGTTTCCCCTGGAACTGATAGGCGCCAATAGCGTCACACCCGCTGAGCATCACCGCCTGGCATCGCTCACGACCGATGAAGGCACGGTGTGGGATACGGCGGTCTCGATCTTTGAAGGCCGGGCGGGCACGGCGCGAGTTGGACTTTCGGAAGCGCGCGCGCAGGCCGCTTTGAATGCGGTGACAACGCAGCTGTTGTTGACGACTGTCGTCGTATCGGCCATCGGCATTCTGGCGGCGGCCTTTTTGACGGTGGTCTTGACGCGCCCGATCCTGGCATTGGTGCGCGCCACGCAAGCCGTGGGCAGAGGCGATTTTTCGCAGCGGACGCCGCGCTGGGCCGATGACGAGATCGGCGAATTGAGCGAGGCGTTCAATGCGATGACTGAGGGTCTGGGGCGCGCCGAGCAAGAACGCGCCGAGCGCGAACAGCTGCGCACGTATTACCTGTCGCAAGTGATCTCGGCGCAGGAAGAAGAGCGCAAGCGCCTCGCGCGCGAACTGCACGACGAGACCGGGCAGGCGCTGGCCTCGTTGATGGTGGGGCTGCGCAATGTCGAAGAAGCGCCCACCGCTGAAGACCTGCGCCGCCGCTTGAACGATCTCCGCCAGATCACGGCGCATACGCTGGAGAATGTGCGCGAACTCTCGATCGAGCTGCGCCCCTCGGTGCTGGACGATCACGGCCTGGTGGTGGCCCTGACGCGGTATACTCAAGACTACAGCGCGCGGCATCAGGTGCCGGTCGATTTCCATACGGTAGGGCTGAATGGTGAACGCCTGTCGCCGCCGATCGAGACAGCGCTGTATCGCATCGTGCAGGAAGCGCTGACGAATGCCGCCAAGTACGCGCAGGCCCGGCACCTCAGCGTCCTGTTGGAAAAGCGCAGCGATCAGATCAGCGCGATTGTCGAGGATGACGGGCGCGGCTTTGATACGGCAGCGGTGCTCTCTTCGGCGGCGCAGAACCAGCGGTTAGGGGTCTATGGCATGCAGGAACGCGCGGCGCTGCTGGGCGGCACGGTCACGATCGAATCGCGGCCGGGCGGCGGCACCAGTGTGTTTGTGAGGATTCCTGTAATGAGTAACGAGTGATGAGGGATGGGTGCCTCGTCATGCCCGAATGCTTTTATCGGGCATCCAGACTGTCGATTGGAAAATCACGCTGGTTGACTGCTGGATTCCCGCCAACAACGCGCGGGAATGACGTGGGCGACTCGCTAACTTGATAGCATTGAGTGATGAGTAATGAGTGAGAAACGGATTCAGGTGTTGCTGGCGGACGATCACGCCGTGATGCGAGCGGGGTTGCGGCTGCTGATCGACAATCAGCCGGATATGCACGTCGTCGGCGAAGCGGGCGACGGCCTGCAAGCGATCGATCAGGCGGCAGCCCTGCAGCCCGATGTGGT
>CAYNML010000031.1:0-6460 GCA_964398185.1 uncultured Anaerolineae bacterium | reverse complement strand
GACGCAAAACCGATCGGGCCGCGTGAGCCGATCGGGTTGTTGAGCGAGCGCGAGCTGCACGTCATCAAGCAGGTGGCGCGCGGCCACACCAATCAGGAAATTGCCGAGAAACTATCGCTCAGCGTCAAGACGGTGGAGACCTATCGCGCCCGCGCGATGGAGAAGCTGGAACTGTCCAGCCGCGCGGCGCTGGTGCGCTATGCGATGGAGCAAGGCTGGTTGAATGAGTGAGAGATGGCGGCGTTAGGCTTTGATGTTATACTTGAAATAGATGAGATGAGACGAGGTGCGGCATGACAGAACAAGCGACGCTCAGCGGACTGGCGTTTGCCGGCCAAAGCAAAGTGAACGTTAAAATCGAAGTGTCGGCCCAAATCAATGTGTCGGCCTATGTGGCCCGGCAGAAGGCCAATCGTTTTTTGATCATGCAAGTTGGCGATCAGCTATGCGCGGGTGAACCGGAGCTGGTCGTCGGCGCAGCCCTGAACTGGCGGGTACCGATCCAGTATGCGCCGTCACGCCGGGGCGTGTTGGGCAATGTCGGGCATTTGATGATCGATGCGGATACGGGGGAAGTAACGATCGCCGATGACCGGAAGGTAGAGGACTTGTTGAAGGGAGCCGAGGCGATCGATGAACGTGCCTCACTTTCAACAGGAGCTTGATTACAGCTGTCTGGCAGCGTGCGTACGAATGGTGCTGGCCTACTACGGCCACGCTCAGACCGAGGGCGAGTTGCGTGGTTTGCTGAAGACTCGTCCCGGCGGCACAAGCCCCGCGAATGTGCTCTTCCAATTACCGGCGCTTGGTTTCAAGGTTGAACTGCCCGACGCCTCATTGCCTTATTTGCGTGAGCAAGCACAAGCTGCCCGTCCTGCCATTGTCCATGTTTGGACGCCAATGCTCCCTCATTGGAAAGACGAAGCCATCCACGCGCTGGTTGTCACGAATATCACTGTGGACACGGCTGAAGTTCACGATCCGATCTTGTCTTCCGGCCCGACGGCAATTCCACTCGAAGCCTTTATGCGCGCCTGGGCCGCGACAGGCTATGTTGCGCTGATCATCACACCCGCTGCGTGAGAGCACGACTCGTGCCACAGCTTGTCAGGCTTTCCCCGGCAGACTTCCTCAATTCAGCGGACTTTCCCTGACAACCGTTCCACAACTAACAGGTTTTCCCCGCTTCATTCCGCGACCCGATCGGCATACACTACTCTCCAGAAGTGATCGATCGATCACGCGTCGATCGTCGATATTTCAAGGAGGGAAAGTCTATGAGCGATGCGCCGCAGAAACAAGATGTGCTGGTGCAGATGCAGGCCGACCTCAAGCGCGCGCTGGAGAAGCCGCAAGATCAGCGCCGCTGGGTGATGATCCTCGACCTGCGCAAGTGTGTGGGCTGCCACGCCTGCACCATTTCGTGTGTGGCCGAGAATAAGCTGCCCCCCGGAGTGGTCTATCGGCCTGTGCTGGAAGAAGAGATCGGTACGTATCCCAATGTTACGCGGCGTTTCATGCCGCGCCCCTGCATGCAGTGTGACAATCCCCCGTGCACCCCGGTCTGCCCCGTGAATGCGACCTACAGGAATGCCGACGGCGTGGTGGTGGTCGATTACGATCAGTGCATCGGCTGCCGCTATTGCATCACGGCCTGCCCGTATGGCGCGCGCACGTTCGACTTCGGCCAGACGTACACGCGCGGGACGCCGGAGGCCGCCGGGTTGATCCTGGGTCAGCAGACCGCCGATGATTACGAGCGCGCACCCAGCTACGAGTACGGCGAAGAGCACGCGCGCACCGGCGGCGAAGAATCGCCCATCGGTAATGTGCGCAAGTGCCATTTCTGCCTGCACCGGCTGGAAGCGGGGATGCTGCCGGCGTGCACGACGACGTGCATCGGACGCGCGACCCTGTTTGGCGATGCGAACGATCCCGATAGTGTGGTGGCGGGCTTGATCGCCAGCCCGAATGTGATGCGGCTCAAGGAAGAGTTGGGCACCGAGCCGCGTGTGTACTACCTGGTGTAGGAGGACGGCCATGACCCTTAAACGCATTCTCTATGTGTTGTGCATTCTCGCCCTCCTGGTCGGTGCGTGGGGCGTGTTCGATCGCTTGACCACCGGTCATGAAAATGCCGCCTATGGCTCGTATGTGGTGTGGGGCCTGTGGGTGGCGATGTATCTGTTCTTCGCGGGTGTGGCGGCGGGCTGCTTCATGTTTGCCACGCTCGATCTGCTGTTTGACGTGAAGTTGTTCAAGGGGACAGGCAAGGCGGCGCTGTGGACGGCGCTGGTGAGCCTGGCCGCCGCGCTGCTTTCGATCTGGCTGGACCTGGGACACATGGAACGCATCTGGAAAGTGTACCTCCAGCCCAACCTCGGATCGGTGATGGCGCAGATGGTGTGGGGCTATACCCTCTTCGGGCTGCTGCTGCTGGTCTCGCTGTTCTTCGCCATCCGCAAGCCGACGAGCAAGATTCTCAAGGTGTTGATGATCGTCGGCGTGCCGCTGTCGCTGTTTGTGAGCGGCGCGGTGGGCGCGCTGCTGGGCGTGAATGCGGGCCGCCTGTTCTGGCACGTGGGTCTGCTGCCCGTGCAGTTCCCCATCTTCTCGCTGGCGTCGGGCTTTGCGGCGATGCTGGTGGTCATCGGCTGGTTTGGCGCGAAGGATGATGCGCGCCGCCCGCAGCAGCTGTGGGTGATGGCGCTGGTGACGATCGGCTTGCAGGTGGTGAAGCTGTACTTCCTGTGGGCCGACTTCTCGCAGAGCATTTACGGCAATGTGCCGCAGAATGTGGAGGCGGTGAATCAAGTGTTGTACGGCCCGTACTGGTGGGCGTTCTGGATCGTGCAAGTGTTGTTAGGCTCGATCATTCCGATCGTGGTGTTGAGCCGCCGCAAGTGGGCGGAGAATCCCAGGATTGCCGGGACGATGGGGCTGCTGGTGCTGATCGGGTTTGGCGTGGCCCGCGCCAACATCGTCTTCCCGGCATTGACCGTGCCCGAGCTCGACGCGCTGATGACGGCGTTCACCGGCCCGCATCTGTCGTTCGATTACTTCCCCAGCCTGATGGAATGGGCGGTCACGATCGGCATTATTGGATTGGCGGTGCTGGCCTTTGTGATCGGCACCGATCGATTGAAGTTGACCCGCGCGGAGGTGGCATGATGAGCGAGAAACTACAGCAAGCGAATCCATTGAATCCTGAAGTCACGCGGCGCACCTTCTTGAAGGCAAGTGCCGTGGTCGGCGGTGCGACGGTCTTTCTGGGCGCGCTGCCGGAAGTGCAGAAGACGTTTGCTGCACTCGATAACCAGGCCACCTATCCATTGGGCCAGGCCGCGAATCAAATCTACAGTATCTGCCAGCAGTGCAACACGCAGTGCGGCATCAAGGTGAAGGTGGATGACGGCGTGGCAGTCAAGATCGATGGCAATCCGTATTCGCCGTGGAACCTGGTGCCGCATCTCGATTACAAAACAACGCTGAACGACACGGCCATCATCGATGCGCCGATTTGCCCCAAGGGCCAGGCTGGCTTGCAGACCGTCTACGATCCCTATCGGCTGGTCACGGTGCTCAAGCGCGCGGGTCAGCGCGGCGAGAACAAGTGGGTGTCGATTCCGTTCGAGCAGGCGATTGATGAGATCGTCAACGGCGGCAAGTTGTTTGCCAACGTGCCGGGCGAAGAGAACCGCGAAGTGGAAGGTCTGCGGCAGCTGCGCGCGTTGACCGACGCCAAAGTGATGAAGGCCATGAACGACGCCGTCAAGGCGATCTGGGCCGAGAAGGATAAGGAGAAGAAGAAGGCGCTGATCGATAAGTTCAAGGTCGATTTCGCCGCCGATCTCGATAAGCTGATCGATCCCGATCATCCCGACTTCGGCCCGAAGAACAATCAGATTCTGTATTTCTGGGGGCGCAAGAAGGGCGGTCGCAGCGACATCGCGCATCGTTTCTTTGGCTCCGGGCTGGGCACCACCAATCGGCACGGGCACACCACCGTGTGCCAGGGCAGCCTGTACTTTGCGGGCAAGTCGATGTCCGATCAGTGGGACGGGACCAAATTCACCGGCGGCGCCAAAGCCTACTGGCAGGGCGATCCCGCTTCGGCCTCGTTCGTGGTCTTTGTGGGCGCGTCGCCGTTCGAGGGCAACTATGGCCCGACCAATCGCGTGCCGCGCATCACCGAGCGGCTCGCCATGGGCGAGTTGAAGTACGCCGTGATCGATCCGCGCCTGTCGAAGTTGGGTGGCAAGGCGTGGAAGTGGCTGCCCAACAAGCCGGGCACCGAGGCCGCCATCGCGCTGGCGATGACTCAATGGATCATTGCGAATGAACGCTTCGATGCGAAGTATCTGGCCGACGCCAACGCCGCGGCGGCCAAGAAAGCGGGCGAGCCAACGTGGAGCAACGCCGCGTGGCTGGTGAAAGTGGCTGACGGTAAGCCGGGCAAGTTCCTGCACGGCAGTGATCTGAAGCAGGTCGAAAAGAAGGAAGAAGAGAAAGACGGCAAGAAGGTCGTCACGTATGTGACGACGGATGGCACGGTCTTCAAGACCGATCCGTTTGTGGTGCTCGACGCCGACGGCAAACCCGTGCTGTTCGATCCGAATGACGCCGAGAACCCGGTCGTTGCGGGTCAACTGCTGGTCGATACGAAGGTGGGCGAGTTCGACGTGAAGAGCAGCCTGCAAATCCTGTTCGAGTCGTCGCAGCAGCACACGATCGAGGAATGGGCCGAGATTTCCGGGCTGCGCGCGAAGGACATTGAAGACCTGGCGCGCGAGTTTACGTCGCACGGCAAGAACGCCTGCTTCGACATCCATCGCGGCGTGAGCCAGCACACCAACGGTTACTTCAACGTGCTGGCGTGGAACAACCTGGGCCTGCTGATCGGCAACTACGACTGGCGCGGCGGGCAAGTCTATGCCAGCACCTATGATCTCTCGGGCGCGAAGGCCGAAGGCCCGTTCGTGTTCAGCAAAGCCGATCCGGGCGCGCTGGCGCCGTTCGGCATCAGTCTCATTCGCCACGACGTGAAGTATGAAGACACGACGATCTTCGCGGACTATCCTGCCAAACGCAACTGGTATCCGCTGGCCTCGGACGTGTACGAAGAGATCATCCCCTCGGCGGGCGATCAGTATCCGTATCCGATCAAGGCCGCGTTCATGTACATGGGGTCGCCGGTCTATTCGCTGCCGGCCGGCAACACCTGGATTGACATCCTGCGCGATGTGAACAAGCTGCCGCTGTTCGTCGCCAGCGACATCATCATCGGCGAGACCAGCATGTATGCCGACTACATCTTCCCGGATGTGACCTATCTGGAACGGTGGGAATTCGGCGGCTCGCACCCGTCGATCACATTCAAGGTGCAGGGTGTGCGCCAACCCGCGATCGCGCCGCTGACCGGCACAGTTACGGTGTACGGCCAGGAGATGGCGCTGCAGTTTGAGGCGATGCTGCTGGCGCTGGCGGAGAAGCTCGGCCTGCCTGACTTCGGCCCCAACGGTCTGGGCGAAGGCGTGGACTACACGCATCCCGACGATCTCTATCTGCGCATGGTGATGAACCTGGCGTTCGGCGAAAAAGCCGACGGCAGCGATGCCGTGCCCGATGCCAGTCCCGAAGAGATTCAAACGTTCCTTGATGCGCGCAAACACTTGCCGAAGGCCGTGTTTGACGAAGCGCGCTGGAAAGCCATCACCGGCGATCTATGGCCCAAGGTGGTGACGGTGCTCAATCGCGGCGGCCGCTTCATGGCTTACGAGAAGGGCTATCCGGGCGATGGCGTGCGGCCCGGCTCATTCGACGAACCGTATGTCGTCCCGACGGGCACCAAGTTCGGCAAGTTGATCAATATGTATCTCGAAAAGACGGCCGGCGTGAAGCACAGCGGCACCGGCAAGAGTCTATCGGGCGTGCCGACGTACATCGAACCGTACATGGGCTTCGACGGCAAAGTGATCGACGATGCCAAGGATGGTTACGATCTCAAGTTGATCACCTACCGCGAGATCGCACAGACCAAGAGCCGCACGCCGGGCAACTACTGGCTCAGGGCGCTGCTGCCGGAAAACTTCCTGCTGATGAACAGCGCCGATGCGGCCGCGCGCGGTCTGCAAAATGGCGATCAGATCAAGATCACCTCGGCCAGCAATCCTGACGGCGTGTGGAACTTCGGCAGCGGTGCGCCGCAGCCCATCGTCGGCAAAGTCAAAGTGACCGAGGGGATGCGGCCCGGTGTGGTGGCGTTCGCGCTGGGCTTCGGGCACTGGGGCTATGGTGCGCGCGACGTGACCATCAACGGTCAACTGATCCCGGGTGATGCGCGCCGGATGGAAGGCTTCCACGCCAACGCGGCCATGCGCGTCGATCCGCTGGTGACGAATACCACGTTGTTTGATCCGGTGGGCGGCAGCGCGGTGTTCTACGACACGCAGGTGAAAGT
>CAYNML010000030.1:62440-63531 GCA_964398185.1 uncultured Anaerolineae bacterium | reverse complement strand
TTACGCATTACGTTTTACGCATTACGTTTTACGCATTACGTTTTACGCAGTACGCATCACGTTTTACGCCTCGGTGTGATGATCCCCTCCGGCCGGTTACGGTTCTCCAAATCATTGACCCGCTGTGACAACTCTTGCAGCACCTGTAGAATCTGGCCGATGACCTGCTCAGCCGTCAGGTCCTCCGCAAACCAACGCTGGATCATCTCATCGAGCGAATACGTGCCCATGGCCGGCCTCCTTGTGCGAAACACGTTACCGTGTAGCGCCACCCTTAAAAGAGCGCAGCCGCGCCGCGCTTCCGTCAGAAAAAGGATAACACGTTACCGTGTAGTCGTCAAGGGGCAAAATTTGAAGAGCGGCTTTCAAGTTAAAAGGGCAGGGTGCGCCCAGCCCGCGTCCGCGCGGGCGGCGTGGGCCAACCGCGCGGATGCGGCTGGCGAGCAAAAAAGTCAAGGCTAAGAACCCCGGTTTCTCGATGCTGGAAGAAAAAACCTGGCGTGTTGTGGAAACTCGCCAGGTCTTAATTCTTTCTCACCTTGTAGTTAAACCCTGCCCGTTCGGCAATCAGGTTCAGGTATTTGGAAGTGGAGCGGCGCGGCGCATACACGCCCACCTCCCATTCGCTGATGGTTTGTTGACGCACGCCCAGTTCCTCTGCCATCTGCTGCTGTGTCAGCCCTAAATGCTCGCGCAGGGCTTTCACTTTGGCAGCATCCCATTCCGTCTCGTACACGACGCGCCGTTTCGTCGTCATCTCTGCCATCCTCCGGTGCCTGTCAGTCTAGCATGTCTGCGGCGCAGAGGCAAATCAAATCCCCCTCGCCTGCAGTTCAAGCGAGGGGGTTGAGAATCGATGCTCAAGGAAGAACCACAAAATCAAATACAACACAAAACCGGCGCCGCCAAAAATCAGCAGCAGCAGAAACACCAGCCGCACGATCGCCGCACACCCCGGCGACCATCCGATCAGAGCTGCGGCGAAACAACTTCTGGCTGTTCACGTTTACGGCTCCTCTTCTGCCGCGCCGCAGTGCGCGCCGCAGTGCGCGCCGCAGTGCGCGCCGCAGTGCGCGCCGCAGTGCGCGCCG
>CAYNML010000030.1:31645-62340 GCA_964398185.1 uncultured Anaerolineae bacterium | reverse complement strand
CGCGCCGCAGTGCGCGCCGCAGTGCGCGCCGCAGTGCGCGCCGCAGTGCGCGCCGCAACCTGCGCTGCGTGGGCAGCGCGCCAGCGCTCCACCGCAAATTCGGTGATGCGCGCAATGACTTCTTCGTAGGACAAGCCTACCACCCCGGCCGCAATGACCAATAGGGACTCCGAATTAATGTCGGGGTTGGGATTCACGTCGACCACGTACAACCGATCGTTCCGCATCCGCAGATCGACCCGCGCGTAGCCGCGGCAGCGCATGGCCCGATAGGCGGCGCGGCACATCCGCCTGATCCTGGCGCGCTGGCCCGGCGTCAGCATCGACGGACAGACGAAGCCCGCGTTGTGCTCCTGCGGCCCGTCGTGATCGAATTTCATCTCGTAGGTGTAGATGCGCTCTTCCCAGCCCGGCGCAGTCCCAAAAGCGAGTTCCACTTCCGGCAGCACTTCGATCCGCTTGTCGCCCCACACCGCCACCTGGAACTCGCGCCCCGCGATGAATTCCTCGACCACCGCTGGAACGTGATACGTGTCCATCACATACTCCAGGCGATCGCGCAGTTGCCCGCCATCGCGCACCACCGACTGGCTGTCGATGCCATAGCTGCCGTGTTGATTGACAGGTTTCACGATGGCCGGAAAAAGCGCCCAGTCGAGATCGGCGGCGGGGCGCAGGATGGCCCCGTGCGGGATCGCCACGCCGCACTCGCGCAGCACGGCCTGCACGCGGCTCTTATCGGCCGACACCCGGTGCGACCACGTGTCCGCGCCTGTGTAGATATATCCCAGCCGATCGAGCTCCTCCGTCACCTCGTCGTACGCCCACGGGCGATCGGCGTAACCTTCGCACCAGTTGAACACGATCCACTCACGCGGATCGAGCTGCCGGGGACGCAGGACGGCCGTCACGCTGTCATAGACCTGCACATCGGTGGTTTCATAGCCGAACTTCTGCAGCGCGGCCAGGGCCGTGGCGCGATCGCGTTCGGCATCCTGCTGCAGCTCCGGTGTCCAATCATTATCGTAATTGTGGAGCACGACGACTTTGGGCTTCATGAGCGCATTAGTTCCGTTCAGGCCAGCGCTCGCGCGCACACGCAACGATGCGCGCGGCCATTTGGCCGTAAGTCCAGCCGAGCATCTTCGATCCGATGGCATGGTCGGACTCGAAAGAGAGATCGGCGTTGGGGTTCACATCCAGCACGACGGGCTCGCCATGGCGCAGGCGCAGGTCTACGCGGCCGTAGTCGCGGCAGCCGCCCAGCCGATAGGCTGCCAGCGCCACTTCTTCCACGCGCTGCTGCGTCGCGGCATTCAAGGGCGCGGGGCAGAGAAATTTGGTGAGGTAATACGGCAGGTTATGCTTGTCGAATTTGGCCTCGTTGGTGTAAATGCGATCGTGGATATCGCCGAACAACGAGTAATCGATCTCCATCGGCGGCAGAACCGCCACATTCCGATTGCCGATCAGCGCGACATGGATCTCGCGCCCGTCGACAAACTCCTCCACCACCGCCGGGCCGCCGAATTCGGCCAGCACCCATTGCACCTGCCGGCGCAGTTCGACGGAGTTTTCCACCAGCGATCGACGCGACACGCCGCACGACGAATGCTGATTGGCCGGTTTCACGATGGCCGGATAAAGCGACCAATCGTCGATGTGATCATCGGCATACGCCCGCCCGATCGGCACCGGCACGCCCGCCGCTTCCAGGCGCTGCCGCACCTGGGTCTTATCCAGCGACAGCTGCATGCCGGCCAGGTCCGCGCCGGTGAAGACGTAGCCCAGCTGCTCCAGCTCGCCTGCGATCTCCGCATCGGTCCACGGCCGATCAATGTACTGCTCGCACCAGTTGAACACCAGCCAGCGATCGCGCGGATAGCACGTCTGCCGCCCCAGTTCATGCAGCACACTGTGCCGCACGGTGAACACTTCGGTCTGAAAGCCCTGCTCGATGAGGCCGTTCTGCATGCGGGCAATTTCCAGATCAACCTCGGCATAGTCTGCGGGCGTCCACGTGCTGTCTTCGTTGCTCAAGATTAGGATGTGGGCAGGCTCGGCGCGAACGAACAACGTCACTCACCTCACTGATCTGGGGCGCATTGTAACAAAGCGGTTGGCGTTTGTGAAGGATTTGCGAAAAATTTTCGGTGAAACTTTGGTGAGGGCGCGCTCACCGTGCAACGCGCGGCGCGAAGTGCGGCGCGATCAGGGGACGGGGACGCGCGGGACGCGCGAGGTCGATCGGGGCTGGCGGGGCAGCGCTGGCCGCGCGCCGACCGGCCGGCGCGCGGCGGCCAGATCGGCCAGCCGCGCAATCAGATCGGTGTAGGTCAAGCCGGCACTTTGCGCGCTCATGGTCACGACCGACTCGCTGTTGATGTCAGGGTTGGGATTAACGTCCACCACGTAGGGTTGATCGCCGCGCAGGCGCAGATCGAAGCGGGCATAGTCGCGGCCGCGCACGGCGCGAAACGCCTGCCGGCAGACGGCTTCCACCTGCTGCCGAGCGTCCACCGTCAACATCGTAGGGCAGATGAAGCGCACGCCGTGCGAGGCCCACACATCGGGCGAGTATTTCATGTCGTAAGAATAAATCTGCTGCCCCGGCTCGATTTCATTGCGAAAAACCAGTTCGAGGGCGGGCAGAACGGCCGCGGTCTCATTGCCCAGCACCGTCACCTGCAATTCGCGCCCGGCGATGAACTCTTCAATCACAGCGGGGCACTGGAAAGTGTCCAGCACATACTCCACGCGCTGCACCAGCTCGCGCTCGTCCGCGACAACCGCCTGTTCGTCGATGCCGTAGCTGCCATGCTGATCGGCTGGCTTGACAATGGCGGGATACGTGGCCCACGCCAGCCCGGAGGTTCGACGCGCTTCGGTTCCCAGCGGGATCGGCACATGCGCGTTGTGCAACAAAGTTCGCACACGGCGTTTGTCCTGCGTCATGCGCAGCGTCCAGGCCGAGGCGCCGGTATATGCGTAGCCCAACTGATCCAACTCGTCGGTCACACCCGCGTAATCCCACGGGCGATCGGCATACCCCTCGCACCAGTTGAACACGATCCACTCGCGCGGATTGAACGACTTGTCACGCAGCGCTTGCGCGACGCTGTGATAGACCTTGACGTCCGTCACTTCATGGCCGCGCGAGCGCAGCGCATCGATCACGATCCGATTGTCCTCGGCCACTTCGACGAGGTCCGCCGGCGTCCAGCTGTTATCATGGTTGTGCAGCAGAATAATCTTGTGCTTCATGGTATTCATTGTAACAAAGTGCGCGGTGCTTGCATAGCGTTTTTGGTGAAACTTCGGTGAGTTCGCAGAGGGCGCCAAAACACACCTGTGCCAGCGTTGATCAGCTGCGCGGGTGGTCGTGCTTTGGTATAATCATTGCCATGACCACCCCGACGTTCTTGGTGCGTGAAATTCCAATCTACGGCGACCTGATCCTCTCGCCGATGGCGGGCTTTAGCGATCAACCCTTTCGCGCCATCTGCCGCGAGTTGGGATCGGCCATGTCGTACACAGAGTTCGTGTCCGCCGACGGGCTGGCGCACAACAATCGCAAGTCGTGGGAATACTTCCGCTACGCCGCAGCCGAGCGCCCGATCGCGTTTCAGCTGTTCGATCACGATGTCGACCGGTTGGTGACGCAGTGCCAGCGCGTCGTCGATCGGCTGCACCCCGATACGATTGACATCAATATGGGCTGTTCGGTCAACAACGTGGCGATGAAGGGCGCGGGCGCGGGCCTGCTGCGCGCACCGGCGAAGATCGCCGAGCTGTACAGCAAGTTGTCGAAGGCTCTGCCTGTGCCCGTTACCGGAAAAATCCGGCTGGGCTGGGACGACCAATCACGCAACTATCTGGAAGTGGCGCATATTCTGGAAGATAACGGAGCCAGCGCCGTGGCCGTGCATGGCCGCACCAAGATGCAGATGTACCACGGCGAAGCGGACTGGCGCCCCATCGCCGAGATCAAAGCCCGCGTGAAAATTCCCGTCTTTGGCAACGGCGATGTGAAGTGCGTGGCCGACATCGATCGCATCAAGGCGCTGACCGGCTGCGACGCGGTGATGATCGGCCGCGCGGCTATTGGCAACCCGTGGATTTTCCAGCGCAAGGACTTCCATGACGTGACGTTCGCCGAACGCACCGCCCTGATCCGCCAGCACCTCGCGGCGATGCTCGATTTTTACGGGCCGCGCCTGGGCATCGTGTTGTTCCGCAAGCACGTGGTGCGTTATATTCGCGGCGTGCCCTACGCCACCGATGTGCGCCTGGCGCTGTTGACGTGCACCACCGCCGAAGAATTCATCGAATTGTTCAGCCAGTGGGAAGAGCGTTACGAGCGCGGCGAATACCAGGGCGCCGCCGAAAACGCCGCCGAATTTCCAGAATTTGAAAGCTGCGCGACTGAGCCTGCTCAATAAGCAACGCCCAGAATGTTCTGCAGGAACCGTCATTCCCGCGTGCTTTCGCCCAGCGCGCCCCCGCCTTGCGGACAGGGCGTGGCGGGAATCCAGTATTTAAGGGTTTGTCAAAGAATAAGTTGTTCATTTGCGATGATCAAGCCGTTACAGCGCACGCCATGCCAAGTCATTCCCGCGCGTTTTCGCCTAGCGCGCTCCCGCCGCATAGCGGCGGACAGAGCGTGGCGGGAATCCACGGGACATCAGCGTGATTTGCCTAGCGCCAAGCTGGATGCCCGATCAAAGCATTCGGGCATGACGTGCGAATCGACCAAGTTATTTCTTGACAAATCCTAAGCAGTGCTATTTCGTTGATCGCCAGGCTGGATGCCCGATCAAAACACTCGGGCATGACGACCGCGATCCAGGTTTACGCATTACTCGTTACGCATTACTCATTATGCCTGATCAACCACGTTACGATCTGTTCGCCGTCTGCCAGCCGGGTCTGGAAAAGATCGTGGCCGACGAGCTCCGCACGCTGGGCATCGCCAATCCGCGTCCGATTCACGGCGGCGTCGAGTTTAACGGCTTTCTCACGCACGTCTATCGCGTCAATCTGTGGTCGCGCACCACCGAGCGCGTGCTGCTGCGCCTGCGCGAATTCCGCGCCGACTCCTTCCGCGAGCTGCACCACAAAGCCGCGCGCACCCCGTGGGAAGAATTCCTGAAACCGGGCTGCGATGTTTCGATCCGCGCCACGTGCCACAAATCGATCTTGATGCACACCGGCGGCGTGGCCGAGCGCATCGTCAACGGCATCTCCGATCGGCTGGGCAAACCCTCCAGGTTGATCACCACCGACGAGGAAAACAAGTCGGCGCGGGCCAACTTCATCGTCGTGCGCGTGGCGCATGATCGCTGCCTGATCAGTCTCGACACGTCCGGCGCGTTATTGCACTTTCGCCTCTACCGGCAGGCCACGGCCAAAGCGCCGCTGCGCGAGACGCTGGCCGCGGCGATGATTTTGTCGTCGGGCTGGACACCTGATCGATCGCTGCTCGATCCGTTCTGCGGATCGGGTACGATTCCCATCGAGGCTGCGTTGATCGCGCGCCACCTCGCGCCGGGCCGCCGCCGCAAGTTCGCGTTCATGGAGTGGCCGCAGTTCGATCGGGCGGAGTGGAAGGCGCTGATCGCGCAGGCCGATGACGCCGCGCTCGATCACGTCCCGGCGAGCATCCAGGGATCCGATCGGGATGCGGGTGCGATCGAGGCGAGCCGCTCCAACGCCGAGCGCGCGGGCGTGCTCAACGACATTGAATTCACACCGCGCGCGATGTCGGCCATTGAGCCGATTGGCATTGGCGATGTCATCACCAATCCGCCCTACGGGCAGCGTGTGGGCGACAGCGACGTGCGCAATCTATACGCGCAGTTTGGCAAGGTCTTGCGCGCCAAGTGCACGGGCTGGCGCGTGGCGATGTTAAGCAGCGACGTGCACTGGGAATATGCCACGGGCCTGAAATTCCAGCCGATCACGCGCTTCACCAACGGCGGCATCCGAGTGAGATTCGTGCAGACGAATTTGTAGCCATGGTAGGATTGTGGCCGTCATGCCCGAGTGCCGTTATCGGGCATCCAGATTCAAGATTAGCAAGTTGTGCCAATCGGTTACTGGATTCCCGCCAGCAACGCGCGGGAATGACGCTGCCGCGATATCCGGACAGTTATGCGAACCTGCCAGGTCTTGCGAGGTCAATCATGAGCAACAAAGCACTCTTTGCCGGACTCGTCATCGACGAAAACGGCCAACCGTTGGAAGTCGCCTTCATCGGCGACGAGGCGCAGTACGTGATCGACGACAACGGCTTTCGCCGCCACGTCGACGCCGAGGCGGTCGATCGCCAGGTGCTGGCGCAATTACAATCGCAGATCGAAGCGAACAAAGAAGCGGTCGAGCAGGGTATCATGAAGATGATGGGCAGCGAGGACATCTTCACCAAGGCTCTGATCGATAAATCGATCGAGAACATGGATCAGGTCTTGCAGCAGGGCCTGCCCGACGACGCGCGGCAGATGCTGGGGCTGATGGGCTTTCGCGTGGTGGTCAACTATCACGGCGAGGTGCTGCGCATCGATCAGCCGGGCGTGGTCGATGATGAGGGGGAGTGACGATCTTTCAATTCTTCAATCAACACTCGTATCTGTTCAGCAGCGCCATCGTGCTCGGCATCGTGGCGCTGGCGCTTTTTCGGCGGCGCGCACGGCGCGCGTGGTTCATCTGGGCGGGCCTACTGGTGATGGCGCTGATCGGCTGGTTCGTGTTGCGCACGGGCGAGAGTCCATCATTCACTTCAGTGGAAGATTATGAGGCTGCACTGCGAACCGGCCAGTCGACGCTGGTGGAGTTTTACTCGGACTATTGAATCGCGTGTTTGTCGCTGAAGCCTGTCGTGGACAAGCTGCAAGCCGAGTGGAAGACGGGGCGCGTGCTGCGCGTAGATATTCTCACGCCGATTGGACGCGAATTTGCGCGGCGACATGACTTCGTAGGCACGCCAACGTTTGTGTTGTTTGACGGATCAGGCACTGAAGTCAAACGCTGGCAGCGAGCGCCAGGATTGAGCGAGTTGGAGTGATTACTTCACCCCCGCATACCGATTCGCAAAGTACACCAGCGGCTGCTTTCCCTCCGCCCCATACCCGATCGCTTCCACGCGCCCGACGAAGATCGTATGATCGCCGCCGTCGTGCGTCGCCTCCACGCGGCAGTCATACCAACCCACTGAACCATCAAGAATCGGTGAGCCGGTGATCGCCGTGTGATACGGCACACCGTCGAAGCGTGCGTTCACAATCGGCGCGCGGGCGGCGAAACGTTCCGAGAGAAATTCCTGCTCATCGCTGAGGATGTTCACCGCGAAGACACCGCTCTCCGCAATCCAGTCCTTCGATTCCGATTCATTCGCAATACAGATCAGCACCAGCGGCGGATTCAACGACACCGACGCAAACGCGCTGACCGTCACGCCGCGCAGCTGGCCCTCGTGCACCGTAGTCACCACCGTCACGCCGCTGGCAAACAGGCCGCGCATCTTCCGCAGCGTTTGATCCGTCAGCGGTTCGCCGTCAATCTTCATGCTCATTTCCTTGACTCAATATATCCTCCCGGAGGTTCGGAACCTCCGGGAGGATTGGCATCGATCATCCTGCGCGCAGCCGCAGCCTGATCGAACAGCGAATGGCTGAGACCTGACAGGTTTTGCACGGCGTCATGGTCTGCAAGCACCTGAAGCAAAACCTGTCAGGTCTGTCGCTCACTGCTCCTTCACTTCCGCCGTCACCGGCACCTTCCCCGCTTTTTCAAAATTCAACGTCAACTGCACTTTGTCCCCCGCCTTCAATTCACGGTTCAGGCCGATCAACATCACGTGCAGGCCGCCGGGTTTCAATTCGGTCTTGCCGCCGGCCGGCACCGGGATGTTGGGCACGGGCGACATCGACATCATGCCGTTCATCTCTTTGGTCTCGTGCAGCTCGATCGTCTGGGCGACATCACTCTCGGCAGAGAGTAATTTGTCTTCCGCCGCGCCGCTATTCTGCAGAATCATATAGGCCGCCCCTGCGCGCTCCATCATGGGCGAGGTGCGCGCCCACGCGTCGCTCACCGTAATGCCGCCGGTCGTTCCGCCCGAGCCGCCACAGGCCACCAACGCCAGCGCCGCCAACATTACTCCCATCACCAGCCACGCTCGTCTCATTTTGCCTCCGGATTTTGCATGAGAGTCTGAAGATCCGCTGCGATCTCTTCAGCCTTGACCCCAAATGGAAATGTCATCCGCCAGTTAAACTGCGGATCGATCAAGTACACTTCGGCGGTATGATTCATGGCGTAGCCGTCCGCCGAGCCGGTTTCCTTCTTTTCATACCGCACGTCGTACGGCTGGGCCGCCGCGGCGATCTCATCCGGCGTGCCGCTCAGCCCTTTGAATTTCTGCGGGAAGAGTTTATCGAAGTGACCCACATACTTGTGCATGATGTCCGGCGTGTCGCGCTCCGGATCGATCGTGACGAAGACCACCTGTACGTCATCGCCATCCGGATCGACGGTCTTCTTCACGTCGCGTAAATGTGAGAGGGTCAACGGGCACACATCGGGGCAGTGGGTGTAGCCATACGCCAGCAGAATCCACTTGCCGCGCAGATCGCTGAGCTGGAAGGGTTGGCCGTTCTCATCGGTCAGCGCGAAATCGGGCGCGGGACCGATCGGGTTGGGAGTGACCCCGGAGAACTGATGCGCACACGCAGCCAACAACAACCCGATCGTGATCAGCGCGATCCAACGAATTCGTTTCATCATGCACCTCAACGCAGCGTCGCCGGTGTGAAGGTATGCTTCAACACCAGCCGCGACGACCCCGTCAACCCGGCGGGCTGCACGCGAAACATCACGCCGTAATCTTCGGGGCCGGTGCTTTGATAGGTGTTGATGCCGCCGCACTGGCTCAGAAAAATTTGCATCTGATCGGTCGCGCCCTTGGGCTCAATGGTGATTGTGCCGTACGCTTCCAGCGGCGACAGCGCGTCGTTGGTGATGCGATACGTGACCTTGACCATCTCGCCGGGCCGCGCCGTCACGCTGGACGGAATCGTCTCGATTGTAAACGGCACCCCATCGGCCACGCCCACAATCTCCACGCGCACCGGCGCGGTGTAGCGGTACACCAAGAACCCAATCACGGCAATGGCGATCACGACGATCGTCACGCCAATCCACAATCCTTTACGCTTCATCTCGATCGATCCCTGTGCTTTTACTATACCACGTTCGTTCGATCACTCACAAACGACGGGCGCAGCAGACCCGATCGAGCCACTGCGCCCCGCCGTGTTATTCGTCATTGCGAGGAGGCCGAAGGCCGACGAAGCAATCTCCGTGTCGCATGTGAGATTGCTTCGCGTCTGCGACGCTCGCAATGACATACCAGACTTAATGCGCCGCTGCGCCGCCGCGCGCCAACCCCGCCGGCGCCTGTTCTTCGCGGCCCGGCGTGATCTTGGCGCGTGCTATGAGCCACAGCACGCCCATCGTCGCGCCCCACACCACAAACATCAACGTGGGGCCGCCAAGCTGGAACAACAGCCCGCCGATCAACGGGGCCAGCGCATTGGCGCCGCTCAACAATGACGCGCTGATGCCCAGCGTCCCGCCGATCTCAGTCGGTTCGATGCGCTTCGTGATCAAGCTATTGATCGTCGGCTGCAAGACGCCGCCGCCGATCGCCACCGGCACCATCGCCACCAGCACCCAGATCAACCCCACCCACCCTTTGTTCGCATCATCAGGCAGCGGCACACTCACGTCGCCCGTCGCGCTGGGATTCGCATGACCCGCCGCGCCTGCCGCTGATCCACGCTGCGTCAACTCGCTCGTCATCTCTGCTTTGGAATACCACGGCGCGGGCTGCGTCGGCGTAAACGCCAACAGCAACATGCCAATCGCCAGCAGCGCCAGCCCCGCAAAGATCACCCGCCGATCGCCGTACTGCCTGCTCCACTTGCCCACATAGCCGCCCTGCACGGCCACCACGATGATGCCGACAAACACGAACAGAATGGCGTTGCCCGACGCGTTCAATCCTAAGCGACCCAGTGTGAACAACGTCAGCAGTTGCTCAAATCCGCCGAAAGCGATCTGCTGGAAGAAGATCAACAACAGCAGCACGCCCACCGCGGGGTGCTTCAACGCCGCAAACAGTGCGCCCATGGAGAACGCCGCTTTCTTCGCATCCGTACCGCGCTTCTCGGGTCCGTGCGTTTCTTTCAGCCAGAAGTACGTCAGCAGGATCGAGATCAGCGAGAAGAACGCCGCCACAAACGCCGGAGCGCGATAATCATTCTGCGTCAGCGCCAGCGCCATAAATGCGATCACCGGCCCGACGACAAAGCCCAGCCCGAAGGCTGCGCCCAGCAAGCCCAGGCCCTGCGTGCGATTTCGTTCATTAGTGCTGTCCGTGATCACCGCCTGCGCCGTCGAGACATTCGCGCCCGATAGACCATCCAACGCGCGCGCCAGGAACAACATCGGCAGCGATTGCGCCAGCCCCAGCAGGATAAAGCCGGTGAACGTGCCGATCTGGCTGATCAACAGCACCGGCCGGCGGCCATACCGATCGGATAAGCGGCCCAAAATCGGCGCGCCGATGAACTGCATGATCGGATAGATCGCGCCCAGCAACCCGATCACCAACGGGCTGGCCCCGAAGGTCGTCGCGTACAGCGGCATCAACGGGATGATGATCGTCAGCCCCAACAGGTCGATCAGCACGATCACAAAGATCGGCAGGATCTTCTTGAAGTCGAGCTTATCTTCGGGATTCACATTCGTGGTATCAGCTCGTTTACGCGCCATGATTCTGTCCTTTACGACCAGCCGCCGATGCGCGCCACGCCCGTGACGATCAACGCCATCGACACCACCACGCCCGCCAGCCGCCACGCTGCTGCGCGTTTGGGCTCGGTCATCTTCCGGCTGCGCGCCGCGAAGATGTGCGCAATAGTTACCGCGATGAGATTCGTGACCGCGTGTTCGATCCATATCGGCAGAATCTGCCCGACGCCGATCGCGCGCCCGCCGAGCAGGATGATCCCCAGCAGCACGTTCACATCCAGCAGGATGGTGTAGACCAGCATCAACTTGCGGCCCAGCTCGGCGTCCGGCGACTTGCCTGCCAGATCGATCACGTAGCGGATGATGGCGATCACCGCAGCAATCACCACCAGCCAGCGCACCAGACTATGAAGCCCCACGATGAAATCCATGCTTGTTTCTCCTCACACAAAAATGTCGCAGAGTCGCTAGCCCCACTACTGTTTAGATATGGCTCCAAGCCCGCGTCCTCGCGGGCGGCCCAACCGCGAGGACGCGGTTGGCGAGCGCTAACTAAACAGTATTGCCGTTAGCCCTGCTTTGCTTTCTTCTTGAACTTGGCGATGACCTGATCCAGCCACGCCAGCTCGGCTTCCAGGTGCGCCACTTGATGATCGACCAGCAGTTGCAGCGAACCGGCATGTGGTGGCACCTGCCGTGCAGCCTCCAACTGAGCGGCCAACGCCGATCGTCGCTCGGCCAGCAAGGTCAGCACTTCCTGCGGATCGAGATCGTCGGCATAAGCCAGTCCCACATCGCCGGGAAACTTGGCCGCAATGAAGCTGCCCAGATTCTCGCGCAATAATTTCTGATACTCGGCCTCGCCCCTGGCGGTCAGGCGATAGACGCGGCGCGGTGGACGGTTGCCCTCGCGTGTTTCGCGCATCGTGATCCAGCCCTGCTGCGCCATCTTGTCGAGCAGGAAGTAAGCCGTGGGTTTCTTGATGTCCGTGCAGGCGGTCATCTCACGCTCGATGAATTCATTCAAGCGATAACCGTGCGCCTGTTCGCGGCGCAGAAAACCCAGCAGCAGCAGTTCGCGTTCCATCCGGCGCTCCCATTAGTCAGGATTGACTAATCAAGAGTGTAACCAACGGCGCGCGGTTTGTCAAGAGCAAAAAGAAAACCTCCCGGAGGCTTGAAGCCTCCGGGAGGTTAGGCGTCACTTGCGATGCCGTCTTGCGAGTTCGGCCAGCACCTGCTCCGGCGTCACGCCGCGCCAGGCCAGCGCCACCCACAGGTGATACAGCAGATCGGCAGACTCTTCGATCAACCGCTGATCGGTCTGCCCCTTGACGGCGATGATCACCTCGATCGCTTCTTCGCCCACTTTCTTGACGATCTCGTCTTCGCCGGCTTCAAACAGCGAATTGGTGTAAGACCCTGCCTTCGGGTTCTGCTTGCGATCAATGATGGTGGCATAGAGTTCATCCAAGATGTCTGTCATTATTTGCTCTCCCCGGCGTAACAAGTAACGAGTAATGCGTAAAAATTACTCGTTACTCATTACTCGTTATGCTTCGATAAAAACAACTCATCTCGCCCGTATGGCACGCCGGTCCCGCCGGATCAACCTTCAGCAAGATCGTATCGGCGTCGCAGTCGATCAGAATCTCGCGTACACGCTGCACATGGCCAGAGGTTGCGCCCTTGTGCCACAACTCCTGCCGGCTGCGCGACCAGAAGTGCGCCTCGCCCGTCTCTTGCGTCAGGCGCAGCGCTTCGGCGTTCATGTACGCCAACATCAACACCGCGCCCGATTGCGCATCCTGCACGATGGCGGGAATCAACCCTTGCTCATTCCAGTTGATATTCATTCTTGAATCTCGTGCAGCCACGGATTGCACGGATTAACACGGAAAATCCGTGAACATCCGTGTAATCTGTGGTTCACTACTTCACAGGTCTCACGGGAACTCCCTTAGCCGCGAGATAGTCCTTCACATCCGCGATGGTCAGTTCGTTATAATGAAACAGCGACGCAGCCAGCGCGGCTTCTGCCTTGCCGATCGTCACCGCTTCCAGAAAATGTTCCAACCGCCCCGCCCCGCCTGACGCGATGACGGGAATATTCACCGCTTCAGCCACCGCGCGCGTCAATTCCAGATCGAAACCGTTCCTAGTGCCATCGGCGTCCATGCTGGTCAGCAAAACTTCGCCTGCGCCGCGCCGTTCCGCTTCACGCGCCCATTTGATCGCATCGAGGCCGGTCGGCGTGCGGCCACCCGCCACGTACACTTCCCATGCTTCTTGCGATCTGCGCTTCGCATCAATGGCGACGACGATGGCTTGCGACCCCGCAAGTGCCGCGCCCTGCGTGATCAGTTCAGGATCACGGACTGCCGCTGAGTTGAGACTCACCTTATCGGCACCGGCGCGCAGCAGCGTGCGGATGTCATCCAACGTGCGCAGTCCGCCGCCGATCGTAAATGGGATGAAGACCTCATCGGCCACGCGGCGCGCTAATTCGGCCACAGTCTGTCGAGCATCCGACGTCGCCGTGATATCGAGAAAGACCAGCTCATCCGCTCCGGCTTGATCGTAGATGCGCGCCTGCTCGACGGGATCACCCGCATCGCGCAGATTGACGAAGTTCACGCCTTTCACGACGCGCCCGTCTTTGATGTCCAGACAAGGGATGATGCGTTTCGCTAACATGCTTTAGCTCACCGCATTCGCCGCAAAATCGGCCAGGAATTCAGCCGGGAAACGCGCCGGCTGCCCGGTCGCCAGATCGACCCACACGCCCAGTGAATTGACCTGCGCCAGCAATGCGCCATCGCTCACACGCGTGATCGAGTAGTAACGCATGGCCGACGTGCGCTTCACATCGTACACATACGATGCAATTTCGATCTCGTCGTCAAACAGAGCGGGTTGCAGATACTGAATCTGGTGCTTGCGGATCAGGATCGCGCGCCGCTCGTCCATCATGCGCTGCATCGGCCACTTGAAATGCTTCAGCAGTTGAAAACCGCAGTCCTCCACGTAAGACAGATAAACGGCGTTGTTGACGTGCTGCGCCTGATCGATGTCCTGCCACATCACGCGCCGCCGCATCGTGAACACCTCGGGCGGCGGCGGCGGCGGTTTGGGAAACGATTCGCGCGCTTGCGTCGTCACTTCTTCGCCGTCCGGCGCAAACGCCTGAATCATCTCCGGCGGCACATTCACTGGCCGCTGGCTTTCTCGATCGATGTACACCCAATCGGTCATGCCGCGCGCGATAAGCTCATCTGATCCCGGCTTGCGAAATTCGTACCGGCGCCGCGATCGCACCCGTCGGAAATCAGCGACCCACGTTTTGATCTCGAACACGTCGTCGTACATCAGCGGCTTGAAGTATTCAATCTCCGTCTCGCGCACCAGCCAGTATTGGCCCATTTCGTCATAGCGCTTCACGTCGTAACCCACCGCCGCCGAGGCATGGAACGCGGCTTCCTGCATGTAGCGCAGATAGTTCGCATTGTTCACGTGACCGTACGCGTCGCATTCCACGTAGCGCACCCGGAATTGTGTCGTGTTCGTTAAGGGCATTCACGCACCTCAATGTCAATCGTCATTGCGAGGAAGCCGCGTACAGCGCGGCTGACGACGCAATCCCGCCGATCGTCTTGGAGATTGCTTCGCCACCTCCGGCGGCTCGCAATGGCGGTTTTAAAGTTGGCTGAATAACTCCCGCAGATCGATCGCGCCGGTGTACAGTGCCCGCCCGATGATCACACCTTCAATTCCCGCCTTGTCTTTCAATCTCAGCACATCCTCGATCGAACTCACCCCGCCCGACGCGATCACGTGCAGCCCGGTCTCCCGCGCCAACTCGATTGACGCTTCCCCATTCACGCCCGATAGATCGCCGTCACGCCCGATGTCGGTATGCACGACGAGGTTCACCCCAGCCGATCGGATTTGCCGCCCGATCGCGATCACTTCGCTCCCACCATCCTCTTGCCAACCGCGTGTCTTCACCCGGCCGCCCTGCGCGTCGAGACCCACCACCACCCGATCGGGACCGAAACGCTCGACGGCCTCACGCAGCACGTCGGGCTGCTCGATCGCCAGCGTACCGATCACCACGCGCGCCGCGCCGCGTGACAGCGCCGCCTCCATATCACTGATCGATCGCAGTCCGCCACCGAATTGAATCTTTGGCCCCACGGCCGTCAGCGATTGTAACAGAGATCGATTGATCGCCGCACCGGCCTCGTCGCCAAACGCGCCGTCGAGGTTGACCACGTGAATCCATGCTGCGCCCGCCTCGGCCCAGCGCCGCGCCATTTCGAGCGGATCGGCGCTGTACGTCGTCTGCTGATTCGGATCACCGTATTTCAAGCGCACCACCTGGCCGCCGCGCAGATCGATGGCGGGATAAATGTTCATAGGCGCGTAAACCGTGAAACGTAAAACGTAATTTGCGCCTTTACGTTTTACGCCTTACGTTTTACTTTCACAGCTCCAGAAAATTTTTCAACAACTGCAGCCCCACCGCCTGACTCTTCTCGGGATGAAACTGCAAGCCGCACACCTGGCCGCGTCCCGCAATCGAAGCAAAGGGGCTGCCATAGTCCGTCGTGGCCAACACAATCGAGTGATCGTCAGGATAGATCGCATACGAGTGCACGAAATAGGCATACGCACCCGAAACCAGATCACGCACCAGCGGATGATCGCGAACTACATCGAGTTGGTTCCAGCCCATATGCGGGACTTTCAAGCTGCTGCCTACGATGCGCGTCACCCGACCCGGCAACAAACCAAGTCCCGCCGTCTCACCCATTTCATCGCTCGACTCAAAGAGCAGCTGCATCCCGAGACAGATCCCGATGAGCGGTTTGCCGTCGCGTGCCGCCTGTTTGATCGGCTCGATCAGGCCGCGCTCCTGCAAGCCCCTCATCCCCGCTGGAAACGCGCCCACGCCGGGCAAGATCAAGCGATCGGCCTGAGCTAACCGATCGGGCGTCTCGACCAGCGTCACCTCAGTATCCAGATGCTCGAAAGCCTTCTGCACGGAGCGCAAATTGCTGATGCCGTAATCGATCAAAGCGATCATGAAACTCTCCACCGTAAAACGTGAAACGTAACAAGCCCCTTACGCATTACGTATTACGCTTTACGCAGTCAATGTTCCCTTGGTTGAAGGCACTCCACCCCGGCGTCTCTCATCAATCAGCGTCGCCGCATCGAGCGCGCGCCCCAGCGCCTTGAACAAGGCCTCCGCCTGATGATGATCATCCCGGCCATATTCGACGCGCGCGTGCAGATTGATCTTCGCGTTGAAAGCGAACGATTCCAGAAAGTGCGGGATCAACGCGGTGGGCAGCAGGCCGATCGCGGGTGTATGCCATTCGGCTTGAATCACGGCATAGGGCCGCCCGCTCAGATCAACGGCGACGAAGGCCAGCGACTCGTCCATCGGCGTGGTGGCGCTGCCCATGCGCACGATGCCCTTGCGATCACCCAACGCCTGATCGAACGCCTGTCCCAGCACGATGCCGACATCTTCCACGGTATGATGCGGATCGATTTCGAGATCACCAGTGGCTCTCACGTCGAGATCGAACAGGCCGTGTACCGCAATGTGCCGCAGCATGTGATCGAGGAAGCCGACGCCCGTGGCGATGTTGGCCTTGCCCGAACCGTCGAGGTTGAGCGAAAGGGTGATGTTGGTTTCGGATGTTGTGCGAGTGATGGTGGAGGTGCGCATGATGACTCCCGGATAAGTGATGAGTCAACGTCATTAAGTTAGGCCGAATGAAACGTCATGCCCGAGTGCCGTTATCGGGCATCCAGGGCACAGATCAGCCATTCTTGCTAATTAAGCCACTGGATTCCCGCCAAAAGCACGCGGGAATGACATGACCGACGCGCCAACTTAATGACATTGAGCGATGAGTGAAAGCGCAAGTTGATATCGCTCATCATTTATCACGCGTCACTGTCCGCAGCGCCTCAATCAACACCTCGGTATGCTCCGGCTTTCCCACGCTGATGCGAATGCAGTCGCGCAAGCCCGGCTTGTCGAAGTAGCGTACGAGAATGCCCTGTTGCTCAAGCTGGCGCTTGAGCTGCCGCGCATCGCGATCGAGCACGCGGCACAGAATGAAATTGGAGTGCGACGCATACGGCTGCAAAAAATTAATCTCGCTCAGTGCTTCGCTCAAGCGATTGCGTTCGGCGATAAGTTTGCCAAGGTTCGTTTGCAGCGTCGCAATGTCTTCCAAAGAAGCAATGGCCGCCAGCGTCGCCGCGACATTGACATTATACGGCTGTTTGATCTTCCACAACTGCGGCAAGAGCCATTCTGGGAATGCGCCGTAACCTACGCGCAATCCGGCGAGACCGGCCAGCTTGCTGAAAGTGCGGAATACGGCGAGGTTGGGATAGTCGAGCGTCCAATGGATGTGACCGGCGGCGCCCACCGCTGATGAATCAGCGGGCTGGTAAGGAAAAGCCTGCTGAAGCAGGCTGGCCGAACGCGATTCATCGCGTTTGTCATTGCCAGCCATCGAATTCATTCGATGGGCATTCGCGGTGAACTCAACATACGCCTCATCCAACACCACCAACACCGGCAGCGCCAACAAGCGGCGTAAATCTTCGTCGGAGATGACGCTGCCATCGGGGTTGTTAGGCGAGCACACAAAGAGCACCTTCGCGCGCGGCTGCGATCGAACGGCAGATTCGATCGCTGTCACATCGAGCGAGAAATCGGCGCGGCGCGGCACTTCGATCAACTGCGCGGCGTTCACATCGGCGCTGAACGGATACATGCCAAACGACGGCGGACAGTTGATCACCACATCGCCCGGCGTGATGGTGGCGCGCAACACCAGATCGATCAATTCGTCGGCGCCCGCGCCGGGGAAGAGCCGTTCTTTCGGCATACCGGTGAATTTCGCCAGGGCTTCACGCAGGAACGTGTTATCGGGATCGGGATAGATGTTGAGGAAAGCCGCATTCGCCAATGTTTCACGCACTCTGGGCGACGGGCCATAGGGGTTCTCATTCGCGTCGAGTTTGACGATGTCCGCCGGAGCGCGATTGAGCCGTTGCGACAAGACCTCGAAAGGCATGATCGACGTGTAAGGTTTCATCGCGGCGATATCGGGCCGGATGAAGGCTTCAAAGTTCAATGTACAACCTCCATCATCAGTGCGAGCCGTGTGAGCGGCGCCAATGTCGCCGCGCTGCGCGCAGCGCAAGTGCGGTGAGCAATTCTATTCCATGAAGGTGGATTGCTTCGTCGCATTCTTCCACTCCGCTGCGCTCCGCTCAGAATGCTCCTCGCAATGACGGAGTGGTTCGCAACACCGCCGCCTGCGCGTGCGCGTCGAGCTGCTCGGCCTGCGCGAGGCGCGCCGCTTGCACGCTGAGGTCAGCCGCCGTTTTATCATCCAGTGCAATGATGCTGGTGATGCGCACAAAATCGAGTGCGTTCAAAGGCGAAGCAAAGCGCGCCGTGCCGCCCGTGGGCATCGTGTGACTCGGCCCGGCCACATAATCACCCAACACCTCAAACGATCGCTCGCCGATGAAGAGGCCGCCCGCGTGCGTGACCAAGCCTTGCCATTGTTCGGGATTCTCCGTCGCCAGACACATGTGCTCCGGCGCAAATTCATCGGCGAGGCGCACGCCTTCTTCCACATCGCGCGTGATGACGATGCCGCTTTGCCCGGCCAGCGACGCCGCGATGATCGCCGCGCGACTGCGTTCCTCCAGCTGCTTGGCCACTTCCACCTGCACGGCTTCGGCCAACTTCAACGAAGGCGTGAACAAGATCGCGGTCGCTAACACATCGTGTTCGGCCTGTGCGAGAAGATCGGCGGCCACCCACGCGGGATTGGCGGAATCATCGGCAACCACCACAGTTTCAGTGGGACCCGCTAAGCCATCAAGTCCCACGAGGCCGAAGACTTGCTGCTTGGCCAAAGTCACAAAGAGATTGCCGGGGCCGACGATCTTATCCACCCGCGCGATCGATTCCGTGCCGTACGCCAACGCCCCGATCGCTTGTGCGCCGCCCAAGCGGTAGATCGTGTCGATGCCAGCCACGTGCGCCGCCGCCAGAATCACATCGGACACCGCGCCCGTGCTGCGACCCGGCGGCGTCACGACGACGACGTCTTTCACGCCCGCGACCTGCGCGGGAATGGCCGACATCAACAAGGTCGAAGGCAGCGGCGCGGTGCCGCCGGGAACATACACACCCACGCGATCGAGCGGCGTCATCTTCTGGCCCAGCGTGCCGCCCAGCTCGTTGGTGGTCCATGAAGGCAATGGTTGATACGCGTGAAACCGGCGGATGCGATCGGCGGCAAAGATCAGCGATTCGATCAGATCACGCGGCAGCCGATCGGCTGCGGCGGCGATCTCAGCCCGATCGATCAGCAAGCGATCGAGATTCACCC
Organism: uncultured Anaerolineae bacterium; assembly: GCA_964398185.1. Taxonomy (GTDB): domain Bacteria; phylum Chloroflexota; class Anaerolineae; order Fen-1058; family Fen-1058; genus Fen-1058. Next base: position 43,078 of record CAYNML010000030.1, on the reverse strand, counting down.
CATCGATGCGCTGTGTCCAATCGCGCAGGGCGGTATCGCCGCGATCGCGCACGTCGGCCAGAATCTCCGCCACCGCTTCTGCAGGAGTGAGATCGCGCCCGAAGATGCGGCGCAAGCTTTGCTTCAGCGCATCGGGCAAGGGCGTCTCGATCTTGCGGCGATTGAGAATGGTAGACTGTGCGTCGTTGAAATCGGTATAGATTTTCAGCATGGGTTAATTCCTTCTTGAATACGTAAAACGTGATGCGTAAAACGTAAAAGGCCCATGACGCTTTACGTTTCACGTTTTACGCTTGATCCTTCAACACCTGCAACAACTTCGTGTAGCGTGGCGGCTCTTCTTCAAAGATGTAGGTGACCGGCGTGACGACGACGCCGCTGCCGCCGATGGCGCGCAGCTCGTTGATGGTGGGCATGAGCTGATCTTTGCGCACGACGATGTTGACGTCGTACCATGGCTGGCCGTCGCGCGTGATCACGCGGGAGATCGTGGGGCCTTGCAGGCCGCCGAGGTGTGGCTGCGCGCTCATGCGCTGCGCGATGGCTTCCGGCGATTCGCCGCGCATGTTGACGAAGACCAGATAGCTGCCCTGCGCGCGCAGGTAGGCCTCGATGTATTCCAGCAACAGGCGCGCCACTTGCAGCACTTCGGGACGATTTTTCAACGCAGCGCGATTCGCAATCAACACGGCCTGCGATTTCAAGATCACGCCATCGGGCAGCGGGTGCAGGCGATTGTCGCGCAGCGTCGTGCCGGTCGAGACCAGATCGGCGATGAGGTCGGCATAGCCAATCGTGGGGGCCACTTCCAGCGTGCCCTCCGAGTCGATCAGTTTCACCTCGGACAGGCCGTGTTGGGCGAGGAATGATCGGGTGAGAGTGGGGAACTTGGTCGCCACGCGGAGCCGATCGGGTTGTTGGGCCTGCCGCGTGATCAGATCGGACACGCGCTGCACATCGTTCCACATCTCCGGCACAGCGATCACCAACGCACAATGACCAAAGCCCAGCGCTTCATGCAGCATGACGATCTCGCCATTGATCCGTTTTTCTTCCACCATGTCAAGGCCGGTGATACCAAAATCGAGGCTGCCCTGCCGCACGCCGATGACAATATCGCCGGGCCGCTGGAACAAAACGGAGAGATCGGGCACGACGGGGATGGTGGCCTGATACTGGCGCGGGTTGGGCTTGTAGATGCCCAGCCCGCAGGCGCTGAGAAATGCCTGAGATTCAGGTTCCAATCGTCCTTTAGACGGCAGCGCAAAACGAATATCAGTACGGGACATGGATGCTCGCTTTCATCCTCCCGGAGGTTGTAAGCCTCCGGGAGGATTATGAGATAAACAAAAAGCCCCTCGAAGATCGAAGGGCTTGGTAGGTTCTGGATTCAGGCGCGATCAGCCAGACCTTCGACCGGGTGAGAAGGGCGGGTGATGATGATGCGCGCTGAATGAGTAGGTGTTCATTGTGGGTTAACTGTAACACAGGCAATGCAGGGCGTCAATCGTAAAGTGTGACAAGCCAGGCGTGTTGATGGTTCACCACTTTGCACAGGCTTAGAACCAGTCCCGCTTCCAGAAGATGTAGACCGCAATGCCGGCCGCGCTCACCGCAATGCCCATGACGATCCAGAACCCGTGCTGCAATTCGTCGAACGGCAGATCGACATTCATGCCGTAGATGCTGGCGACCAGCATGGGGATCGTCAAGATGATCGTCATGGACGTGAGCAGCTTGACCACCACGTTGAGGTTGTTGGAGATGATCGAGCCGAAGGCGTCGACGGTCTGCGTGAGAATGTTGTTGGTGATGCCCGTCATCTCAATCGCCTGACGGATTTCAATCAGCACGTCGTCCAGCAGGTCTTCGTCGTCGGGATACAGCTTGAAGAGTTGGCTGCGCTGCAGGCGCTCCATCATCAGCTCGTCGGAGCGCAGCGCGGTGGTGAAGTACACCAGGCTCTTCTGATATTTCAGCAGCTCCAGCACTTCGCGATTGCGCGGCGTCTTTTGCAGGCGATCCTCCAACTGATCGATCCCCTTTTCGATGGCGTTCAGGTGATAGAGGTAACGCTGCGCGGTGCTGAGCAGGATCTGCAGCACGAAGCGGTTGCGCTTGCCCGTCGACCAGGCTTTGAAGCGGCCCTGCGTGAAATCCGTCAGAATGTCATGCTCCACTTTGCAGATGGTGACGATGGCCCGCTCGGTGAGAATGATGCCCAGCGGCATCGTCACGTAGGGGATGTCGGCCGAGTCGCCTTCGTAGTGCGGCACGCGCAGGATGATCAGCGTCACGCCTTCGTCCTTTTCGGTGCGCGCCCGCTCGTCGATGTCCAACGGGTAGGTGAGATAATCGATCGGGATGCCGAGTTCTTCACTGACGCGATTGATCTCGGCGGGCAGCGGATCGATCACGTTGACCCAGCAGCCCGGCTCAATCGCACTCAGCGTGTGCAGTTGTGGATCGGTGGTTTTGTTGCTGTAGATGGTCAGCATACACAACGCCTTCCCGTAAAATTTACCGCGCCAAGTTTAGCACAAAAGAACAGCGCCGGAGAACAAGCACCGGCGCTGCGGCAAGATCGTTGTGTGTGATCGCAAGAACGGGTTACTCCTCCGGTGCGCCCGCTTCGATCCAGGCGATGAGGGCCGCCAGCTCTTCAGGCAACAATTTGCCCAAAGCAGGATGTGAAGCGCTCTGCGGAACGATCACCAGCGGGCTGTTATCGGGATCGCCCGCCACGATCGCCGGGCCGCTCTGGCCGCCCTTCAGCGCATCGGCGTAAGTCTTGAGCGATAGATTGCCCGCCGCTGAATTGATGTGGCACATGGCGCACTTCGTCGTGAAGATCGCGGAGGCATCTGCCCACGTCACGACGGCGCCACTCGCAGCCAGTGTAGCCACCGGCGATGAACCGGAGGTGCTGGACGTTTCCGGCGCACCTGCTTCGATCCACTGCACGATCCGATCGATCTCTTCCGGCGTGAACTGGCCGGGATGTCCACCCTCCTGCTGCACCGTTACCAGTGTGCTGCTGTCGGGATCATTGGGCACGACGGCGGCGCCGCTTGTGCCGCCCTTCAATGCGTCAGCATACGTCTTGAGCGAGAGATTGCCCATGGCAGCAGCGACGTGGCAGCCCGCGCACTTGGCGTTGATCAATTGATCGATACCGCCCGTCCACGCTTCACTACCGCCCGATTGGTTTTCTGCGCCCGATGGTGTTGCCGTCGCGGTGGGCGTCGCTTCGCTCGCGGGCGGTTCCTCGCCGGCGATCTCCGGTGCACCGTTCTCAATCCACGCGATGAGAGGCGCAAGTTCTTCGGGGGTCAAGCGACCCAGACTGGGATGTTCCGTACCTTGCAGGAAAGTCACCAGCACACTATTGTCGGGATCACCCGGCACGACGGCGGGACCGCGATTGCCGCCCTTGAGTGTGTCGGTGTAAGTCTTCAGCGACAGGCCACCCGCTTGCGAATTGATGTGGCACATGGCGCACCGGGCGATGAAGATCGCTTCGGCATCGGCCCAGCTATTGATCGCGCTGACCGCGATCGGGGTGGCAACCGGCGCAGGGCCGCCTCCGCTCGACGTTTCCGGCGCACCGTTGTTGATCCACGCGATCACGCGATCGATCTCTTCGGGCGTGAATTGACCGGCATGGCCGCCTGCCTGCTGCACTTGCACCAGGATGCTGGCGTCGGGATCATTCGGCGCCACGGCCTTCAGCGCATCAGCGTAGGTCTTCAACGACAGGCCGCCCAGCGCCGCATTGACGTGACACGCCGCGCACTTGGCGTTGACCAGTTGATCGATGCCGCCCGTCCAGCCCTCGCCAGTCGAGGTTGTTGGCGGCGGAGTGGCTGCGCCGCCGCTTTCGGGTGCGCCCGCTTCGATCCACGCGATCACTTGCGCCAGCTCGGCCTCGCTCAACTGAGCGGCGTGCCCGCCCGCTTGTTGAACCGTGATCAGCGTGCTTTGATCAGGTTCGTTCGGAACCACGGCCGGACCGTTGTTACCGCCTTTCAACGCATCGGCATAGGTCTTCAACGATAGACCGCCCAGCGCGGCATTGACGTGGCAGCCCGCGCATTTGGCGCTGAGCAGCGCGCTGATCGTCGTGTCCCAGGCCGGGCCTGCGGCGGGTTGACCCGCGCCGGGTGTGGGTGTGGCCGTCGGCACAGGCGTCGCCGTCGGCGCCAGCGTGGGCGTGGGTGTATACGGCACAAACGCTTCGCCGGTAACCACCGGCGGCACGGTCTCAATGGCCGTCTTCTCGAACGTGATGAAGCCCAGCAGCAAAACACCGGACACGATCACGATCACGGCCGCGATGGGATAGAAAATCTTTTGGCGGCGGCGCAGGACGGCGGGCGGCGGCGGCTGAAAGTCCTTGCCCTGATCGATCAGCGCCAGTTCCGCCGGATGTTCCTCTTCCATCTCGTGGCGCGTCATCCTGCCGGTGAACATGCTCTTGTTGAAGTGGCGCAGGTGCACGTGATAGAAGTGCCAGATGATGATGGCCAGCGTGGCCAGCACCGCCTCGCCGCCGTGCGCGGCTTTGGCGGCCGGAATGAACTGCCCCGGCAGGTAGTTCGTGGTGGCGATGGGGTTCCACATCATGAAGCCGGTGATGATCATGATGAACGTGCCCCAGACCACGGCCAGGTACTCGGCCTTCTCGGCATAGTTGTAACGGCCGTAGTAAGCCTTGCGCTTGCGGCGGCCAAAATAGAACTGCAAGTCGTGAATCAGGTGCTTGAAGTCCTCGATCAGCGGCAGCATGGTCCACGGCACGCGCTGCACAAAGATGCGGTACAGCACGGCGACCACGTGATAGATGCTCAGGATCATGAGAATGATCGCCGAGAGGCGGTGCACCACGCGGATCGATTCGATGCCGCCGAACAGATCGATGATGAACTGGCTGAGGGGCGCCGACGCAAACTTCTGCGGCAGACCCGTGAAGACCAGCATCGAGAAGGACAGCAGCAGCACGATGTGCTCGATGCGCTGTAGACGCACAAAGCGCGTCACGACCTGCACTTTTTCCGGTGGTTGCGGCGCAGGCTGCGGGGCTGGTTCAGGCGCGGGCGCCGGATTCTTGGGCTGCTCGGGGGGAGTCGCGCTACTCATGGCTCGACTCCTTTCCGTCGGTGGCTGCTGGTTTTTCGGCGGGCGGTTTCGGCGGATGCTTGCGCGCCCGCAGTTTGAGACGCACCACCGAGCTGATGTCGAGCACGACGAGAATCGCCATGGGGATCAAGACGGCCGGAATGAAGATGGCGTAGAACACATTCACGTAGTAAACCAGCGGGTACTTTTCGGGCGAAGGAATGTAGTGTGACAGCCACGCCTCTGAGAAGTTCTCGGTCGCCGTGGGATGGCAGATCTGGCAGCGCTTCAGGATGTTCTCCTTCACCTGCAAGCCTTTCTGCGGATCGTCGGCGGCCACGATGTCGTGTACGCCGTGGCAGTCATAGCAGACGGGCTTGTTGGTTTCTGCGTCGGGGCTTTGCTTTTCAAACAGCGTCACCGTGGTGCCGTGAAAATCGGCCACGTAGGTGTTGAGCACCTGCGTCGAGATGCCGTACTTGTCCATGATGGCCGCATCGGTGTGGCATTTGGCGCACATCTCGGGCGACTTCAGGCGGAACTCGGCCGTCGTCGGATCGCCGATGTCGTGGACGCCGTGGCAGTCGATGCAGGTGGGCACATCGGGATTGCCCTCAGTCAGCGCGGAGCCATGCACGCTGTCGGAATATTGCGCGTGAATGGTGCTGTGGCATTTGGCGCACGTCTCCGGAATCCACAGGCGCGCCTCTGGCGTCAACTCGCCCGTCGCTGGATCATTCAAGCGCTGCACGGTGTGCGAGCCGTGACAATCGGTGCAGATGGCAGCGTTGACGTTGCCCGCCTCCAGCGCGCGACCGTGTACACCGTCGAGAGCGTTCTCGTGCTGCTCGGTGTGACACTGTTGACACACTGTCACCAGCTGCAAACTGGCGTCACGCCGATCGACCGCGTTGAAGCCGGGGAACTGCACCGGATTCTCATTGTGCTTCTGATCGAAAGTGGTGTGGCACTGCACGCAGGCCAGTCCTTCTGCGCCGTGGACCGAGTTGGCATGATCGTCGGGGTTGACGGTCAGGCTCCACATCTCGCCGTTGTAGAGCTTCTTTTCCAGCGCAGGATTGGAGTGGCAGGCGAGGCAGGTTTCATCGCTGACTGCTTCGGTCTGTTGTTGCTGAGAGATCCGATCGGGCGCTGCCAAACCGATCGGCTGGGGCGCGGCGATCGCGTACGGCACGATCAGCATCACGCCCAACAGGATCAAGATCGAAAAGCCCCAGGGAAGTCGCCGCATTACGCCTGACCTCCTTGATCGGAGTCGGCCGACTCGCCCGTCAAGCGCTCGAATTCGGCGGCGTGATACTTGCGCATATCGTCTTCGTTCAAGCGGCCCGTGAACATGCTGAGGTTCAAGCGATCAAACACGACATGGAACAGATGCCAGATGAGCACAAAGACCCCGGCCACGATGGCCTCGGTGCTGTGGGTCAGTTTGGCAGCCGGCACCACGCTGCCCGGCAGCACACTGGTGACCTGAAGCGGGAACCAGATGATGAAGCCGGTGATCACCATGAGGCCGAGGCTGAAGAACAGGAACCAGTAGGTGAGCTTCTGTTCAAAGTTGTATTTGCCGTACTTGGGCGTTTTCTTCGACAGGAACAGCAGATACTTGATCGCGTTCCCGGCATCTTTGACATCCTGCCAGACGGGGAAGATGTCGTGCGACATTTTGCGGCGCGCCAGCAGATAGATGCCGCGCCCCACATGGTAGATCACCTCCAACGTCAGGATGATCGCCGCGAGGTGATGGATGGTCTGGACCAACTCCAGACGCTCGGGGGTAGAGAGAATGTTCTGGCTCCACGGTTCGGTGCGATACTTCTGCACGATGCCCGTCAGGAACAGCACCGTGAACGAACCGAACAGCAGCCAGTGCTGCCAGCGTTGTTCGCGCGTGAAACGCGCAAAGAAGCGAAGCACGTGTACCCCGCGCGCGTCGCGCGTCGTCGGGGCGGCGGAATTGACGGCGCTCATTTCAAACTCCTTCTCACCCGATCGACGACGGCATGAATGATCTGCAGCACCACGTAGATGAGGCACAGCCACAAGACCACTTGTGCGAACTGGATGTAGAAGCGATCGACGGCGTACAGGTACGGCGTGCGCTGTGGATCGATTTTGTTGTGGCCCGTCCAGGCATCTGTCCAATTGGGCCCCGCACCCGGATGGCACTTCTGGCACGTGGCCAGCAGGTTGGCCGGGTTGACGGTTGATTGCGGATCGCTGGCCGGCAGGATGTCGTGCGTGCCGTGGCAGTCGGAGCAGACGGCGCTTTCGTGCCAGATGGTGGGCCAGTTGGCTTTGTAGACGGAAATATCCACGCCGTGCCACGAGGTTTCGTACAGACTGTATACATCAGCGGACAGGCCGTACTTGCTCATCAGTTCCGTGTTGGCGTGGCAGCCCGCACACAGTTCCGGCGATTCAGTGCGGAACTCTGCCGTGCGCGGATCATGAATGTTGTGGACGCCGTGACAATCGATGCAGACGGGCACATCGGGATTGTCTTCGTTGATCAAGGCACTGCCGTGAATACTGTCCTGGTAGCTGGTGAAGATATCCTGATGGCACTGGCTGCACGTCTGCGAGATTCTGGCACGCGGCTGATCGGGCGCGGTCACATCATGCGCGCCGTGACAGTCGGTGCAGATGGCGGCGTCGAGGTTGCCGGCCGCGGCAGCCTGCGCGTGCATGCTGTCCTGCGCCTTGTCGTAGTTGGCCGAGTGGCATTTCTGGCAGGCTTGATAATACGATCGGGACAGCTCACGCCGCGTCTGGAAGTCGATCGCCGGGTGGGGGTAGGTTTTGATCTCCGTATGGCACGCTTCACATTCGATGCCGGCCGGGCTGTGCACCGACGACTGCAAGTGCTCGGGCGAAACGTACAACGATAGTTCCTCGCCGCTGGGCAGCGTCATCTTGAGATCGGGGTTGCCGTGACAACCGAGGCAGTATTGTTCGGTCTGCTGCGCGGCTGGTGCAGCACTGACCGGTGCATGCAAGGCGAACGCCCAGACGATCAGCAGCACGCCGCCGATGATGAGGAGCAGCGGGAATCTAGGCTTTGCCATGCGCCACACCTCCTCCATTCTTCTTGTTGTTGCCGTTATCGCGATCAGGAGGCGGGGGTGGAGGCGGTTTAATCAAGCCCAACCGCTTGAGTAGATACGACAAGCCGAGCATGAGCAATAGCGGCACCACACAGCGGAGCACAAAAAGCAGGGCTTCAATCAGAAAGATGGGGCTTTCAGTTCCTTCTTGCATGCGACCCTCCTGCAGCCAGATCATGCTGGACAGACAACTGGAATCCGGACGACTGTGCTGCACTGTGCGAGAAGTCTGGAACGTTGAAAAGAGGAGTGGTCATCGCTTGCCCCCGCATGGCGTGTACCAATGCAATGCCGCGCTCAAGCTTTCAACTCAACTTGAGCGCGGCTTAATCATCGCTTATCTAGGGCGATTTGTCAACTTTTTGACGGCTCAGAGTGAGTGCCGTTGAACAAAGGCAGGAAACGCAAGCCCAGCGTCAGCAACAGCAGCGCGTAGCCGATCACCCCGATCGCGATCCCCCACTCGGCGAGGCTGGGTGAGTACACGCCGGCGGGTGAGTGATACAGCACGCCCGGCGAGTAGGACAGCGGCACAGTCAACCCTGAGACGGTGACATTCCAGCGATTCGCTACAATGCCGATCATGGCGCACACTGCGCCGACGACCAGATACACCGGCTGGCGGTTGAAACGCGACCAGAGAAAGAAGACAACAGGGATCACAATGCCGATGATTACCTCCACCACCCAGAAGCCAAACCCATACGGGGTCTGCTCGTTCAGCATGGCGAAGCCCTGGTTGACCTGCGGGCTGCGGCCATAGTAAGTGACCGCGGCCAGGTCCCACATCTTGATGTAGGCGTAGAGCAACAGACCAAAGCCGCTGAAGCGCGCGATGGCGCGCAGCACGTCGTGCGGCACGGTGGGCCGCTTGGTAGCCCATTCGGTCACGTAGGCGATCGCCATGCTGACCGCCGGGCCGACAGCCACCGCCGACAGAATGAACATGATGGGCATCGACGGCTTGAACCAGATGGGGCGCGAGCGCAGGATGCCATAGGTCGCACCCAGCGACGACTGGTGCAGCAGCGAGATGCCCAGGCCGATGACGGCCAGCACCGGCGCAAATTTGTGTATGCCGTGTGCCAGCTTGCGGAACCATGACCAGCGGCTGAAGAAAGGTAGATCGGCGATGACGGGCAGGAACTCGGCCCCCAGGATGATCAGATACAACGTGATGCACCACGTGATTTCCCACAGCACCGAGTGGACGTTCCAGTACACCCAGGGATGCCAGAACCGATCGGGCCGGCCGATGTCCATGATCAGCGTCAACAGCGCCGTAGTGTAGCCGACGAAGCCGACGTAGACCGCCAGGCGCACGATCGGCTCGAAGCGCTTGAGCCGCAGCAGATAGACGATGGCGCTCAGCGTGAACGCCCCGGCGCCCAACGCGATGGCCGAGAGGTCGATCGTGATCCACAGACCCCACGGCACGGTGTTGCTCATGTTGGTGACGCTCAAGCCCTTGGTCAGGACTTCATACGCCGACACCAATCCGATCACGATGCACAAGATCAGAAAGGCCAGCCAGCCCAGAAAGCCGGGCGTAATCAATGACGGTTTTTTAGTGGGGAGCGCAACAGTCGCCACGGTTACGCCTCCTTTGCGGCGGGTGGGATGTAGTACACGCTGGGCTCGGTGCCCAGCTCTTCACGCAGTCGAATCGTCGGATTGTTGGCGATGGCTTGCGCGACTTTGCTGTTCTCGTCTTTGAGATTGCCGAAGATGCGCGCGCCGACCGGGCAGGCGTTGACACAGGCGGGGGTGGCATCCCGATCGACCCCCGGCATCAACCCGGCCTCCAGTCCGGCATCGATGCGATGGACGCAGAATGTACACTTCTCGACGACGCCGCGCGGGCGACGTTCCACCTCGGGAACGCCCCACGTGGGAACGTACGGATTGACATCGGTGCGCTCGGCCCAGTTGAATTTACGGGCATCATACGGGCACGCTACTTCGCAGTAGCGGCAGCCGATGCAGCGATCGTAGTCCATCATCACCAGGCCGTCTTCGCGATGATACGTCGCCTGCACCGGGCACACTTCGACGCAGGGCGCGTCCTGACAGTGCAGGCACGGGCGGCTGAAAAAGAAAGTGTCACCGTTTTCCATCTGATCTTCGACGACGATATTCCACGGCTTGTCGTCGAGCACGTCATTAACGGCCGAGCAGGAGCGCTGGCAATATTCGCAGCCGATACACTTGTCCAGGTTGATGACCATGCCCCAGTGATATTCGCTGGAGGCTTTCTCCGGGGCTTCATCGCCGGTGACTTGCCGCTGCTTGAGTCTGCCAAAGGGAGAGAGCACACCGGTAGTCAAGACCTGCGCCGCCACAATTGATCCAGCCGCCGTGCCTCCCAGCACCAGGAAATCGCGGCGAGTCAGTTCTACCTTTACCCGCTGTTTCTTCTTGCTCATTGCTCTTTCTTCCCTTCGCCCGGTTCGCTCGTCTCATCCTCAACTTCCACGACTTTAATCCGGCGACTGACGATCCAGGCCGCGACCGCGCCTACGGCCAACCCGACGATGGCGCCCTGTGCCAGACCCACGTACAAGCGCGTCTCGCTATCGGCCTTCAGGCTGGAGATTTCCTGCGCCTGTTCCTGCGCTTTTTGCTGCAAAGTCTCTTTGTCCAGATCCTTGAGTTCGGTGACTTCACCGGTGAGTTCCAGAATCTTGTCGCGGGTGTGCACGGTGTCCTTGTGGCAGCCGATGCAGGTATCGGAGCCGACGGCAAAGGTGTGGCCGGTGGACATCAGGCCGCCGATCGGTGAGGCGTTCTCTTGATCCGTGTACATGTGGCAGTTGCTGCACTGCAAGCCGGCGGTGGCGTGAGTGCCGTGCGTGAACGTATCGCCGGGATCCTTGTGGCAGTTGGTACACAGCGCATCCACACTCTCGGCCTTGGGCTGCTGCGAGTGCGGGTTGTGGCAAGCTTCGCACTGGATGCCGGCCTCGGAGTGCTGGCTGGCATGCCATTCGTCGGTGGTGGTCTTGTGGCAGGTCGCGCAGAGCGTCGCATCGGGCGTGACCGGCATGTTCACTTGCGGGTGAGCGGGCTGATAGGCGCCGTGACACGATTCACACGTGACACCTTCAAACTTGTACGTGCCATCGGTTGGATTGTAGCCGGTGGTATGGCATTGCAGGCACGAGTTTTTGTTCGGGTCCTTGGTCCA
>CAYNML010000030.1:0-31545 GCA_964398185.1 uncultured Anaerolineae bacterium | reverse complement strand
TGTAGCCGGTGGTATGGCATTGCAGGCACGAGTTTTTGTTCGGGTCCTTGGTCCATGCTTCCTGGAAGATCGGCGAAGAGAAAGCCTTGGAATGCAAGGTATCAGTCCACTGGGTGTGGACTTCCTCGTGGCAACCGCTGCATAGCTCCGGGCCGCGATAATCTCCGGTGCTGGTCACCTGCGCCGTCGCCTGAATCAGGAATTCTGCCGGATGCACAGTGGACGCGCGAGATGCCGCCGTGGCCGGCTGCGCAAACGCCAGTACGACGCCGAGGCAGACACACAGACCGAAGGCGATGATAAACACAGCGCCGCCGCGCGAGAATAAAGATTGACGTGGCCTGAGCATATGGTTCTTCTCCCGAAGTGAGTTGGGCACTGGATACGATAGATTCTTTAAGGTGCCGGCATGAGGTGTTTACCCAATGCTGGAGGTAGAAAATGCCCTATGGGGCATATTCTGCCGGATTTCGCGGCATAAAATCAGTATGGTTTGTCACTATATGAAAAGACGAATATCATGCTCGGCATTCGCGCCATGAGCAGAAACACAAACCGAAACGTCCGCCACGCAGACAGCACGGAACGTGGCTCAAAGACCCCAGATGAAAAATACTCAGTTCGTCCAATAGACAAAACTTATGAAATTTGATAAGGTATAGGCGGGTCAAGAGCGTCACACAGATGTGAAGCAAGAGCAGATGAGGAGGGACATCATGCGCAAAGTTCAAATGTACGCCACGGTCTGGACGCTGTTGCTGGCGCTGCCCTTCACCGTGATCGCGCTGGTAGGCACGGCCTATATCACCAATCATCTTGGCGACATTGCCACCGCTGTCAGCTCGCTAGTGAATTGGCGCGGAGTAGCGGTGGAAGGCTCGGCGCGCTGGCCTGAAATCGCCGGCATGATCATCGGCCAACTGTTGATCCTGAGCATCCTGCTCATCGCGCGCCGCAATGGTCGTACCGAAGAGCTGGCCGCCCGCTAAGCTCGATTCCGATCCATCGATTTTACCGATCGAGCCAGGCTGCGCCCAGCGGTCTGGCTCGATCGGTTTTCTACGCCCGAATGATCCCCTTGCGGATGGCGTACTTCACGAGGTCAGCGCGCGAATGCAGATTCAACTTGCGCATGATGTTTTCGCGGTGACGGCTGACCGTTTTTTGCGAGATTCCCAGCGTTTCGGCAATCGCTTCATTACTGGCGCCCTCGGCGAGATGGGCCAGTATTTCTTGTTCGCGTTCCGTCAGACCGTTGAGTTGATCGGGACGCTCACCCGCCAGGTAATCTTTGACCAGCAGCTTCGCAAGTGAAGGGTACAGATAAACACCCCCTTCAATGGCGGTGCGTACGGCGACGAGCAATTCGTCCGGGGCAGCCCGCTTCGGCACATAGCCGTTCACGCCGGCTTGCAGCATCTTGAAGAAGTATTCTTCGTCCTCGTGAATTGTCAGCGCGACAACGGCGATTTTCGGCCAGCGCTGTTTGATTTGATAAGTCACATCAATGCCCGACAGATCCGGCAGGCCGATGTCCATCAACACCAGATCGGGCTGCAGCTGTTCGACGAGCTGCAGGGCCTCTTGCCCGGTGTCCGCTTCGCCGACAATGGTCAAATCGGCTTCGTTATCCAGCAGCATTCGCAGGCCCGATCGCACCACTTTGTGATCATCCACCAGCAGCAGGCGTGTTACCATCATCAACCTCCACGTTCGACTGATAAGGGATGGTCATTTCAACGCAGGTGCCCTGTCCGGGCGCCGAGCGAATGGTGACCTGCCCCTCCAGCAATTTGGCGCGCTCTTCCATGCCCAACAATCCCCACGCCGGACGCTGCGTCCGCGCGCTCAGGTCAAAGCCGCAGCCGTTATCCTCCACTTGCAGCTTGACCGTGCTGGGCAAGAAGAGCAAGCGCACGTCAACCTGCGTCGCTTGAGCGTGCTTGACCACGTTGGTCAACGCTTCCTGCGCCACGCGAAACAGAGCCGTGTTGATGAGAGGATCAATCGGGCGGGGATCACCGCTGATTTCGACCGCGATAGCGAACCGCGCCCGATTTTGCACCTCGCCCGCATACCAGCGCAGCGCAGCCGGCAACCCCAGATCATCCAGATGCGACGGGCGCAGATCAGAGATCAACCGCTGCAATTCATCCAGCGAACGCGCCACCAGTCCTTCCAGTTGCCGCAAACTCTCGGCGGCTCTGTCGGTATCCACTCGGAGCGCATTGGAAATGCCGCGCAAATTCAGGCCGATGGCCGTGAGCGACTGGCCGGTAGCATCGTGCAACTCACGCGCGATGCGCTGGCGTTCCGCCTCCTGCGCGGACACCACCTGTTTGAGCAGTTGGCCGCGCAGGGCCTCGCGCCGCTGAGCTTCGTGCAGCTGGGCTTCCTGCAACGTGGCGATCTTGCGCTGCGTCTCAAATTCAAACGAGCGCAAAAAGCGAATGATGGCCCAGGCCGACACGATCGCTGCCCCGGCGCGCAACAGTTGAATGGGAAAACCAAAAGTCTGCAAGAACAAATCTTGATTGATCACAGTGGAGGGCGGCAGCGGGCTGGCGCGCACAATGGTTTGCCCCAGCAAGCCGTACAGGGCAAAAGCAATCGCTGCCAGCAAAGCGTCGCGTCCAAAGCGTTCCATGCCCGCCTGCTTGAAAACGCGCCACTGCCCGATCAGGCCGATGCAGGCCAGCAGGCCCGCCGGCACGGCCACCGCGTAGCGTGTCCAAACGTCGGCCACGTCCCACAGGCCGGTCTCGATGGTGAAGAAATTGCGGAGCACCACGATCCCGATGCCCCAGATCGTGGCCAGCACCATCGGCACCACGATGCTGGCGCGGCGAAAATTCTTGACGCGCGGCAGCAGCGTCGCGCCAAAAGCCGCCAGAAACAAGAATGAGAACTCCAGCATGGCGATACGGGCGGTATTCCAGGCCACGGGATCAATCGTGGGGCCGGGCAGCATGTCCATCTGCTCGAACATTTCCACCCACTCATGAATGCCGTGCAAAATGCCAAAGATGGCCAGGGCGCGCAGGCCGTGCCGCAGCCGTGTATCCGAACCGCGCTTGGCTTCCAGCGTGATGGCCAGGCCCATCGAGAAAAATGCGAGGCCGTAGATGAAGAAGATCAAGACCATGTTATACTGGACGCTCACCTGTGACCTCCACCCCGCACGCTAGCCAGTTTGATTGTAGCGCAGCAACCGGACGGAGCGAAGTGCTATCTGTCGCCCTTTCGGACATGTCGAATGTTCTGAAAACAAAAGCCGGACACATGACGTGCCCGGCTCTTGTTGTAACACAGGTGCAGCAGCAACTACGGTGCGGGAACTTCCGGCCGCGTGTAGCCGCTGATACTGCCGCCCAGGTCCGCGATCGAGTCGATCAGGAACTGGATGACGTAGGCGGGATTGTGGGTAAACGCGCCCGGATCCTTCTGGCTATATTGATAGTTGAAGGCCGCCCGCATCAAACGCGGCGTCCAGGCATTGTAGGCGATATTGCCGCCCTGATCGTTCTTGTCCGGCTGACCGTCGGCATTGGCATCCAGCATGAAGTATGGATAGGTGTGGGCGTCATAGACGATAGCCGCACCGGCCGTCTCCGTAGCGTACTTCTGGATCTCACCATACAGCGCTTCGGCCAGCGTGTCGATTTCACCCTTCACACCTTCAGTCGTGTCACCGTCACCGTCCCAGTCGGTAGCCACCATGCGGATTTCCTCAGGCGCCTTGTCGCCATGGCACGCCTTGCAACCTTCGGTCTTCACTTCCAGTTCGTGGACGTTGTGGCAGTCCGCGCACTTGTTGACCGGGTGCTGGTTCAGGCCGGCGTAGGCCTTGTCGGCATACTGATACGCCCCGGCCGCATCTGCGCCGAAGACTGTGGCGCCCGCGCCCAGATAGTGAATGTTCTTGAAGCTGATGCTCTTGTCGGGCGTGTCATCTTCCTTGCCGCGCAGCGCGTTGTTGACGCTGGTTGTCGATTCGCGGCCCTGGTGGCACAGCAAGCACAGATTGGATTCGTCGGCGATGAGTTTCCCGTCGGCATCCTTGGCATACGATAGCGTCTTGCCGCTGGGGAAGGTCACCGAGGTGATGGGGTAGCGCTCCGGCCACTTCTCTTCGTTGTGGCAGGTGGAGCACAGGAAGCCGTTGGCCGTATGCTGCGGGCCGATGCCCGCCGTGAGCGTGTTGCCGCGGCCATCTACCACCACGGTCCCGCCCGCCTTGATGAACGCCGGCAGGCCGGTCGCCGAGTGGCACTTGGCGCAGCGGAACGGCACGATGCCTGTGTCATCCCAGTCGCGGAAGGCCAGGGTATCGCCCGCAAAGTGGCCGGCATCGGTGCGCGCCAGCTGGCTGACATCGCCGCCGATATCCTCGATCGAGTCGTAGAGCAGCTGCACGATGTACTTGTTGCCATGCGCGAACGCGCCGGGGTCTTTGACCGACAGCTGATAGTTGTAGGCCGCCTTCAGCAGGCGCGGCGTCCACTTATTGTAGCCGCGCGGCGCGCCCTGATCATTGGTGTCGGCCTTGCCGTCATTATCCGCATCCAGCAGGAAATACGGGTAAGTTGCCGCATCATAGACGATGCCCGCGCCAGCTGTGTCCTTGGCATACTTCTGAATCTCGGCGAACAGAATTTCCTGCAGGCCAGCGAGTTCTTCGGCCATGCCTTCTTCCACATTGCCGTCGCCGTCATAGTCCTTGGCCGAGCTGATCATGCGGACCTTCTTCAAATCGTCCACGGTCTTGACGTCTTCGTGGCACAGCGCGCACTCGCTGACCTTGACTTCCAGCGTGTGCGAATCGTGGCAGCCGATGCAGGTGTCGTAGCCTTCGACGTGCTGATTCTTAGCGTCGTAAGATTTGCCGTCATACTCGTAGCCGCCCTTGGCCATGGTGCCATACAGGGTGGCCGCCGCCGGGTAGTAGTGCACGTTGCGGAAGCCCAGCGTGGTGGTCACGCCGTTGCTCACCACCGGCGCGGGAGTTTTGTCGGGATCTTCGGCCTTCAAGGTTTCAAGCAGCTTATTGACGCTGGTCGTAGACTCACGTCCCTGGTGACACTGCATGCAGGTCGCTTCACTGCCCAGACCAGTGACGGTCAGACCCGAGGGGAATGTCACACTCGTCATCTGGCTGGTGGCCGCGTTGTGGCAGGCCTGGCACTGAATGCCTGGGTTCGGCGGCACGGCCACGGCCTTGTCGACCTTGCCCGCCTCAGAACCGTCAATTCCCAGGAAGTCTTCGTAGCCGGCAGTGGCGTGACACTTGCCACAGGCGACAGGTATTTCACCATCGGCGTCCCAGTGAACAAAGGCCTCAGCGGTCACATCGGCGTGGCCGGAAGTCTTCCACTCGTCCACGTTCGGAGCCTGCACGGGCGCTTCAGTCGGCGCCGGTACGGGTGTCGGCTCAGGTGGCTTGGTCGGTTCGACGACCGGAGCCTGGGTGGGCGGCGGCGGCTGGGTGGGCGCGGGCGTAGGCGACGCACACGCAGCTACGATAAGTAACACCCCAGCCAACAGCAACCCCACAAATATGAACTTTTTCGACATGGTTCTTCCTCCTCAAATCTTGGGGTCATACTGCAACGGGGAAAACGGTCAATCAAGTTGTGCGCTAGTCACCTCCTGAGCATGGGTGTAAAAAAGGGGCCTGACACAATCTCCTCCCCTCTTTTCAAGCATGGGTAAAACATCCCATAGTGACATGGGGTGTTTAATCCAGTTCTCATATTGTCGATTGTTCTTATTCGTGAAGGCA
Organism: uncultured Anaerolineae bacterium; assembly: GCA_964398185.1. Lineage (GTDB taxonomy): Bacteria > Chloroflexota > Anaerolineae > Fen-1058 > Fen-1058 > Fen-1058. Next base: position 25,763 of record CAYNML010000030.1, on the reverse strand, counting down.
GTGATCTACATCATATGAATATATGACAGAAATCACATGTGCGTAATGGCACAAATAGTAATGAGGGGAAATAGAAATTGGCTGTGCACAGTATAGCACGAATTTTCGCCGCGTGCCTATTCATCTGCAGAATTCGCAAATCTCTCAGATCAGCAACTTGACTTGCCCTTCCCGCCAATTTCAGCTACACTTGGCAGGCGGGAAATTACGGAGGGCTGATGAAAGTCGATAAGGTTTATACCCATGCGTGCGAGAACATGCGTGAATTGGAAGACAACAGCGTAGCCCTGACGGTGACTTCACCGCCCTACTGGAACGCCATCGACTACGATATTCACGCCTCGGACAAGCAGCAGCACTATCGCACGCGGAAATACGCGCAGGGCTATGCGGACTACGAAGAGTACCTCAACTGGCTGGAGCGCATCTTCAGCGAAGTGCTGCGCGTGACCAAACCGGGCGGCTTCTGCGCCATCGTCATCGGCACGGTGCTGCTGAACGGGCGGCATTATCCGGCGCCCTTCGATCTGATCGCCCGGCTCAGCCGATCGGGCTGGGAATTCCATCAGGACATTGTCTGGCACAAATGCACGGCGGGGGTGAAGCGCGCCGGGGTGACGATCCAGAAGCCCTATCCCGGTTATTACTATCCCAACATCATGACGGAGTACATTCTGATCTTGCGCAAGGCGGGGACGCCGATTTACAAACAAACCGATCGAGCCGCCAAAGACCGATCGGCCTACCCGATCAACCGGCTGTTCACCATGGACGTCGCCAACAACGTGTGGCACATCGCGCCCGTGCCGCCCGATGTGATCGATCACCCCTGCCCGTTCCCCGAAGAAATTCCCGATCGCTTGATCAAGCTCTATTCGCATCACGGCGATCTTGTGCTCGATCCGTTTGCCGGTTCCGGGCAGACGCTCAAAGTGGCCAAACAACTTGGCCGCAAGTACGTGGGCTATGAAACGATTGCCAAGTACGCGCAGCTGGCCCGTGCGCGCATCAAAGGGAAGTCAGCCATTCGCCCGCAGCAGATCATCGCGCGCTTCGACAAGATTCCGGTCGATGAACCCGCCGGAAAAAAGAGCGAGGGATGAGGGCAGCTGGCGACAGCTTTGCACGCACGCTGATTTGCGCTACACTAGCCCGTATCTATCCGCGAGGAGAACCGCATGCCCAGCACCCAACCCGTCACCGAAGAGTACATCAAACTGGATTCGTTTTTGAAGTGGCAGAATCTGGTGGACACCGGCGGCGAGGCGAAGTCGCTCATTCAAGACGGCGCCGTCCGCGTCAATGGTAAAATCGAGACACGCCGCGGCCGCAAGCTGGTGAACGGCGACAAGGTCACGTTCAAGGGCAAAACGCTGACCGTGGAGATTTGACGAGGAGGCTCTTCGTGACCGATCAGGTTGCTGCGACTTCCATCAACTGCCGGCAATGCGCCGCACCGCTCATCGTGGAGCAAGGTCAGCCATTTGTGACGTGCCGCTTCTGCGGCGCCACCAACTTCATCGACAAGACGCGCGCGGTCTTTCACTACCTGGTGCGCCCCACCGTGCGCGAAGACGGCGCGCGCGCCGCGCTAAACCGCTGGATGGCGGGCAACGCCACCGTGAAAGACCTCGACCGCAAAGCCAAAGTCGATTCTGTTTCTTTTGAATATTTCCCCATGTGGCTGGTGCGCGCCACGTTCGGACGCGACGAGCGCGTGCTGTTGAAACCGGCCGCGGCGCTGTCGATCAGCGAACTCGAACACCTCAACATCCCCGCGGCTGATCTGGTCCCCTTTGATTTCAGAATCGACGGCAAGATTATTGCGCCCAGCGTGCCGTTCGAGACGATGCAGCAGTGGCTCAGCGACGATCAGCATATTGCGCCGGAAAACATCCGCGAAGCGGCGCTGGTGCATCTGCCGGTCTACGTCTGCAAGTACGATTTCAACCAGCGGCGTTACACGGCCCTGGTCGATGCGGCCACCAGCAAAGTCTTTGCCAACATCTATCCCGCCAAATGGGAAGTGCCCTACGTCTCGATTGGTGCGGCGGCGTTTGTGGCGTTCTTCGTGCTGTCGCTGCTGTCGCTGTTTATCAACTTCGGCCTCTTCCTGATCGGCGCACCGATCATGGCGATTTTGTTTTTCTCACTGGCCGTGTCGATCTCGGCCAAGGTGTGACGCGCTATGCCAGACCCAACCTCCAAAGGACTCACCTGCCCGGCTTGCTCGTTTACCGTTCCCGTGCCGGAAGGCGCGCGGCTGGTGACGTGCCCCTCGTGCCAGCAGCGCCTGTTCGTGCAGGGCGATCGCGGCGTGCGCCGCTGGCAACTGCGCCGCGTGGTCACGCGCGATCAAGCCGAGCAAACCGTGCGCGGGTTCTTTAACGGCATGAACAAGGCCGGCGATTTGCAGCGCAAGGCCGAGATTCAAGAACTCTTCCTGATGTATCTGCCGTTCTGGCGCGTGCTGGCCGCGGTTGCCGGGTGGCGCTTGGGCCGTGTGCGCAAAGACAAAGACAGCACCAGGCCCATCGAGGTGGAAGTGCTGGAAGAGATGCAGTGGAACGACGCCGCTGTGGATGTGTCGGAGTTCGGCGTGAATCGCGTACCGATGGCAGGCCGCAACTTCGAGCCGTTCGATCAAGATCGTCTCAGCGCCGAGGGCATGATCTTTGAAGCCACGGAATCGTCCACCGAGGCCGTGGCCGAAGCCGCTGCGTATTTCCAACAGACAGCGCGCAGCCGCAAGAGCCTATCGACCACGTATCTGGAGAAGTTCCACTTGCTGCGCCAGCGGCTGTCGCTGGTGTACTATCCGTTGTGGGTGGCGCGCTATCAATACCGCAACCGCAGCTATCAAGTAGTCGTTGACGGCGTGAACAACAAGATTTTGTACGGCAAAGCGCCGGGCAACATTTTGTATCGCGCGGGCGCGCTGGTAGCGGGCATGGCCATCGGCAATCTGCTGCTGGTGCACGGCACGGCCTTTGCGGCGCAAGTCCTATTCTACGCCGGCGATAGTGACAGTGACGCGTTTGCGATTCTCTTGATTCCGCCGGTGCTGGGCATTCTGGCGATTGCACAAGGGTATCGATCGTTCCGGTACGGCGAAGAAGTGGAACAGATCGATCGGGAAGCGCGCAAGGCCGTGAAGAAGAGCGAAGGCTTCAGCTGGACCGGGCTGTTGAGCGAGGGCATCAACCTGAATCAAGAGGTCAAGAAATGGCTGGAATGACTTTGATCGTGGTGCGCTGCCCCGCGTGCGGCACGGCGTTAGCGCCCGACGACAACGATCTGATCGTCGCCTGCGGGCAGTGCGGCGCAGGCCTGCACCTGTCCGATGAGGGCCCGGAACCGATCGAGATTCAGTACGCCCGATCGAACCTCGCCCGAATCAACGTCTGGCGTCCGTGGTGGATCTTCAAGGGCAGCGTCAATCTGATCCGGCGAGAAACGCAGGGGGGCAATCGCAGCGAGGACGCGCGCCGCTTCTGGGCGCAGCCGCGCGTGATGAGCGTGCCCGCGTGGGACCTCTCGATGACGTCCGTCAAGCAAGCGGGGATTCAAATGCTGCAGCAGCCGCCCGTGCTGAACGCCATGCCGCGTCCCGCTGGCGCGAAGCTGACCCCGGCGGTTGTCTCGGCCGAAGATGCGCGCAAGATGTTGGAGTTTTTAGTCCTCACGCTGGAAGCCGGGCGCGACGACTGGCTGAAGACGCTCGACTTCACCATCGAAGCCGGCCTGCCGGAATTGTGGGCGATTGCGGCGGAGTAGATTCGTCATTGCGAACCGCAGCAGTATCGCGGCGAAGCAATCTCCACGCCAGCACTCCGCTCACACCGATCCACAACACCAGCAACCACGTCCGAGGGTCCACTGCATCCAGTAGCGAGTCTGCTACCGCAATTCCGTAAAACAAAGAGGAGATGCAGCGGCAAACTGATCAGCAGCACGATGAGCGGAACATACCACTGCCAATCAATGCAGGGAACGTCGAGGTAGATGATTGCGGCTAGAGCGCGCACCAGAGCATAGATCAGCCAGCCGAGGATGATCACCGCCAGCCAGATAACGCCAAAAATCAACAGATGTCTCGCACGCATATAGCTTGCACAAATCGAAAGGGCGAGTTGACACTCGCCCTTGTTGACCTTGGCCTTGCTTCTCTACCAATGGAGGAGGCTAATCTGGTTAAGCATCAACTCTTAGCCGTCGCAGCCAAGAAGTCGGCGCCGGTTTCATGGACGATCATCTCGCAGGGATGTCGTGACGTATAGGCTTCGTTCGCTTGCACTGCCGCCCACAACGCTGCATCCTCCGACGTATCATCGATGTTGTATTCTTCATCCTCGTGCTCAGCCTGATACTCCAGAAATTCGATAAAGGTCAGCACGTCGGACAGCCGCTGCTGCGGAACACGCCGCAGGGCTTCTTCCACTTCTTCAAGTGTCACATTGGGCATGATCATGCTTCACCTCCTCATTGGGCTGACGCCCATTCCACCGTCAACGCGGCCAACGCTAGATCGCTTGCCGCGTGACGCAGCCAGTCCTGCGGCGTGCCCGGTGGCAGGGTAGCTTTACGCGCGCTCATACAGCACTTGCCCTTCGCTGAGCGCGTTCTCATATAGCCAGCCCGGAGTATGTCGGAAGCGCTCCACTTCGCTCCGTCGCGCGACGATGATATCGATCGGCATCGAGATACCACGCAACGCTCGCCGCAGCCTGACGCTTTCGGCGCGGCAATTTGCCAGCGAATCATCCGCAATGACCAGTAGATCGAGGTCGCTGCCCGGCTGGGCCTGACCTCGCGCATATGAGCCGAATACGATGATCTGCTGGGGTCGCGTGGTTGCCACGATGCGTTCGACGGCGGCCCGCACTTTCTGCTCGGTTACCAGCCAGGGCACGGTTGACTGCGCAGGATTTGGAATTGCAGCATTGACTGTAGCCATCAGAATTGCCTCACTGCCGGTCATCATACCTTATTCTTTGCCGGAATGCCAACCAACTTAAATCGTTACTACTCAGGCACCGTCACTGCGAGCGCTTTCGCCTAGCGCGCCCCCGCTTCGCGGACAGGGCGTTGCGAAGCAGTCTCCTGCCTCGGGCAGAGATTGCTTCGTCGCAAACAACGCTCCTCGCAATGACGGCTGAGCAGTAACCTTAAATCCTTATCAACTTCTCCAGCGCCTCGCGAATCTTCTCCACCGTCGGCGTAACCGCGTGCATCAAACCGGGATTGTACGGGATCGGCACGTCGAGTGTGGCGAGTCTTCGGATCGGCGCGTCGAGATCGAAGAAGGCTTCGTCGGCAATCGTCGCTGCGATCTCGGCCCCGAAGCCCGCCGTCAAGCCGTCTTCGTGCACGATGAGGCACTTGCCCGTCTTGGCGATCGACTTCAGCACCGCCGCTCTGTCCCACGGCACGATGGTGCGCAGATCGATGATCTCGATCGATCCTCCTGGAGGTTCGGAACCTCCGGGAGGCTGCGCGGCCTCCACACACCGATAGACCATCGCGCCCCATGTGACCACCGTGAGATCATCGCCGCTTTGCACGATGTTGGCGACGCCGAACGGCAGCATGTAGTCATCGCCGGGATAAGGCCGCCGGGCCTGCGCCGTGTCGAGCAGCGCGCGATGCTCGTAGAAGAACGTCGGATCGTTGCCGCGCAGCGCGGTGCGCAACAGCCCGACGGCATCTTCTGCATTTGACGGGATGGCGATGCGCCAACCGATCGATCGCGCGTGCACGGCCTCGCCGCTGACGCTGTGCCACGGATCGCCCGTCTTGCGCCCAAAGCCGACGGGGATGCGCACCACCAGCGGCGCGGCGAATTTGCTCTGCGTCCGCCAGCGCAGCGTGCCGAGGTTGTTGATCTGCTCCGCAGCCGGATCGGCATACTTGCGAAACTGAATCTCCGGCACGGGCGTGAGTCCCGCTAAAGCCAACCCGACGGATCGCCCGATGATGCCGTCTTCGTTCAGCGATGTATCGAAGACGCGATCGACGCCGTGCTTCAACTGCATGTCCGTCGTCGCGCCGTGCACGCCGCCTTTCACGCCGACATCTTCGCCGAAGATCAACAGACGCGGATTCTCATTCAGTTCCACTTCCAGCGTGCGCTTCACCGCATCGAGCAGATTCAAGCGCACGCCGGGTTCGTTCGGATGCGGCACGTGCGATCCAGTTTTGAACGTGAACCCATCGGCCTGTGCGCCGCCGATCTGTTGCAAGTTCTCACCATCGAAGAAGACGTGGCGGGTCGCCGTGAATCGATCGGGTTCTGGTTGTGCCAACGCGCGATCGCACGCCGCGCGGACTTCGGCCAACACCGATCGGTCCAGCTCATCCCACGCGGCCTGATCGATCAGGTTTTGAGCGAGCATGAAGTCGCGCAACTTCACCAGCGGATCACGCGCGGCTTCTGCTTCACGCAGTTCCACCGATTTGTAGCTCTGATTATCCACAAAGGAATGGCCGTTGAGACGCGGCACACTCAATCGGATCAAAGCCGGTCCCGCACCCGATCGCACCTGCTGCACCGCTTGATCGATCTGGCTTGACGCTTCGAGCGGATCAGTGCCGTCGCCTTCCAGCACATAGAGACTGGTGAACGAAGATAAATTCTTGGCGAGGTTACCGCCGGGAGTTTGAAAGCCGCTCGGCACGGAGATGCCGTAGGCGTTGTCCTCGATGAAGAAGAGATAGGGCAGATTCAACGTGGTCACGATGTTGAGCGCGGCCCAGAAACCATTCGCCGCCGTGGAGCCGTCGCCGCCCAATGCGGCGACGATCGATCCCGCCCAGTCGTTTTCTTTCAACACGCGCTGCCGATAACCGATGGCCTGCGCCCAACCCACGGCGGGTGTGTATTGCGATCCCACATCGCCTGCGGCGGGGAGCACCAGCGCGCGCCCGCGCCGATCGAGCATGTGTACTACGCCGATGTCGCGCCCACCGGTGGGACTGCCCGCCTTCGCCATCGATCCGGCCAATGCCTCTTCGATCGTCAAACCGCTGGCTAAGAGGAACGGTCGGGAACGGTAATAAACGGCGGCGGCATCGTGCGGCTGATCGAGCAGCAGCGCCAGCAGCACCTGCGCCAACTCGTGGCCGCGCGCCGAGAATTGATACGTGACCTTGCCGCCGGGGACGAGCTCGCTTTCTTCGAGGTGATCGATCGCGCGCGAAGTGAGCATGAAGCGCGCCACTTCATGCCAGTTGAAGTGCGGCATGGCAGTCTCCTCCGTGAGACCATCTTTTTAATTCCTTGGGCCGCAAAGATTGTAACACAACCCTGACCGATGGCATATTTATCTTCACGTGAAGTCGGGCTATACTTGAATGCAGCCAGGCTGTCAGCGCGCCACAGGGCGCGACCGCAGACCAAGGGAAGCGGGGCGACCCCGCCTTGTCTTGCTTGCCATCCACACAATTTCATTCAAGAGGTAACAACCGGCCATGCAACCGCTTGAGTTGACATGGGCCTTGTGATTGGCTCGGCGGCCGTCGTGTGGTGACGCGCCAGAGGTGAATCTTTTCGCAAAAAGGGAGGTTTGCTTATGCCGCACTTCAACCACGCTGCACTTCGTCTGGGGCTGCCTGTCACACTCGGGCTGGTGTTGCTGGCCGCAGCGGTGAGCTGGCTGGTCAGCGCACCCGCACCCGCCCTGGCCGACGACAGTCCGCCGCCGCCCCGCACACGCGAGACAGCAGCACCTGAAGCATTCATCAACTTGTACGTCGATCGAACTGACGACAGCAATGTCGGATTTTGCAACAACGGCACGGCCAACGATTGCACGCTGCGCGGCGCAATCAATACCGCCAACGCCGATGCCGCCAACATTTACACGATCTATTTCACGCCCACCGTGACCGTCGTCAACGTAGCGGCGGCGCTGCCGACGATCACGGCCAACGATCTGTGGATCATCGGCCTCAACGGCGTGCCGCGCATCGACGGCTCGGTTATGGCCTCCGGTTATCCCTTCACCCTCGACGCCGATCGCGTCAAGCTCGCCGGCCTGTCCGTCGTCAACATGCCCAACACCGGTCAGGCGGCCGACATCCGGGTGAGCGGCGGCACGCAAATTGAGATTAACGACAATTACCTGGGGACCCTGCCCGGCGCGACCAGCTGCACGCCGAGCGGCGTCACGCGCAATACCTTTTACGGCGTTACGATCGACAGCGCCGTCACCGGCAGCAGCGGCGCAGGGAACGGATCGGTCTACGTCTACGGCAACACCATCGGCTGTCATGGCGGCTCCGGCCTCATTCTGAGCGGCGCCGACTACGTGCGCATTGGCGAAATGCCCAACGGCGCGGCGGGCACGAATTATATCGGCGTCAATGCCGGGGGCCTCACGCTGACCAACAGCATCTATGGCGTGTACCTCGCCACCAAACCAGACAACAACGCGCCGCGCCACAACCTTGTTGCCAACAACGTCATTGCGGGCAACGGACTGGGCGGCGTGGTCATCATCGGCAACGGCACACCCAATAGCAGCGGCGCGTACAACAATGTCATCCGCGCCAACCGCATCGGCGTCGGCCCGACCGGAGCGCGCACTCCCAACAACGTTTATGGCGTATACATTACCAACGGCGCTTTCCAGAACTTCATCGGCGGAGCCGCCGCCGCCGATCGAAATATCATTTCCGGCAATAACGGAAACGGCGTGGTGATTTCCGGCAGTGTAGGCATCGGGGTGCTGGGGAACTACATCGGCACAAACGTGTCAGGCGCCGCGGCGTTGGGCAACAGCGGGAGCGGCGTCAGGATTTTCGGCGGCGAAGCCAACATCATCGGCGGGGCCATTTACGGCATCATCCCGGCGACCAGGGGCAATCTCATTCAGTACAACGCACAGGGCGGCGTGCAGTTGTCAGCGGACACGCACAGCAACCAGGTGCTGGCGAACAGCATCCGCTACAACACGGGCGATGGCGTCAGCCTCATCAACGGTGCGTACGATAACGTCGTCGGCGGCGATGTGATCACCAGCGCCAACGTCATTGGAAACAATACCTTGGATGGCGTGTACCTTGATGGCCCCACCACAACCGGCAACGTGGTGAAGTACAACGACATCGTGAACAATTTGGGCAACGGTATCACCCTTGATAGCGATGCCCATGACAACACGTTGGGGGGCGACAGTTCGTCTGCATACAACCTGATCAATGGCAACAACGGCAGCGGCCTCGCCGTGTTCGACTCCGGTCCCAACACGATCTTGTATAACAGCGTGGTCGGGAATGGCGCCTACGGCGTGCTGCTGGACGGCACGGCGACGCAGGGCACGATTATCTCGAATACCACGCTCACGGGCAACGTGTACGACGGCCTTGGCGAGCGCAACGGCGCGGCGGCCAACTTCTGGAACAATGTCAGCATTTACGACAACGGCGGGCTGGGCATCGACAAAGACGCCAGCAGCAATGCGACGAACATCATCAATGCGCCGGGGCTGGTGATCACGTCGGTCAATCGCAGCACCGGTGTGGTGCAAGGCCGCGCTTCGGCCAGCGCCTTTCTGGTGCTCACCGAAATCGAGTTGTATCGCGTCGGGGTGGATGCCAGCGGCTACGGCGAAGGCAAAACGTACGTGGGCCGCGCCACCACCGACTCCAACGGCAACTGGCAGATCATCGATCCGTCGCCCGACTCCGGCTGCTACACCGCGTTTGAATCGCTGATCGTGATCGTGCCGATCGGCTCGTCGGAGTTCAGCCGCAGCAATTGCACGGTGATGCTGCCGGCTGTGCTAAGATAACAGCGGTTGATTCAGGAACGCGATCATGTGGCGGGGATTAGGGTTGTTCTGGCTGATGGCCGCGTTGGCAGCGTGCCAGACTCAGGCGGCCTTACCCCGCCCGATCGCTTCACCGCGCCCGACGGTCACTGTGACGATCGCGCCGACGATGACACCGCTGCCGCCGCTCACCATCGTCACGCTGGGTGATAGTCTGACCTTTGGGGACAAAGACGATGCGCCGGGCGGCGCGCCGGGCGGCGGCTGGCCGCACCGCCTGCTGCCGCTCGTTCAGTCAATGCGATCACAAACGCAGCTGGTCAACCTGGCGCAGCCCGGTTGGACTTCACACGATCTGCTGCAGGGCACAGGTGGCGCACCCAATCAGATCGATCAGGCCGTGAAAGTTCTGCATGACGCGAGCGGGGACAAGATCGCCACGGTGTGGATTGGCGTGAATGATCTGTTTTACCTTTACGAGTATGGCGATCCAACGGCAGCCGAAGAAGCGCAGGAGGCCGATCGGTTTGCGGCTGATCTGGCTGAGTTGCTCGATCGGCTGCAGGACACCGGCGCGCGGATTTTCATCGCGCGGTTGCACAATCCGTCGATCGGCCCGGTGCAGACCAGCGGTGTGTTCCGATCGATCACGGCGGACGAGTGGGCGCGGATGGCGCAGCAGGCACAGCGCTATGACACGATCATTGCGGCGCAGGCCGCACAGCACGCCGCGACGCTGGTCGATGTGGCGGCGATCTTCAACACGCCCGCGTGGATGTTCGCGGACGGCATTCATCCCAACGCGCGCGGCTACGACGAATTGACACGGGTCTGGCTGGCGGCCCTGGCGCCATAAAAACGGAGCGAGTGTGACACACTCGCTCCGTTTTCATGACAAGCGCACTCAAGCACGCCGCCGCTGCATCTGCCAGCCGATGAGGAGCAGGACCACACCCAGCAGCAGGCCCGCCCCCAGCCACAGATCGTTGGACTGCGGCTGCGCGTCGAGGCCGGTGAGGGTGACGGAGGTGGGCGTTACCCCCGATAGAACCCAATCCGAAAACTGCGTAATGCCCGTCTGGCTGACCGCGCCCCAGGGTGAAACAAAGGTCAGCACCGTTCCGCCGCGATTTTCCCAAGCGCTGGCGCCAGTGTCGTAGCGCCACAGGCGAATGTTGTTCTCGACCGTGCCGCCGGGAATCTCGGCGGGCTTGTAAGCCAGTTGCACGATGGCGCTGAACGCCACACCCGGCTCTGACAAGGTGTAGCGCCGCGGCAAGGCGTAGACAAAACTGGGCGGCGTCGACTTGGCCAGGGTCACATCCATTTGCGGGATGCTGAGCGGCGAGACAAACGTCAACTGTGTCCGTGCGTTGCTAAACGCGTAGGCCGTGTTGGCGGCCAGACTGGTGCGCCGCGCGGTGCCGACGACATCGCCGCTGCCGGTGACGCTGCCGCCGAGCGTCAGGACGTTACTGCCTGTGCTGATGTCGCCATTTGCCAGATCGAGGGTTTGATTGACGGCGACATTGCTGTTGAGCGTCAATCCGCTGGCGTTGTTGAGGGTGAGATAGTCGAACGTCGTCGCGCCTGCCAGCTGTTGCGGCGCTGAGCCGTTGAAGAAGACGGCGCGATGGTTGGGCGTGAAGGTGCCGCTGTTGGTCCAGTTGCCGCCGACAGCCGCATCCCCGCCGATGTTATCAGACAGCGACAGGCTGCCGTTCAAGGTCAAATGGCCGCCCACGGTCAATGGCACGTTCATATCGTTGCTGCCATAGTCCATATACAGAGCCGATCCGTTATCGATCGTCAAATTGCCGGCCAGGGCGAAGGCCGTATTCTGGTTGCCATTGCCGCCCGGATTGAGAGCGGTACTGTTGGAGAGTTGCACGTGATGCGGATAGCCCGCGCCGCTGGCGGCGTTCCATTCCACCCGGCGATCATAGACCCCGCCCGTGTTGTAAATCAGCAGCGCCGAACTGCCATAGGTCGGCGAGTTGGCGAAGTATCCGCCCGTGTTGATCTGCGCCGTGCCGTTGATGGTGGCGCTGCCGTTCACCGTCAGGCTGTTGTCGAAGGCGATGGTCGATCCGCTGTCCACAGTAAGCGTGCCAGGAACGGTATGTGCGCCGCTGACGTTGAGGTTGGTGTTGTTCTGCACGATGACATTCTGCGAAACGCCGCTGCCCACCGTACCGCCCGTAACCCATTCGTATGAGGTGTTGTAGTTTCCGCCCGGATTGTAAATCAGGGTGGAGCTGCCGCCGTAGGTGGGGGAAGACGCGCTGAAATATCCGCCTGTGTTGATCTGAGTTGTGCCATTCAGTGTGAGGTTGCCGCCGTTGATCACTTGCGCCGAGGTCTGGAACAGGCCGTTGACCGTGCGCGCTACATTCATCGTGATGCCGCCCGCACCGAGAACGGTGACGTTCACCGGCCCGTTGGTGGTGGGCCAGTAATTATCATTGCCAACCCCATACGAGCCGGTACTATTGTTATAGACTAGGGTTCCCGCCGCGCCATAAGACCAGGTGCCCGTATTCCCTGGCCAGGCACCTTGATTGATTTGGAAGGCACCGTTCACCGTCATCGTGCGCGCCGCATTCACCCATCCGCCTGCGCCGAAATTCGTGTTCAATCCAACTGTCTTGCCGGAAGCAATTTGCCAGTTGATGTTACCGTTTGTAAACGTTCCGCCCGACGTTGAGAAAGTAACGATAGATGAACCGCCAGTAAATACAACTGTAGCCACACTCCCCGAAGATGTAAAAGTCCCTCCTGTCTGGCTGAAGTTTCCACCCATGTTGATTGTCGGCGCCCCCGAGCCATTAGTGAGATTAAGGGTTCCTCCACTGATTGTAAGGTTCCCGACAAGGTTCAGCGTTAAGCTTGTATTTCCAGTCAATCTGAATTCACGAGTGCTGGTGCTTTGAATTGTGAGATTGCCATTAATTGCAGTCACGCCGCCCGCACAATTTACAGACCCTCCGGGATCAGATGTGAAATTGATGGTGAGGTTACCAAATGTGACATTTGATGGTCCAGTTGTGTTTGAGTTGTTAATCACCACAGTACTGTTTACCGAGAAGCTTTCTGTTCCCTGAAATATTGAGGTTCCATACGCGGTTCCGTTATTGTGCACATACGTCCCGCCGTTATCAATTTGAAATGTTGTCACTGCTGCCAAGGTTACAGCATTGTTTGCGGTCAGCGTACCGCCACTTTCAATCCATAATCTGGAGCCCGTTCCAGAAATTGACCATGTTGCACTCGTCGTCATGTTGTGCCCATTCTGGATGACGAAGATATCGCCGCTTGTGAAGCTAGCAGGGGAACTGCCACCACCACCACGAATGGTATTCCAACTTGCCAGTAGATTCGGCGCAAGGCTGCCTTGCGAATAGTAAGTAATTCCCGTCTGCGCCCGTGCCACCCCCACCGGCCCGACGCCCACCATCGCCGCGATTATCGCCACAACCAAAAACAGAGTTAACCAACGCTGCTTCATGTCCATATCCTTTCCGGGATAGAGAATTGTTACTGTTATAGTAACAGGAGAAGGGGCGTTGGTTCAATTGAAGCGCCGTGGCGCAGGTTGGAAGCCCGCGCCACGGCGTAAGGCGACTTTATGACTGGAGCGACCCGCCGATTGACCAGCCCCGGAGGTGACGGCTACAACGAAGCCACCATGCGCCCGCACACCCGCAAGCGCAGCCCGGGCACAGTGGAGATCCGGCCAGGCTGATCGCTCAGTTCTTTCTCACCAGCGGCAGGTAAACTTTGGGGCCGCCGATCAACAGGCCCGCCTGCAGCACATGCGTCACACCGCCGCCCGTAGCTGTGATCGGGATCGAATACCAGATCGCGGGCGAGCCGCCGGGATGGGTGTCGGTGACGAGCAGCGTGATCGATCCCGGCACCGGCACGCTCGATCCACTCAACCCGATCGTCACACTCGGCGACGGCGAACTCACCGTAACCGTCACCGGGCCGCTCCAGTAGCCATGAATCGCCGCCGCGAGTTGATAACTCGTCGAGCCGCCGGGATCGATCGCGCGGGCCGGGGGTGACGGGTTGAGCGTGAAGTCCGTCAGCACTTGCCCCGAATTCGCATCGACCATCAGCGACGACACATCCACCGCCTCAAAGTCCGAACCGACCACTACGTCCAGTTCATGTAACACGTCGTTATCCCAGCGCTCGTCGGGCGCGCCGCTGATGTACCACGCCGATCCGTTATCGGCCAAAATCATGCCGTACTTCTTCAAAGCGCGCAGAATCACCTGCGCGTGCGGCGAGAAGGCGTCGTCGATCACAAAACTTGCTTTCAGGCGAAAGCGCTGCCCCATGGGCGGATACTGCAATCCGGTGAGGTTCGACGCGAAGTGCCGCGCGGGCCACACATAGGCGCGGCGCGTCTGCGGCACAGTGAAACGCAGCGCGTGATTGATCTCACCCGCGGCCACTTCATCATAGCGCACCAATCCGGGCAGGATGGGCAGGCCCGCCGCATCGGCCGAGGTCCAACCGGCGGGGCGCAGCGGGCCGTTGAGGGTCAGCGTGTATACCGCGCCGGAATCCGCATCCCAACTGCCGTTCACTTTGGGAAAGGCGCGATACAGTTCATACAACTTGCATTCGCCCTGGCGCACGACCAAGACGTGACGATCGCCGTCGCTGCTCGGGCCGCCTTCGATGGGCGCGGCCGTCGGCACGGGATACGGGCCGGGGTCGCTTTCGTCGCCGTAAGCCGTCCAGTGGATGTCGACCAGCGGCTGCGTCTGCGACACGACGAGAAACGGAATCCCGATCGGCCCGCCGTCCCACAGACCCGATCCGAAGTCGGCGTGTACGTGCCGTGTTGCGCCGATGGTGTTGATGTAGGTGCTAGAACTCGCATCGACCGGCAAGGTGTCGACGGGCACATTCCAGATGTTGTTGGCGGGCAGCACCGGGCAGCCGCCCAGCGCCGGCGGGGCCGTGGGGGTCGCCGGCGCCGATCGGGCGTGGGTAACAACCAGCAGCGGGGCAATGGCGAGAACGAGGCCCATCAAGAACTTGCGCATCAGGCATGACCTCCACGCAGAGACGTTTTCATCAATCACCGATCACTGCTTTTTGATCTTCACCGCCACATCGTGCGCCAGCGCCGAGACGCTGAGCGTCAACTTGCCATTGGCGGCAGTCTGCGCGGCGGTGGTTGTCGCGCCGGTGGCCGTGTTGAACCACGTCACCTGGTATGAGCCGTTCGGCACACCGTTGATCTCCACGGACGCCGACGCGGGCGTGACGCTCTGCCCGTTGGCCACGCGCTGCCACGTGTCGTTGGCATTGTCGATCCAGATCAGGCCGCGCCCCGCCACCGCATCGAGCTTGCCCCACGCGCGCGCGGCGCCCGCGCTGTTGGTGATCTTGATCGCGCCGGTATCGCTGCCGATGTCGGCGTAACGCCCGTTGGTCAGCGGCTCGCCCTGCAAGAACTGCTCGTAGCGCAGATACTCGCCCCACAGGTTGTGATCGTCGAGGTAGTCGGTGTACCACTCGCCCCCGCACTGATCGCCCATCTGCGCCCACAGCTGCTTGTGATAGTACGTCGGCGCGCCTGCGCCCAGGTCCATGTTGTTGTCATCGCCCACCGGCCAGACCCCGGTCTCGCCGCGCACGATAGGCTTGTTCTGCGCAAACTCGGCGCGATATTCGGCAAAGCGGCGCTGGCACTGGCGCACATTGCCCGCCGAGTCGGTATAGAGATTGCTGACCAGTTCGCCGTCGCCGGTGGGGCGCGCGTACCAGTGCTTGTCGGCATAGTCCATTAAGCTGGCGCGCGGATCGGTCCAGAACGGCACCACAAAGTAGCCCCAGAAGGAATTGGAAATCAACACGGGCCGGGACGCCGCCTGCCGGAACGCCGCCAATACGCTGAAGGCCGTTTCGTAGCTGATGTCGGACAGCATGTTTTCGTTGGCCAGTTCCACCGAATGCAAGGCCGTGGAATACGACCAGCGCGCGGCAAAGTAGCGCGCATAGGCCAGCTCGTGGCGGCGATTCGCCGAGCCCGGCCCCGCGTAGAAGCGATCGAAATCGTCGGCGGCGGCGGTTGTTCCGTCGGGCAGAATTTTGCTGGACAGCAGATCGTTCTTGTGGAACAAGGCCAGCTTGTGATAGACCCCGGCCAGTTCGCTCAAGCGCAGGACTTCGTCCAACTTCGCCGCTTCAACTTGATCGACATACAGGAAGGTATCGGGATCGCTGCGCGCCAGCAAGTTGGGTCCCCAGCCGCCGCCGGCGGCGCGCTGCAACTGCATGTTCCCCACGGCCACCTGGCCGGCCTGAACGCTGTCATACGGCGCGGGCGCATCGGCGCTGACATAGAGGCCGCTGGGCGCCACTTCCAGCAGCGCCGCGCTGGTGTTGGTGTAACGCAGCGTGTAGGTGTACCAGCCGGCGCGCTGCACCGTGCACGTTCCGCCCTGCGCCTGGTGATAAGTGCTGCCGCTCCCGCAAATATCGATGCTCACCGCCGCACCGGAAACAGCGCCCAGGCTGACGCGCAGCACACGCTGGCCTTCCACGCGCGCGCGAAACGTCAAGCGATAACTCGCGCCCGGCGCCGCGCTGACGTATTGATGGGAATAGAAGTAAGGCTCGTAACTGAACAGCTTGCCGGCATCGGGATTTTCCGGCCGAGTCCAGCCGTCGCCAAACTGCCAGGAGATGCGTTCGTCGTCACCGTAGGGCGTGACGGCATTGGCGCCTTCGCCGGTGGGCAGCCAGCGCACAAAGCGCACGCCGTTCGCGCCCCACTTGGGAATATTCGCGCGGATCAAGTTCAGGTTGCTCAACGGATTGCCCCACTCCACGTTGATCAACGGCGCAAGGAAGGGCGTGCCATCATCGAATTCGAAGTAGTGCGAGTCGGTGGGGCTGACGCGCACGAAGCCGCGGCTGTTGGATGAAGTGACCGTGAACGACTGCCCGGCGCTCTCGGCCGGCCCGATCGCATCGATCAGCCTCACGCGGTAGCGCCACACGCCGATCGTTTCCGGCGAATAGCGGCAGCGCCAATCGGGTTGGCCGACGGGCGTGAGGTTGGCATCGACCGGTTGATAATAGAAGCACGGCACCGTCTTCTCGCTGCCAGCCGGATTCGTGATCAGCAGATCGACGGTGACGCCGCGCTCGTTGTAAGGCGCGGCAGGATCATGCGGAAAGTACAGGTTGGTGGCCGTGGTCGTGATGGCGAAGGCAATCTCGAACTTGCCGTAGCGCGGCACGCTGGCGCTGAGCGGCGTGATCGGTCCGATGCGGCTGGCCGGCCGGCTGATCAACGGCAGATAGACTTGGTAGGTGGCCGGGGGCGCCTGCGGGGTATCGAGTGGCTGTGCGGCGGCGATGTGCGGCGCGAGCAACAGGAGTAGCAGCATCAACAACCAGCCGATCAAGTTCAACAGTAAAACATGCTTCAATGTGGGGCGCGGCCAATCAAGGGATTTCATTGTTTCCTCCTCAACCCGGTAATTAAACCGCTCCCATCATAGGCGGAGGAGGCGCGGTTGTCAGTAGTACCAACCTACTGCAAACCGCCATCGCGCGGCGTACTTTGGTACTTTGCGCGCCCGGTGGAAACTCGCGTGTAGGAAATTGGTCAGGGGAAACGTGAGGCGTGGTGCGTGCTATACCCGCTCACTTGTGAGTCTCTCATGCCTCCCTTACAGCTTCACTATCCGTCATTAATGTCAAAGCGGTAAAATAGCGCCTCCATGAACGACTGCCACCAGGAGTATCCCATGTCCAATTTCTCGCGAACGGCGCTGCCCATCCTGCTGGCCGCCATGCTGTTTCTAGCAGCCTGCACGGGCAGCGCGGTCGCCACCGCCACGCCTGTGCCACTGACGGCGGTTCCCACCACACCGGCGCCCACGCGCACGCCGCAGCCGACTGGCACACCCCGACCGACGAACACACCCGCTCCGACGAACACCCCCACGCCCATCAGCGGTGCGGCGTGTCTCGTCGGCAAATGGCAAGTTGAAGATTTGCTCAGCTATGTCACATCGCTTGGGGTACAAGGGCAGGTGCAGAATGATTCCGGCCCCATTACCTACCAGTTCGATCGGAACGGTCAGGCGCGTGTCACCGTCAATCATTTCACCATGAAGGTGAAAGTCCCCGTTCAGGGTCTGTCGCTGAACTTAACCGTCGTCATCGACGGCGACGCGACGGCGCGCTACACGGCCAAATCAGATCAGCTGGCTTTCTCCAACGTGCAGCTTGACGGCTTGCAGGTCAGCGCCGGGACGGGCAAGCGCGAACTATTCTCAGGCACGCCCGCCGAAATGGCCGATCTATTTGGCCTCTCGCTCGATCCGTTGTTCAATACCTCGACCTACTCTTGCCGAGGCGATACCCTGAAATATATCCCGCCGCTGCAGAATGCTGCCGAGGTGACGTTGAAGCGCATCCCGTAACGCCCCGCGCAAAAAACGCCGCCGGGCGATCGAAGATCACCCGGCGGCGCTGGCTTATTGCAGCGGTTGCAGCCTGTGCTGCGCGACGGAATGACCCTGAGGCTATGCTATAATTCTCGCAAGAATAACCTTGAAATGAGGCCGCGATGAAAAGCGTTGAAATACACGTGCCGAACGCCATCGAGTTTCTCACCAGCGGCGAGCAGGATCGCTTGTTGCGCACGGCGCTGCGCGCGGCCGCGAAGCAGCGGGCGCGTGAGCTCAGCAAGGAACAACGCGAGGCCGCGCTCCACATTCGCCGCTACGAGCGCCGCTATGGCTTGACCTTCGCGCAATTCGAGCGCAAGAAGCTCCGCACCCTGAACACCTTGCAGGCGCACGAAGACTACAACGATTGGTTCTTCTGGACAACGGTCTTCGACCGGGCGGAAAAGGCGCGGGTCGCACTGCAAAAAATGGAAGCGGTGCCGTGAAAGAAGAGCTGCTGGCTCGCTACCGTGGTCTGGTAATCGGGATTGTAGCTGTTGACCATCTGGTGCGCGAAGGGATCGAACTCTACAAGGCCCATCTCCTGCTGGCCGACGGGAGCAGTCTGCGGGTTTCGGAAGTGTGGATCGACGGCCGCCTGAAGAAATACAGTTATTATTGGCTGGACGAATCCGAGAAGCTCATTGCCGGTTGGGATAACGCCCCGCACCACCCTGAGATCAAAACGCATCCTCATCATTTGCACACAACGACAGGCTCGCGTGACTCAACTGTTCGGAACCTTGAAGATGCGTTTGAGTTGCTGTCCCGCCAGATTAACGCTTAACAGGCAGCCGCCGGGCGATCAAGGATCACCCGGCGGCATTTCATTCTATTCGGTAGGGGCGAGGCATTCGCCACAGATTCTTTGTTGATCAGCATCTGAACCATGTACGGCAGCATGGCTGTCAGTGGTCCGTGCGCGAATGCCTCGCCCCTATTTCACACCTTCAATCACTTCCGCCGCCGAATCGTAGCGTCCAAACATCGGCATCACGTACACGCCCTGCAGGACCTCGCGCAATTCCAGCAGCGCCTCACGCGCGATCTTGATCCCCTCTTTGCGGCCATCTTCAGCCTTACGCATCCGCTCCATGGCCCACTCTGGCAGGATGATGCTCGGCAATTCGTTGTGCAGGAATTCCGCATTGCGTAATGACGCTGGGGGCAGCACCCCGCCCATGATCGGAATCGGCACCTCGCCGAATTGGTCGCGATAACGCTGCAAGAACGATCGGACGGGCGTCACATCGAAGATCGGCTGCGACACGGCAAAGTCCGCGCCCGCCACCAGCTTCTTGCGGAAGGTCTTGATCTCGCGCTCCAGATCCTGCGGATAGAAATTCACCGCCACGCCCACGTGAAACGACGTGCCCACGCCAATGGAATTGCCCGCCGAATCTTTGCCGCTGTTCAAACTGGCTTTGATCAATTTCACCAGCCCCGACGGCACGATGTCGTGCTGATCGCCCGCTTCGGGATAGTCGCCCACCGACGGCGGATCGCCCATCATCACCAGCAGGTTGCGAATGCCCAACGCGTGCGCGGCCAGCAGATCGCCCTGTACACGCAAGAGGTTGCGGCCGCGCGTGGGGAAGTGCAGCACCGTTTCCATCTCGGTGTCGCGCTGGATCAAGTGCGCCAGCGCCCACGCGCTCATGCGCATGCGGGCCATGGGCGTATCGGCGATGTTCATCACGTCGAAGCCCGCGCGCTTTAATTCGCGGGCTGTTTCGATCAAGCGATTGGCGCTGTGCCCGCGCGGCGGATCGACTTCGATGGCGGTGACGAACTGTCCCGTGGCGAGTTTTTCGGCCAGCTGCGTGGGCGCGATCGGCTCAGCTAAACCCGATCGGTCTTCCGCGGCCTCCGCAATCACCTCGCGCACTTCGACGGCGACCGATCGTTTCAGTTCCACGTCATCGAGCGCCGCTCGCATCGCGCGAATGTGATCGGGTGTAGTGCCGCAGCACCCGCCGATGATGGAGGCGCCGGCTTGCAGGAAGCGCCGCGCAAAATCGCCGAAGTATTCCGGCGTGGCGGGATAGATCAAGCGCGAGCCCAGACGCTGCGGCCAACCGGCGTTGGGCTGAATCGACACCAGCGGACGGCAGTCCACCTGCGCGGCGTGCCGCGCCAGGGCCTGCACCACCGGCAGCAGCTTGGCCGGTCCCACGCTGCAATTCGCGCCGATCACATCGACTTCGAGTTCGCACAATTTGCGCGCCACATCTGCGGGCGTATCGCCCAGCGGCGTGCAGCCGTCTTCGGTGAACGTCATCTGCGCGATGAGGGGCAGATTCGGATTCACTTCACGCGCGGCGGTGATGGCCTGCACGATCTCGTTGAGATCGCTGAAGGTTTCGAAGATCAGCACATCGACGCCGGCTTCGTTCAGCGCGGCGATCTGCTCTTTGAAGGCCGCAAATGCTTCGGCCGCCGTCACGCGTCCCAACGGTGCGAGGCGCACGCCCACCGGCCCGACTGAGCCGGCGACGTAGATCTGGCGGCGCGATTCATTCGCAGCCTTGCGCGCCAAGCGCACCCCCGAGCGGTTGATCTCGGCGGCCTTGTCATCCAGATCATGCTCGGCCAGCCGGAAGCGATTGCCGCCGAAGGTGTTGGTCTCCAGCAGATCAGCGCCTGCTTCCACGTAGCCGCGATGCACGCTCAAGACCACGTCAGGCTGGGTGAGATTCAAGCCGTCGAGCGAATGCTCAAAGGTGATGCCGTGCGCGTGCAGCTGTGTGCCCATCGCCCCGTCGCACAACACCGGGCCACGCTGCAATCGTTCGATGAAGTCGTTCATATTTCCCTCGACACGTGTCATTGCGAGGAGGCCGTAGGCCGACGAAGCAATCTCCCCTTTCGATCACGAGATTGCTTCGCAAACTGCGCTCGCAATGACGCCTGATAGAATTACTCCTTCAGACGCACCACGCGGAAGCTCTCCGCAAACGCCATACCTTTTTCCCTGCCCGCGTCCGCTGCTCGTTGACGGATAGTTTCTTCAAGTTCCTTGTAATCGTCCAGCTGGCAGTGATGCTCGCGCAGCGCCTTGATCTTCAACTCGATCGTGTCCGTCACATCAATCCAGGTGTCCAGATGTTCAAAGGCGCGGACGTAAACGCCGTGGACTTCGTGCACGGGACCTTCTTCGGGCCACAGCAGTTCCATCGAGGCGCAGGGGAAGATCGCTTCAAGCGCAGCTAATGCCGCCGCGCGATGATCGGGATGGTTGATGCGATTGCTGCCCCAGAACACCAGGTTCGGATCACCGCAGAACACCACCTCGGGCTTGTATTTGCGGATGAGATGGACCAGTTCACGGCGCAATGTCAGGTCCGCCACGAGGCGGCTGTCGTCGTGGCGCAGAAATTCGATATGTTGGATGCCCAGCACGGCGCAGGCATTCTTCTGTTCTTCCTCGCGCAGCGCGGCGAGGGTGTACGGCGTGAACTTCACATCGTGCGTGCCGACGTTGCCGCTGGTGCACAACACCACGGTGATGTCACACCCGGCGCGTGCCCACTTGGCCAGCGTCGCGCCGCACGAAAACTCCATGTCGTCGGGATGCGCGAAGATCGTCATCGCGCTGCGGGGGATCCAGTCACTGTCAAACTTAGCCATAGTTCCTCTGGTTGTTAGTTGTTAGTTGTTAGTTGTTAGTTGTTGGTTGTTGGTTGTTGGCCGGAAGGGCACGTGACGTTGTTGATGCGTAAGGAGACTGCTGCGGCAGCCGCAAACAAGGCGGCTTCCTCGCAATGACGGATTACGACTCCTGCGGTTGATCGACCAGGGTCATGACGCGAAACGCTTCGGCGTACTTCAACTTGCCGCCGTCGTCGGCTTTGGCCTTCTGGCCTTTCTTCTTCGCCCGCTGGCGGAAATCCCTGGCTTCTTCCTGCGCCCACTGTGTGATCATCTCCGTGGGATCCCAGTCACCCATCTGGCTTTTATGCAGCTTGAGCGCATCTGCTTTCTTGTCGAGCGTGGTGGAAATATCGATCGCGGTGTCGACCTTCTTCGCGCCGTGGATGTAGACCGCGTGGACTTTGTGCACCGGGCCTTCTTCCGGCCAGAACAATTCCATCTCCGCGCGCGGGAAAACGGATTCCAGCGCGACGATGGCCGCCGCGCGGTGATCGGGATGGTTGATATAGTTGCTGCCGTAGAACCAGCCTTCGGGATCGCCGCACAGCACGACCTCGGGTTTGCGCTTGCGGATGGCGCGCACCACCTTGCGGCTCAACTCCAGCGAGGGTTCCAGCGCGCAATCGTCGAAGCGCAGGAAGACAACGTGCTTCACGCCGAAGAAGTCGGCCACAGCCTTCTGCTCGGTCTCGCGCGTTTTGGCCAGCGTCTTGAGCGTGTACCTGGGATCGTGCGTGCCGACGTTGCCGCTGGTACACAGCAGCATGGTGATCTCACACCCGGCGGCCGCCCACTTCGCAATCGTCCCGCCGATGGTGAACTCGGCATCGTCGGGATGCGCGAAGATGGTCATGGCCGACGCGGGAATATAACTGCCGTTGAACTTGGACAAGGTCTCCTCCCAAAACGTAATGAGTAACGAGTAATGCGTAACCAGCGGCTTACTCGTTACTCATTACTCGTTGCTGAATTTATGGCGCAGCCTGTAGCGCTCTAACGATCTTCGGTAATGATACCTCATACCGATAACTCACATTCATGTGCCCGTCGTCGAACTCTTCGTATGCGTGCGGCACACCGAGCGCTTGCAGTTTCTTGACGAGCTGGCGCGCGCCGAAGTGCAGGTTGAACTCATCGCGCGAGCCACAGTCGATGAACAACAGGCGCAATCGCTTCAGGTTGTCCGCATACCGATCGGCCAGCTGTACCGGATCGAATTCCAGCCAGCGCGCCCACACGTCGGGCTTCAATTCGCACGTGTCCAGATCGAACGGAAAATCGATCGGGAGCGGTTGAGCCAGCGGATTGGGTGAGTACGCCGCCGCCATGGCGAGGATATTCATCGCCTCGATATCGCGCCCTTCCTTCTTGACCTTATTCTCAAACTCGTTCAGCCAGTGATCGACGCCGCCCGCTTTCTGAATGGCGTTGGCGAATTTGGGGAAGTCGGGGCGATAAACCAGATCGAAGGCCATGTCGCCGCTGTGACAGGCGACCGCGCCGAACACATCGGGATGCTTCATGCCCAGCGTGATCGCGCCGTAGCCACCGCTTGATTTGCCGAACACGCCGCGCCCCGCCGCTTCCGCGATGGTGCGATACGTCCGATCGATGTACGGCACGATCTCGTCGATCACGTAATCTTCGTAGCGGCCGATGGCCGTCGAGTTGAGATACTGGCTGCCGCCATAGCGTGTGAAGCAATCGGGCAGCACGTAGATGGCGGGCAGCAGTTTGCCCTCGGCCATCAAGCGATCGATGCGCTGCGGCAGAGTGGGCTGCCACGCGGCGAAGTTCAGCATGGACAGGCCGCTGCCGGTGAAGCCCGTCAACCCGTAGATTACCGGGTAGCGTTTGCCGCTCGACTCGTAATCGGGCGGCAGAATGATCGGCAGACTGCGCGCCGCCGGATCGCCCAACGGATTATCGGCCAGCACGCGGCTGGTGAATTGCTCAATGATCACTTGTGTCGGCATTATTTTCCTCCCGGCCACAACCGAAAGCCCATTTGCTCAAAATGATGATCGAACGTGAAGGCATCCACCAGTCGTTCACGCCGCATGACGGCGAAACTCAGGCAATCGACAAACGAGAAATCCTTGTCATCATAGCGTTTGAATAGCTGCCAGGTCTCGTTCCATAAATCGATGTCGGCCCGAATGATGCGTACCCGCGGCGAATTCAGCAACCAGTCTCCGCACGTGACCGCGGTTGTATGACCGGCCCGCCCCATGATCAGCGTCACCGCTTCGGCGACCAGATAATCGGTCACGATGAAGTTCACCTTGCGCTCAGCCAGTTCGCGAAAAGCACGCTGGGCGCGCGCGTGATACTTATCGCCCCGATCGTATAAAGCCAACCACGCGACACTGTCAGCCAGTAGATTCATTTTCTTTTCGACTTCTTGGTGGTGGATTTGCTCTTGTAGGATCTGGCTGGCTTCTCGCGTATCACGGCCACCTCTTCGCGCTTCGGCCAGCCATACAGATAGTGATCGTGGTTGACCGACAGGTCGCCCTCTTTGCTGGAAAACATGCCAATCATCTGGAAAATGGGATCATCTGCATGCAAGATGCCGTCATCGTCCTGTGACTCAACACGCTCCAGATAGTCATCGAGCGCCGCACGCACCTGCGTCGCGAGTGTCAAATCATGCTGTGCCGCACGATTTTGCAGACGTTCATAGGTCGAACGAGGCAGATACACTTGAAACCGCACCATCGTTTCACGCATGGCGCACCTCCCCGATTAGATGTATAGATTATACATCTAATTTCCACCCGCCGAATGATGCCCGCCGAATGATGCCCGCCGAATGAATTCGGCGTCTGGCAGAGGAAACGTGTTAAAACACGTTTTAACGTGTTTCACCCGTCAGCCGATGAATTCATTCATCGGATATCCGCGGGAACCTCAAAATGGCGGCTCGCCCAACACCTCATAGGGCGTGCGTTCCTCGCGCAGCACCGGCAGCACACCATCCAGCACCAGGCCGGTATCCGCTGGCCCCTCGTCGAATTCATCCGCGCGTTCCAGATGCCCGCCGAATGAATTCGGCGTCTGGCAGAGGAAACGTGTTAAAACACGTTTTAACGTGTTTCACCCGTCAGCCGATGAATTCATTCATCGGATATCCGCGGGAACCTCAAAATGGCGGCTCGCCCAACACCTCATAGGGCGTGCGTTCCTCGCGCAGCACCGGCAGCACACCATCCAGCACCAGGCCGGTATCCGCTGGCCCCTCGTCGAATTCATCCGCGCGTTCCAGCCAGGTATTGACCGTCTGCTGCTGGTGATGCTGTTTTTGTCGGCGGACGTAGTCCTCGGCGCTGGCGCGCTGCCGCTCGCCCAACGACAGCGCACCATAGCCGCGCTGCCATTCGAAATGGAATTCCAGCGACACACTGTGATTGAGATGATGCGAGCTCGCGCCTTTCAGGTTTTTAACCACGTCAGCCACTGCCAACGCCGGGGGAATCGCCACGATCAGGTGCACGTGATCGAGCACGCTATTGATGGCATACACAAACACGCCCAACTCGGCCGCTTTGCGAATGAGATAGCCGAGCAGGCGCTCCTCGATCTCTGGCACAATCAATGGCTGGCGTTCTTTGGTCGTCCACACCAGATGATAGTACAGTCGCCAGAATGACATGGCCCCTCCTGCCGTTGAATGATCCCGTTGAATGATCCCGCCGAATGAATTCGGCGTCTGATAGACGAAACGTGTTGAAACACGTTTTAACGTGTTTTCGGTATCAGCCGATGAATTCATTCATCGGCGCGCATTCATCGGCGCGCATTCATCGGCGCGCATTCATCGGCGCGCATTCATCGGCGC
>CAYNML010000029.1:56381-63565 GCA_964398185.1 uncultured Anaerolineae bacterium | reverse complement strand
CGCTACGTATTGGGTAAGTTGCCAACTTGCGCCGCGAGTTAACAACTCGCGCTACGGTTTATACGCTTCCGCCATTTTGATGCGCTTGCCCAGCGCCGGATGCGTGTGCAGCAAGAATTCTTCCCACGGCTCAGGATCGACTTCGCCCAGGTTCTGGTTCGCCAATCGTGTCATCGCCCCGATGAACGCCTGCGGATTGCGCGTCGCTTGCAAAGCATACGCATCGGCTTTGCGCTCACGCCAGCGCGAGAAGGCATTGCCCAGCGGCATGGTGGTCAATCCGAACAGGCCCATCACCAGCACAAACAACGGCAGGCTCGCCGGATCGGCAGGACTGGTATAGCCGAATACCGCCACACCCCAATTCATCACCACGGAAGCGATCCACAGGCCGATCACCGTCGAAGCAGTCTCCATGACGATGCCGATGGGAATATCTTTGTTGACGTGATGACCCAACTCGTGCGCGAGGACAGACTCGATTTCATCCGCGCTGAATTCGCTGAGCAGCGTATCGCCCAACACGATGCGGCGCGTGTTGCCCAGCCCCATCAACGCGGCGTTGGCCGCTTTAGTGCGGCGGCTCATGTCGAACTTGTACACGCCGCGCACTGTGGTGTGCGCGCGTTCAGCCAGGCGGATCAATCGGGCGGAGAGGTCCGCGTATTCTTCGCCCAGCGGCACGACCCTGTAGAAGATCGGCATGATCAAGATCGGCGACAGGTTCGCCAGCACCACCGTGAACAGCAGCATGATGGCCGCCGCCCATAACCACCAGGTTTCCGGCGCGGCACGCAGTACCGCGTAGATCACCTCGATGAAGATGAAGCCAAACACGCCGCCAATCAAGATCAACTTGATCTGATCGCTGATCCAGCCGCCGATCGTTTGAGTGGACAACTCAAAGCGATGCGGCAGCACAAAGCCGGAGTAGTACGACAGCGGCAGATCGATCACGTAGAGGATCGCCACAAACACAAACGCCACGCCGGCCACCAGAAACCAATCGGACGTGGAGATGGCCGATAGCGCATTCTTCACGGCGATCGACCACCCGAAGATCAACCACGCGATCACGTACACCCCGCCGATCCCCAGATCGATGAAATACAATCGACGTTCGATGCGCGCATACTGTTTGGCTTTTTTCTGCCGTTCAGGATCGATCTCGACTTCTGTCATGTTTGCCTCGCGTGTCATCATACCAAATTCACCGCAGGGGCGCAAACGCCTGAATTGTTAAATGAATTTACAAAACCTTGACAAATACTATCCAACGGGGTACAACTGATGCGACATGAAGAACGCACTCTTTCTAACCACATGGCCGACCTCGCTGGGAGAAGGCAGTGGAACAGCGCTATTTATCCGGTCGCTCAAGCAGGCGGTTGAGGCGGGCGGCACGCAGGTCGAGTTCGTCAATCCAACGCTGGGCACGCGCGACTACGTGCAATTCACGCTCGATCGCTTCTGGTTCAACGTCGAGTTTGCGCGCGATCCGCGCCCGGCGCAGGCCGACTGGATTCTGGGGCTGGATTACGACGGCTTCGCGCTGCCCCGCCGCCCCGATCGGCCTTTCATCGCCTCGGTGCGCGCCGTGTTCGCCGATCTAGTCGATACTGAGCCGGACCCGTTTCGCACGATGCTGCGCGCACAGGCTTATTTCGAAGGCCAAAACGTGCGCCGGGCAGACTGGATCACAACGCCCAGCGAGTACGCCAAGGGTAAGATTGTGGAGTATTACGGCGTCGATGAAAGCAAAGTCCATGCGATCCCCAATGGGATTGACCTGGCCGAATGGGACACGCACTGGGCGGCCATCTCTGAACCCGATCACGCCCGGCGGCCCACCGTGCTGGCCGTGAGCAAATTGTATCCGCGCAAAAAGATCGACACGCTCATTCGCGCCGTGCCGCTGCTGCGCCAGCAGTTGCCCGACATCGATGTGCGCATCGTGGGCGGCGGTTTCGAGTGGGACGCGCTGCAACGCCTGACCATTGAACTGGGCGTGGAAGACAACGTGACGTGGCTGGGCGACATCAACGATCGCCGGCGCGTGGTGGCCGAGTTTAAGCACTGCCACGTCTTCACACATCCCAGTATTCAAGACGCTTTTGCCAACGTTTGTCTGGAAAGCATGGCGGCTGCCAAACCGCTGGTCGTATCCGATGCGGCCTCGATGCCGGGGCTGGTGCGCAAATCGAACAGCGGTTTGGTGGCGCCGCCAAATGATCCAGCCGCGCTGGCCGCCGCGTTGAGCGATCTGCTCCACGACGAAACACAGCGCAGCGAGTTGGGCCGTAACGGGCGGCAGTATGCGGAGAAGATGACATGGCAGAAAACAGCCGAACAATTTATGAACCTGATTCCTTGACTATAGAAACGTTGAAGCGCTTTGAGTTCTCGGCGTCGCGGCAGTTGACGCCGGGACGCTGGCAGGGCAACAACTTCAGCGGCTGGCTGGGCGTCAGCGGCGCGGTCAAGCCCGCTACCGGCATGTTCATCAACATTGCCGATCTGAAAGGAACGCTCAACGACGTACTAGACGGGTTCGATCATCGCAACCTCAGCGCGCAGCTGGACCCGATCGAACCGACGACGCCCAACGTGGCGCAGGCGATCTTCGACGCCGTCCAGCCACAGCTGCCCGCGGGTGTGCGCGCCACGTCGCTTGAGGTGATAGAGGAAGACGAAGAGGCTGCGTTGATCAGCGCCGGCCAGAAATATCTCGTCGCGCGCGGCGGTTTTTCGGCGGCGCATCGCACGCACGCGCCGCAGTTGAGCGCCCGCGAGAACGCCCTGCTCTACGGCAAATGCAACAATCCCGCCGGGCACGGCCACAACTATCGGGTTGAGGTGTACCTGCCGCCGGATCAAGCGATCGATCCGCGCGTGTGGAATGAATTCGATCACGTCAATCTATCAGAAGACGTGCCCGAACTGCGCCGCCGTAATGTGGTGACGGAAGCGCTGGCGGAGCTCATCGCCTGGCGGGCGCCGCAGGCCGATCGGGTGCGGGTGTGGGAAACGCCCGATTTCTTCGCGGAGTATCGCGCGGGCGACGAACATTATCGGCTGGGGCGGCGCTATCGCTTTCACGCAGCGCACCGTCTGCACAGCCCGGCGCTGTCCGACGAAGAGAATCACGCGCTGTACGGCAAGTGCAATCGCCGCGAGCCGCACGGCCACACCTATCAGGTGCAGGTCACGCTGCGCAGCGAACTCGATCCGCGCACCGAGACGGCGTTCGATCTGGGCTGTCTCGACGAGCACGCGCACGACATCCTGCGCGATCTGGACTATACCTATCTCGATCAGGAGATCGAGTATTTCAAGCAGCAGCCCAGCACGGGCGAGAACATCGCAATGTATTTGTGGCGGCGTTTCGCGCAGCGCCTGCCGCACGAACTGGACATGGTGCAAGTGTGGGAAACACCCAACAATCAATTCAAAGTTACAGCCAATTAGACGACGTCATGCCCGAGCGCTGGTATCGGGCATCCACCGCCACAGCCGGCGAGTGCGGCCATGTGCAGGAATGACGTCGGTAGACCAGCGCCGAATTATTGCTAAAAAAAACGACTTATTGACCAACAAAGAAAGAGGATAAAAATGGAACACCCCTTGAGCGGTCAGATGATGAGCAGTGAGTTACTGGAGATGGACGAGATGCCGTTTGAAAACGCCGTGCTGACGCCGGGCAGCGCGTGGCTGGAGTCGGCGATGACGGACGATCGCGATGCGATCGCCGCGGCGAGCATTGAGCATGCCGTGCGCGATATTCTGCTGAACGTCGGCGAGGACCCGGCCCGCGACGGCCTGCTGAACACGCCCAGGCGCGTGCGCAAGATGTACGGCGAACTGCTGGCTGGCTACACCACCGATCCGGTGGCGCTGATCAACGGCGCGCTGTTCGACGTGGACTACGACGAGATGGTCATCGTGCGCGACATCGAATATCAGAGCCTGTGCGAGCATCACATGCTGCCGTTTCTGGGGCGCGCACACGTGGCGTATATCCCCAAAGGCAAAGTCGTGGGCCTCAGCAAGATTCCGCGCATCGTCGATATGTTTGCGCGCCGCCTGCAGGTGCAGGAGCGCATGACGCGCCAGATCGCCGACTTCATTAACGAGACGCTGCAGCCGCAGGGCGTGGCGGTGGTGCTGGAAGGCCTGCACATGTGCGGCATGATGCGCGGTGTAAAGAAGGCCAATGCGCGCATGGTCACCAGCACCATGCTGGGCGCGTTCCGCACCAATCAGGCCACGCGCAATGAATTCATGCAGCACATCAATCGCCAACTGAATCAGGGTTTTTAACATGACTTCACTCACTCCAAACGAGATCGCTGCGCGGTTAGCTGAACTGCCCGACTGGGAAGTGCGCAACCAGCTCTTGACGCGCACCTACACCCTGCCGTCGTTCACGCACGCGATTGTGTTCGTGGGCGCCATCGGGCAGCTGGCCGAAGCAGCCGGGCATCATCCCGATCTGAAGATTTTCGGCTACAAGCACGTCACGATTGAACTGTCCACGCATGCTGCGGGCGGCCTGACGCAGCGTGACTTTGATCTGGCGCGGCAGATTACAGCGCTGCCGCATAAACAACCCAAATGAAAACAGCCATTATCACCGGCGGTGGAACGGGCATCGGGCTGGCCGCCGCGCACGCGCTGGCCCGATCCGATTTTCGTGTGGGGCTGGTGGGACGCCGCGCCGACGTGGTGCGCGCCGCCGCCGAAGAGATCGCGCAGGCAGGCGGCGAAGCGTGGTGGTCAGCGCTCGACGTGCGCGATGCGGCGGGCGCGGAAGCGTTCGTGGCCGACGTCGTGCAGCGCTTCGGTCAGATCGATCTGCTGGTCAACAACGCCGGCGTTTTTAAACTCACGCCCTTTGAGAACCTCTCGCCCGATGAGTGGCACGAAACGCTTGGTATCAATCTGACGGGCGCGTTCGTCTGGTCGAAAGCAGTGTGGCCGCACATCGCGGGCGGACAGATCATCAACGTGAGTTCGGTGGCGGGCGTGGAACCATATCCCGGCTGTGCGGCCTACAGCGCCTCGAAGTACGGGCTGATGGGCTTGAGTGAAGTGCTGGCGTTGGAGGGCAAGGCGCGCGGCATTCGCGTCCATGCACTGTGCCCCGGCAACACGCAGACAGCCGCGTGGAACGAACAAGCCCCCGCCGACGTGCAAGCCCGCATGATGTCACCCGAAGACATCGCTCAAGTGATCCGCTGGCTGGCCGTCAGCCCGCCGCACGTCACCTTCGACGCCATCACCGTGCGCCCGCAGCGCGATCCGTGGAAAGCTTGAAATAGCGATCGATCAGTTCGGCGGCGCGCGCGCTGCCATCTTCCGATCGAATCTGCTGACCGATCCGGGCGGCGCGTTCCTGCATGCCCCGATCGGTGATCGCCTGCCCGATCGCTTCAGCTAACCGATCGGCACTGAGCCGCTTCCGCAAGATCGGACGCGGGCCGCAGCCTAACTCGTAGATGCGGCGTCCCCAGAAAGGCTGATCGGCCATGAAGGCGACGACGAGCGATGGCACGCCCGCACGCAGCCCCGCCGAGGTCGCTCCAGATCCGCCGTGATGCACCACCGCCGCGCACTGCGGCCACAGCCAATCAAACGGCACGGTGTCGATCGCAAACACTTGATCGGATTTTGCGATCGACTGCAAGCCGCCCCACGCCGTGACGATGATGCCGCGCCGCTTTGTTTTCCTCAATGCCTCAAGCACCACGTGCGTCAGTTCAGCGCTGTTGCGATCAGTCATGCTGCCGAAGCTGAAGCACACCGGCGGATCGCCCGCCGCCAGAAAGCGCGCCAGATCGTCGGGCGGCGCAAAGTCGATCGGGCGGGGCAGGAACCAGTAGCCGGTGAAGTGGAAGTGAGCGGGCCAATCGCGCGGTTTGGGCAAGACGTGGTTACTGATCCCCAGCAGCATCGGCATCTGTGCAATGCGATTCTCAGCCTCTCGACTTGAAATCGGCGGCAGGTTCAACGTGGTCTGCCGCCACTGGTTGATGGCTGTGCCAAACAACTGCCAGCCGGCGAAAGCCGTGAGGCGGTGCGTGAGCAAGTTGTACGTTCCGCCCAAGCGCCAGTGCCACGGCCACATGAGGTTGGCGAACTCGCGCGTGGCGATTAGCGGCACGACACTGGCGTTGAGACACGGCACGCGCAGCTTATCGGCAAATTCATAACTGAAGAAACCCACGCCATTCAAGCCGGAGATGATCAGGTCAGTGCCCTGACAGGCGCGCCAGAAATCAGCGCCGATCTGTGTCAGGATCGGCTTGACGGTGCGACCGATGCCGCGCACGAGTTGGAGGAAGTTGCCGCCCGACGCCACCATCCCCTGCCCGTCATCACCGCCCATGATGGCTTGAAAATCCGCATCGACGGGCGCGAATTCGAGACCGTAGGGTTCAACCAGCGAGGCGAAGTTGCGAAACGCCGCGAAGCGCACGCGATGACCCGCTGCCTGCAGGCCGACGCCGAGAGCAAAATAGGGCTGAATGTCGCCGCGCGAACCGGCTGCGAGAATGGTGATGTGCATAGTTAATCAGGACACGGATGAACACCGATGCACCCGGATTTCTTAATTCGCCGTGGGGGCAAGGTATTCCGATCGATAGTACAAGTATAACAGGCCGGCGGAGAACGCACTGAGCACGTGCCACACGGCATGACCTTGCAGCGGGCCATACGGATCGCAGATGATGTGATTGAGATCGAGCGTCCAGATGATCTGCGCGAGCAGATAGATCAACAGCGCGGCAATGAAGCAGCCAAGTCGAGGAGAAACCGGGTTTTCACGATCAGACGGCGATTCCCGTTTGATTGAAGAAACCCGGTTTCTATATTCCAGCGCAATCGTCACCACCAGTAACACGCCGAACAGGTAGCGCCGCAGCTCCGGCACGACGATCAGGCTGATCCCCAACACGAGATTGAACGCCACGTAACTGAGTGCGAACGTACGGCTGCTCAAGGGCTGCAGCCGCGCGGCGGCGTACAACACCATGAACGTGCCCAGCAGGTACATGCCCATCACATCGAACCACTGGCCGACGAAGGTCAACGAGGCGTGATAGAACCACGAGCCAAGTCCGATGAGGATGACGGCGAGGGCAAAGGTGATGCCATGCGCCGGCCGCAGCGCCGGCCGCAGC
>CAYNML010000029.1:26523-56281 GCA_964398185.1 uncultured Anaerolineae bacterium | reverse complement strand
GATCGCGGCGCGCTGGCGTCGAAGCCCGTCATGGAAGGCAAGGGCGTGCTGTTCAAGCGCTTCGCCGACGTGGACGTGTTCGACATCGAGGTGGATACCCACGATCCGCATGTGTTGATTCAGGTCGTGAAGGCCATCGCCCCCACTTTCGGCGGCATCAACCTGGAAGATGTCAAATCGCCGGAATGCTTCTTCGTCGAGAAGACGCTGCAAGATCAACTCGATATTCCCGTCTTTCACGACGATCAACACGGCACGGCCATCATCGGCTCGGCGGCGCTGTTGAATTATCTGGAGATCACCGGCAAGTCGATTGAGTCCATCAAGGTGGTGTTCTCCGGCGCGGGCGCAGCGGCCGTGGCGACGGCCAACATGTTCGTCACCGTGGGCGTGCCGCGCGAGCACATCTGGATGTGCGACATTGCCGGCTTGATCTATCACGGACGCAAACATGAGATGTTCCCGGAGAAAGCCAGGTTCGCGCAGGGCAATCAGCCGGGCACGTTGGCTGAAGCGTTGGTGGATGCTGATGTGTTTGTCGGTCTGTCGGTGGCCAACATCGTATCGCAAGACATGGTCAAGGCGATGAAGCCGCAGCCGTTGATCCTGGCGATGGCGAATCCCAATCCGGAGATCAAATACGAAGATGCCCGCGCGGCGCGCCCCGACGCGATCGTGTGCACGGGCCGATCGGATTACCCGAACCAGGTGAACAACGTGCTCGGCTTCCCGTTCATCTTTCGCGGCGCGCTCGACGTGCAGGCGCGCGCCATCAACGAAGCGATGAAAGCCGCAGCCGCGAAAGCGTTGGCGGCGCTGGCGCACGAGGATGTGCCCGATGCCGTGTTGACGGCCTACAACATCCCCGCGCTCAAATTCGGACCCGATTACATCATCCCCAAGCCGCTCGATCCGCGCGTGATGCTGTGGGTGTCGCCCGCCGTGGCCGAAGCGGCCATGCAATCTGGCGTGGCGCGCAAGCAGATCGATCTCGCCGAGTATCGCGAGCAGTTGGCGGAACGGCTCGGCTCCGGCGTGCGCCTGCGGCGCAACATCATCAACAAGGCCAAGGCCGCGCCCAAGCGCCTCGTCTTCCCCGAAGGCGAAGAAGCCACCATCCTGCGCGCGGCCGCCGTCATCGCCGAAGAAGCGATCGGGCAGCCGATCCTGATCGGGCGGCCGGAGATCATCCAGCAGAAGATCCAGGAACTGGGCTTGCACTGCTGCCCCACCATCGTTGATCCCGCTTCCGATTATCGCGCGGCGAAGTACCTGCAGGCCTTTTACGAGCTGCGCCAGCGCCGTGGGCTGACGTTGAGCCAGGCGCAGCGGCAGCTGCGTGAACCCAACATCTTTGGCATGATGATGGTGCAGCAGGGCGACGCCGATGCCTGCGTGTCGGGCCTGACACATGAGTACCCTGAAGTCATTCGACCGGCGCTGCAAATCTTCCACACCCGACCGGGCGTTCACAAGGCCGCGGGCGCGTATCTGGTGATCGCCAAAGACAATGTCTACATCTTCACCGATGCCACCGTGAACATCGATCCATCTGCGGAAGATCTGGCCGAGATTGCGCTGCTGGCCGCCGACCTCGCCGAGAAACTCAATCTGAAGCCGCGCGTGGCGCTGGTGTCCTTCAGCAACTTCGGCAGCGCGCCGCATCCGCTGTCTGCCAAAGTGCGCCGCGCCGTGGAGTTGGTGCGCGCCCAACGGCCTGAGTTGGCCGTCGATGGCGAGATGCAAGCTGATGTGGCGGTGACGCCGGAGTTGATCGAAGCGCGTTATCCGTTCAGCAGAGTGAAGAGCGCCAACGTGTTGGTGTTCCCCAATCTGGAAGCGGCCAACGTGGCGTACAAGCTGATGAAACGGCTGGGCGGCGCGCAGACCATCGGGCCGATCTTGCTGGGCGTGGGCGCGCCGGTGCACGTGCTGCAAGCGGGCGACGACGTGGACGAGATTGTGTCGATTGCGGCGGTGGCCGTGATCGACGCGCAGGGGCAGTTGTAGTTGCGCTTCCTGCTTCAGAGAACGATGGCTGGTATGTTGTTGCCAGCAGGGGCAGCCATCGTCAATACAAACACGCGACCAAGAGCGGTCGCGTGACAATCGCTGGACATCCTAACGATGATCTGGCGCCCGGCACGCTTAGCAGCATCTTCAAGCAGGCGCAATTACCTAAACCGGGGAAAGGGAAGAAATAGCATGCGACGTTTTCTGATCGTCATTGAAAAAGCGCAGGGGAACTATTCGGCTTACTCGCCCGATCTGCCCGGTTGCGTGGCTACCGGTAAGACGCGCGCGCAAGTCACCCGCCGCGTGTACGAGGCGCTCGAACTACACGTGCAAGGCATGCGCGAAGACAAGCTGCCCGTGCCACAGTCGCATTCTTACGCAGAGTATGTAGCCTTGTCGGCATAACCTGGGTTAGTAAGCGAACGAAAACGCCGCGATCAGATCGCGGCGTTTTCGTTGGATGATTCTTCTTCGCCGGGCTGCAGGTCGATCGGCGTTTCCGGCTGATCGGGCATAAACGGAATCGCTGCAGTAGCGTCACCAACCCGATCGACTTCTGCCAGCTCGACGTCTGATTCTTGCGGCAGGGCGAATGCGTCAACTTCCTCAGCCGCTGCCTCGGCGGGTTCAGCCGCCGGGGCTTCATCGCCCAGCAGGGACAATTGCGTCTCAATCGGCACAGTGGGTTGATCGGGCGCAGGCGCCGCGGCTTCACCCCCAGTTTGATCAGTCGGCATGGCGAGATCGACGGCAATGGCCTGTCCCTGCTCGGCCAGCGCTTGCAGCGCCATCGTTTCTTCCGGTTGCAGCAAAGGCATGTCTTCCAAACCGCGCAAGCCAAAATGCTGCAAGAATGCAAAGGTCGTGCCGTACTGAATGGGGCGGCCCGCCGTTTCCAAACGGCCCACTTCCTCGATCAAGCCGCGATTCAACAAGGTAGACAACACGCCATCGCAGTTCACGCCGCGCACGTGCTCGATCTGCGCGCGCGTCACCGGCTGTTGATAGGCGATGATGGCCAGCGTTTCCAGCGCGGGCTTGGACAGGCGCGTGGTCAGATCGAGGCCGAGGAATTTTTCGACGTAGGGGGCGCATTCCGGCTGCGTGGTCAACTGCACCTTGTCGCCCTTGCGCTGCACGCGCATGCCGCGCGCCCCAATCTCGGCGTTCAGCTCGGCCAACGCTTGCTCCACCTCGGCCACTTTCACTTCCAGCGCTTCGGCGATCTGTGTGATCGGCGCCGGTTCGCTGGCGACGAACAGCAGGCTTTCCACCATCACCGGCAACGGGTACGGCAAATCGATTTCCGATTTTGGATTTTGGATTTTGGATTGTGGAATGGGCGCTTCAGGTGAATCTGTCATGGCGCAAAGATTATAGCACACGCGATCGGTTTCGGCGGCGCACGAATCCGTTCTGGCGAATGGAATTCGCGCCTGCCGGACTTGCAGCCGATCGTCCGCCTGCGCGGACGCGGTTCGAATGCCTGCAAGTCGGCGCAGGCCGACTTCGCGGCTTCAGCCCGGCAGGGGCGATTTCAATCGCGGGCCCGGCGGCGGCGCACGAGGAACCACGCGGCGCCAAGAGCCAGCGCTGTCCCGATCAAGATTACCAACCCGATCGAGAACGATGGCGGCTGATAGCGCAGCTCCACGCGGTGCTGCCCCGCTGGAATCTTCACGGCCCGGAACATGAGGTCGGCCCGATCGATCTCAACCGGCTGCCCATCGACCGCGGCGATCCAGCCCGGATAGTAAGCATCCGTGAGGACGAGATAGCCATCGCGCGCCGCTTCAACATCAATCACAACCTGCTCTGGTGAATAAGAAATGATGGAGGGACGGAGGGACGGAGAGATGGAGGGATCGTTCTCTCCCTCCCTTTTTCCCTCCTTCCCGCCATCGTGGATGACTACCGTTTTCGCCGGATCGAACGTGGCCGCTTGCATCAACTGCACCGCTTCAGTATCGCTGGCGGCAAACTGGACATCGCTCACGAAGAAGGCACGCGGCAGCACCGTGCTGTTCTCGTAAATTTTCACATCGCCGGAATGCGCTAATTCAAACTCGCCCTGCGGCGCGATGACGAACGACTGGAACGCGCCGTTCTGCGAGTTGACCAGCGCGGCGCCATGCAGCGTCAAACCGCCGGCGCCGATCATCTGCACGGCTGTCACGCGGCGCGGCTTGTCCCACGTCACGCGCACCGCCGAGCGGCCCTCTTTCGTCTCGATCGGTTGATCGCGCACCGCCAGCTGCTGTTGCGATCCATCGTCAAACGTTACAGCGATCAGGGCCAGCGGGCCAGCGCCTTGCGGATCAGAATAGACCACGCTCAATGCGTCAGCGCGCAATGGCGGAACTTGCGTGGTCGAGACCACCTCACCAGCCGCTAACGGAATGACAAAGCGCAGATCGTGCAGCACCCCGTCGTACCATTGATCGCCCACCTTGTCGGTGATGATGTAACGCGCATTCATCAAATCGAGCCAGCGCGCATCGGGGATCGACTTGAGTTGTTCGCGCAGGCGGCCATCGGTTTGAATCAATGCCGAATCCAGAAAGAGTTTCTGGAATTCGAGGTAATTCTTCAGCGGCAGCACACCGCCATCGTAGCCGTCGACCGCCGGGACGCGATAGTACAGTGGCAGATTTGGCGCGAGGATTTCTTTCATCTTCGTAGCGACGATCAGATCGTAGAAAGCCGCCTCCGAAAGTTGATCAGCGAAGATCGATTTCAGTTCCGTCGTGTCGCCGGGATCGAAGAAGATGTCGGAGATCGACAGGAAGCGATCGGGCGGCATATCCCCCTGCCCGGCTTGCAGCAAATACGTGACCGGCGGACGCAAACTCAACAGCGCGTCGGGCGCGGTGGCGCGGGAATTGTAGGTGAGTTGGCGGGTGGCGAGGAAGAGTTCGCAAGAGGCAAGAAGCAGGAAGCAAGAAATAACGAGTAACGAGTAACGAGTAAAGCGCAACGCGCACATCACCAGAATGAACACCGCCAGCAGCGCGCCGAGCCACAGCAGGAGCATTTGAGTTGAAGGTCGCTCAAGCGGGCCAGAGGCGCCGGCGGGCGTGAGGCCGATGCCGATCCAGACCAACGCGAGCAGCAGCCCCATCACAGCGACGGCAAGCAGCAGCGATTTCCAAAACACCCGACGGTCGCGCACCGCGTCGAGGCCCACGCCGGCCAGCAGCGATCCGGCAAAGGCGAACAGCACGATCCAGCGGGCGGGCGCGCGAAAGAGATCGAAGCCGGGGAGTTTGAGCAGCACGTAGTACAGGGGATTGTAGCCGCCCAACGCCAGGAATAGGCCAATGACCGCAACGACAGCAATGGCCCGTGTCTGTACAGAGGCCCGCCGCCACGTCGTGACGCCGATGGACAACAGCATCAACGCAGCAACTGAGAAGAACGCCGTGAATTCGCCTCCAGCGGGAAGTGCGCCCTCGTAATCGGGCAACAAGGCGCGACCCAGCAGGCGCGGATCGAGCGAGAAGGATACGGCTAAGTTCGCGGGCAAGCCGCCGCTGCGCGCCGAGTTGCGCGTGAGCTCGAGCGTGGGCAGCAGTTGAATGGCAGAGAGCACGATGGCGATCAGGACTGCGAGCAAGAGAGGCAATAAGTAACGAGTAACGAGTAACGAGTAATTACGCCAGCCCCTCGGACGCTCAGCAAAGATGGATTCAATGAGCTGCCACAAAGCATAGCAACCCAGCCCGGCCAACGTGATGAAGACCGACTGCGTATGCCCGGCCAATAACTGCAACGCGATCAAGATCGCTAACGGCGCCCATGCAAAATTCCGCAACCCGATTTTCACGATCCGTCTTCGAGCGAATTCGTAAGCGAGGAACATCCACCCGATCCACGCCAACCCTTGCAGCTGATTGACGTGTTCGATCTGCGTGCCAAGGTAGCCGCCCAACCCGAAGGAGATTGCCGCCAGCAGCGCCGCTGCGATCGAGAGCCGGAGGCTCAATCGGGCGAAGACATACGCGCCGCTCGCCGCGAGGAAGATGTGCAGCACGATGGTCCAATTAATCGCGCGGGTGACATCCAGCCACGACAGCAGCAGGTTGAGCGGATAGAAAAAACCGGCCTGGCTGTTCGCCATGAACGGCGCGCCCATGAACAGGTATGGATTCCACAGCGCCACGCGCCCCTCGCGCACGGCCTGCGCCGCAAAATCACGGTACGGATAAAAATAGTAGAAGATGTCGCCACGCGCGATGACGAGATTGGTGAAGGCGAGTTTCCAGAAAAAGGCCAGCACCAGCGCCAGCAGCGCCAACAAAGCGACAGCATCTTTTCGATTGAGGGCCTGCGAGAATGAGGGATGACGTGACATGATGCCAATTACGCAGTACGCATTACGTTTTACGCTTTACGATTTGATAGATAGTGAACGATGTCTGCCCAAACCGATCTTGGGTAGCGAACACCGGCGTCAAAGTATACCCCACCTGCGCGATGGCGTCGATGACTTTGCCGGGCAACTCGCGCGCGGGAAAGATCACGTAACGATCGTCCTGTCCGGCAAACACGCGCAAATCATCGGCCAGCGCGGCGGGTGTGTCGAAGTAGGCAATGTAAGCAAAACCGTCACCCAGATAGTAGCCCAACTGCCACGCCAGCCAGTGATCATAGACAACTGTGCCCGGCGGCAGACCTTTCAAGTAATCCGCCACCTGGTCAATGCTATCATTTGCGCCGTGATCGCCGCCGAGGGGATAGCCGGATCGCGCGGCAGTGATGCTAAAGGGCAAGATGGCGAGGGTGATAACTGCGAGAATGAGCGTTGGGGAGACCGCGAGATGGATAGACTGAAAAACAAGCTGAAGTGAACGACCAAACAACAGGGCTGCGATAGGGACGAGAATAAGCAGGTAGCGATCCCAGACGGGGAAGGCGAGGAACCAATGGAACGCGAGAAAACCGATCGTGTAAGTGATCAGCCACAGATCAATCCACGCCGCGCGGGTGCGGGCCTCGCGCGTCAGATCGCGATAGAGCAGGAGCGGCAAACCGATCAGACCTGCCACCCCCACGATCGGGCCAAAGAAATACGGCAGGAAGTTCACCCAACCGGTGAGGCGCGGAACAAGCTCGCTGGCGTAAATCGCGCGGATGCCGCCATAGTTGATCGTTTGCTGCACCCAGAAGGGTAAACCGCCACGGGTGCGATCCCAGATTAACACAGCCGCCACCAGGCATCCTAACCCAAACAAGAAGCGTCCCACAACACGTTTTAACGTGTTTGCCTTATCAGCGCGCGAATTCATTCGCGCAGCCGGCCACGCCAACACAAAGACCAGTGGCGCAAAGAACAATCCCTGCACCTTGGTGGCGAATGACAGCCCCAGCAAAATTCCCGCCCACCCTGCCCGACCGCGCGAGGCCGCCACCAACGCCGCGAGACCAAACATCACCATCAGCGGATCGAGAAACGCCGTCGGGGCAAAGAGAATCGCAAAGGGTGAGAGGGCCAGCAGCAAGGCAGGAAGTTCAACGCCGTGATCATCCGGCCAATGGCGCCGCGTCAGCTGATAAAGCAGCGGCACGCTGATCACGCTGGCAATCAAATTCGGCACCCGCGCGGCCAGTTCGCTCTGCCCGAAGACGACGAAACTCAACGCCGAGAGATACAGCAGCAGCGGCGGCTTATCGACCGGCACGCCGGTGAGAAGCAGATTCTCGCCCCGCGCGATCTTTAACGCCCACGTGCTGAACAGCGCCTCGTCGGGATGGAAGCGATTGTCAAACAGCGGGCCAAGGCGCAGGGCAAAGGCCAACAGGCAGATCAACAAGATCGTCGACTGTGGATTGCGGATTGCGGATTTCAGACGCACCATTCTGGCGCAAAGTCTACCACAGAGCCGAAGACATCCCACAAAAAAAGAGGAGCGAGTATCTCTCGCTCCTCAAACAGCCTTGACGCCATGCCGCGATATGCAGCGGCCCTTACCGCACGATTGTCTGCTCCACAAAGACCACATCGCTCGGTGCTGTCGTCGTATCAGCCACGCGCGCAATCACATATGGATGTGTCAGCACCGTGGCGGCGCCCTGCCCCGGCGGCGGTCCGGCCACTTGATACGTCACCTGCAGCCGATTGTCTTGCTGGGTCACGGCGATGATCTTCACTTCGTATCCGCTGCTGGGCTGCACACCGCCGTAGATCGCCAGATACAGATCGGAACCCGCTTGCATGCGCAGCGGCTCCACAGCCGCTTGTGCTTCATCCGGGAAAGCGGCCAGCGTCTCTGGCAGATTCGCACCCGGTCGCCAGGCTGCAGTAACAGGGCTTTCACCGACACCCACCATGGGATCACCGGCCGCGACGATCTCGTAGGGCACGGCATCACCTAGCAGAACGGTGGCGGAGCTAGCGCGCTCGGCCGCGCGCGTGCCGGCACTCACGCTGGTCGCCTTCGTTTGAATGGTCGCGCTCAGCGACTGGCTCAGTTCAGAGCCACACGCCGCCAGCAATAAGCTGCCGGCCAACATCACACTGACCATGACACGTCGCATATTCTGCCTCCACTGATCAGACGCGCCCCAGCCCGCTTGAGTTCCCGCTACCGGCGAATCAGTGGCAGATACACTCGCAAGTCAGTGACCTGAATGTAGTACTGCGCCGCGGCGTTCGACTTGCTATAGACCACCAGGCCCAGATAATCGTTCGGATTGCCCTGGTTCCAGTAGGTGACGCGCTCGGTGGCGCCAGGTGACGTGGAAGCATCACCCGTGCGCAGGGCTTGCTCGCGATTTTGACGCCACGTCGTGGGCGCAGCGGAATCGGAGCGGAACAACTTGACGCCCAGATCAGCGCTATTGCCCCCGCCCGGAATGACCGATATCCTCAACGGTTGATTGGCATAGAACCAGACATCGAATACTTTCACGACCTCGGAAGAACCCATCGTATAGGGGCCATATAAACCCGGCCCCAACGCCGTGCCCTGGTTGGACCAGTTGATACGGTAACCGCCGTCGCCCGTCCAGCGCGATACAAGGTATTGCTCTTGATCGGCGCTCGACCAGTGATTGCCATCCACGACAACAAAATCCACCGTTCCACTCACCGCGTAACTGCCTTCCAGCAACGTGCGTTGGCCCGGATCATCAAATTGCGAGCGGCTGTATAACCCCACATCGTGATCAGATCCCACCGGGCGGATGCCAAAGGCGCGCCAGTAGTTGGTGGGCGACCAATCGGTAGGATACACCGCCAGGTGCGTGCCAAGCGGCGTCGCTTGGGGATCGCTGTAGCCCACATCGGGCGAGATCCGATAGGTGCCGCGCCAGGTCGCCGTGCCCAGCCAGGTGTTGCCACCGGTGTAGCTAAACTTAGAGATGCGGAATCGATAGGTCTCTGACGCCGGCGCGACAAAGTCCACGATCTCAAAGCCGTTGTTGATGCTGCTGGAGGTACCCATGACGGTGGTGCCATCAGCCCGGAACGCGGTCAGATCCAGATCGGCCGGCAGCGGATCGTTGGTGTAGGTCCCGTTGGGATTGGACAACCAGACAATCACAAAACGCACGCGTTCGCCTTTGTAAGCAAACTGGTATTTGTAGATGGGGAAGGTCGTCGAAGAGTCAATGCCCTCATCGCTGCTCTCGCCGCGCTCGGCAATGGCCAGCGCCGCCGCGCCGTCAATGGCGCCCACGCCGTCGACATCGCTCAGCCGCTGATGGCCTTCGATGTTGTGCAGCGCGCTCGCCATGATGATGGCCTTGATACGCTCCGGCTCGTCAGCCAAGGTTGGCTGAGCCTCGATCAGGTCGGCGGCCAGCGCGGCTACCATGGGCGAAGCGTAGCTGGTGCCGCTGCCCACGCCGCCGATACTCTGCGTGATCAGTGCGGAGGACGAAATCAGCGTGCTGCTGATCGTCGCGCCGACCGCCGATACTTCCGGCTTGTCATGCGTCAGCCCGGCGGCGTCGCCGCCCGGATTGCCAAAGCTGCTGCAGGTGTCCATATTATCGCCCGACCAGCCCAGCGTGTTGTCGTCTTCGTAGTTGCCCACCGACATCACGTTGAAGCCTTTGGCCGGCGAGACCACATAGCTGCTGAAGTTGGCGCCGCAGCCGTTGCCAAAGTTGCCGGCGGCCACCGCCACAAAATCGTAGTTGTAACGCATGTAATAGTCCTGCCGCCGATCGGCTTCCCAGAAAACGGCGCTGTTGGGATCGTCCCAATACCAGCTGTTGTTCAGAACGGTGGCGTGCGCCGTGCCCCAATCCATCGCAGCCGTCATCGTCACCCAGCTGCTGTAGCTACCATTGGCGTTGTACAGATTCACACCATTGGCCAGGCCGCTAAAGCCGGGCGCTGTGCTCTTGATGATGCCGCTCACAGCCGTCGGGTGACCAGCATACGGCTGACTGCCATCGTATGCTGAAACGAGCGTCAGGTAAGGATTGGCAAAGAATGCGCGCTCGCCTTCCGTCACGGCGACATTCACACCGCTGCCGTTATAGCCGACGTCGTTCACGCGCACCATATTTTGCGTGGGCCGCGCCGCGGCCAGCAGCGATCCAGCCTGCGTGGGCACCGC
Source organism: uncultured Anaerolineae bacterium (assembly GCA_964398185.1). GTDB lineage: Bacteria > Chloroflexota > Anaerolineae > Fen-1058 > Fen-1058 > Fen-1058. Next base: position 45,695 of record CAYNML010000029.1, on the reverse strand, counting down.
ATAGATTGCATCGATCTCTGGCAGAAAGGCCAGCGCTTCAATCTGCTCACGCGTCACGCCCTTGATGACAACCGTGGGCGCGATCTCGCTGGCATAGGCCACGGTCAGACCGTGTTCCTGCAACACTTGGGCGAAGTGCGTTTGCACGGGAACCAGCTGTGCCTTGAGGGCCGCATCGTTCGCTTGCTTGTAGGCTTCCACTTGGAGCAACTCGGCCGAACGATCCGGCACCGTGTCGGGACGCGGCGCATCTGACGGTTTAGCTTGCTCAGCAGCGGCTTGATTGGAACCCGCCCCGCCAGACAGCCGAGAGCGCACATCGGAGGGCAGCTGATCGATCGAGACAGGGGACGCCGGGACCTTCTCGGCCCGATCGATCCGGGGCGCTTCCACGGCCAACCCGATCGAGCTGGCCGCCGTTTCACGGCGCGCTGCGCCGTCGGCCGCCGTGTCCCTGGGACGAGGCAAAGGTTGAAGATCCGCCCTCAACCAGATCGAGATATCCAGCTTCTCGTCCGGCTTCAGTTCGACCAGGCGCTGCAGCAGCTGCGGCGTCAGTGCGCCGTGCTGCACGCGCCATTCACGGGCGGCAGCCGCCTGCTCGGCTTGCTGATCCACCACGCGATCGCCGTCGAAAACTGCCCCGACGATTTCGTGTGTCTTGAGATCCAGCGCCTTGTAGAGCTGCAAGGTCTTGCCGTTCAACAGCATCACCGGCTGAGCGATAAGGCCCTGCAGCTGATCGACATCACGGCCGAGCGCAGCGGCGAGCTTGGACAGCCACACCTCAGGGTGCTCAGGGCTAAGCGCGCTCATAGGCGCCGCGGTACCCGCCGTCGGAACCGCACTGGCGGACAACACCAGGACAACGGCCACCACTACATTCATCACACGCCACAACATTTTTCCTCCAGGAAGAGAAAGATAACGCGCCCGGGGCGCATTTCAAAATCCTGAGTAGAGCTGAGCGTTGAGGGGTGATGTCTCCAACCGGCTGAAAATATTGTATTACAATTGGGTCAGGTCGCCCGTATAATTTCAGTCAAAATGTTCAGGAGGAATGTTGAAGACCAGCCTGCCAACCGCCTTTACCACGACGCTCATCGGAAGTTTCCCCCATGCCGACAGCGCCGCCCTCTGTGCGCGGCTCGTTGACGCGGTTCAGATTCCGGCCTGGCCGCAGCTGCCGCGCCGCACCTTCCGCGAAAACATGTACACGCAGTACAGCGCGGGCTTACCCGGCATCGTCGTCGATGACGACCATCAGAAGGTTTTCTTTGACACCACAGGCGATCTCTCGCCGGCGCTGGAAGAATTCTACGGGCGCTATCTGGCCGATGATGTCGATTCGTTCGCGCTGCCCGCCGCGTATGCCGCCGGATTCTACACCATGCTGGATGCGTTGCGATCAACTTCGGGCGAGTGGGCCAAGGGACATGTCACCGGCCCGATCAGCTTCGGCCTCACCGTCGTCGATCAGAATCTGCGCTCGAGTCTGTACAACGAACAGTTGACTGATCCGATCGTGAAGCAGATGGCGTTCAATGCCCGCTGGCAGATTCGGCAGTTGAAGCAAGTTCGACCGAACGTCATCATCTTCGTCGATGAACCCTACATGGCCTCGTTCGGATCGGCCTTCATCAGTCTGAGCCGCGAGCAGGTGGTGACCATGCTCAATGAAGTCTTCGATGCCATTCACGCCGAGGGCGCGCTGGCCGGCGTGCACTGCTGCGGCAACACCGACTGGTCGGTGCTGATGGACACGTCAGTGGATATCCTCAATCTGGATGCGTATGAGTATCTGGAGAATCTGGCCTTGTACCCCGCCGAGGTGCGCGCCTTTCTTGATCGCGGCGGCCGCCTGGCCTGGGGCATCATTCCCAACAACGAAGCGATCTTTAACGTCACGCCGGAAGCGTTGGCGCAGCGCTTGCGCGACGGCCTGCAACTGATCGGCGGCAAGGCGCGGGGGCGCGGTATATCGATCGGGCCGGAAGAGTTTGCCTATCGCAGTCTCATCACCACGGCGTGCGGCCTGGGGCCGACGACGATCGTGATCGCCGATCGCGCCGTGGACACGCTGGCGCGAACGGGTGATATTCTTAATCGAGGATAACCATCGTGAAGATCAAAATATTCTCCGTGGGCGGCACCATCGACAAGGTGTACTTCGATCAACTCAGCGAGTATCAGGTGGGTTTTCCTACGGTGCGCGAGATTCTGGACGGCCTGCCCATTGCGTTTGAGTACGAGGTCGAATCGCTGCTGCGCAAAGACAGCCTTGACATGGACGAGGCTGACCGTGAGTGGGTGCTGCGGCACGTTGCCGCCGATCCTAATCCAAAGATCATCATCACCCACGGCACCGACACGATGATCGAGACGGCGCGCAAATTAAGCGCCATCACCGACAAGTGCATCGTGTTGACGGGCGCCATGGAACCGGCGCGCTTCAAGTCCAGTGATGCGGTGTTCAACGTGGGGGTGGCGGTGGGTGCGGTGTCGGCGCTGCCGAACGGCGTCTACATCGCCATGAACGGCCGCCTGTTCGATCCGTTCAAATGCCGCAAGAACCGCGACAAGCGAATGTTTGAAGAGATCACGTAGGGGCGAGGCACTCGACAGTGAACCGCTGCTGACAAGTATGCCTGCTATGGCTGAGATGTCAATCAGCCTGAGTGTCAGTACGAATGCCTCGCCCCACGCCGTTAATCCGTGTTTATCCGTGCAATCCGTGTCCTACAAAATCTTCTGCAGCATCCCTGCCACCGCCTGATACAGCGGCGAATCGTCATTCAACTCCACCAGTGGCCGCGCGCTGAATTCAAACTCCTTCGCGGTCGCGTCGTGCGGCACCACGCCGAGCAGTGGAATGTCCAACTGCTTGACGCGCTCCATCAAGGGTACAGGCACTTCGCCCGTCATATCATTAAGGATGAGATAACTGTTGTCGATATGAATATCCAGTTCCTTACGAAAGCCCGCGATGCGCTCGGCGGCCACGATGCCGCGCTGCGTGGGATCGGTGACGATAAGCAGATGCTGCACATCGCGCGTGGTGCGGCGGCTGAGATGTTCCATGCCCGCCTCGTTGTCGATCACCACATAGGTGTAGTTCCTGCTCAGCGCATCGATCACTTCACGCAAGTTGTGATTCACCGCGCAGTAACAGCCCTGTCCCTCGCCGCGCCCCATCGCGATGAGATCGAACTTGCCACCCTCGGCCAACGACGAGCGAATGTGATAGTCGAGATAGTCACGCTTGGACGTGCCGCCCGGCAGCGCGCCCATCGCCGCGCCCTCCGCCAGCAGCGATTGCTTCACCTGTCCCAGCATATCCTCGCGGATGTCGCCCACGGTCCACTCGAGATCGAGCCCCAACACCATGTTGAGGTTGCTGCTCGGATCAGCATCGATCGCCAGCACCGCGCCCGGCTGCGTGTGAGCCAGATACTTGATCACCATCGCCGCGATGGTGGTCTTGCCCACACCGCCCTTGCCCGCTAATGCAATTGTCGTTGTCATATCGCCCTCCAGGCTTCCGCAGTTTCGCGCAGCGCTTCAGAAGTCCATTCATGCCACTGGATAAAAATGCACGCCGACTGTGCCCGGCCCCGAATGCACCCCCAGCGCCGGGGATAACCACGTCGTGATCGTTTCCACGCACTCAAACTGCTTCGTGATCATTTCACGCAGCTGAGCCGCCTGGTCTTCAGCCGCCACGTGCGTATACGCAATCTTGATGCGCGCCGGTGCGCCCACCTGCTGGCCCATCAACTCAACGATCTTCGCATACGCCTTGGCCCGCGTGCGCGCCGCGCCCAAGCCCACAATCACGCCGTCGTCCATGCCGATTAACGGCTTGAGGTTGAGTACTGATCCCATGAGGTGTTGTGCCCGACCGATGCGGCCGCCCATGTACAGATACTTCAGCGAGTCAGCTGTCATCAGCATGGTTGAGTGCTGCGCCACAGCCCGCGCCCGATCGGCCACCGCGCTCAACGGCTGACCTTCCCGCGCGGCGCGCGCCGCCTCGATGGCCGCCCAGCCTTGCGACATGGCGACCTTCAGCGTATCGATCACTTCCACGCGCACTTCGGGCATCCGATCGCGCAGCACGTCCACCGCGGCCCGGCACGCCTGATGCGCCCCGCTGCCTTTGGACGTCATCGTTAACGCGACGATGTCTTTCGTGCGCTCGGCCAGCCGCTTGAGGCCGATCAGATAATCGCCGATGCTGGGATTGGAGGTGGTGGGCAGCCGATCGGTCTGGGCCAGGTACCGCGCGAACGGCTCCGGCTGTACATCGATCATATCGCGCAGCGTATCCAGCCCGCGATGCACGTAATACGCGATCGTTTCGATCCGTAATTCTTTGGCCAGCGCCGCTGGAATGCTGGCTGTGGTATCCGTCAACACGCCGACCACAGGCATGGCGTCACCCCATCAGGGCAGTTGTTGCGCAAACAACCACGCATACAGTTCCGGATCGTCGTACGCGCGCGCGAACGACTCGCGATGGTTCGCAGCGGGATACAACGTATAGCGCACTTCGACGCCGCACTGCTTCAAAGCATTCACCATCAACTCGGCTTTCTTCGGCAGCACGATGTCGTCCTGCGCGCCATGAAACACCCAGATGGGCACATCTTTGATCGCGCAGATATTGCGCGGCACAATGTCGCGCTCGGAATCCCAGCCGCCGGCGATAGGCGCCACCGCCGCAAAGCGCTGGGGTGATCGCAGCAGCATGGCCCACGCGCCAAAGCCGCCCATACTCGGGCCGGTCAAGTAAATACGCTTCGGATCAATCGGATAGGTGGCCTGCACATGATCAAGCAGCGCGCTCACCTCGTCCAACTGCGCGCCCCACCATACTTTATCTTCCGGAACTTGCGGCGATAACACCATGGCCGGAAAGTCGAGCGTTGAAGTCAGTAACTTCGGCAGGCCGCTGGCGATCAAATCTTCCGGGTTATTGCCCCACACATCGGAGCCGTGCAGATACAACACCAGTGGCCACTGCTGGGCAGAATCCTGCCCGTAGCCGCCCGGCAAGTATAGCAGATAGCTAATCGTGGCGGTGTGTGTCACGCCTTTTGCGTTGACGATGTCGAGAATGATCGAGTAGGCGTGTTGGCCGATCGGCTGGAGCGAACCGTCACCGGGCAGCGGCGTGTTGACGATTTCGGGCGTGGCAGACCCGATCGTCACTTCCGGCGACGCTGACGCAGGTTGTGTATCAGGCAAGGCTTGTTGCAGCAGCCAATCGTATAGTTCAGAATCACGATAGGGCAGCACACCGGACGCTGCGTGTGCAGCCTTAGGCAGCAGCGTGTAACGCACATCACCCCCGCAGGCGCGCAGCGCGTTCACTAACACCTCGGACTGCGCAGGTTTAACCACTTCATCCTGTGCGCCATGAAACGCCCAGATCGGTTTCGCAGATAGATCGCAGATGTTTGCCGGCGCGGCCTCACTGCCGAATTCCCAGCCGCCGGCCACCGGCGCCAGCGCCGCAAACCGATCGGGCATATTCAGTCCCACAGCCCACGTACCAAAGCCGCCCAGGCTGAAACCCGTCAAGTAGATGCGCTGTGGATCGATCGTGTACTTCGCCGCGAGCCAGTCGATCAGCGCATTGATCATCTCCCCTTTGTCATTCCAATCTTGACCCAGCGGCAACTGCGGCGACACCGCGAGAAAGGGCAAGTCCGATCGTTCTTGCAAAATTTGCGGCAGCCCGATGCTGGTAAGTCGGTCGGGGTGATAGCCGCGTTCACCTGAACCATGCAGAAACACGATCAGCGGCCACTGGCGCTGCGCATCACGCCCGTAATCTTGCGGCAGATACAGCAGGCCCTGCACAGCCATCGCGGACTGCCCGATCTGCACAGTCGTCGAGAAAGGCTGCTGCGCGCTCGGCGGCTGCGGTGTGGCGGTGTCTGCCGGGGTTGCCGTGGACAGCACCGTCGGCGTGGCGCTGGGTTCGCGCGTCGCCGTTGGCAGAGTCGTGGGGATCGCCGTTGGGGCGATCGGGATGGGCGAGGCCGCCGTGCAGCCGCTGAGCAGAATCAGCAGTGCGGCGATCACCAACACAATCAACTTCATCGCGCCTCGTCCAGCGTGCGCGCCATGACTTCGGCGGCAGCGCGCAGCGCGGGGACATGATCGTAGACCGGCACGCCCAAGCGATCGGCTTCCTGCACCTTCAAGTCTGCCGGCAGAAAGCCCAGCACCGGAATGTCCGGCGTCTCCGCTTTCAAGAACGCTTCTTCAGCGGCGTTGCGCACCTTGTTGCCCACCAGCCAGAAACGTTTCAAGCCGATGTCCTGCGCGAGCTGCTTGATCTGAAGCGCGGTGCCCAGACTGCGCCGCGTCGGTTCCACTACGATGATCAGCGCATCGACAAAGTCCACCGTGGCCCGACCGAGATGCTCAACCCCGGCATACATGTCCAGAATCAACACATCATCCTTGCGAAACAAGAGATGTGTGAACAACGTCTTGAGCATGGCCGATTCGGGACAGATGCAGCCTGAGCCGCCCAGATCGACCGAGCCCATTTCGAGCAATTTCACACCCCGATAGGTCACGCTGAACCGATCGGGGATGTCGTCGACGCGCGGGTTGATGGTGAAGAAGCCGCCGCGCGTGCCGGGTTTCGCGCCCGTGCGTTCCTCGATCAGGTCGTCCATCTCCGCGATGGGATGCAGCTGCTTCCGCAGATCATCGGGGAAGCCCAGTGCGCCCGCCAGACACGGTGACGGATCGGCATCCGCCGCCAGCACGTTGCGCCCGGCGTCCGCATACGCCTGCGCCAGCAATGCTGACAACGTTGTTTTGCCCACCCCACCTTTGCCACTGATTGCTAGCTTCATCCTTCTGCCCTCATCCTTCATCCCTTGCTAATCCTCTGCGCTTTGCTTCGGCGCGCAAGGCCAGCATAATGGCCGCCACATCCATCGTGCTGACGCACATCTGCCGCGCGCGCTTCAGCGCCACATCCGACCACAAGGTCCTGCTGGTCAGCACTTCCTCGTCGTTTTGCATGACCAGCTGCATCATCATTTCCAGACTGACATCATCGTCGGGGGTGACGAAGTGCACGCAGTACGAACAGCGCCCGCAGCGCCGCACGTCGTAACCCGTGGCTTCCCGCACGATCTGCCGCAGGCTAGCCGATTCAGAGTCAGAAGATGACGTCCCCGGTTGATCCATTACGCTTTACTCGTTACTCATTACTCGTTACGATCGAATCATCGTCAACATCATCTTGAATTTTGTCACCGCTTTGACCGCATGTGGATCATTCGCGGGCATGATGATGAGATCGCCGGCCTTAAGCCGAAAAGGCTTGCCGGAAATGGCGATCTCCGCCTCGCCGTCCAGCACCTGCACCAGCGCATCGTAGGGCGCGGTGTGCTCGCTGAGCTCCTGTCCCACATCGAAGGCAAACAGCGTCACCGTGCCCGTCTTCTGATTGATCAGCGTGCGGCTGACCACGGCGCCTGCCTGATAGCCCACCAACTCAGCGGTGTGCAGTACCTGCGCTGCCAGATTTTCAGCCATGTTCTCGTTCCCCTTCATGAAACTGCCTTGAAACACGTTTCAACGCGTTTTCGCTGCCTGTGCAGGGCGCCCGATCATTCGCCGCGCCTCCGCGCTGCCTCTCAATCCAACGCAGCTTTGAGGACACGCGGCGCCCGCAGCGTCACCCACTTGTTGGGCTGTTTCTTGCGTCTAAAATCCACCCACATCTTATATTCATACTCACGCAGCCACGACACGGAATCGCCCTTCAATTGCGATTGCCACACCATTGATGTTGCCTCCTCAAGCAGGGCAGAAACCGGGCTTCTCCATTCACGGTGCATTAAAATCCGATCGGCAGAAGCCCGGTTTCTGTAACGCGGCTGCCCTCTTAATATTGTAGCAGTAATCGAGCGCAATCAGAAGACGGCCTCCGTGCCGGGGCAAATACGCAAATTACAGCAGGCAGCATTATACTTTGACGCGCGTCACCAACGCTTCCAAATAACGCGATTTGACCTGCTGCGCGGCCAGCGCCTGCTTGATCGGCGGCAGGCGCAGAATCACCCCAAGGATCGCGCCCATCAGCCGATGGCTCAGCAGCGCTTTGTTGTCGAAGATCAAGTCCTGCAAGTTGCCGCGTTCCAGCGCCATCACGACGAAGCGGTGCGTCGAATTCAACGGCGTGATGATGCGTTCCGGGCGCGCCTCCAGCAGGATGCCTTTGGTGGGGCAGACGCGCACGCACACGCCGCAGCCCAGGCAGACATCCTCGTCGAGTTTGGCCCGGCGCCTGTTGGGCTTGTGCGGATCGTTGGCCGAGACCAGCGTCATCGCTTCGACCGGGCAGATGTTGACGCATTTGCCGCAGCCGTTGCACACCTCCGCCACGATGCGCGGCTGATAACTGCTGGAATGGATGGGCATCTCCGCGCCGTACTTCCGCAGGCCGATCAGCGCTTCGCAGCAGCAGCCGCAGCAGTTGCAAATGAAAGCCACACCCTCGCGCACGTTGTCGCCGAACTGCACCAGGTTGAGATCGTAAGCCTGCTGCAGCAGATCGCGGCCTTCGACTTTGTCCACGCGGCGCGCATAGCCGTGGCGAATCAGCGAATCCGCCGTGTTGTGAAACGTCATGCAGATGTCGAGCGGTTTGTCACACGCCTGCTCGATGTGCTGCTTCTTGTGGCGGCAGTAGCACAGGCTGACGCCCATAGTCGCCGCCGTCTCGATCACTTGGCTGGCGCGTTCGTAGTCGAGGATCTGCAGAGAAGCGCCATTATGCAACTGCGTCCTGGTCTGTTCAATTGCCGGTTCGTTGACGAAGACGCGGCCCAGCGGGGTCTCGCCGTCGAGCAGCAGGGCGCGCATGAAGTCTTCCTCGACGGTGATGTATTCGTAGAACAACTCGCTCAGCAGCTTCTGATCGATGTCGCCGCGCACGCGCATCATGCTGAATTCAAAGAAGCCCGCCATCGGCGGCGGCAGCACGTAGATCGTATCTCCGTCGCGCGTGGGCATATCCAGCAAGATCGCGCGCGAGGCCAGACCTTCAAGGACTTTGCGCGCCTCGGTCTCATCGAACTTCCAGATGGCTGCGGCCTTCTTCGGAGTGAAGGGCTTGATGGGCAATTGCGACACTAACGCCGCTTCCCGCTCACTAAACAGCAGCGCCAGAATCTTGAAGAGCAGATCGGTGGGCGGCGCGCCCTGCGGAAAACGGTTTAACCGATCGGAGAGCTGTTGATACGCGGATTTTGATGTGAGGTGTGCCATATGAGCTCCAGCCGTCATTGCGAGCGCATCTCAGCGAAGCACTCGACCACCCGGTCAGCGGTAGATTGCTTCGTCGCCAACAGCGCTCACCTGCCCCGCGCTTCTCAGCGGGGTCGCAATGACGCTAATCTTGCCACAATTCATTCAAGAACCTCAACTTCTCCACATCGTGATACGCCTGCCCGCCTTCGTGATGATTGAATTCATAGACCTTGATCTGCTTCGATCCGGCGTAGTGATTGTACGCCGCAAACACTGTGCGCGGCGGGCACGTTTCATCCATCAAGCCGACCGAGAACAACGCCGCACACTTCGCGCGCGCGGCAAAGTTGAGGCCATCAAAGTAAGACAATGTGTTGAAAACTGTTTCGATCTTGGTGCGGTGTGTCTTGCAGTAACGACCAATCTCATTGTAGGGATCGGCATCGGTGATTGCCAGCGCCGAGCGATATGCGCACAAGAAGGGCACGTCGGGCATGGCGCCGGCCAGATCGGGCACGAGGCCCGCGGCGGCCAACGTGATGCCGCCGCCCTGACTGCCGCCCGTCACGACCACGCGTTGCGGATCGACCGCCGGGTGCGAGCGGGCCGCTTCAATGGCGCGTACCGCATCGGTGAAGACGCGGCGATAGTAGTAGGTCTGCGGATCGAGAATGCCGCGCGTCATGAAGCCCGGATGCTGCGGATTCGATCCCTCCGGCTCCCGATCGGGCGTGTCACCCGATCGCCACGTGCTGCCCTGCCCGCGCGTATCCATCACGAAGTGCGCGTAACCCGCGCTGGCCCACAGCAGCCATTCGTGCGGCAAGCCCCGGCCACCGCCGTAACCGATGAATTCCACGATGCACGGCAAAGCGCCGTTGACCGATCGGGGCTTGAGGAACCACCCCTTGATCGGTTGTCCGCCATAACCGTTGAACGTGACATCATATACCTCGATCAATGCTAATCCCGCATCGATCAGATCAAACTGCGCGCCGAGCGGAAACGATCGGGCTTCGTGCAACGTCCGCTGCCAGAACGAATCAAAGTCGACCGGTTCGTTGCGCGGAGGAAGATAGACTTGCAGTTGTTCGAGAGGAAGATCAAAGAACATGCTGGCTCCTGTACGCACACGCACCACGCAACCGACGGCGTGGTGCGTGTGCGTGGTGTGAGATTTACAGCGGAATCGCCAGTAACCGATCGAGCTCGGCTTTCGACTGCTGATCGATCACAGCGTGCTGACTCTGGCCGTGCGCGTCCATGGTGACGACGGCGGGGAAGTCCTTCACCTCGATGACCCACATCGCTTCGGGCACACCGAAGGAGAGTTTGTACACGCCCAACACCTTGACGACGGTCTGCGCGATGAGCGACGCCGCACCGCCGATGGCGTGCAGGTACACGCCCGGCACATCGCGACAACCCTGCAAGGTCCTGGCGCCCATGCCGCCCTTGCCGATGACAGCCTTGATGTTGAAGTGACGCATCACATCGGCCTGATACGGCTCTTCGCGGATGCTGGTGGTGGGACCGGCGGCCACGAAGCGATACTCTTTCGTGTCAAGTCCGGCCACCACCGGCCCGCAATGATAGATCGCGCCGCCGTTCAGCAGCGGCTTGATCGCTTCGTACACTTCCAGATCGTCGCCCTGCGGCTGGCGCGATTGCTTGATGAACGTGTCGTACATCCACTTGTGCACGGCATCGCGGCCCAGCATCATCACGCCGGACAGCGCCACCGGATCGCCTTTGTGCAGATCGAGAATGGTTTCGTCGCTGATGGGTATGGTAAGTTGTTTCATAGGTTCCTCGAATTCGTCATTGCGAGCGCTTTTTGCGAAGCAATCTCCATACCGACAGGGGGATTGCTTCGTCGCCAACAACGCTCCTCGCAATGACGGGCTATTCGTATCTTACTTCCTCGCCGCGCACAATCATCTTGCGATGGCGATGCGCCCAGCACATGTATGACACCGACACGAAGAAACTGGCGGGCAGACGGTGCATACCCGTCATCTTGGTCGCCAGCACCGTGGTCTTGCCGCCGAAGCCCATGGGACCAATGCCGAGTTGATTGGCTTCATCGGTCAGGCGCTCTTCGAGTTTCGCCAGATCGGGATTGGGGTTCTCGTCTTCCATCGGGCGGAAGAGCACCTCCTTCGAGGCGTAATACGACGAGCCGCGATCGCCGCCGATTGCCACGCCGAGGATGCCGGGCGCGCAGCCCTGCCCCTGCGCCTTCTGCACTGCATCGAGTACGACCTTGCGCACGCCGGCCATGTCGCGCCCCGCGCCCAGCGCGCTGTTGGGCAGCGAATACTGCGCGCCCACGTTTTCGCAGCCGCCACCCTTCAGCATCAACTCGACGGTCAACTCGTCACCCTCGACTTCTTCAAAGTGGATCGTCGGGAAGGCATCGTCGCCGAGGTTGTTGCCGCTGTTCTTGTCGTAGATGGCATCGACGGCGTTGGGGCGCAGATAGGATTTTTGCGTCGCTTCGGCCACGGCGTTGCGAATCTGCTCGCGCAGTTTGCGCGTCGACCAGCCTTCAGGATAGTAGACGTAGAAGATCGGCGTGCCCGTATCCTGGCAGATCGGCGTGGAGTTCTGGCGCGACAGCTCCACATTGTCGAGAATCGTGATCAGCGCGCTCTGCGCCGCCGAGCCTTGCTCCTCGCGATCGCGCGCGGCTTCCAATGAGCGCTGTACGTCAGCCGAAAGGTTCGTGGAGGTGAAGCGGATCAGTTCGACTAATTCAGGTGTGAGGTCTCGCATAGGTTGTTCCCCTTCAGTGTGTCAAGACCTCGGAGGTCTCGGAGACCTCCGAGGTCTTTGTTTCACGCCGGTACGGCTTCCTGCGCCGCGACGTGATGCAAGTTCTTCGCCGCGCTGAAACTCAGGCCGTGCTCGGTTAAGGCGCGCGCCGTGCGATTCACGGCGTTGTGCTTCTCCAGATAGTTGCGCTCCAGCAGCGGCATCGATCCGCTCTCGATCACTTCAGCCTTGTCGCGGAAGTAGTCGAGAATGTCCGACGGATGTTCGAGCGTCGGCTCAATATCGGGATCGCCGCCTTCGTGCTTGGCAGAGATATTCGCCACGTGCCCGGCCAACTCGATCAGTTCGTCGCGCCGCAGGTACGGCTGCCGCACGATCGACTTCCACGTCTCGGTGATGTGATGCTCGAAGCGTACCACACTTTCAAAGTCGAGTTGGCGGCGCACCTCGGCGCACAACTCGATGGTCTGATTGTTGACCGAGTTGCTGAAGTTGAAACCGATGAGGGGCGACGTGCCGTCGGGGCGCGAGAACAACTTCGCACCGATCAACGTCCACAGCACCGCGAACGGATTATCGTTGCCCATGAACACCGAGATCTTGAACTCGACATCGATGCCCAGCTTGTGCAGCAGATAACCCACCAGCACCGTGCCCGGATTGGTGTTGAGCACCTGCCGCGTGCCGTAGGTCGTGTAGTAATACAGGAATTCATCCGCCCACTTCAACGGATAATCGTTGGGCGAGCCGACACCCGTGAAGTAACCTGTAATCGTGGCCGGGCCGTTGAGGTGAATATTCGATCCATCGGTGCCTTTGGTGTCCAGCGTCTCCACGTAGCTCGCGCCGATGATGTGCATCGCCGCCGCAATCGCCAGCATGTCACCCTGATCGGCTTCGGACTCCTTCATCTTGCGCACGCGGATGTAGCGCCCCGGCATCAATTCTTGATTGGCGATGGCCTGCTTCGCTTCCGCGATCAGCCACGGGAAGTATTGAAACGCGCTGATTTCCAGCGTCACTGCGAATTCGTCGGCAAAGGTCATGGTGTCGGCTTTCGGCCCCAACACTTTGCGGCGATAGTCCGCTTCGCTGATGAACACACCTTTGTCGCGCTGTTCGATCAGCCAGTCGAGATCGGCGCGGTACGGCGATTTGATCTCGTCGAGCTGCCGCAGCAAGTTGGGCAGCGCGCGGGCGGCCTCGGCCTTCCGATTGATCTCCTCTACCCCGCCGTATTTCTCGACCACTTTCAACAATTCGTTGATGATGGTTATATCGGGATTCAACAGCAGATCGTTGATCGCGTTGAGGTTGTCGGCGGGAATCAACAATCGATCGCGTAGAGTATTTGTCATGATGTATCTCCCAAATAACGAGTAACCAGTAACGAGTAAGACGATTACTCGTTACTCATCACTCGTTACTCATTACGCATCACAGCGCCGCTTCCAGCTCATCGACCTTATGGCCGTCCAGCATCTTCTCGAGTTCGGCCAGCTGATCGTCCTTGATGCCGAACCAGTTCTCAGGCTGCGGGAAAGACTTGTCGGTGACTTCGGCCACGTATTGCTTCAGGCCATTGAGGATCACTTCGCCCGCGTTGCCGTAGACTTTGGCCATCTTGGGCGTGAAGCGCGGATACAGACCGAACATGTCGTGGAAGATCAACAGTTGGCCGTGGGCATGCGGCCCGGAGCCGAGAGAGATAATCGGGATGTGGGCGCGCGCGGTGATGATCTGCTGCACGCGATCGGGGATCATCTCGAACAGAATCGAGAACGCGCCGGCCTCTTCGAGGATCTTCGCATCCTCGACGATGCGCGCGGCCTGCTCGGCGCCTTTGCCCTGCACCTTGAAGCCGCCCAACGCCGAGACGCTCTGCGGGGTCAGGCCCAGGTGGCCCATCACCGGAATGCCCGCGTCGGCGATGGCCTTCACGCGCGAGGCCATCTGCCGCCCGCCTTCGAGTTTCACCGCATCGCAGCCGGTCTCAGCCATGAAGCGGCCGGCATTGCGCACCGCGGTCTCATCGGAAGGTTGATAGCTCATGTACGGCATGTCGCCGATCAGCCAGCTCGTCGGCGAGCCGCGCCGCACGGCGGCGGTGTGGCGGATCATGTCGTCCATCGTCACGGGCAGCGTGCCCTCGTAGCCCAGCATTGTCATGCCCAGCGAATCGCCGGTGAGCACCATGTCGATGCCGGCCTTCTCGACGAGGTAGGCCATCGCGTAATCGTAACAGGTGATCATCGTGATGGGCACACCATCGTTCATCTTCTTGAACAAATCGGGCAGCGTCATCTTCTTGCGGTCAGCCATGCTACTCTCCTTTCGGGGTGTGGGGTGGGATCAGGGATCGGCGATCAGGGATCAGTTAACCAGGGATTGGGCAGACTCAGTGCCTGCTGATAGTTTCAGGCTTTTCAGCAGCAAAGTCAATGCAAGGGCGTCACATTTTTTCGTGACAAACATCCAAAAAATGGGACACGGATCACACGGATGCCACGGATCATGGGCTTTTATCCGTGTACTCTGTGTTCATCCGTGTCCAAAAATGCTTTGGCCTCAGTACACTTCCGGCACGAAGGTCTGATCCGTCATGGGCGGGCGGACGTAGCCCTTGTCATCCTGGCGCGGCGGCAATTTGATCTGCTCGGGCGTCAAATCCTGGTACGGAATCTTGCTCAACAAGTGCGCGATGACGTTCAGGCGGGCGCGTTTCTTATCGTCGGCATTGACGACGTTCCACGGCGATTGCTTGGTGTCGGTGTAAGCAAACATGGTGTCTTTGGCGCGCGAATACTCCACCCACTTCGAGCGGCTTTCCAGATCCATCGGGCTGAGTTTCCAGCGCTTGGTCGGATCGTCGATGCGCGCCTGGAACCGCCGCTCCTGCTCCTCGTCGCTGACCGAGAACCAGTACTTGATCAGGATGATGCCCGACCGGATCAGCATCTTCTCGAATTCGGGGCACGAGCGCAGGAACTCCTGATATTCTTCCTCGGTGCAGAAGCCCATCACGCGCTCCACGCCCGCGCGGTTGTACCAACTCCGATCGAACAGCACCATCTCGCCGGCCGCGGGCAGATGCGGCACGTAGCGCTGGAAGTACCACTGCGTCTTCTCGCGTTCCGTCGGCGTGCCAAGGGCGACCACGCGCGCATAACGCGGATTCAGGCACATCGTGATCGTCTTGATCGCCCCGCCCTTCCCGGCGGCGTCGCGCCCCTCAAAGAGGAGGACGACCTTCAGGCCCTGCGCCTTGATCCACTCCTGTAGTTTCACCAACTCGATCTGGAGCCTGGCGAGTTCCTTTTCGTAGTCCTTCTTCTTCATCTTCTCGCGCTTCACCTTGACGTCGGTGTGCTTCGCGTCAAGATCGGCCACAGCGACGATTTCGTCGTTGCCGTGACCATTGTGGTTGGACTTCCTGGCTTTGATCTTCTCTTTGGGCTTGGCTTTCTTGGACATGGGGCCTCCGGGAAAGAAAACAGCAAGCCCCATCAATCATGATAGGGCTTGACCTGCTTCAGGGTTGAGACGCCAGGAACTCCTCCGGCGTCATCACGCTGACAGTCGTGCGTCCTTCAAAGTGCTTCTTGTTCCAGGTAATGAAATGAGTTGCCGCATACTGCTCTGCCACAGCCAATATGGCGGCATCGGCGAATGTCATCCGCCGCGTAAACATCTGTGACATTTGCTCCAGCCATTCGGCAAAATACCGATCGGCCGAACGATCCAGCCCCGTCGGCAGCATCATCAGAAAGATATTACTGTCGAGGAAGATCATGATCGTCTTCGCCCCGCATGAACGCTTCGGTTTCCTGCCAGGTGCGGAATGCCATCCCGGCCGCCACCTTCTCCGACAAGTCATTCATCGTCGCCGCAATTTCCTCCGGCGTCAGATCACCGTCAATGTGATAGCGCTCTCGCAGGCGCTCCTTGAAAACACGATATACGACTTGCGATTCCTCGGCAGCTTGATAATGGATTTCTGGGGCCAGCGGCGCCCGCTCAGCGGCGAGGTAGTCTTTCACTGCCGCCGCCACCACGTCTTCTACTTTCTTCCCGCGCTGCCGCGCCAGCCGTTCCACTTCGCGCTGCACTTCGACGGGTAGATCAATTTGAAGAGCCATTATCGCCTCCTGCCCGACTATACGAATACTTCACCAACTCTCGCCAGATTGCACTGGAGTTGCTAGAATTATAGCACCGCCCAAAGTTGGAGCAGAAATCCCCAACGGCAACAGATGGACAACGGATAAACGAATACGCGATCCGAGCATCCGTTTATCCGTTGTCTATTCGTTGCGGTCTGCCAGAATACAACGAATCACCGAACAGACCTCGGCCATTCGCTGATCCGCTGACTCACTTCTTACCCCACGCGCTTCACACCCGGCATCTGCGCGATGTGACCGTCATAAGAAAACACTTGCTTCACTTTCAGGCGGCGGCTCAGCACCAGCAGCGCACAGTCGGTATAAGACCAGTCCTTGTCGGCATACTGCTGAAACACCGACCACACCTCGCGCTCATCGTCAGGGGTGACCGGCACCCAGTGATAAACCGGATTATGCCGCAGGTCGCGGCCAGTATGCAGCGCCGCCGCACTCCCCAGCCTCGCCTTGAGCAACGTCATCGCTTCGTCAAACACCCAATCCAACAGGACAAATTCATTGCGGGCTGCCAACCAGCTACGCGCGGCCTCAAGCGCAACGGCATGTCGCATTTCATTCCGATTGGCAATCGCAAAAATAGCGCCGGTATCAATCAATGCCAAACGCATCGCTACGCCTTTCGACGGCGTTTCGCGGGATATTTTGCCGCCGTAGTGGGTGCGGGCTTTTCTCGCGCCGGCCTGTCACGCACGACCTTCTTGGGTGAGGCATCAGATTCGCGCGAGTCCGCGTAGATTTCCGCCAGATACAAGTCGGGATACTCACTCACTGCCTTGCCGTTGATGAGCGGCATTCTATCTTCACCAACGCCCGCAAAACTCAGCGCCTCGTCGATGTCGGCCTGTGTGATGATGGGTGTGGCTTGTTCCTCGCGTTCCAGCAGGCGGCGAATGACCTCCGCCGCGCTGATACCCTCGCGTCGCGCCCGTTCGCGCAAGAAATGCACCTGCGCCTTGGGGAGTGAGATTTGCAGGCGGTGCATTTGCGTGGTCATGGCTTCCTCCACAGCTGGTGATGTAGTCAGGTTACATCACCTAGCGGCGTCTGTCAAGCCCTGCAAAAGCAATGAATCATCGAACAGACCGAGTCCATTCGATGATTCATTGTATGCCAAATTCACTTGAAAGGCCAACGCAATGTGTCTAATTCGTTGACACCACCGGCACCGCCACCGGCTCTAGCTTCACCTTCTTTTCCTTCACCGGCTCAGGCGCAGGCTCCTTGAAGCCGACGGGCAGCAGCCCGGCTTCACGCACGATGCGCGGCACGATCTCTTCCCAGCCCACGGCCATCAGGTGGATGCCGTTCACGCCTTGCTTGGCCTTCACCTTCTCGATCAACTCCAGCGCGATCTGCACGCCTTCTTCTTCCACCCTGTCGCCGGCAGCTTCGAGGCGCTTGATCAGTTGATCGGGAATGGTGATGCCCGGCACTTCGTCGTTCATGTACTTCGCCATCTTCAGCGACTTGATCGGCGTGATGCCGATGAGGATGTACACCTTATCGAGCACGTCGCGCTTCGCCAACTCTTCCAGCCAGATGTCCAGTCGATCGGCGTCGAACACGAGGTTGGTCTGGAAGAACTGCGCGCCCGCGTTGACCTTCTTCTGCTCGCGGATCGCCTGGAAGCGCGGCTCGCTGGCGTACGGGCTGGCCGCCGCGCCGAGGAACATCCTGGGCGGGAACTTGATCTCGCGCCCGTCGAGGTACTTGCCCTCGTCGCGCATCCGCCGCAGAATCCACAGCATCTGGATCGAGTCGATGTCGATCACGTCGAGGCGGCTCATCGGCGACGGGCCCATGCGCGCATTGTCGCCCGACAGGCACAGGATGTTCTTCACGCCCAGCGCCGTCGCGCCGATCACTTCCGATTGCAGGCCCACGCGGGTGCGATCGCGCGCCGCGATCTGCATCACCGGCTCGGCGCCGTTCTGCAGAGCCATGATGCTGCACGCCCAGCTCGACATGCGCGCCGTGGCCGAGGGACTATCGGTGAAGTTGATGGCCGCTACGTAGGGCTTGATCAAATTGACGTTGGTGCACAATTTCTTCGTCGCCGTTGTCATGGGCGGAGCGACTTCCGCCGTCACGACGAACTCACCCGCCTTCAAGCGGCGTTCCAACTCCGATTGCGGCTCGCTGTACGCGGGCGCGTGATACTTCGCGTCGCCCTGCCACCAATCGGGCTGGCGCACCGGCTCAAACACCGACTCCCACGCTTCGTGGCGCGTCTCCTTCGACATGATCCCGCCGAAGAATTTCTTCACGCCGACCTTGCGCATCTGCTCCCACACGTCGCCCCACGTTTCCGTGCCGACTTTGTCCCAGTCGAGCGGCGGCAGCACTTCCAACAATTTTTCCGATCGGCCCATCTTCTCCGATCGTTCGTAAATCTTGTACCAGATGCAGGGCCGCGTCGGATCGACGTAGCAGTGCTCGGAGGTTGATCCGCCGCAGGGTCCGTTGCGTGCACCCTTGGGGCACTCCATCGAGCAGATGAAAGCCGTCTCTTGCAGCAGGCAGTTGCCGCACATGCGGCAGCCAAACAGCGCGCCTTTGATCACGCGCTCAGTGGCGGCCAGCAGGCGGCGGCTGGGCTTCTCGCGCTTGAAGCCATAGTATGGGGGTTGCCAGCGGCGGGCGGGTGTAAAAATGGGCATGGGCAGATACTCCTTTACATCATGATAAGTCTAGTATAGAGACGCCCGCACCCTAGTCTTAGTGACAAATGTCATAAACTTTATTTCCACCTATCATCGATCCGGAAAAACAAGCCCGGCGAGGGTGATTGCACTGAATTCACGTCTTCAGTGCCGCCAGCGCCGGGCTAACTCCGGCCCGCCGATCGATTTATTGCGGCTCGACGGCCTGCTGCGCTTTCTACACCGGCAGCTGGAAGGACATGATCGTGATCGTGCC
>CAYNML010000029.1:12677-26423 GCA_964398185.1 uncultured Anaerolineae bacterium | reverse complement strand
GGCAAACGCCGCGTAGAACATGCTCTTGCGGTAATCGATCACGTTGAAGTAGTGCACGATCAGCAGGCGCACACCGTCAAAGGCGTGATAGGCCACCGCCGCCAGCAGCGCGATCTCCATGATCTTGAACGGCGGACTCTGCACCACCGCTAACGTCGCATCAAAGGCCGCCGCGCCCTGCGTGGCCGAGCCGATCACGAGAATGTGCATGAACAGGTACAGAACCAGCGCCATGCCGGTGAAACGGCGCAGCACGAAACTGATAAAGCCGGTGCTTTTGTACATGTGAATCTCCTTGATGAGCCTCCGTCATTGCGAGCGCTTTTTGCGAAGCAATCTCGGTTTCATGCGCAGGAGATTGCTTCGTCGCAAACTACGCTCCTCGCAATGACGTTCACTTAATGGGCTGCGCCAACGTCTTCTGCCGCTCCGCGCGTTCCGCCTCGAACGCCTGCCGCTTCTGTGCGAGTTTGCGCAGCGTTTCGATCGCCTGCGTGGGATTCAAGTTCTTGGGACAGGCGTCGATGCAGTTGAAAATCGTGTGGCAGCGGTACGGGCCGTCTTCGCCGCTCAGATCGGCGAGGCGTTCGCCGGGCGCGGCATCGCGCGGATCGAGCACGCGCAGGAACGCTTTCAGCAGCGCATGCGGGCCGATGTATTCTTTCGTCATCGCAATGACCTGGCACGCCGAGTAGCACGCGCCGCACATGATGCACGTTTCGGCGTTGTGCAGCGCCTCTACTTCTTCCGGGCTGATGCGGAATTCCTTTTCGGGCACGTTGTCCGGCGGAATCAGCCACGGCTTCACGCGCTCGTACTGCGCCCAGAAACTGGTGCGATCCACTACCAGGTCCTTGATGATCGGCAGGTAGGGCAGCGGCTTGATCGTCACGCGGCCTTTCTTGTCCATCTCACGGCGAAGCGGCGTCTTGCACACCAGCAGGTTGCGCCCGTTGACGTTCATGGCGCACGAGCCGCAGATCGCGTGGCGGCACGATCGGCTGAAGGTCAGACTCCCGTCGAGGTCGGCCTTGATGATGTGCAGCGCATCGAGGATGGTCGTGTCCGCCGTCAGCGGCACTTTGAAGTCCTGCATGTATGGCTTCTTGTCATTGTCGGGATTGAAGCGCTGAATACGAACGGTAGCAGTGGTGGGTTGAGAATCGGGCATGATTGATCGCTCCATGCGTAAAACGTAACATCACCGCTTACGTTTCACGTTTCACGTTTTAATATTTTCTCTCCTGCGGCGGATACTTCTCGTAGTTGATGTTCACGCCCTTGTAACTGAGCTCAGGCCCGTCGTCGCGCTTATGCGCCAGCGTGTGCTTCAGCCAGTTCTGATCGTCGCGGGCGGGATGATCGGTGCGCCAGTGCGCGCCGCGGCATTCCGTGCGCGTGATGGCCCCGGCGACGATCACTTCGCTGAACGACAGCAGGTGTTCCGTCTCCAGCGCGCCGAGCACGTCGGTGTTGAAGCGGCTGCTCGTGTCGCGGATCGGCGCGTGGGTGAAGCGCTCTTCCAGGCGCTTGATGTCCTGCAGTGCGATCTGCAATTTCTCGCCCGTGCGAAAGACGCCGCAGTTGACCGTCATCGTCGTCTTCAACTCGTCGGCGATCTTGTCGATGGATTCCTTGCCGGGATTATCCATGCGCGATCGGATGCGCTGCCGGTTCCGCTCGGCCGGATCACCCGCGATCGGGTACAGCCTGGCTCCGCCTTTGATGAACTCGGCAATCGCAAAGCCCGATCGGCGTCCGAACACCGACGCATCGAGCAGGCTGTTGGTGCCCAAGCGATTCGCGCCGTGCACGCTGATGCAGGCGCATTCACCCGCCGCGAAGAAGCCCACCACCGGCGTGCCCTGCGCATCGGCGATGACCTGCCCGTTGGCGTCGCACGGAATGCCGCCCATGCTGTAGTGCGCCGTGGGCTGGATCGGGACGAGTTGATCGATCGGGTCTGTGCCGACGAAATCGATCGCCAGTTCGCGCACCTGCGGCAAACGCTGCAAAATCTTCTCGCGCCCCAGATGCCGCAGATCGAGGTAGATCGCATCGCGATCGGCTTCGCCGCCGCGCCCTTCGTTGATCTCCTGCTGCTCCGAACGGCTGACCAGATCGCGCGGGGCCAGTTCCATCTTCGATTTGGCGTAACGCTCCATGAAGCGCTCACCTTTGTTGTTGACCAGATAGCCGCCCTCGCCGCGACAGGCTTCGCTCATCAGGATGCCGTGCTTGTACAGGCCAGTCGGATGGAACTGTACGAACTCCATGTCCATCAACGGCACGCCCGCGTTGTACGCAATCGCCACACCGTCGCCGGTGTTGGCGTGCGCGTTCGAGGTGATCTTGTACGCGCGGCCATAGCCGCCCGTGCCGAACATCACCGCTTTGGCGCGCATCGTGTGAATCTCGCCGGTGAGGATGTTCATCGCGACGACGCCGCGGCAGATGTTGTCCTCGACGATCAAGTCCATGCAGTACCATTCGCTGTAGAACTTCACGCCGTGGCGCAGCGCCTGTTCGTGCACGGTGTGCAGCAGGACGTGACCCGTCCAGTCGGCGGCGAAGCAGGCGCGCGGCGCGCTATGCCCGCCGAAGCGCCGCTGGTTGACGCGCCCATCGGGCGTGCGGCTGAACACGCAGCCCATGTGCTCGTATTCGTAGATCACGCGCGGCGCGTCGTTGATCATGATCTCGATCGCATCTTGATCGCCCAGCCAGTCCGAGCCTTTGATCGTGTCGAAGATGTGCGACTCCAGACTGTCCGAGGGTTCGGCGCCTTCCGGCACTTGTTCCAGCGGCCCTTCCGCGCCGGTGTTGGGGACGGGCCGCGTATTCCCCAACGCCGCGGCGATGCCGCCCTGTGCCGCCCCGCTGTGCGATCGCAGCGGGTGAACCTTGGACAGCACGGCGACATCCTTCACGCCCTGCTGGCTGGCGATCAGCGCGGCCCATGATCCGGCCAGGCCAGCGCCAACGACAATGACATCGTGAGTGAGGGGTTCGGGTTTGGACATATGAATCCTTTCTGCTGCCTATGGCCCGCACAGAACTTGCGGTGCACTGCCACGTGATACAACAGGTCGCCAATCAGTACCGTCGGCTCTGACGCTCCATATACCAACGGCCTCGTTGTGGCTGGATAGGACAAGACGAGAACCATCCTCGGTCCATTCCAAAAACATCGGGTCAAGAGTCGTATCCAGTGGGAACTTGATCGGGATTATGCGGGTTTGATCGTTGGTGTGATCGAACAGATGGAGAGAACAATTCTGCCGGGTGAAACCGTCTTCGCCAAGGCTACACTCAGTATAGGCAATCACGTGACTATCTGGCGACCATGCCGCCGATATCACAGTTCTGTCGTCCGGCGTAATCAGACGCTCGTCACGGGCGGCAGTATCAACAAGCATGAGTTGGGTAGTGTTATCGCCTGGCTGTTGATAAGCAGAAAACAACATTTGTCGGCTATCCGGCGACCAACTTATGAGACTTCCCCATCCTTTGTTCGGTGCAACAGGCCACTGTTCACCCGTCTTGCGATCCTGTAACTGATACTTACAATCCCCTTCGTACACGTAATACATCGAGCAGGTTAACCAGTACCGGTCATCAGGCGACGGCGAAAAGTTCAGCGATTCAGGAATAAGAGTTCGTTGGCCTGAATTCAAGTCCATGATGAGATGGTGGAACGGTTCAGAGACATCGCCAGTTGGCGGACGTCCTTCCACCAAGAACTCACTAAGCACAAACGTCAGATGTTCATCATCAACCCATCCCACTCTATATTCAATGTAGGCGTCTTCCTCCCCCGTCAATACACCAACATCGCCAGATGGGAATATTACTTGTTTAATGAGAGCATTCGCTTCAGGTGGGCCTTTATATGGGACATAGGCGACTCGATCACAACTAGGCGCAATGGCGTATTCAGTCACCGGCCAATCTGCAGGCTCATGGGTCAGTTGACGCTCTCCCGAACCACCGATTTCTGAAAGCCACAAATTACCGTCGCGGATGAAGAGTAGTGTAAAGGGTGTGTCGGCATAAGGAGGATAGGTCGCAGTTGGCGTAGGGGAGGGAGATGGCGTTGGTGTTACGCTTGGTAGTTCCGTCACCATATTTGTTGGCGTCGGCAATTGAGTTTCAATTGACATCACCGTCGGTGTTGCAAGATTGCTCGGCGGCTGCAAAGGCGAAACATCAGGCGACTGGAACGCTGGTTGAGACACACAGCCTACCAAAGCAATGATGAACATTGTCAGTATCCCGTACCAGGGAGATCTATTCACAACTGAGTCCTATTGTACGGCAGGATCACCGCGCCATCGGCAGCACCACCGTGAACGTAGTGCCCTCGCCCACGGTGCTGTGCACCGAGATGCGCCCTGTTGGCGAAATGCTTCCCCAACCGTCCAAGTTGGCGCATCATTGCCGTATTGAGTATAATTCCAGCAGAGGTCAATGCCATGTCAACCGTCACCATCGAGCAGGTCAAGGTGCAACTCGATCTCGATCAATTGATCCGCGCGATTCAATCGCTGGATGCCCACGAACGGCAGCAGGTGCGCGAAGTACTCGATCGCGATTGGGCGCAGGACCTGGATAGTATTCTGCGCGAGGTTCGCGCGCGCTATGATGCCGCGCCCATGACCGAAGACGAGATCGCTGTCGAAGTCGAAGCCGCTCGCGTCGAATATCATGCGCGTCGTCGCTGACACCAACGTCCTCGTGCGCGCCCTGATCAATGGCGCCGATACGTCCCTCCTGTTACATTTGTGGCAAGCCGGACAGATTCAACTGGTTGTCTCGACTGAAACCCTTGCCGAACTTGCCGCCGTGTTGACTCGCCCCAAATTCCAGCGCTACTTCACCGCCGACAACGTCACCGTGCTGTTAACCCTGCTGCGCGAACATGGCGAATGGGTGATCATCAACTCCCACCTGGCGCTGTGCCGCGATCCCAAAGATGACATTTTTCTCAACCTTGCGATTGCCGCACAAGTCGATTACCTCGTGTCAGAAGACAACGATCTTGCGGCAGATGCTACCCTCATAGCCACTGTGCTGGCCGATTATCAAATTCAGATCGTTCGCGAGGCCGAGTTAGTCAAGGCGCTGGCTTCCTGAATACCTCAGCAACAATCACTTTGCCATCGGCAGCACCACGGTGAACGTCGTGCCCTCGCCCACGGTGCTGTGCACCGAGATGCGACCTTCGTAGCGCCGCACGAGGTCTTTGACGATGGCGAGTCCCAAACCGGTGCCGGTGACGCCCTCCTGCTTCACATTGCTGGCGCGATAGAACTCTTCAAAGACGTGCGGCAGATCGGCCTCGGGAATGCCCACGCCGTTATCGATAATGGCCGTGACGATCTCATCGCCGCACTGATCCATCCGCACCTCCACCTTGCCGCCGGGCGGCGTGTACTTGACGGCATTGCCGATCAAGTTGTGGAAGATGCGGCCCAGCCCGTCTTCCGTCGCCAGGATGGTCAGGCCGCGCGGCACGTATTCCAGTTTCAAATCGATGTGCTTCTCCTCGGCTTGATGCGACCAGCGATCGATCACGGCCAGCACCACGGCCTCCACCGCGATCGGCGTCGACGCTTCCTGCAGGCCCTCCACCTTGCCCGCCGCCAGATCGAGCAGATCGTCGATCAGCAGCTTCAACACATCCAACCGATCGGACAAACGCCGCAAAATATCGCGCTGCGTGTCGTTCAAGCCGCCCGCCAGATCGCGTGTGACGGTGCGCAGCAAACTCTGCGCGCCGACCACCGGCGAGCGCAGCTCGTGGGTCACCGTGCGCACAAATTGCGATTTGGTTTCGTCGGCGCGGTGCAGCTCGCCATAGGCCATGGCATTCTCGATCGCCAGCGCGCCCTGCCGCGCGGCCGTCATCACGAACTCGGCATCCTTCGCGTTAAACGAGCCGGGCCGCCAGCTGTACACGCGCAGCACACCCAGCGGACCGCGGCGTCCGATCAGCGGAGCGTACATCATCGAGTGAATGCCTTCGGCTAGGATGTGCGCCGGATAGATAAAGCGCTGCTCTTGCGCGGTCTTGTCGATGATGACGGGTTGGCCGCGCAGCGCCTCCTGATCGATCGGACTGTTGCTCAGCATGACCGGGCCTTTCGCGAGATAGGCCTGGCTCAGCCCGTACGCCGCCGCGATCGTCAGCTGTTCGCCGGTCTGATCGAGCAGGCGAATCGCGGCAGCTTTCACTTCCAGCGCGTGCGTCACACTCACGACGATCTGATTCAGCACGTGCGTCAAATCGAGACTGCTGGGCATTACTTGCAGCGTGTGCGTCAGCGCCGTCAAGCGGCGTTCGCGATCGTGCAGTTCGCGCATGAGGCGCGTGGCCAGAAACACCACCACGCCCACGGTCACGCTGAAAAAGCCGACGATGGCCAGGATATACGTCGGGGTGCGATACAGATCGCTCGGCGGCGGGATCAAGACGGCGTAATGCGGCAGCCACCCGATCGCTTCCAGCACGGCAATGGCGGCCACCAACCCGATCGCGAGGGCGGCATACCGGTAGGTGATCGGAGCGCTGAACACCATCGCGACGAGGATCAGGTGAAAGAGGAAGAAGAAGATGGCCGGGCTTTCAATGCCGCCGGTCAGGTGGACGAAACTCGCCAGCGCAATCCAGTCGAAGACGATCTGCCCGTTGACGATGAGGGCCAACCGCTGCGCTCCGGCGCGCGGCATGGCGTAGGCCATCACCGCGTTGTAACCCAGCACCGCCAGACTCAGAATAATTAACTGGATCGTCGGCAGCGCCTGATCGAACACAGCGGCGCCCACCGTCCCGATCAGCATGGCCAGCCCCGCCAGCCAGCGCATGCGGATCAAGCGCCAGCCATCAATGGGATCGAACGGCGCAGGCGATCCAGTGGGGTCAGGGATGGGGTCGCGATCGATGGCGCGCATGATTACAACAAGACCGCTCGACGTTGGGCGTGGTCGAGCGGCCGGATGGTTACTTCTTCTGCGCTAAGAGCGCATTGACTTTCTTGATCAGCACATCCGGGTCGATGGGCTTGTCGATGAAAGCGTCCACCGGCAGGTAGGCTTGATCCGGCGCAAAGCGCAGATCGGTGGTGGAGTGGATGGCCGTCATCATCAGGAGCGGAATGTCCCGATAGGCGGCATACGGCGAACCGGGATCAGGACTGCGCAGTTGCAGCGCGGTCTGAAAACCTTCGGTGGTGGTGGACATCATCACGTCGAGGATGATCAGCTCGGGCTGCAGTTCGTCCAGCATCCCCAGGCCCTTGGTGCTGTTGTTCGCGTCGAACACTTTGTGGCCGGCGCTTTCCAGGCACAGGCGCGCCGCCAGCACAATGTCAGGATCGTCGTCGATGATCAGGATTTTCGCCATGTTGGCTCCCGTTTGGAATTGTTGAATGTTGAATGCTGATTGATGATTGACACAAGTCATGCCCGGGTGCTTGTATCGGGCATCCAGTTTTTCGATCGGCAATTCACGCTAACAAAGCCACTGGATTCCTGCCCGCTATGCGAGCACGCGGGAACACTTGCACCCACTGCGTGCAGTGCGGTGTGACATCCCTCACGCATCACGTATCACGCCAACTCCTGCAAAATCGCCTGCCCAACTTCCACCGCTGCGGCTCGGACTTCAGGGCTTAACTCCGCTATCCAGTCCAGGTTCCGCGGCTGAACACCATAAATGATGATCGTTGGCGGCAGCACGTTCAGCGCCGCGCCCAACGCCAGGGCTTCGGCAAATCCGGCAGAATGCAATGACAGTGTCACATCGCTGCTTTTGAGCTGTGCCACATCGGGCGTGAAGCGCACCCACCGGCCCGGAGCTTGCTCCACGTTCGCCGCATCGACGATGATGGCCCGTTCGCGTCCCATCAAGATCGACACGATGTCCAGCCCGCTGGTTCCGCCATCGATCGTCTCAACACCGGGCGGCAGCGCCTGCCGATCGAGCCACTCGATCACCGCCGGGCCGACGCCGTCATCGCCGCGCAGGGCGCTGCCTAAGCCAAGAATTAAGGTCGAATACGTGTCGGTCACTTACACTCGTCATTGCGAGGAGCGTCTTGTGCGACGAAGCAACCTACGTCCAGAGATATGAGATTGCTTCGCTGAAAAGCGCTCGCAATGACGTTCTCTTAACGTTTTACGCTTCGCGCATTACGCATCACTCAAACTTCACGTCCAGCGCGTGCGTCGAGCACGAGATGCACGGATCGTAAGCCCGCACCAGCATCTCCAGCATCAGCCGGATGCGATCCTGCGCCTGATCGAGAATCCTGGGCACCAGCGCGCGCATGTCCGCCTCGATGTTGGCCAAATTTTGCCCGGTCGGGATGATGCAGTTCGCGCCGACGATGCGGCCATCCTCGCCGACGTTGTACTCGTGGAACAGGATACCGCGCGGCACTTCGCACGATCCCGCCCCGCGGCCCGCGCGCACCTTGACGTTGGGCACTTCATCCTGGATGCCGCGCGCCAGCAGCGTATCGATCAACTGGATGCCGTCCTCGATGCAGTGCGCCACTTCCACGACCTGCGCCACCGTGTTCATGTATGGATTCGCGCAGATCGGTTTCAGGCCCAGCGCATCCGCCGCGGCCTTCGCCTTGGGATGCAATAGATCGTGGTTAACGTTGAAGCGCGCCAACGCGCCGACCATGTAAGCCTCTCGTTTGTGGCGCGTGTGCTTGGCCGTCGAGTGCGGCACCAGGTGCTCGTTGGTTACCTCGCGGTAATCGGCCACGGGGCGCTCGACGCCGTCGGTGCTGGCAATCGCGCCGCCGATGAAGGCATACTCATCGGGTTTGCGCAGCGCGATGTATTCCGTCTCGCGTTCAAAGTCGGGCATCTTCAACGACTGGAACAGTTCCACCGTGGCATCGACATCGGCGCGGGCCGCGTCAAACTGAGCGCGCAGCTGCTCAAGTTGGCCCTTCGTCGGCAGGTGCGAGAAGCCGCCGACCTTCAGTGTGACCGGGTGCGTGTGCCGCCCGCCGAGTATCATGCACAGATCGCCGGCGAGTTTCTTCATCCGCAGGGCGCGCAGCACCACTTCGGGATGAGTGCCCGCCAGCGGGATGACGCTGCCCACGCCGAAGAAATCCGGCGCGACGAGCATGTAGGCGTGCAGGATGTGGCTGTCCAGAATCTCGCCGTGGAAGATCAACTTGCGCAGCAATTGAGTCTGCTCGGACACTTGCACGCCCATCGCCGCTTCCAGCGCCTGCAGCGACGTCATCTGGTGACCCACCGAGCAGATGCCACAGATGCGCGACACGATGTGCGTTACTTCAGTGTAAGGCCGACCGCGCACCATCGCTTCGAAGAAGCGCGGCGTCTCGACGATTTGCAATTCGCAGCGCTTCAACTCGCCATTCTCGGCGTCGACGACGATGTTGCCGTGGCCTTCGACGCGGGTGATGTAGTGAACGTCAACTTGGACTTTGCTCATAGATTTTCTCCGCATAGATCACTGCTCAGCCGTCATGCCCGAATGCTTCTATCGGGCATCCAGATTCGCGGCTGGCACGGCCTTTGGATTCCCGCCAGAAGCACGCGGGAATGACGATGCCGCCCTGGACTTTCATCCAGCGGGAGCACTTAAGGGTTAGGCCTTCTCCGCCTGCGCTTCGCGCTGCATCAATTGATACGTCCCGAACATCGTCAAGCGCGTCATGATGTCGCTGACCGTCAGGCCGTTCTCGTACAGCACACTCTGCATCGCGTCAAGGTTGGGATTGGAGATCAACCCCCGGCAGCCTTCGCACGGATCGCCGTAGGTCGGGCAGATCGCGCCGCAGCCCGCGCGCGTGATCGCACCGAGGCACACCTGGCCTCGATGGTACATGCACACATTCTCATTCAACTTGCACTCGACGCACATCGGGTAATCGGGCAGCTTGGGGATGCGGCCCTGCAGCAGCTGCTTGGTCACGCTCACGAACTCCTCGCGATCGATCGGGCAGCCCGGCAGCACCACATCCACCGGGATGATGGCGCTAATCGGCTGGGCGAGGGGCGTCACGCGCAGCAAATCTTCGCGCACCACCAGCCGCCGATAGGGTTCGGGATCAGTCCAATCGGGGCTTTGGCCGTACACGTACTCGGTGACCTTATCGACCGTCTGGCGATTGCGAATCGCGTTGACGCCGCCCAAGTGCGCGCACGCGCCCAGCGCCACCACGAACACGGCCTGTTCGCGAATCTTCCGCAAGCGATCCTCGTCGGACTTGCGCACGCACGAGCCTTCGATGAAGGCGATGATGTAATCTTCGCCCTTCTCCGTCATCGCTTCGCGGAACTGCACAATCTCCACCGCGTCGAGCAACTCCACGTGCGTTTGCAGCGAATCCACCACGGTGAGCTGGCAGCCTTCACAGCTGGTGAAATCAAAGAAAGCGACTTTGGGTTTGCTCATGACAACGCCTCCGATAGACTGAGGGCTTTGATGTCGGCATAGGAGAACACCGGGCCGGACTGACAGCAGTACACGTTATTGATCTGGCAGTGACCGCACTTGCCCACGCCGCACTTCATGCGCCGTTCCAGCGAGAGATAGATGTTGCCTTCAGGGATGCCCTTGCCCATCAATTCCATGAGCACGAAGCGATACATGACGGGCGGCCCGCAGGTGATGGCGACGGTGTTGCGCGCGTACACCTGCACTTTGGGGAACAGCGTGGTGATGACGCCGACGTTGCCCTTCCAATTCTCGTCGGGCTTATCGACCGTGACGTGCACGTCGACATCGCCGCGCTCCGACCATTGCTTCAACTCGTCGGTGAACAGCAATTCCGAGGGATGCTTTGCGCCGTACAGCAGCGTCACCCGGCCATACTTGCCGCGCTCGTCGAGCACCTGGTTGATCAGCGATCGCAGCGGGGCGAGTCCCAGACCGCCGGGCGCGAACACAATATCCTTGCCTCTCATCCGCTCGATCGGGAAACCGCGCCCGAACGGCCCGCGCACGCCCACCACCTGCCCCGGCGTCATGCGGTGCAGCACGTTCGTCATGTCGCCCGCGCGCCGCACGCACAACTCGAACGAACCGTTGCTGCGGCTGGGCGAGGACGTGATCGAGATCGGCGCTTCGCCCACGCCGAACACCGACAGCTCCACAAATTGACCGGGCTCGTGCCCCAACGACACGCCGCGCGGCAGTTCCAACTTGAACAGCTTTTCCCACTGCGTCATCGGCTTCACATCGAGGATGCGCGCAGGCTGGGGTAGGTACAGGGAATCCTTGAGTGTGTCTTGTAGTGTTTCTGGCATCGCGTCATCTTCCTTAATTACGCCGTCATTGCGAGCGAAGCGAAGCAATCTCTTAGCGAGACGAGGGGATTGCTTCGTCGCATCCTTCGACTTCGCGGCGAAACGATGCCGCTCCGCTCAGGATGCTCCTCGCAATGACGTGGTTACTTCTTCGCCTCGGCGGCGTTCGTGCGATCGTGATACAGCTGGTTGAACGTGTCCACCGGCGTAATATGCACCAGGCAGGCTTGCGCGCAGCGACCGCAGCCCACGCAGCCCAGCAGCTTGTACGCATCAGTCTGATACACGCCCTTGCGCATGAAGCGATGGCGCTGGCGCGTAGCGCGCGTGGGGCGAAAGTCGTGACCGCCGGCCACCATCGCAAACTCGTCGAGCTGGCACGAATCCCAATTGCGGGTGCGCGTGCCCACCGACAGCGCGAAGTCCACGTCATCCTTCACGTTGAAGCAATAGCAGGTGGGGCAGACGTTGGTGCACGATCCGCAGGCCAGGCAGCGCTTGCCCAGTTCTTCCCACAGGTGGCTGTGGTAACTCATGCGCATCAAGGACGGGAGTTCGCTCACGTCGAAGTCCAGGCGGTACGAGAAGCGCGGCCACTTTTCAGACAGGATCGCATTGAGCTGCTGATAGTCCTCGTCGGTGGCAAAGCGGGTCTCAGCGTGCGCCTGCAATAGCGCCTCGCCGCGCTCGGTGCCGATGTCCACTGCGTACTCGTCGCCCAGGTCCGTGAGGTGCAGATCGAAATTATCGGGCGGAGTGAGCGTGCCCATGCTCTTGCAGAACGAATGCTGCGTGCAGGGCCGCAGGCACTCGACACCGATCAACCACACATTCTCGCGCCGCTTGCGATAGTGTTGATCGGCGTAGCCCGCATCGAAGACCTTGTCCAGCAACTGCACGGCATGTAAATCGCAGGTGTGAATGCCCAGAATCACCGTCGGCGGGGCATCCAACACCGGCGCGATCACACTGCCATCCAGATTGAAGCGGGCGACTTCCTCGTGCTGGGGGAGCAAATACTTCTTGGGGGGAACTACGGTCTGGGTGTAGTCCAGATGCAGGTCGTCCGGCGATTCGATCTCGGCAAAAATGTACTCGCCGGCCACCGGCTTGGGCCCCACCACGCGATACTGGTCTTGCTGGAGCGAGCGCACCATGCGCCCCAGTGCTGCCTTGGAGATGACTCGAAAGCCCATCGGCCCTCCTTGAAAGATCGTGCGCCGCCCGGCCAGAGGATGCCAGGCACAGCGCATTCATAGTCGTCAGTAGTCCAAGTATAAGTCGGGGGAAGACGTGTTTTTAGTGATAAATGTCACCGATTTTCGTCGTGCTCATCACTTGCGCGCTAGACGGGTGAGACGCTTCCAGGGAAGCGCCTCACTCTGGATTAACTCAGTTGCCGGTCGTTTTTACTGATCCTCTGCTCCTCGACCGCGTCCTCGCGGTCGACCCAAACCGCGAGGACGCGGGTTGGGAGCATGCCAACCTACCGATCGTTTTTACTGGTTCAAGTAGCCGTCGGCGTAGATAACCTTGTTGAGCAGGATCTGCACGGTCTTCCAGATCGCCACCTGCTCTGGATCGCTGAAGTCCACATCCTCGGGTTGAGGCTCTTCCATCGCGGCGATGCGATCCGCGATCTTCAGATACAGCCGACCGACCGGGGTGCTCTCGTCGCGCGTTTCGATGATGCGGATGACCTCGTTCTGCTTTTCATCCAGCGGATTGGCGATCATCATCTGCAAGCCGACGCCCATCAACATCGCCAGATACACCCGATTGATCAACGGGCGGTTCTCGTTCGGCACTGCGTTGGAGACGTTCGACAACCCGACTGAGATCGCCGGGGCCGGATCCCACGCCGCGGGCAGTGTGCGCACCGCGCCGATCAGCTCGGGGCAATACTGCTGGCAGCCCGAGACCGTCAGCACCAATGGATCGATGATAAGGTTCTGCATCGGGAAATCGATCTCGACCATGCGGGGGATCAGCTGCTCGATCGCGATACTCACCCGCTCGTCCGCGCCCACCGGGATGCCGCTCTTGCCCATCGTGAGGGCGATAAGCCGCGTGTTGTACTGCTTCGCCACCAGCGGCACTTTCTCCAGGCGTTCCGGCTCCGCCGAAGTCGAGTTGATGATCGGCTGAGCCTTGGTGATCTTCTTCAAGCCTGCTTCAATGCCTGCCAGGTTGGTCGTATCGAAACTCAGCGGCACATCGACTACCGCCTCGACCGTCTCGACCATCCACGGGAAGACCTCGGTCCCGTCGGCCTTGCGCGGCCCCAGGTTGATGTCCAGCGCCTGCGCGCCCGCTTCCACCTGCTTCACCGCCAGCTCCTGGAAGAACCTGGCATCGCGCGCCTTGAGCGCTTCTTTGACCTTCTCGGAAATGATGTGAATGTTTTCGCCGATGATGTACATGAGAGTCCTTTCGTAA
>CAYNML010000029.1:5346-12577 GCA_964398185.1 uncultured Anaerolineae bacterium | reverse complement strand
GGCGAAGCAAAGTGCAGATCGTCCTCCTCTTCGATCATCAAACTCGAATTGAGATTGCCGCCCTTGTCGAGTATGCCCGTCAGGAACATCTCGCTCAACAGCGCGATCAGCCCGCTGCCGCAGATGCCGCGCGGCTTCGCATTGCCGATGACGCGATAAGTCGGCTCGAGCGTCTCGCCGTTGATCCACACTTCCTCGATCGCGCCGCGGGTGGCGCGCATGCCGTTGACGACGCCCGCACCCTCAAAGGCTGGACCCGCCGAGCACGCGCACGTCACCAGCCAATCGTGGTTGCCCAGCACGATCTCGCCGTTGGTGCCCACGTCCATGAACAGCGTCAGCTGCTCACTATCAGCCTGGCCCGACGAGAGTACGCCCGCCGTGATGTCCGCGCCGACGTAACTTGCCACACCGGGCAGACAATCGATCGCGGCTTGAGGGTTGATCTTCAACCCCAGATCGATCGCCTTCAACGGCGGCACGTGATTGATGGCGGTGACAAACGGCGCGAGGCGAATGCTCGCCGCCGGGATGTCCAGCAGCAGATGCATCATCGTGCTGTTACCCGCGATCGTCGCTTTGAAGATGTCCCGCGGATCGACTTTCGCTTTCTCGCACGCCGCGGCAATCAGCGAATTGATCGTCTCGATCACGAGCGCCTGCATCTCGGCGCTGCTGCCGTTCCGGCCACCGGCCGTGGCATAGATGATGCGCGAGATCACATCTTCGCCGCGCGCGATCTGGCCGTTGTATTCCGCCACCTGCGCCACGACCTTGCCGCTGATCAGATCGACTAGCCAGCAGGAAACGGTGGTCGTACCGACGTCGATGGCGAGGCCGAAGAGGGGAGGAGCGGCGGGACGCAAATCAAGCAATCTTATTTCTGATTGCTGATTTCTGATTGCTGATTCAAAGACAGCAGTTGCGTTCCATTCAGCATCACGAAGCATGGTGCCAAGACGACGCAGAAGAGGCAGTGAAACATTCACATCTTCGACACCCAGTTGCTGGCGTAACGCCGTGACGAGGCGGCTCCAATCGTCGGTCTGATCGTCCATCGAGGGCGCCGTCAACGAGAGGGACACACGCTGGATGGTCTGCATCGTCGGGGCGTCGTAGCCGATCGGGACTTCGACTTCCGCTACCACCCGATCGGTCGTGAGCCGCCGTTCGATCTTTTCCTGCGGCGGGACGGTGACCGACACATCGCCTTCGAGCACGGATTGACAGGCCAGCGCGTAACCGGCAGCGACATCCTCGGCGGTCAAACGCAGCGTACTGCGGCGGCGCACTTCGCCTTTGGTGATGTGTACCGCACAGCGTCCGCAGCGCCCCTGCCCGCCGCACGGTTGGGTGATCTCGATCCCGGCTTCGCGCGCGGCCTCGGTCAGCAGTGTGCCCGTCGGCATGTGCACTGGATGCACCGGAGCGTGCGCGCCGAGCGATGGATCGTCGAGATGAAAGGTAACGAGGTGTTGGGCCATGATCGCGTAACGCGTAATGCGTAAAACGTAAAGGATGATGCGCTGTTCACGTTTTACGCTTTACGTTTCACGTTTTACGTGTAGATATCGTATAGTGCCTGCTGCGTCGGCTCACTGCCGATGGGCTGCGTCAGGCGCGCCTGTTCGGCCAGCGCCTCACCCATCATGATTTCGAGCACGCCCTGCCCCTGCTCGCAGTCCCACGCGCACACACGCTCGGGCGGGCAGTCGTCGCAGCGATCTTGATCGACGGGTCCAACGGGTTTTGGAATTGAATCGGTCGTCATGGCGACCTCCTACTGCATCGTCATTGCGAGGAGGCCGTCAGGCCGACGAAGCAATCTCAGATTGAGACTAACGAGATTGCTTCGCGCCTGCGGCGCTCGCAATGACGATTCTAAACCAACACCTGCTTGTAATACGCCGGAATATCCACCGCTTCGCGTGGGCCAACCTTGATGTCCCAGCCGGCCAGTTCCGCTTCCAGTTCGCCGGACAGCACGGCGACGTGACCGGGCAGCACCACACGCTTCTGGCTCACCTTGTCGGCGACGTTGAAGGTCTTCACGGCCTTGGCGATGCGCTCGGCATCGAACTTCCCCGCCGCCCACGCCGTAAGCACGCTCATACCTTCCGCATCGGTGACGAGCAGCCACGCGGGCAAGCCGCTGCTTTCCACTTCGTTCGCCACGCTGAAATACGTGATGCTGAAGTTCGTCGTGACCAGCACCGGCGATTCGGGCTTGGGATTGTTGATCTCGTACAAGCCCGGCTGTACCTGAATGGGCTTCTGCGGATCGGTGTAGATGTTCTGGCGCAGCACCAACAGCGGATAGACCAGCTCGGGTTTGAATTCGTCGAGCACGATGAAGCCGCCGTATTTCGCCACGGCCTGAGTTGCGACCACGGCGTTATCGGCAAAGACCACGATCGGGTAACCGACCGATCGGACGTTCTTCTTCAACGCCAGCCGCCGCACCTGCGTGCTGAACGTCAGCAGCTGGCTGAGGTTCTTGGTCGCCGGATCGATCACCAGGTCTTCAACGCCTTTGCCTTTGATCTTCTCGGTGAGATCGGCCAGCGCCTCGATCGAATCTGCTTTCACGACGAGGGCTGCTTTATGCGCCCTGGCGAGATCGGCCATGGCTTCCCAGTTGCCCACATCGGCGCCGCAGATCAGCGGAGCTTCGCCGTTGAGCACCGCCAGCCCGGCGGCGATCACTTTCACGTCGGGGCTGATCAAAACGATCGGGCGTTGGCTGATCTCGCGCACGGCTTTGATCGCCGCCGCGAACCGATCGGCATCGCCTGTGGCCTCCACGGCGAAGCCGTCGATCGTCAAATCCAGGCCAACGTATGACACCGCAAATTTCTCGGCCGGCTCGACTTTGGCCTTCACGTCTTCGTCATCGCGCACTTTGATGAAGAGGCCGGGGCGATTGTAGAAGGTCTTCTCGTGGCGGAACAACACCACTTCGTTGCCGACCTTGACCTCGTGCCCATCGGACTTGAGCGTGACGAGGCGCATGGGCGGCGCAGCGCTTTCGGCGAGTTGCGCTTTGCTCGCATCGCTGACGTATGGGCACGCCGAGAGTTCCACTTGCTTCGCGGCGAGCTTCATCGCAAAGGCGAGACATGTTGGAAAGCCGCATTCCTTGCAGTTGGTCTGCGGAAGTAACTTGTAGATTTGAATGCCACTTAAGGCCATGTTCATTGCTCCTTGAGATCGTAAAACGTAATGCGTAAAGCGTAATGGTTACGTTTCACGTTTCAGGGTCTTCCGACTTTGGCGGGAAACCGTCGGTGCATCGTCATTGCGAGCGCTTCCTGCGAAGCAATCTCCTTTCGACCGGTACTGAGATTGCTTCGTCGCGAACAGCGCTCCTCGCAATGACGCACGTTGGTGACAATAATCCCGCTGAACCCGGAAGAGCCACGTTTCACACATGCGGTGCAGTGCTCCCGCGTTTTACGCCGTCATCAGTTCCGTGATTGCGTCCTTCACACGCTTCACGCTCTCGGGATGCCGCAGCACGACAATGTCCGCGCCCGATTCGAGCAGCGTGATGGCCGTCATCGTTTCCCAGTTGATGCCGCGCTCGCGCCAGTCGCCCCACGCCGCCGGAACACCCTCGCCGACCTTGGCTTCCTTGGTCTTCCAGGTCTCTGCGCCGACGGTGACGATCATGGGCAGCTGCGTCATGGCATCGCCTTGCAGCGCGGCCATGCGCAAACGCTCCATCACCGAGAAGCCGTACTCGATGCCGTAACCGAGCGCGCCCGTCGTGGGATCCATCAGGACACGATCGAGCGGCAGGCCCATGTCGCTGATGAGGATGTTCAACTGCTTGGCAAGGTTGACGTCCATTGCGGTGCGCGCACTGACGAGGTGGCCGTTCGCCATGGCCGTGGCGACGATGGTGCGATAGTTCTTGTCCTCGCAGATGCCGAGGACGAGACGCTCGCCCTTGGTCGCTTCGGCCACCGGGACGAGCAGCGCATTGTCAAGTTCGGCGTTGCCGGGACCGAAGACGATCAATGGCAGGCCGACCGCGCCGAGCACCGCTTTCACGGCGGCCACAGCCTTCTCCGGGGTGTTGGGCGATCCATCGGTCAGTGTCATGCTGAGCGTCAATTGCAGCACATCGGCGCCCGCCGCTTCGGCGGCTTTGGCCCACGCGGCGGGATCGCTCATCGCCTCGCCCCAGACTTCGAGCAGCAGCGGCGACCAATCGTCGGGCTTGCGATCTTTGATCTCGATCGCCACGACGGGCTGGTGCGGCATCTCGGCTTCGAAGTGCATGAAGGGCAGCGCTTTCTCGCCGCCCACGGTGACGACGCTGGTGCGCGTGCCGCCATCGCTGTTGGCGCCCAGCGTAATCGTTTTGACGGAACCGGGCCACTTGTCCTTCGGGATTTCAATGGGCATAGGTGTGCTCCTATTGTTGGGACACGGATAAACACGGATTTCACGGATTGTTTTTCTCATCCGTGTTCATCGGTGTAATCCGTGTCCGATTTATTTCTTCTTCAGCGCAGCGGCCTTCGCCGCGTCGCGTCGCGCAATGAATTGTTCAAGCGGAGCCTGGCGCGCGGCGGCGATGCCCATGTCCTTCAAGTCGTCATCGTTCTGCGCGGCGAGGTGCCGCAAAATGTGCCGATACGTCAGCATGGCCGCCGGGTAGGTGACGCCCGCCGCGTTGTGCATCAGGAAGAAGGCGCGCACGTTCTGATCGAGCATCATCTGTGCCGCGACGGACAATGGAACATCGGGCGGAATCTGCGGCACGCCTTCGTGCATCACCTGCTCTGCTGTGAGCGTGCGCGCGTCTTCACGCTCATACGCCTTGACGATCTCGTCCTGCCCGACGACGCCGATGGCGTGGCCTTCGTCACCATCGAGCACGACCACCGCTTCCCAGTTCTTCTCCAACATCAGGCGCACCAGATCGACGACGGGCGTGGTTGGCGGGCACGTCGGGACGCCGACCGTCATCAGATCGCGGACGAGTTTTCTGGGGGTCAGGTTCGGTTCGTCGGGCATGTTTTTGGACACAGATACCACGGATTGCACGGATTTACAGGATGCAAGTTCCTGCGTTGTTGACGTTCATCGCCCCCTACGCTACAATCCTGGCAGGGAGGCCCGCTATGTTACGCCAAATTCCACTAGAGCAAGTTGCGCTCAATCTACAAACTACGGTTGAAGATGTTCAAGAACGTCACAACCAATTGATGGTCACGCACGATGGCAAGCCCGTGCTGGTTATGATTCCTGTCGACGACTACGAACGCTGGTTCGCGGCACGTGAACAGGCTTTCAAGTATCTGGACAACCTGCCCACTCGCGATCTGCCCTACTCGGAAGAAGAAGTGGAAGCCGATATTGAGCAAGCTATTCGCGAAGTCCGCGCGGAATACAAGTCCAAGTGAAAGCCCTGCTCGATACCAACTCGCTGGTTAGCGTTCTCCTGCGGCCCGACGGCGTGAGCAATCAGATTTTTCAACGCTGGCGGGCCGGTCAATTTCAGTTGGCCACTTCACCCGGCATTCTGGCCGAGTTGACCGAGGTATTGCATCGTCGCCATATCTTCGAGAAGTATCATCTCACTGAAGTGGTCGTTGACGCCCACTTAA
This sequence comes from uncultured Anaerolineae bacterium, assembly GCA_964398185.1. Classification (GTDB taxonomy): domain Bacteria; phylum Chloroflexota; class Anaerolineae; order Fen-1058; family Fen-1058; genus Fen-1058. Next base: position 6,956 of record CAYNML010000029.1, on the reverse strand, counting down.
CTGCGCTGCGCACCGAAGCCGAAGTTGCTCCCGGCCTACTTGTTCTCGACGCCGTTCCCGACGATCCCAAAGACAACCATGTCCTTGCCGCTGCCGTCGAGACTTCCTGCGAGTACATCGTCTCCGGAGATCGTCACCTGCTTGACCTTCACGACTATCAAGGCATCAAGATCGTTTCGCCACGTGAGTTCCTGGCACTGCTTTCACCCTGACGCGATTGGCGTGACAATCTCAATTGGAGAATAACCGTTTCACCTTCACCCACCAGTCGAGTTTCGGCGCTGGCTCGACCTTCACCGCCGGCGGAGGCGGTACGATCTGCATGACGCTGCCGCCGACCACATCGCCAAACACTTGAATCCCATCACCCTCGATGGAGACGCCTTCATCGTCCGAGGTGTCCGGATCGTCCCAAATAGTCGCTACCGAGGGAGCCTCGCTCGTCATGATGACACGCTTGCTGCCGCCGATGATATCGCCGCCAACGGTGATCAATCCGCCGGAGATACTGACTCCGCCACTACGAGCCTGGGCCGTGGGCAACTTGAACGCCGTGCCGCAATAGCCGCAGGTCACCATCTCGCCCGTCGCCGCCTCGGCGGGCAGCGCCGCGCCGCATTTGACGCAGGTCAGGGCTTGAAGTTGATTAATGTCGCTGCCCATCACCATCCTCGTTGACGTTCATCTGACCCTGCGCTACAATCCTCGCAGGGAGGCCCATCATGCAACTGGAAGACTACTTCGACTTTCTCGCGCCGGATGATATTCGGATCAAAGGGCATCGCATCGGTATTGAGACGGTGCTGTATGAGCACATTCATCGAGCACAAACGCCTGAAGAAATCGTTCAGACGTATCCTACTCTTACGCTCGAAGAAGTCTATGCTACCATCACCTACTATCTTCACAACAAAGAAAAAATAGATGCCTATTTGACAGACTGGCTCGAATGGAGCCATCAGATGCGCGTCGAACAAGCACGCCATCCCGACTCCTTGACGCTCAAAATGCGCAATGCTAAAGCAGAGCTCGCCCTGGCTGAGAAACGCGCCAAATACGAAGCGCCATGAGCGACATTCAATTCTTGCTAGATGAGAACGTCAATCCGCGTCTGCGCAAGGCCCTGCGGCGTTTAGATCGGGCAATGCCAGTACGCGCTATTGGTGAAGCCGGTGCACCGCCACTCCGCACACCCGATCCGGTCATTTTGAATTGGTGTGAGGAGCACGCTTTCATTCTGGTGACCAACAACCGCAAGTCAATGCCTGTTCACTTGAAAGATCATCTCGTCGCAGATCACCATGTGCCGGGCATTCTGATCTTGAATGCCGAAATGAGAATGGGCGAGAACGCTGCTGAACTTTATCTTATCTGGCAAATTGGCGATCCGGACGAGTTTTGCGATCAAATCCGATTCCTGCCGATCAGCCGTGACTATTAACGTCTCCGTAATCCGTGCGAGTTCTTGGCGTTGCTGGCGGGTTAAGACCTGTCAGGTTTTATTTGACAGCCTAGCCTCGCCTGATCGATCTCACCGGACACCCGTCAAGCCGAGCCTGCTGGCTCGTGAAAACCTGACAGGTCTGCCGCGTCCGCCATCCGCTTATCCG
>CAYNML010000029.1:0-5246 GCA_964398185.1 uncultured Anaerolineae bacterium | reverse complement strand
CCTGCTGGCTCGTGAAAACCTGACAGGTCTGCCGCGTCCGCCATCCGCTTATCCGATCTGCATCCGCTGAAGACCGTCCCATCCGCTTATCCGTTGACTATCTGTTGCCCAACCTCAAAACCTCCGAGGTCTGCTGCGTCGCCCGTCCGCTGATTCGCTGCCTATCCGCTGACACCGCAGATTCGTCGCCTATTCGTTGACACCGCTTCAAACCCTCAAAACCTCCAAGGTCTGCTGCGTCCGCCATCCGCTGATTCGCTGCCTATTCGTTGACACCGCTTCCAATCGATCAAAACCTCCGAGGTCTGACACGTCCGCCGTCCGCTCATCCGCTACGCCGCAGGCCTCCGCTGAGGGCCGCGTCCGCTATCCGCTTCTGTCCCGCGAAGCGTATCCGCTTCAAAGTCCGTTAAAAGACAGATCACTGTGCTTTCGCTCATCGGTTAAGAACATCCTTCCACGTATCACGGCAGTGTTATGCGTGTTGGTTTCATATCTGGGTAAGTAAAGACTACCGTTTGACTTTTCGGCTTATCAAAAGTTATAGTTCCGTGATATATATCATGTGGTTGTAAATTCCCCCCCTCCGCAAAAATACCGTTCACATTAATCGCTGTGTATTTTTCTCCGTTGTCTTGGTAAAGATAGATCGAGTTCAAGCTTCCCCTGTCATCATACCACCGCAGTGCATCGGCGGATGTTCTAGCAATCGAGATAAATAACTTAACAGTATCCTTTCCAACTTCAACACTATCAATCGTAAACTTGATGGCAAATTTCGTTTGTGGAATCTCTACTGGATAAACGCCCCGGCTGGCAAGTGGTTCGACAGTTTCCTGCTTAGGCGCATTACTTCCCACAAGATTAGTGACAAAAGCCTCTATCTGACTTTGGGTCATAGAACCAACGAACATATCTTTCACTATGCCATGTTCATCTACAAAAAACGAGGTGGGAAAACCGCTCACCCTGTAGAGATCAGCGACTTCTCCAGCAGTATCAAGCAACAGCAAAAAAGTCAGGCCATGTTCGCTTGCGAACGCTCGCACATCAGATGAAGATTCCTTATTATCAATTCCTACTACCAACAAGCCCTTGTCCTTATAAGACTTATAGATTGATTCAATATGGGGCATTTCAGCCAGGCACGGCCCACACCAAGTAGCCCAGAAGTTTATCAGTATGGGATGCCCACGCAAATCACTTAATCCTACCACCTCACCGTGAATGTTGGTCAACTCAAAATTCGGCGCGACGCAGCCAACAATGGGAGATTCGCATCCATTGGCAGATAAAGATGCGTTGCCCGCAGGCGCACAGGCGACCTGAAAAATACTCAGCAGTAGGAAAGCAAAAAACACGGAGTACTTTATCATGGGTCTTTCACAAGTAGCACGTTAGAAAATGTAGAGCCAGATTCAGTGGAACCATCACATGTACAAGTTATCAGTCCTGCCTGTCCATGGCTATAAGCACTATCAGAAAGCGAACCTACTTTTTTGCCATTAACAAAGAGGTCAAACTCTTGGTCGTTGGCTACAACTTTCAGATGATTAACCTGCCCTCTACCAGTTCGGATGGAGTCGAAAGCAACGGGACCAAGTATTCTGCTGTGACTTCCATTTGGATACCAGCGATCAAAAGCCAGATTGCCATCCGGCGTAATTCGAAATGAGTAAAAACCACCATCCTGCATTCGAAAAACCAACCCTTGATATTCTGGGGATTCACTATCAAATCTCACATCGGATTCCAGTGAGAAATTCGTCAAGTCTCTTTCAGACAATATATGAGTCTCATATTTCTGCGGTTCTGTAATTGACTTAGACCAAACCTCAGATCCAACGTCAATGATGGTTTCAGACACATGAGCAGCAGTCGATGAACTAATGGAATTAAGGAAATCCCGCAGATATGGATAGCCAGTGATAAAAACAAAAATAGCAATGAGTGCTGCTAAGATTTCAAGAATGCGCCCAATACCAAGACCACCTTTATCCATGAAATATCCCTCCTTATGCCCACAGCAAGGCAATTTCACAATGTCTAGGGCTCATCCCCTCTCCTGATGTGAACACCAGGAGAGGGGATTGAGGGGTGAGGTTTAGAAAATCGGATCCATCGTCAGCGCCGGATGATTATGCTCCTCCATCCATGCCAGCAACTCTTCCACCGTCGATACGCTCTTGTCGTCGGCGATCTTGTCGATGAGGTCCGGATCGCCTTCGCGGATCGCCACGGCCTTGAACTCTTCGGCCATCGACTCCTTCAACGTGCCGCTCATCCACACCACGCGCTTGAAGCCGCCGTCCGACGAGATGAACTTGGGGCTGATCAGGTAATACTTGCCCACGCCCATCACGCCCGGCGTCTGCTGCCCGCCGCCGGCCACGCCCGCCAGCGTGCTGAACGTCATGCCGGCCGGCGTCATGCTCGTATCTTCGCGGCTCACCACCATCACGCCGTTCGCTTCGGGGATCAGCATCACGATGCACTCGAAGCAGCCGCAGGCCGTCATCGGATTCTCCATGATGGAGTACATCGCCACTTCCTGCACTACGTCGTGCGATCCGACTTTGGCGTAGTCGTTGGTGCCGGACCAGTAGCCCTTCTTCAGATCGATCGGGCTGCCCAGCTTGATCGGCCGGTTGGGGCCGGTGGGATTAATGTTGTATGACGCCTTGCAATCGAGCCAGTTGTACGCGCCGCACAACCCCAAGCGCTCCGGGCTGACCACGCACACGTGATTCGGCGCGAACGACTGGCACAGCGTGCACGAGTAGAACTCATCCACCTTGTCGTCGGTGAGATCGGCCAATCGTCTGTTGCGAAAGTCATATGCCTCGCGGGCTTTGTGCAGCCACTCGGCGTGCTTCTCTGGATCGGTATAGATCGTCACCTGCACCTTATCGACGATGGCGCCGAAGTCGGCGTGGAAGCGCGCGTGCAGAATCTTGCCGAAGTGCTCCAGGTTGAAACCCTTCTCCGCCGCGCCGTTGCTGATGCGAATCCACGCGATGTCGCGCTGCCCGATGTGCTGAATGCCCGACGCGCCGTTGACGAAGTAGTGAATCTGCCGCTCCAGCACCGGCTCAAAGTCCTGCTGCATCTTGCGGCCCGCCACCTCGACGACGATGCCCATATCCAGCGAGCCTTGCGCCGGGATGTTGCTGAAGTCCGGCCCCACCACCTCGATCTTGCCGTCGGTGATGGACTCCAGATCCGTCATGCGCAGATACTCAAAGCAGCGCGAATGCTTGCCGCCGAACTCGACGCGCATGTCGTTCTTGCGCACCACTTCGCCCTCAAACGCCGAACCGTACGGCACGGGCACGGGCACGTTGGCGACCTTCACCTTGACGCCGCGCACTTCGATGCCCTTCTGCACCAACGCCTCGGCGCGTTCCAGATCGTCCTTGCCCGGAATTTCGTTGAACGGCATCGACACCACATGCTCGTAAGTCGTCACGCCTGTCGGCAGGATTTCGGGGATGATGGTGTCGGCGATGACGGGGAAGCCGAAGTTGATGGCGCCCGCCGCCGCCGCGTATTTCAGATCGTCCACTTCGCCGAGCGCGAGCACGAACGCGAAGACGCGATCCTTGTTGTAGTTCAGAATCTCGCGCGGCATACCGCCCTTCATGCCGCCAAACGTCAAAGCCGATCGGGTGGCGAAGCCCAACGCGTAGATCGCGCTCAACGTATCGGTGCCGAACGGCACGGTGAATGTATCGTAGCCCAGTTCGACGCCTTCTTCTTGCAGTTGATGAATGATGCTGCGGCCATTCACGTTACCCGAGAGGAAGGTGAGGATGCTGCGGCGCTGCAACTCCCGAACGATCTTCACGGCGACTTCGTTCGACTTGGCGCATCCGACGATGGCCGCGAAACCCGGCATGCGCCCATCGACGAGTTGAATGCCCCACGATCGGAGTTGGATGTCGTCGATCGGCCCGTTGAGATGTCCGCCATCGGTGCCCTTCTGGCCGTCGCCATTACCTGCATCGGGGCTGGTGAATGATGTGCCACCCGCGAGTTTGAAGCCTTCCAGTCGCTCAGGCTGCAGACCATACACAAACCGAATAGCCTCCAGCGTCTCAGCGGCGAGCAGCGTCGCCATGCCGCTGTCCAACGTCTCGCCGAGGTAGGGCGTCCAGTGCTTATCGGACGGCAGGGGATGCAGCAGCGATCGAGCGTGCTCAAGGATGGGCGGCAGTTGGCCCAGCGTCTCGACGGCGGTGCCCGTCATGCCGTAGATCGTCGGCAGATAGTAAGCGGTGTTCGGAAAAGCGACTTTGCAGTCCGGCCCCTTTTCGGCCAACGCCTTCTGCAGCATCGCTTCGGTTTCATTGACGAGGGCGGCGGCCCCCCGGATGGCACGAGTAGCTATGTACTTAGACATTGATCCTCCAAGTTATTGGATATTGATTGACGTTGACTTACAGCTGAGGTAGTCATCGCTTAGCTTTGCGAAGGCGCGCGCGCAGCATCAGGCTAGTCACAACGAAAAGCACAAAAAGTACACCTAATATCGCCAACCAAACACCTGCTTGAAAGGTATAGGCTGAACTGTTTTGATATGGTACGACTGCGGCGGCCCTCGTTGCAAAAGCTGGGCTTCCCGGCTCTGGATACTTCTCGGCCATGAATGTTGCATGTAAAACAGGATCCTGTGTTGCTACAGTTGCATTAGGATTAATCGTCTCAGGTGCGATGGGGGTGCCTGGATGAGCGACGATCGTACCTGTCGTGACCGGTATTGGTGAGGAACTCAACACAAAGATTCTCCATACGGCGACAAGAACAAACGCCAAGCCCAAAGCGACAACAATAAATTTGAGAATCTTGACTGGAAGTTGACTGGAATCAGTCATAGAACCTTCCTTTCTATCATTGGCCTTTGATGATAGCTGGCAGATAGACACAGTTGCTCGGTAGCAAATAACAAGCAACTGATCCTCTATCGCGCTCGCGACCAAAAACAAGGAATTGCGGATATGTACAACCGTCGTTAGGACATCCTTGTAGACTGTAGGTTGTTGCTACCCAGGCCAATCCGTTCGGCAAAAAAGGCAGAACAGAAACATAGTCGCCCCAACGATTGATGTAAGGTCCGCTAGTACTTGCGATGACACTGTACAGTTCCCATCCGACCGTAGCTGGATCGCCGTTAAGATCATCATCAAGCCCAACTACACCAGTTGGATAGAATGAGCCGCCGCCATAAAACAGATCTATACCCAAGT
>CAYNML010000028.1:4000-66771 GCA_964398185.1 uncultured Anaerolineae bacterium | reverse complement strand
TGAACCGCATCATGGTTCAAACAAAACGGAAAAATAATATTTCGACAAAGCCTAAGTAGAGCGAGATTGGAGTCACACATGAATCGCCGACGCAGTATTTCGCTTCTATTCGCGGCAGTCGTGATTGGAGCATTGGGCATGACCGCTGGCTGCAGCAGTTTGCAGCAATTAGTCCAGCCCGCAACGCCGCAGGCCACGACGGCGGCCGCGCCGCTGGCGCAACCGACGACCGGTGCTGCGGCACCGGCAATTCCAATCGTCGGCCTGGGCATTTTGAGCGACAGCAATTCCGACGAGTACCGCGCCGACGATCAACGCGGCGGCGAGTATGCGGCCACGACGTTGAACTGGGTGGAATTGATCGCGGCGGAGCGTGGAATAAACGTCGGCGAATGGGGCACTTGGGGTGAGCCGCGGCGCACCGGGTTCAAATATAATTGGGCGCGCAGTAGCGCCACGACTCATGACGCGATCAAGACCGGCCAACATACCGGGCTGGCCGCGCAGGTGGCGGCGGGCGAGGTATCGCACATTATCATCTGGATTGGCACGAACGACTTCACCACGTGGAACGGCACTTACGAAGAAGTCTATGAAGGCAACTTGCAGGGCGAAGCCTTGCAGGCGAAGATCGACGGCATCGTGGACGACATCACCCTGGCGGTAGACGCCATTCAGGATGCCGGCCCGGTCAAGATCCTGCTTGTCACCATGACCGATCGCGGCATTGATCCGGAATTGCTGCGGCGCTTTCCTGACGAGGCCAAGCGCAGTCGGGTGAGCGCAGCCATTCGTGCCATCAATACCCGGCTGAATGAACTGGGGGTTGCGCGCGGCATTGCCCTGCTGGACGGTGATGTGCTGGCGCAAGCGTTGCTGCAGCGGGTGAACAAAGCGGGAATGATGGCCGTCGGTTCCGAGCAGATTAAGGTGTTCGGCAAAAACGACGAGCCGCACAATGGACGTCTGGGAGACGGGCCTGGCCACCCGGGAACGGTCATGTCAGGCGTGATTGCCAATGAAGTCTTCATCCGACCATTCAACGAGAAGTTCAATGCGGGCATCCCTCTGTTAAGTGATGAAGAGATCTTGCACAGCGCCGGGTTACTTAACTCACCGTGAGTTAAGTCTGAACCCTGGGGGTCATGATGAGTGAGCTAGAGCATAACGTTGCCAATTTGTCGCCGGCAGAGAAACGCGCTCTGCTGGCGCAGCTGTTGGCAAAGAAAGCGCGCGAGTCCAAGACTGCGCCTGCCTCGTTCTCGCAGGAGCGGATGTGGCTGTTGCAGCAGATGAACCCGGCCAGCGCCATGCTGAATCTATCCCTCACGCTGCGGCTGCGCGGACAACTCGATCGAGGGGCGCTGGAACGCGCCCTGCATGAAATGGTGCGGCGGCATGAGACCTTGCGCACGGCCTTCACGGCGGTTGAAGGGCAGCCCGCCCAGTTGATCCTGCCGCAGATCGATCTGCCGCTGCGTGTGATCGATCTGCGGGAAACGGCCGAGGCCGAGCGCCACCCGGCTTGCCAGTCGCTGCTGACTGAAGCCACCCTGCAGCCTTTTGATCTGACACAGGCGCCGCTGCTGCGCATCCTGCTGGTTCAAACCGCTGCGACCGACTTTACACTGCACCTGGTGCTGCACCATACTATTTGCGACGGCTGGTCGATGACGTTGGTGGCGCGCGAATTGAGCGTGCTCTACGGAGCGTTCGTGTCTGGTCAGCCTGCGCCCCTGCCTGACCTGCCCATTCAATACAGCGATTTCAGCCGCTGGCAGCGCGAGCAACTGGCTGGCTCGCTGCTGCAAGATCAGGTGGCCTACTGGCATCAGCAGCTGCGCGGCAGCCCGCCGGTACTGGAACTGCCGATCGATCATCCGCGCCCCGCCGTGCTGAGCTTGCACGGCGAACGGCTGACGAGCGCCGTGTCTGCTGATCTCCTCAAGTCGTTGAAGTCGCTCAGCCAGCACGAAGGCGCGACGTTGTTTATGACGCTGCTCGCCGCGTTCAAGGTTTTGCTGTGGCGCTTGAGCGGACAAGACGACATCGTCATCGGTTCGCCCGTGATGGGCCGCGCGCGCGCCGAGGTGGAAGATCTGATCGGGGTGTTCATCAACAACCTGGTCTTGCGCACCGACGTATCGGGTAATCCCACGTTCCGCGAATTGCTGCAGCGTGTGCGCACCACTGCTCTGGAAGCGTATGCGCATCAGGACGTGCCCTTCGAAAAGATCGTTGAGGACTTGCAGCCGGAGCGCAGTCTGAGCCACACCCCGTTGTTCCAGGTCATGTTTAACCTGTTGAGCTTCGGGCTGGCCCAGGTGGAACTGCCCGGGCTGCAAGTTGAATCCACCCTGGCGCCGGAAACCGGCACTAATTTCGACCTCACACTCTATGCAGCTGAGCACGAGAGCAAGCTCGAGTTGCTGTGGGAGTACAACAGTGATCTGTTTGACGCAGCAACGGTGGCGCGTTTCAGCGGCTACTATGCCCAGCTGCTGGAAAGTATCGTGGCCCAGCCCGGCGCGGCCATCGCCGAGCTGCCCATGCTGACCACTGCCGAGCGGCAACAGGTCCTGGTGGAGTGGAACAACACGGCGGCTGATTATCCGCGCAGCAAGGGCGTGGCGCAGTTGTTTGAAGAGCAGGCGGCCCGGACGCCGGAGGCTGTGGCTGTCATTGCGCCGGCACTGCGCCAGCGAAGGGAAGAAGCGCTGAGTTACGCCGAATTGAACCGGCGCGCGAATCATCTAGCGCACTATCTGGTGCAGCTGGGTGTCGGTCCCGGCGTGTATGTCGGCATTTCGCTTGAACGCTCGATCGAAATGCTGGTAGCGCTACTAGGCGTCTTGAAGGCAGGCGGCGCGTATGTCCCGCTCGATCCTGCATTCCCGCGTGAGCGACTGGCCTTCATGCTGGAGGATGCGCAAGTACCTGTCCTGCTGACGCAACGCTCGCTCACAACTGAATTGCCCGCCCATGCGGCGCGCCCTGTTTGCCTGGATACCGAGTGGGATGCGATTGCGCAAGAGAGCATAGAAAATCTAACGAGCCGCGCGACGCCCGACGACCTGGCTTACATCTTGTACACTTCAGGTTCGACGGGCAAACCGAAGGGGGTGGAGATTCCCCAGCGGGCGTTGACCAATTTCCTGATGTCGATGCAGCAACAGCCGGGGCTAAGTGCCACGGATGTCCTGCTGGCGGTAACCACGCTGTCCTTCGACATCGCGGGTCTGGAATTGTACCTGCCGTTGATCACCGGCGCGCGCGTGGTGGTGGTCAGCCGCGAAGTGGCTGCCGACGGTGCACAGCTGCTGAAGGCGCTCGATCTGTATCGTGCCACCGTGATGCAGGCCACACCGGCGACGTGGCGCATGTTGATCGATTCCGGCTGGACTAGCTCGCCGCAACTCAAGATGCTGTGCGGCGGTGAGGCCCTGCCGCGCGATCTGGCTGATCAACTGCTCGCGCGTGGTGGAACCCTGTGGAACCTGTACGGCCCCACCGAGACGACGATCTGGTCTTCAACCTACGAGGTGCTGCGCGGCAGCGAGCCGATTCATCTGGGATTCCCGATCGCAAATACGCAGTTCTACATTCTCAATGCAAGCCTGCAACCGGCGCCCATCGGCGTGGCCGGTGAGTTGTTCATCGGCGGTGACGGCGTGGCGCGCGGATATGTGCATCGCCCCGAATTGACCGCAGAGCGCTTTCTCGACAATCCGTTCCTGCCCGCGTCGCAGACGGCGGGAGCGGCTGCGCCGCGCATGTACCGCACCGGCGATCTGGCACGTTATCGCGCCAACGGCACGATCGAGTTTTTGGGGCGCGCGGATTTTCAGGTCAAGGTGCGCGGTTTTCGCATCGAGCTGGGCGACATCGAAGCGGCGCTGCTGCAGCATGCTCAGGTTCATCAGGCCGTGGTCGTCGCGCGCGAAGATCAACCGGGCGACAAGCGCCTGGTGGGGTATGTCATTCCTGAAGGCGAATCTGCGCTCACGCCTGCCGAGCTGCGCGCTTTCCTCAAGGAACGCCTGCCGGATTACATGATCCCGACGGCGTTTGTCACTTTGGCACAGTTCCCGCTGACGCCGAACGGCAAAGTTGATCGCCGCGCGCTGCCCACACCTGGCGTGACCGCCGGTGAGGTGCGTGAGTACGTTGCGCCGCGCACGCTGTTGGAGGAGGATATCGCCGCGATCTGGGCAGAGGTGCTGCGGATAGAGCGCGTGGGCATGCACGATAACTTCTTTGAATTGGGCGGCCATTCTTTGCTGGCGACCAAGGTGGTGGCGCGCCTGCGCGAGAAGCTGTCCATCGATCTGCCGCTCAGTGCGCTCTTTGAAGTACCCACTGTTGCCGAGCTGGCGGAGAAAATTGCGACGACGAAGCAGGCGGCACAACCGGTGACGGCGCTGCCGCTGGTGCCGGTGCCGCATGACCAGCCGGTGACGCTGTCATTTTCGCAGGAACGGATGTGGCTGCTGCAGCAGTTGAATCCAACCAGCACCACGCTGAATCTACCGCTTACGCTGCGGCTGCGTGGACAGCTGGATCAGGTGGCCCTTGAGCGCAGCTTGACTGAGGTAATGCAGCGGCACGAAACGCTGCGGACTTCGTTTGTGGCGGCCGACGAAGGGCGCCCCCTGCAGATCATCGCGCCCCGCCTGGACGTGCCGCTAAAGATTGTTGATCTGCGCGCGACTGCGGAGGCGCATCGCAGCGCCGCGCTGGAAGCGTTGTTGACTCAAACGATGTTGCGGCCCTTCGACTTGACGCAAGCGCCGCTGTGGCGGGCGGTGCTGACCCGGACCAGTGACACTGATTTCACGCTGCAGTTGGTGCTGCATCACATCATCTGTGATGGTTGGTCGTTGACCGTGCTGGCGCGCGAAGTGAGCGCGCTGTACGCCGCCTTCGTTGCCGGACAACCTTCGCCGCTCCCTGCGCTACCCATTCAGTATGCCGACTTTTGCGCCTGGCAGCGCGCACAGCTTTCCGGGGAGATACTGCAGGAACAGCAAGCCTACTGGCGCAAGCAGCTGCAGGGCAGCCCGCCCTTGTTGGACCTGCCGTTAGATCATCCACGCCCGGCGATGCAGACCTTTCGCGGCGCGCAGGTTTCAACCATCCTGCCGGACGATCTGCTGACGGCGCTGAAGACGCTCAGCCAGCAGGAAGACGTGACGTTGTTTATGACCCTGCTGAGCGCGTTCCAGATCTTGCTGGCGCGACTTAGCGGACAGGATGACATCCCGGTTGGCTCACCCATTATGGGGCGCACGCGCGCCGAGGTCGAAGGCTTGATCGGCGTGTTCATCAACAACCTCGTGCTGCGCACCGATCTTGCAGGCCATCCCACCTTTCGCGACGTTCTGCGGCGCATGCGCGCCGTTGCGCTGGACGCCTATGCTCATCAGGAGATTCCGTTTGAAAAGATTGTCGAGGATCTTCAGCCGGAACGCAGCTTGAGCCATTCGCCGCTGTTTCAGGTCATGTTCAACATGATGAGTTTTGGAGTGGATCGCGTCGAGCTGCCGGATTTGCAGGTGGAATTTGGCATCACGCCTGAGCTGGGCGCGAATTTTGATATGACGCTCTACAGCATCGATCGGCTAGGACACGTGGAGTTCGTGCTGGTCTACAATGTTGATCTCTTCGATCAGCCGCGCATGGTGGGGCTGCTCGATCAATACCTGGCCTTGCTGATGCAGCTGGTCGAACAACCCGATCGGCCGATCGGCTCCTATTCGCTGGTGACGCCCGTGGCACAGTCCGTCCTGCCTGATCCGAGGCAGCCGCTGCGCAACGACTGGCTAGGCTCAATTCCCGCTCGACTAGGTGAACAGGCTCAGCGCCTGCCAGAGCAAACGGCGCTGGTCGATCAAAACGGTGTGTGGTCGTATCGCGAGCTCGACGAGCTAAGCAACCGCCTGGCCCATTATTTGCACGGGCGGGGCGTGCAGGCAGAGGACCGAGTCGCCATTTATGCTCAGCGCAGCGCGCCGTTGGTTTTGGCGCTGACGGGTATTCTTAAAGCAGGCGCAGCGTTTGTCGTTCTTGATCCGGCTTACCCCGCCACGCAGCTGATCGATCGGTTGCGCATGAGCCGGCCAGCGGCCTTGCTCCAGATCGAGGCGGCGGGAACGCTGGCACCTGCGCTGGAAGACTATCTGAGCAGGGCGTCAGGTGGTGTTCGCCTTATGCTGCCTGATACCTTGCAGGAGACCTGCGATTTGTTGAAGGATTATCCGGCTGAAGCGCTGCATGTGAGCATCGAGCCGGATCAGCTGGCCTATGTCGCGTTTACGTCCGGCTCGACCGGGCTGCCCAAGGGCATTCTGGGCAATCATCGCGCGCTCTCGCAGTTCCTGGAATGGCATAGCCGCACGTTTGAATTCACAGCGTCTGAACGCTTCAGCCTGCTTTCGGGTCTGGCGCATGACCCGTTGCTGAGAGATGTCTTTACACCGCTGTGGGTGGGCGCACGGCTGTGTATCCCCTCGCAAGTGGAGATTGAAACGCTTGGATTGCTGGCAGCCTGGTTCCAGCGGCAGCAGGTCACCGTGACACATCTCACGCCGGCGATGAGCGATGTGCTCGTCGAAGCCGGCTCAGATCGCCCGATGCTCACAGACTTGCGGTACGCCTTTTTTGTCGGCGATATGCTCACGTGGCAGCACGTCTGGCGCCTGCGCGAACTCGCGCCCGTGGTGACGTGCGTGAATTTCTATGGCGCAACCGAGACGCCACAGGCGATGGCCTATAACGTTTTGGATATCCCGAACTTGCCCGCCGCTGAAGCGGCAACGCAAGTCGAGAGCCTCCGCTGGCCGACTGCCACTCCGGTTGGTCGGGGCCGAACTGATGTCCAGTTGTTGCTACTCAATGCGGCCCAGCAGCTGACCGGTGTTGGCGAGCTTGGCGAGATCTACATTCGTTCGCCATATCTAGCGCGCGGTTATCTGGACGATGAAGCTCAGACGCAAGAACGTTTCGTGGTCAACCCGTTCACACAACAGCCGAACGATCGAATGTTCCGGACAGGTGATCTGGGACGCTATCTGCCGGACGGAAAAGTCGCGTTTGTGGGGCGGCGGGATCAGCAAGTTAAGATTCGCGGGTTCCGCGTGGAACTGGGCGAAATTGAGGCGGTGCTGCGCCAGCACCCGGCCATTGCCGACATTGCCGTTGTGGCGCATGACACTGCGGACCGTTCCAGCCGGAAGCAGATCGCCGCCTATCTTGTCACCCGCTCAACAGCGACCTGGAACGTGCGCGAGCTGCGCGAGTTTTTGGCTGAGCGGCTACCTGCGTATGCAATACCAGCGGCCTTCGTCGAGCTGCCCGCCATACCCCTGACGCCAAACGGCAAAGTGGATCGCCGCGCCCTGCCCAAGCCCGATATGCTGCCCAGCGATGCGCGCAGCTATGTCGCGCCACGCACGCCGCTGGAAGCCACCATCGCCGCGATCTGGGCGCAAGTGCTGAATGTCGAGCAAGTGGGGGTGCACGACAACTTCTTCGAACTGGGCGGTCATTCGCTGCTGGCGATCAAACTGTTTGCGCAGATCGAAAAGGCGTTTGGCAAACGCCCGCCGTTGACGACACTCTTCAACGCGCCGACGGTTGAGCAGCTGGCAAAGGTGCTCCAGTCTGAAGGCTGGTCCACCAAGTCGGCAACCTTGATCGCTATTCAGCCAAATGGCAGCAAGCCGCCGTTCTTCTGTGTGCATGGCTTTGGTGGCGGCGTGCTGGACTATGGTGAATTGGCTCGCCTGCTGGGGTCGGATCAGCCGTTTTACGGATTGCAGGCGCGCGGTATCGATGGCGTGACTCCCATCCATACACGCATCGAAGACATGGCGAGCGATTACATTGAGGCGCTTCGCACCGTACAGCCGCACGGCCCCTATTATCTGGGCGGTTACTGCTACGGCGGTGTGGTGGCCTTTGAGATGGCGCGCCAGCTATTGGGGCGCGGCGAGGCAGTGGGTTTGATCGGTGTATTTGACGGCTATGCTCCTGTCCGCCGCACGCCGCGCACCATTGTCGGGCGATTCCGCGCCTTGATCAGCTTCCTGCGCAACCTGCCCTATTGGCTGCGCGATTACATGCAGCTGGGACGCGAGCAGTTTGTGGCGCGCATGGGAACCCGGCTGCGCACGCTTGCACGCGCCATTTTCCGTCGGCCAGGGCGGCCCATGGACGTGCGGTTGGAAGATGTGCTGCCTAACGTGGATCAGATTCCCTTGATGCATCAAAATTTGATGCAAGTGCATCTGCGCGCCACGCGGCAGTATCATCCCGGGCCGTATCCGGGCATCGTCACCCTGTTTCGGGTGCGCGCCATGTCGCTGTTCCGGGCGGCTGATCCGGAGATGGGGTGGGGCACCCTTGCGCAGCACGGGGTGGAGGTGCGCATGATCGGCGGCGGGCACAACACCATTCTTGAGCACCCGGGAGTGGATTCGCTGGCTGAACATCTGTCGGCCAGCCTGGAAGTAGCGCGACGTAAATATGATCCCAACGCGCCACAGAACGAAGCGCGATGAAGATGCCCGATAGTAACTGGTTTATTGGACCTGCGTCAAGCATGCAGCCGCGGCTGCGCTTGTTCTGTCTGCCCTATGCCGGCGGCGGCGCGGCCGCTTATGCGCGCTGGAATGATCTGCTGCCACCGGCGGTTGAGGTGTGGCGCGTGCAGCTGCCGGGGCGCGAAAATCGCTGGCGCGAGAAGCCGTTCACTGATCTGGCGCTACTGGTCGACGCTCTAGCCACCGCGATGCGACCTTTGTTGGATGTGCCGTTTGCGTTCTTTGGCCATAGCCTGGGCGCCTTGACCAGCTTTGAACTGGCGCGTCAGGTGCGCCGTCAGTTTGGATTGCTGCCGGTGCAGCTGTTGGTCTCGGGCCGCTGGGCGCCGCACCTGCCCAGTCCCGATTCCGCGCTGCATGTGCTGCCCGATGCGGAGTTTGTGGAAACACTGCGCCGCCGCTATAACAACATTCCCGACGCTATTGCAAACGATCCCGAACTCATGGGGATTTTTCTCCCCCTACTGCGCGCGGATATTACCCTGCTCGATACGTACCGCTATGTGCCTGAGCCGCCGTTGGCATGTCCTATCACGGCGTATGGCGGTGACAGCGATCTGCGCGTGGCGCCGGCTGCGTTGGAGGCCTGGCGCACGCATACGACGCAGTCCTTTGCTGTGCAGACGTTTCCCGGCGGTCACTTCTACCTGCAAGCCGAGCGCGTGCCCCTGTTGCGTTCCGTGTCACGCGCGTTGGCGGCGGTCCTGGATCACAGCTGATGGCGTCACCGCTGATGTGGCGTGAACCTCCAGCGCACCTGACATTGGCGACAACTGACCTGCACGTATGGCAGGTTCCGCTCGATCGATCTGCCGAAGAGGTCACACGGTTTCAGGCACGCCTGGCGGCCGATGAACTGGCGCGAGCCGATCGGTTTTACTTTGAGCGCGATCGCCGCCGTTATATCGTGACACGGGGTGCGCTGCGCACAATCCTCGGACGCTACCTCGATCGCGGGCCGGAGAGCCTGCACTTCGCATACGCTGCCAAGGGCAAGCCGTATCTGCCTGATGTCCCCCTCTATTTCAATGTGGCGCATTCGCACGATCTGGCGCTGTGCGCGATCGCCCTGGCTGACGAAGTAGGCGTGGATGTTGAATACACGCCACGGCCGGTCAGCGATATCGATCACATTGCGGCGCGTTTCTTCTCTGCGAATGAGAATGCGATCTATCGGACCCTGCCACCGGCCGAACGCCGCGCAGCGTTTTTTCGCTGCTGGACACGCAAGGAAGCCTTCATTAAAGCGCTGGGCGAAGGGTTGTCGCACCCACTCGATCGGTTTGATGTGACCCTGACGGACGATCAATCGGCAGCGGTGTTACAGATTGACGGTGATGCTGTGGCCGCTGCAGCATGGACGCTCCTTCATCTTGATCCGGCCGACGAATACGTCGGGGCTGTCGCGATCAAGATGATCGTCCAACGATTAGATTGCTGGCGATGCTAGCCAGCGCTTGCTTTGTCAAAGATCCTCACCCGTCTAACGCCGTTGCAACAATACCCCGCGAAAGACCCCCTGTTTGGTCATGATTTCTAACCGAACCGCTGCGAAGTGTTTTCTCTCTGCCAACTTGTTTAAACATCGGGCAAACTGCCGCTAGGTATCATACACTCAACAAGGCGCTGAATCTACCCTGCTCCCATTGACGCTCATTCGGAAGGCTGGCATAATGAAAACAGCAGCAAGCCAAGGTGTCAATAAGGGAGGATTTGAAGATGTCATCCATTACACGCCGTGAATTCTTGTTGGGCGCAGCGGCTGCGGGCGCTGCGTTAACGCTGGGGCGCGCGCGCGCTTTGTCCGGGCAGAACAAGGTACTCGCTAGCAGCCATGCTGCCGTACCCGCCCACCGCGTGGTCCGCGCGCATGGCTCCGGGGCCACGTATTGGGATTACGCCACCGGGTGGTATGGAGATTACGTCGATCAGGCAGTGGTCGACACGATGACGGATCAGGGTATGCTGTTGTTGACGGGCGCGGCCACGCTGGCCGCGGCGTGGCAGGCCATTCTGCCCGCGTACTCCGCCGGGCAGAAAATTGCGATCAAGATCAGTCTCAACAGTGCCAGCTGCAATGATACCGACAACAAGATCGATGCTGTGCCGCAGCCCATCAACTCGGTGATTCGCGGCTTGAAGTCAATCGGGGTGGCCGAGAGCGACATCTGGGTGTATGACGTGTCGCACAGTACGGCGCCGTTTAATAAGCGCGGTGCGATGCCCAATCGGCTGATCAATAAGGTGCGGGCGCTGTATCCGGGGGTGGTGTTTCACAGTTACTCCAATGATTGTAATTCGCCGTATGTGACGACGGCCGGTTACAGCACGACGCAGTTGGTGCACTTCAATGTGCCGGCCGGCAAGCCGCCCATTAGTGATCGCCCGTTGTGCAACGCGCTGGTCAATGCCACATACTTGATTAACATGCCCATCATGAAGCGACATGTTTTTTCGGGCGTGACCCTGAGCTTCAAGAACCATTACGGATCATTCGATTTGCCGAATGAAGTTCATTGGCCGCTGACGCTGGACGATGCCAACTACACATCGACTTATAGTTCGCTGGTTGATCTCTATAACAATTCGCACATCAAGAATAAGACGGTATTGACGCTGGCGGATGGCTTGTTTGGCGCGCGCACGGGCAACAGCGAAATACCCAGCCGTTGGACATCATTCGGCAATCAGGCGCCAAACTGCCTGTTTTTCTCGATCGATCCAGTGGCTATCGACTGTGTGATGTATGACCATTTAGTAGCGGAGAATCCGCCGCCAGCCAAGTCGGATGACTATTTGAAACTTGCGGCGGCTGCTGGGTTGGGGACTTTTGAGCGGAGCGCGGCGTATCAGTATCAGTTGATCGACTACCTGACTTACGAAGTCGGCGCGCCGGTGAACACGCCGACGCACACCTCGACTCCGGCGGGCACCAACACGCCAACCCGCACACCAACCCGGACGCCGACTCGAACGCCGACGCGCACGCCGACCCGCACAGCAACGCGGACGGCGACGTCGACACCGACCCGGACGCCGACGGCGACAGCGACACCGACGCCGCTGCCGGCCAGTTTCGACAAGCGGATCTACCTGCCGACCATTATCAAGGACTGACTCGAACCGTGTTTGGCATACGGCTGACGCAAGCCAGCCGCACACCCTAAGGAGCACCATGACACATGCATCATTTCGTCGATTGAAGTTGCTTTCGCTGATTGGGGCCGGCGTGTTGCTGATCGCGTTGGCGGGTGTCGCCGTGGCCGGGAATAATGGGGGGAGTGGGTTAGGTTTTGGGAGTACGCAGCAGGTTGTTATTAATGAGACGGCCGGTCTGCAGCATTTGGGATATACGGGATTTACAATAGAAGCTTGGGTTCGGCCACTGGCTCCCTTTAACGGGCAACGGTCAGTGATCCGTAACAATAATGACTACAGTCTGTTTTTTGATGGCGGGGCCGTCAGAGTTGAGGCATGGCCTGGCGGTGATGGAACGTCTAGTTATAATCGCGCCGTTTCCACGTCAGTAATCACGGTAACTGACCAGTGGGTTCATGTCGCCGCAACCTGGATCACGCCGAGTGTTCAGATTTACGTGAATGGCAGTCCAGTTGGTTCAACGCCTACTAGCCAGTTAGGCGGTACTCCAGAAACTCTTTGGCTTGGTCGCGACCAAACCCTTGGCCAGGGTATTTACGGTTACATTGATGAGGTCCGCATCTGGAATACAGCCCGTACGGCTGATCAGATTCGTTCCACGATGTTCCTGGCACTTACGGGAAGTGAATCAAACTTAGTCGGGTACTGGCAATTTAATGAAGGCAGCGGGCAGACGACGGCGGACGTGAGTGGGAACGGCAATACTGGCACCCTCGGATCGACTGCTGGTGCCGACGTTAACGATCCCGCATGGATTGCGGCATCGCTTGTTCCATTGGGAAGTTTGAACGCCACCTACCAAAACGGCGTGGCTGGCATGTGGGCGGGTCGCCCCAATACGGCATCGGACGGCGTGGTGACCGGGCTGGACATTGCCGATGTTACCTTCCTCAATGCCGTGGGCGACGACATCATCTTCGGACACAACAATGCGGCCTTTCATGGCGGAGTGACCGACAACCTGGCTACGACGCCGCATGCGAAGAAGCGCTGGGCGCGCTTGTGGGAATTGGATGTGAATGATGCCGGCACTACCGGTGGCAATGTCGATTTGACGTTTGACATTTCCGACGCAGGCGGATCTGGCTCGTTCTCATCAGGCGGCAGTTATTACCTACTCAAGCGACCGACCGGCTCCACGGTGGATTTCTCTGAGGTTTCGGTGGTGTCGACATCCGTCGCGGGTGATCAAGTCACCTTCCGGGTCAGCGTGACTGAGTTGGGGTCTGAGTTCACGCTTGGCGCTACGTCGTCTTCGCCTTCGGCGGTAGCGTTGACGGAGTTGGTGGCAGCGTCAACGACGACGAGTGTTGTGCCGTGGCTGCTCGGCAGTGCGCTGGGGCTGGCGGCCCTCATCGGGTGGCGGCACATACGCCGGCGCCGGGTGCCTGTTTTGCACAAGTAGACCCGGCTTCACGGCTGACAAAACAGCAGGGCGCGGCTTCACGCGCTAGGGAATGAAAGACGGCTTGCTCAGTATGGTAGCCGTCTTTCACTGTGGCATCATTGGGGGGCGGGCTGACAACCATTGGGCCGGTCTCCCATGGAGTCGTGCGGCTTGAGTGTCGCAGATGATTTCATTAGACAAGGAGAAGCAATATGCAGCGGCGAAGACATGGACGGAAGTTGCTCGCACTGGCAGGCGCAGCCTTGCTGCTAATTACGCTGGCCGGCGTGGCCATCGCCGGGGACAATGGCGGTAGTGGGCTATCTTTTGCCCCGACCTTGAAACAGCATGTGTTGATCAATGAAACAACCAGTGTGCAGCATCTGGGTTGGACGGGCTACACTCTGGAGGCCTGGGTGCGGCCCTCGAATATTTTTAATATTCAATCGATCATTCGTAACAACAACGACTACAACATGTTCATTGACGGTGGGGATTTGCGGGCTAACGTGGCGCCAGGTGGTGATGGTACCCAGCATGTCACCAATACGATTGCGACGTCTGGTATCAGTGCCACTCAGTGGACGCACGTGGCGGCTACCTGGCTGACGCCAACCGTGCAGCTCTACGTGAACGGACTGCCGGTTGCATCGCAAACAAACTCCATCACCTGGACGTTTGGGTCGGCAAACTTGTCTATCGGCGCTGGTCAGGGCGGCACCTTCCCGTTTACCGGCGAGATTGATGAGGTGCGCATATGGAACACGCCGCGCTCGGCTGAACAAATTCGCGCCACGATGTTTCAACCGCTCTCAGGCAGTGAAGCCAATCTGGTCGGTTACTGGCCGTTTAATGAAGGCGCAGGCCAAACTACAGTTGACGCGAGCGGGCATGGTAATTACGGTGTACTGGGTCTGAATGCCACTGACACCATCAGCGATCCAACTTGGCTTGGCGCGTCAACGGCGCCGCTGGCAAGTCTCGCTTCGGCTTATCAAAATGGCGTAGCCGGTATGTGGGCGGGTCGCCCCAATACGGCGTCTGATGGGGTGGTCACCGGTCTGGACATTGCCGACGTCACTTTCCTGAACGCTGAAGGTGATGATATCATCTTTGGCCACAATAATGCAGCCTTTCATAGCGGGGTGACGGATAACCTGACCACGACGCTGCATGCGAAGAAGCGCTGGGCGCGGCTGTGGGAGTTGGATGTGAATGATGCGGGCGCCACCGGCGGCAATGTCGATTTGACGTTTGATATTTCAGACGCGGGAGGAGCAGACACGTTCTCGTCGGGCGGAAGTTACTACCTGCTCCGACGTCCGACAGGCTCAGCCGCAGATTTCGAAGAAGTGACGCTCGTCGGCGCGCCGATAGTGTCCGGCGATCGCATCACTTTCCGGGTCAGCGTTACTACCCTGGGATCTGAGTTCACGGTCGGTGCCACATCATCCTCACCATCCGCCGTGAATCTGACGCAGATTGCAGCGCATGCGACCTCGGCCACTGTTGTACCGGGACTGGTAGTGGGCGCGGCGGGGTTAACGATCTTTGGCTTGCAACAAGCGCGCAAGCGGCGCAAATAAGCGCGGCTCGTACTAGCAAGACCTCTCAGCAAGATTGTTGAGAGGTCTTTTTTTGGCTGCAAGCAGAGGGTTGTTGTCGCGCCCCCTGCGACCAACGTCCACAAGGCGGTGACAACAGGCACGAAATCGGTACAAAGGTACTGCCGGTTTGCAGCAGGTTTGGGGGTGCGGTACTACTGACAGAATTCGCAGAGGCAAGTATGATGGTTTGCGGTAGGTTTAATTTAGGGAGGGCATAGAACCGCATGAAACCACAAACCTTTCGTCGTCTCTGGGTAGCGTTGATCGTAATCGGGCTGAGTGCAACCGTCTGGCTGCCATTTACTGGCGCTCCTCGTCCAATCGCCGCGCTGTCGGAAACATCACTGATTCGCAACCAGCCTGCCACTGTACTCAACGCGACTCAGACCGCCACCACCACGCAGCGCGTATTTCTGCCGATAGTCTCACTGCCTGATCCAGAAACCACGAGCTGGCCGATGGCTGGGGCGAACCCGCAACGGACTTCGTGGACGCCTGAAGAGGTAAACGGTACTCTGCAGCCAGCCTGGTACCGCCCGATCGAGCCTTACATCCCCGCCAAAGTGCAAATCATTGCGGCCTATGACATGCTGTTCGTATCCACGGCCAAGGGCCTGTATGCGCTGGCAGCCGACACCGGCGCGGTACGCTGGATCTATCCGACACAACTCCCGTTGGGTAATTCCCCGACAATATACAAGCGTGTCGCCTACGTGGGTGGCTTCGACAAGCAGATGCATGCCATTGACATCACAACCGGGCAGAAGCTGTGGACATTTACAGCCGGGGCGGGTTTTGACACGAATCCGCTCGTCATTAACGATCTGGTGTTGCTGGGTAACCGCGATGGATATTTTTACGCTATCCATTCAAATGAAAGTGCCCAGCGCGGCACCTTAGCGTGGAAGTACAAGACTGGCGGCCCGATTCACTTTTCGGCCGCCTATGCCGATGGCGTTGTTTACTTTGCGTCTAATGACAACTATGCGTATGCGTTGAATGCGGTCACGGGTCAATTGGCCTGGAAGTCAGCCAAACTGCCCAGCGCCGGTTTTCATTCGTGGTGGCCGGTGGTTGCCGGCAGCCAGGTGATCTTCAGCGCCAGCCGACCCTATCGTGGTTTTACTCCGCCGCAGCTCAATCGAACAGTGTTGTATACCCTGTGGGAGCCAGATCTACCTGAGTATGGCTACATCAATCAGCCGGTAAACGGCGTGATTAATGCTTCACCTGAGGTCGCCTACTTCACGGCCAATCCTTCGATGAAGTCGTATTTTGTGCTCAGTCGCGCCACGGGCCAGGAATCGTCCATTCTGCCAGCGCGCAGCCTGGGCACGCATTCCGGCAACCGTTTTCCGGCGCTGGTCGGCGCAAATGGGACCATCTATACGGCGAATAATCTCGCCCCTGTGAAGTACGGGCAGGGCGTATCCAGTTGGACTCCCGGCACAGCGCTCATTCGACCGGTCAATCAATCGGGCATTACCGCGCCTGATGAGCCTCTGGCTCTGGCCATGGGCGGGAACAACATCTACTACAACCAATGCTGCGATCGCAGCGGTGGATACTTTAATGCAACATCTGGCATGGGGGCAAAGTATTTTGTCGGCAACCTCGATTCACTCATTCCGGGCTATGATGTGCGCTATGCCGGCTCGGACGAAGCGAATGCCGTGGCTGTTTATGGCGGCTGGAATGGAGTCTATGGCGCACACGGTGATCAGAACCCCCCCATTCCCTATAAAGGCAAAGTCTACATGCACCGCAGCAACGCCATCATTGCGTGGTCGCCCACCGGCAGCGCGCAGGCTTTGCCGCTGGCGCAGAGTGTTGAGCAGACCACTTCATTGCCGGCCGTTGATACTGCCGCGCTGCGGCAGCGTTTGGACACGGAAATCCAAGCGATGATTAGCGCGGGCCATCTGCGCCCCGGCTTCGGCGCTGAAGGCTTGTTTAGCCGCGCGGCTCAGAAGGAAGTCGGTGACAACCTGACCGATTACTGGAGCAGCCCGGCCGATACGATCCTTGTTTTGAGCAACGCCTATCCCTATGTCTCGACATCGTTGCAACCGCAGCTCAGGGCTTACCTCCAGCAGGAAATGGCCGCCTATTCCCCGTGCAATTACACGCACATCGGCTGGCGTGATGGCGCGAGCCGCGAAGCATTTGACTTGCCGCCGGAGGTCCAGGCCGACGTGCCGAACTATGGTCCGACGGCATATTCCTCGATGAGCTTTGCTGGTTGGACCGGGCCTGACTGGAAGTGGCAGCCGCATTCTTTCTACGCTTTGTGGCGCTACGCGGCTAATCTACAATTGACTCAAGCGGAGGTCAAAACATTGTTCTCGATCACTTGCCGCAGCCGCTTGACGCAACCGCCTGATGATGCGACGTTGGCGCGGCTGCCGCATGCGCACAATGCCTGGATTGCCGGTTACCGAGGTTACATGGAATTGGAGAAGTTGGCTGGCGAAATCAGCGCAATTACCAGCAGCTCCAAATATTCCACGTATTCGCGGCTGCTCAGCCTGCGAGCCTCAGCCTTTAACAAGGACAATCCGTGGGGACCGGACTCGCATAACTCTGGACAAAGTTTCAGTGTGGCTCGCAATTTCGTACACATGACGCCAGAGCTGGGACAGTACCTGCGCGATAACGCCTTGAATAAAGTGAGCACGGCCTTCAACGAATACGAAGACGTCGCGTCGTACTGGTTTGTCACACGCTTTGAAGCGACCTACAATGAGCAGGTGATGCATCACCTGTACGATTACGCCGGCATGTTTGCCGCCAAGGCTTTGATTCTGGGCGCAACCCGCGAGGATCTGGCGCGTTTTCTCGATGTGCCCGCCTTTGCGCGCGGCGATCTCTTCTACATCCAGAATCTGGTCTACACCCTGCGCGCCCCGGGAACTACGTAGGTCGTCATGAACTCTATGGCGCGCAAACTAGCCTGGGCCACTGCGGTTAGTGGGGTGTTGTTGGGCAACCTGTTGTTCTTTGCCGCCTGGCCGTCTCGTGCTTCTTCTTTGGCGACGGTGCCGCGCGTTAACGCCCCTTACTTTGTCGGCCCAGTGGTCTATGAGCAGGCCGGGGTTTTCTGGCTGGGACGGGTTACTCCGGCTGAGAATTATGCCGATGTGCGGGTGGGTTACAATGACGCCGAGCTGTACATCAATGTGGCCGTGTTCGATCGGCGGTTGTGGTACGATGAAGTACCTCAGGCTGCGGATCTGACCAATTGGGATTCAGTCACGCTATATCTGGATACCGGCGGCCCGACTGGCACTGCCCCGCGCGCGACGTCTTTTCGCCTGGACGGACAGCTGAGCTGGTGGGAGACTCCGCGCACGCCATGGCAGGCTGCCTATCGCGGCAATGGTTCTGCCTGGGTTTCAGCCACCGTTCCATTCACTACGAAGATCGACTGGCGCGGAGATGTCCCCAATTCCCAATACGATGATCGGGGCTGGTACATCACGTTTCGCATTCCCTTCACCAGTCTGTCATTGCCGCAGCGACCGCCACCGGGCGCTGTGTGGGGGCTGACGGTTGTAGTTCACGATCGCGATGATGCGGCTGCGGCGCCGTTGGCAGCGCCACAATGGCCTGCCACTGCCGACTGGGCGCGTTCTTCAACCTGGGGCGAGCTGGCTTTTGGATTACCCACATTCACACCTCAACCGGCCGTGTTGCTTAAGTCGGTTCTCATTCGCAACGGCTTGAATGGTGCGATCGTGACTGATGGTGCGGTGGGCGGCGGCACATTGTGCGGCGACGCGGCAAAGTCAAACTACTTTGCGCTGTGGGGCGCACTCAAGTATTTTCACGCGACGTACTTTAATGTTCAGAATCAAGGCGATATTTCCGACTGGCCGTGTTTCTCCAAGTATTTCGTGGCCTTTCCGCTGACGGCCATTCCACCCGGGCGCGTGATCGTTTCAGCGACATTGACGCTTCACCAGTTCGGCAACGCCGGCCAGGGTCAACAACCAAAGCCAACTTTCCTTCAGGTTCTTACTACCGATCCCGGCTGGGACGCCAGCCAACTGACATGGAATACTGCACCGTTGGCGCGTGAGAATGTGTCAGGCGCCTGGGTTGACCCGCTGTCTCAGTATCCGGGCTATCCGGGCGTGCCCCACACGTGGGATGTGAGTGTGGCCGTGGCGAAGGCCTACGCTGTTGGTGAACCGCTGGGACTGGCGGTCTATTCAAGTGATTGGAACTATCACAGCGGGCGCTACTTCTATTCGTCGTATGTGGAGGAGTTGAATGCAGCCGGGCGGCCCACCTTGAACGTAATCTATGGTGAGCCGATGGTGAGTATTCGTAATACGGTGAGTCCTGTCGCCGCCAGCTACGGTCAGCACTTAACTTACACGCTGGCGCTCGCAGGTAATGGGGGCATGCTCACGGTGACACATCATTTGCCGCCACAGGTTAGCGCCCCTGGCGCACTTATCGTGAACGGCAGCGGTTCGGCGTCTTATGATACCGCTGACCATCAAGTGTCGTGGAAGGGTTCGCCGCAATTTGGCGCTGCGGTGACAATAACGATTCCCGTTACCGTTACCGCCAGTGGTACACAAGCTGTGAGCAACACAGCGATATTGACTGACCGCTACGCGCTAACGGCGACTGCTCAATCGCTCTTTGTGATCGATGCACGTCAGCAGTGGTTGCCGCTGGCTCTCAAGTAGCCCCGTTTTGCCAGAACACCTGTCCTCTTCATCTGCATCGCATCGACTGTGTTAGCTTGCCGACTGGCCTTGGTTAGCACGCGACTTCTCCCGTGTTTTGCGCTTCTCCCCATCTTCTGCGTAGTAGTAGCCCTGGTACATGCTATGCTCGCTCTTCGCCAGCCGATTAAGCACTGCCCCGAGTGTGTTGGCGCCGACGGTTTTCAGCGCTTCTCTGGCATGCCGCGCGGGTGAGCGCCGGGTATGTCCGGCGCGAATGATAAGTATGGTTGCATCTACGCGACTGGATAAAACCAGACCGTCGGTCGCGGCCAGCACAGGTGGACTATCAAAGATGATGATGTCTGCCTCTTGCTGCAAGGCCTCAATCACACTTTCCATGCGCTTTGAGCCAAGCAGTTCCGATGGATTCGGCGGCTGCGGACCCGAGGTCATGATCCGCAGGTTATCCACTCCAGACGCTTGAATCAAGGCTGGCAGTTGGGTATCAGGATCGAGCAGGATGCTGGTCAACCCGGACGAGTTGGGCAGCGCAAAAATACGGTGCAGCGTCGGGCGCCGCAGGTCGCTATCGACCAGGATAACCCGCGCACCTGCTTGAGCTATGACGATGGCTAGGTTGCAGGCGATAGTGCTTTTGCCTTCACCCGGATTAGCGCTCGTCACTAGAATAGTACGCAAAGTGCGATCGACCATGCTGAACTGGATATTGACGCGCAGGGCGCGATAGGCTTCTGTTGCGGGCGAGCGCGGCTGCCGGGCGCTGATGAGCTCAGCCCCCAGAGACCCGCCTCGCACGTTGGCGATCGTGCCCAGTGCGGCCAGCTTGAGAGTGCGATCAATATCTTCAGGTGTCCTGATCGTGTCATCCAGATATTCGAGCAGGAAGGCCGCGGCTACGGCCAGCGCCAGACCAATCATCGCCGCCATGATCACATTGCTGGCCGTGCTGGAGCTAACCGGCGTGGTTGGCACTTGTGGAAGTTCGACTACGCTCAAAAAGTTCGCTGTGCCGACGTTCAGCAACGTTGACAGTTGGCTGTAAGTCGCCTGCCATTCCGTAATCTGCGATTGGAGCGCCGTCTGCTGCGTGCGGGCATCCTGAATAGCGCGCGCGCTGTTGGCCTCGGCGATTACGGTATTCAGCCGCTTGATTTCTTCTTGAGACTTCTGGATGTTGCTTTTGAGATCAGCGAGTTGCGTGCCGATGAATTGGCGCTCCGCCTCGCGCTCAGGATCGTTGCCTGCCGGACTGCGCAGGATGAGTTGATTCGTGAGTTCCTCAACCAATATTTTGGCCCGCTGGGGATCAGTGTCCAAAATCGAGATTTCAAGCAATGAAGTGCCCGCGACCCAGCGGCTGGACACCATGTTTTGAAGCACCGGCCAGTCCCAGTCCAGACCCAGAGCATCCAGCGTGGCGCGCAGCACGGGCTCGCGCCTTGCCAGATCGGAATAGCTTTGCGCCAGGGCCTGACCGGTAAAGAATTCTGACTGACTGGGGTTGGGGTTTTGCAAGGCCTGACCGACCATCAGCGTGGTGCGCGACTGATAAATGCGGGGAGTGTTCCTGGTGGCTAACAGGCTGGCAATGCTGGCCAGGATGATACTGGCCAGCATCAACCACCACCACTTCCGGACTACGCTAAAGTATTGTTTGAGTTCCATGCCTAGCTCATTCGTTGCTACTTGCTATCCAATTATATCGTTGACCCGTTCATGCGCAAACGATTTGGTGCGCTGGCGCTGGATTCTGTCTTTCAGCCAACACCCCGTTCCATGCAGTCCCAGCGCGGCAAACGACAGCAGGACGGCATCCACCGGCAGGCGATAGCGCGGCATGGCCCACGTCAACACATGCTGCACCGTGTACACTGCCGCGAATAGCAGAACCATTGCCAGTGGCGAGGCAGAGAAAGCCAGCCAGCTGCCTTGTGCTTTGGGGCCGCTCTGCTTAACAGCCAGCACCAAGCCGATGATGATAAAGGGCAGCATCACACCCAGCGAGCCGACGCGCCCCACGTTGTGGAGCAGGGAGGTGTCTGGCGTCGGCCAGAACTCGATGAAATCGATGATGCGGCTTAGCGAAAGTTGCAGGTAGCGCCCCGGTTCGGCCAGCACAAACCCGATCCCGAGTTGCATCAGCTCACGATCCATCTGCGCTTCGTTTAAGCCTTTCAGCTCTTCGGGTATGGGGATGCCAATGAACTCATGAAACTCAGTCCCATGCAAGGGGTGCTGAGCGGAATACATGGCGTAGCCGGCGTTAGAATTGAGGAGCAAAAACTGGCCGTACATCCGGTAGTTGCGAATCGTAAACGGCAGAATCGCCAGTGCCACCATTAGAGCACTCAGGACCAAAACGCCAAGCATACGTCGGGAGCTGCCTTTGCGCAGCGCAGACCAGAGCAGCCACAGCGACAACACCAACGCCCAGGGTAGAATCGACTGGCGGATAAGCGTTGCTATGCCCAGGCTGAGGCCAAAAAACAGGCCGCCTGTCCAGGTTGGCCGCTGGGCCAACCCCATTGCCAGGTACAGCGACCACAGCAAAACGATCATGAACGATGTTTCAGTCATGATGGTGGCTGAGTACAAGATGAAATACGGATAGATGGCTGTCACGGCGGCAGTGATGAGCGCAGTTGTCTCCACGCTCGCCGTCTGCTGCCTGGCTGGGAACGACTGAAACAGGCGGCGGCTGAATAAGTAGGCCAGCAGCGGCAGCAAGATTCCGCCCAGCACGGCTTGCACCAGTCGTGCCGCCAGGGGATGCGCGCCAAAGACAGCGTAGACGCTGGCCACGCCGAGCGAGTAGAGGAACGACCAGTGTGCGGTAGGCGTGTCGGGTGGTGTAAAGGGATACCAGCCACGATCGAAGCTGAATTCGTGCCCGGTAATCAACCTCTCTCCCAACGCATGATACGAGCGCTGATCTTGCAGGAGCGGCGGCGCATCGACGATGTCGCCCAGATACAAGGCCACCAGCACGCGCAGCATGACGGCGCCTAGAACAATCACGATGAGGATGCTAGTGTTTTTCTTCATGTCGTTAGCAGTCCGGCGTAGACGTTATCCCAGTCTTGGTAGATGGTGCGCCAATCGTAATGCTGTTCTACCCAGCTCCGTCCGTTGCGGCGCAGCTGCTGATTCAAATGGCTATCTACATAGGTACGCCGCACGGCGGCGGAAAAGGCTGACGGCGTGTCTGCAATTAGGATGTTCTCACCCTCGCCAATGTGAATGCCCTCGGCGCCGATAGTGGTGGAGACGACTGGCAGGGCCCAACACCATGCGTCCAGAATTTTGACGCGCATGCCGCCCCCGGCACGCAGCGGTACGATGAAAACCGCGGTTTCCGCCAGAAGCCGATCGAGATCGGGGACATACCCCAGCACCTCCACGTTGTCGTGGCCGTGCAGCTGGGTCAGATAATCGGGCGGATTCTTGCCCGCCACAGTGAAGACCAGCTCGGGATGGCGCTGCCGAATTTCTGGCCACACTTCGCGCGCAAACCAGGCGGCCCCTTCGGCGTTGGGTGGCCAGAACATGACACCCAGCGAAGTAACGCGAAACGGCCGCGACGCTGGCTGGACGGGTGGTTTCTCGCGCGGATCAATGCAGATTGGAATGGTGGAAAACCGATCGGGTGGCACCGGTACGCGGAAGCGCTCCACTTGCTGTTCGATCAGGCGGCGATCGTCGTCGGTTACAAAGGTGACCCGATCATACTTGCTGCACAGCTCGGCCTCGTAGCGCGCCAGGGCGCGCGCCTCGCGTTGAATGAGCAGGCGCTTGATCGCATGGGGTTCGTTCTGCGCCAGGCGCTCGGTCACCAAGTACATCGCATTGTGCAGGTCCAGCAGGCGGCGCGGCCCGCGCATCTGCAAGCCGTAGTGCGACATGGAGACCTGATCGGCGTGCACCACGTCAATGGATTGGCGTGCCGCCAGCTGTGACAATAGCTGCTGCATGGGCGCAATTTCGTCGCGAGTGATGACGATAGGCTGGCGGAGTGCCAGGCCTTTGAAGGCAGCGCGCAGATCCCGTGCGCGCGAACGCAGCATGGGCGTTGTCTGCACGTCGGCACACACGGTTTTCAGATGCGCGATGTG
Organism: uncultured Anaerolineae bacterium; assembly: GCA_964398185.1. GTDB lineage: Bacteria > Chloroflexota > Anaerolineae > Fen-1058 > Fen-1058 > Fen-1058. Next base: position 43,197 of record CAYNML010000028.1, on the reverse strand, counting down.
TTCTGGCTTGTCATCTGCGCGCACGAAGGAGACCAGCGTCACCTCATGCTTTTGACTGAGGTGACGCAGCGTATAATATTGCCGGACTCTTGCGCCAGTATTGAGCGGATAGGGCAGGACCTGCGTGAGGTACAGAATGCAGGCCACAATTACAGTCCCTTGCCGAGGAACATGGTTGGCGCTGTTTGCAGGATGATCTTGATATCAACCAGCGGGCTGGCATGTTTGACGTAGTAGAGATCGTACTCTAGCTTGATATGGCTGTCTTCGTTGGTATTGCCGTAGCCGTAGTTGATCTGTGCCCAACCGGTGATGCCGGGTTTGATGGCGTGACGCGCACGGTAGAAGGGCAGGATGAGCGCGAGAGCGTTGACGAACTCAGGCCTTTCAGGGCGCGGGCCAATCAGACTCATTTCGCCTTTCAGTACGTTGATGAATTGCGGGAATTCATCCAGCCGAAAACGCCGGATGAAGCGCCCGGCCGGCGTCACGCGATCGTCTTGCTTGCGCGCCCACACCGCGCCGGTGCCCTTTTCCGCATCGGGCCGCATCGAGCGAAACTTGTAGACTTCGATGATCTTTCCACCCTGTCCGACGCGCCGTTGCTTGTAGAATAACGGACCCGGGCTGGTGCGGGCGTTGATGATGGCAATGGGCACGCACATGATCAGCATCACGGTGGCGCCAATCAAAGCGACGAGCACATCCATGATGCGCTTGGCGAGCTGATAGGCGCGCTCTCCAGCATTGTCGTCCATGGGCACGACCATTTCCAGATCGCGACCGACATGATCAATTGGTACGCGCCCCGTCAGCCGTTCATAGACGGCGGCCATGGTGACCACGCGATAGCCCAGTTCGCGGCAGCGCAGCAGCTCGTTGAATAGATCATCCTCAATGGCGTGCCGGTGTGTGATCGCCAGAATGATTTCGTCGGCTTTCATCGAACGCGCCAGGTTCACCAACAGCTGATGATCCCCCAGGACCTGAACACCCTCGATGGTCTGACCATGCAGCGTTGCGTCGTCATCGATGAACCCGATGACTTGATAGCCGGTGCCGCGATAAGGATTGGAGTCACCAGGCGGTGCGGCATGAATGGCGGCCGCGAGCGCGCGCCCGGCTCGACCCGCGCCGATGATGAGCGCTCGTTGCTGAAACCACGGTTGGGCGAACACCTTGGCATATGTGGTGCGCCAGACGACTACCGAAGCGGCCGACACAATGACCAGATAAAAGATCAAGCCGCGCGAGGTGAGGGGCGGCGTCAGGAACGGGATGAGCAGGTAGACCAACATGGTGGCGGCCACGGCCATCAGGACGCTTTTAACGCTGGCAGCGGTGCTGGAGGCACGCGGCAGGCTGTAGCAGTCAAAGAACTGAGCACACACATACCAAACCAGCGTCAGTGTGATAAACCATTTGCTGTTCGCCAGAATAGCCTCGGCGGTGAGTGGAAAATCTGCGAACAGGACGACGCCAATCAACAAAACCATATTCAGCAGAAGCGCATCGCCGCAGAACAGCAGAAGACGTCGCTCTGAAATGCGTATGCTCAGGCTTGGAATGCGTGGTGATCGGGTATGAGGCATTGGCATGGTCGCTGCAGGCAAGCTGGCATTGGAGCCAGCTGCAACATCGGATTGATCGTGCTTCATAGATGTTCCTGATTCGGGAGCATCAAGGCGGGCAGACGCTTGGTGGATGACGTTATTGGCCGTTGACATGGTCTTCACCCCGCACATGCTCGGTATGGTGATCGGCAGTCAGCGGAAGATGGCTCATGCGGTCGTACATCCGCTGTAGTTCATGACGCTCTAGACGGCGCTGTGCCGCGTACCAATCACGGCCGGCCTGCCCCATTCGGACCAGCTGCTCGCGATTGTCGAATGCATTGCGCAGCCCGGCGGCCAGTGCTGTGGCATCGCGCGGCTCGATTATCCAACCGGTCTGATCGGCCACGACGTACTCGGGCAGGGCGCCGGTTCGGGTAACGATGACGGGCTTGCCGAAGAAATAGGCGGCAGCGACCAGGGCTGATTGTGTCGCGTCCAGATACGGCAGCACGACCAAGCTGCACTTGCTGAAAAGTTCAATCGCTTCTTCATCGTCAATCTGGCGATTCCGTACTTCCGCGTTGGACGGCAGACCTCCGTGCGCGTACTGTTGGATATCACCCTTGCCGGCGATGACGGCATGCACTGACGAGCTGGTCTCTAACTCGCGCAATGCCGCGAGCAACACATCGATTCCCTTGTAAGGCTCCAGACGTGCAAAAAACAAGGCGAAGGGCGCCCTCTCAGCCGAGTGGCGCGGTTGCGGCAGCTGTGCGGTCTGGCTCTGCAACAGCTGTTCAGCTTCGTAGCTCATGAACAGATGCAGCAGCGGCGTATGGGTCACTCGCTCCCTGTCCATTCCCTGCGCGATCAGCCGGGCGCGATATTGGCGGCTGTGTACCAGAACGTGATTAGCCAAACGCTTGATGGAGCCATTCCAGACGTACAGCAGTCGGCCATAGCTAGAGCCACTGTGTGGATCCAGATCGTGAATGGTGTGAATCGTTGGAATCTGGGCCCGCCGCAATAACCAGAGCAGAACAGGGTTCCAGAGATGTGGCCCGGTAAAGTGCACGATGTCTGGCCTGGACTGGATGATCGATCGATAGACCTTGCGTAACGCCCACGGCTTGAAATTGCTGGGCTTTAAGCCAGTCCCCTGCACATCGGCGATGGGCTGCAGATCGACGTGCGGCCCAAACCGATCGGCGTGTGCCGCTCGAGTGGTGATGGCGCAGACCCGGCGATTGATTTTTAACGCATCACCCGACGCCCCGGCGCCATTAGCCAGGTCGGCCGTGTATTGCGTCATCCCGTAAGTTGGTGATAAAACGACGTACGTCAGCCGCACACTGGCCCCCACGAGATAAGACTGCCTGCCTGAACAACGCTATCGTCTTTATTCTAGGCGGGTCAAGTTTGCTGGCAGTTGAATGCCCCCGGAGTCAGAGGCGATGGTTGTATGTTTTTTGTCAAATATTGCCTGCTATGGATGGGACAATACAAATCTTCGTTACAATGGGGTTAGAGAGGTCAGATTCCTGAACGAGGTCACCGACAAATTACATGGTGGAGATTACCGCCTTTGTTTTTGCTACATGTGTGGTAATTCTGCCAGCAGCTGCTCGATGGTCTGCACTCGCGGCGCTGTTGCCGGCCTGATCAGGGCCGCCGCGCGGGCGGCCCACAATCGCGGGAGATAAGCCAGTCTGACCAGCCGCTTGAATTGGCGCGCGCGGGGTTCGCCCCCAAATTTACGATAGAACTGCACCTTGCTGCGATACAGCTGCACGTACATCGCAGTATAAGCTTGCCGGCTGCTGGCTTCGCCAAAATGTGTGACACGCGCTTCCGGTACCCAATACAATCGCCACTTGGCCTGGCTGAGGCGGCAGCAAAGATCGACTTCTTCGGTGTACATGAAGTACTGTCCATCAAGCAACGGCTCTTGCGGAGCCAAGGCAGCGCGCCGCACAAGCAGACATGCGCCTTTGATGGTTTCAACTGGTCGGGGCGTGTGCACATCCCAGGCTTCCATCCGATAAGTTGCGCGCCGCCAAATTCGATCGAGGAAGATCAATCGCCAGAACTCGCGCCACGGCGTCAGCATCGGCTGGCAGGAGGACTGCAGCGATCCGTCGGCGTTGAGCAACCGCGCCCCGATCGCGCCGCTCTGCGAATCGCTTTCCATGAAGGCCAGCATGGACTCTATCGCGCCGCTCCACACCTCAGTGTCACTGTTGAGCAGCAGCACGTAACGCCCGATGCTGGCGGCGAACGCTTGATTGTTAGCCAGCGCGAAGCCGACATTCTGATCGTTCACGATGAGGCGCGCCCATGGGAAGCGCTCGCGTGTCATTGCCACGCTATCATCTTGTGAAGCGTTATCGACCACGTAGACCTCGGCAAGATACGTTCCAAACGTCACAGCCTGCGCAGCTGGATTGACGTTCCCGGCCGTGGCCTGTAACGAATTCAGGCATTGCGCCAGAAGCTGGCAGGTATTCCAATTGACGATGATGATTGAGAGATCCATATTGACGATTAACGGGACGTCGTTGCCTCAGCTGCCGTGCGCTGGGCCATTCGCTCTAGCGCGAGTAGTCCGCCAAAGAACAGCCACAAGAGCACACTGGCTTGAAAGCCGTGGAAGCCGACGTTGTAGACGAATGGCAGGAACCAATCGGCCAACGCCATGATCAACATGGTGCCGACCCAGGCGCCGAGCATGCCGTTCACATAACCGGACGCAAAGCCCGTTTTGTAGACTTTCCTTAAACGCCAGGCCAGCCAGCCCAATTCCGCCATGAACCAAAGCAATATGCCCAGGCCGACGATGCCGGTCTGGGAAAACAGATCAACGTAGTTGTTGTGCGAGTTGATGCGCGGCTCAAGCCAATAGGCGCCTTCGTAGTACAATGGCCGCGTGAGCCCGTAAGGCCGATAAGCACCCAGCCCAATGCCGGTGACAGGATTCCGCATCGACACCTCGATGACACGCTCGATCAGCGCGCCGCGTGAGGCGCCGCTTTCGACCCACTTGTCGTCGCCGCCTGCAAACTCGTACACCAGATCGAACAAGACACCGCTAAGAGCGAGGCCCAGCACTGCCACACCCGCCAGCCAGCGCAAGCGCGGAAGACGCAGCCAGATCATCGTGCCGAGCGCGGCACCTACCCCCACCCAATTGGATGAGCGCTCCTGTCCGGTTATCAGCGCATAGTACACGGCGCCACCCAGGACGATCGCCAGGTAAACCTTCCACCTGGTTGATAGCTGCTTGTTAAACAATAACTGTCCGCCGGCCAGTGCGCTGACGATTAGCCAGAAGGGCGCACGGGTGGGCGTACTGGTGGCAAAGCCGCTCAGGATGCTGTCACCGCCGGGAATATTGCGCCCGATCACAATCGGCGTCGATAGGACCAGTAAGAGGATTACCATGTACTGCAGTTTGCGTTCATCAGAAGCCCAGAGGCCCACCAACCAGAAGACGCAGGCCGAGAAAAAATAGATGGCCCACTGCGCCAGCTGCACAATGACGAAGTGACCGGAACGGGGGACTTGCAAATCCCAAGTCACCGCGCTGATCGGAATTGTCAACAGGCTCATCACCAGGAACATGACCAGCGGCAGCGTCGTGCGCGAAGTGTGCAGCTCCAATTTCTGCTGGCGCAAGCCAATCAACAGCCAGATGAGAATCAATAGCGGCACGAGTGCTGAGGAGGTATTTAGGCTGACATCGGTCCCAGTACCGATCGCTACACGCCCGATCAAGCTGGTAAAGATCACGGCCAGCAGTCCCACAAAGGGTAGTTGCATGAGCACTGCCGCACCGGCCAGCGCGGCCAGCGCCACCAGAAAGAAGGGACTGGGTTGTGTGCCCAGCAAGAATGCCAACCCCAGCGCGCTTGCCACAATTGCTGCGCGCGGCCAACGCTGCAAGCGGGCTCGCCAACTTGAGTCACGCAGTAGCGTGGTGGGACTAGGCTGTGTGCTGCTGTGCGACGACATCTTCGACCAACCTTACGAAACTTTGCCCGATGGATGACCAGTCGTAGCGCTGCTCAACCAGCTGCCGCGCCTGAGTACTAATCCGCTGACGCAGGTCGGGATCCTGCAGCAGTGACAGCGTATGCCGTGCGAACGTAGCTGCATCATCTGCTAACAACACATGCTCGCCGTGCTTCACATCCAATCCCTCGGCGCCTTTGCTGGTAGACACCACCGGTGTCCCCAGCGCCATCGCTTCCAGGATTTTCAACCGGGTGCCGCCGCCCATGCGCAGCGGCACCGTGCATATTGTCCGACTGCCCACCACCGATCGGATGTCGGTGACGTATCCCGAAAACTTCACACTTTCGTCTATCCGCAAGCCCGATCGATCCACGCCGGCCGTTGAGCCGGTAACGGTGAACGTCACCTCGGGCAGCTGCCGGCGAATAAGCGGATAGACCTCGCTCAGAAAATATTGTACCGCATCGTAGTTAGCACTATACGTCAATGCGCCGTTGTAGACCAGCGTGTTGGGTTGGCAGGGAAACAGCCCCGGCCTGTGATGGATGCAGTCCACCCCGTTGGGTACAACGCTAGCCGCGCAGGCTGCACCGCTCACGAGCGACTGCAAATAGGGTAACTCGTGTGCTCCGACGACCGCACAGGCCTGAAAGCGCCGAAACAACTGCCGCTCGTAAATGTGTGCTTTCTGCCAGCTGAGCCAGGTGCGCACGCCGCCCAGTGCCACGTGGCGCTCGCGCATTTGAAAGCAAAGGGCTGTATCGACGTCTAATATTTTTGGAATCGACTTGAAGCCTTGGATATACGGCGCCACCGGAGTTTGAATCGCCACAATCGCATCCCACGTCTCACGCCGGGCCAGCTCCGTCATCGTCTGCTGCATTGCGCGGCTGGGCCAGTAGATCAGCGGGATCGGCGAGGCAAACTTGACCCATTGCGCATCGGCCGAATGCCGGAAGGCATCATCGTACACCGGCTGCACCGACAACGGCGCTGTGTCTGCCGCTTCCCGCGCGTGTTCCACATCTTGCGGCGGACAGAACGCCACGGCCGTCACTTGATGCCGTTCGTGCAGCGCCTTCAACAGATAGTGCGCGCGAATTTTTGCGCCGTTGTCTGGGGGATGCGGATACCACGTTGATAAAACTAGAATACGCACGTCATCCCTGCCCTTGGTGCTTTGCGGCCACCGCTTCGGTGAGCAGCCGCTCGCAATTTTCAACCATGCGTTCAAGGCTGAACTGCTCCAGCACCAGCGCTTGTCCCCGTTTTGCCAACTCGCTGCGCAACGTCGGCTCGTCGACTAACCGCGTGATCTGGCGCCCCAGCGCCGCGCTGTCACCGGCCGGAAACGTCAAGCCTGTTTCGCCATCGCGCACAATCTCGCCCGTGCCGCCGGTCAGGGTGCTAATTACGGTCAGCCCGCTGGCCATCGCCTCCAGCACCACGCGCGCAAACGGTTCTTGATTTTCTGTTGGCAGCACCAGCACGTGGCACTCGCTCATGATCGCCGGCATCTGCTCGCGAGGTTGCCATCCCAGAAATGTGACTCGATCTTCGATCTGATACTGCTGCACCATGTGCCGCAGCTGCTCGGCGTAATTGGCAGGCCCCGACCCGGCGATGATCAATCGGACTTGCGTAACGCCTTGCTGCGCTAGGCGACCAACAGCTTCAATGGTCGTATGTACGCCTTTGTCGGCGCTAACCCGCCCAGCTTGCAGGATCGTCAACGGCCCGCCTGCCGCTGCGCGCACCGGTTGTTGGAACAGCTGCAACTCGACACCATTGTAAATGACTTGTGTGTGCGGCGGCAGCAGGCCCGCCTGGATTCCTTCCTGGCGCAGATATTCGCTCACGATGCCCACGTGCTGCAAGCGCAGCTGTGGTTCTCCCTCGGCCCGCATTATTCCCAAAGCGATGCCCGCCAGCGCACCCTTGACGATCTGCGCCGGCAAGGAGCGGCCACGGCGCTGCCAGTACCGCTTGAACTCATCTGGCCCTACCGGTGAGTCGCCAGCCAGCCAGTAAGCGATCCCGGCGCGCGGAGCGGCTTCAGCCTCCGCTGCGATTGATTTGGAAAGGCCGTACAGGTTCCAGATGAAAATCACATCGGGATCGAACTCCGCCAGTTGCATGCGTACACAGTCCCGATTGTGCTGCTCGTCCCGGCGGCGCGTCACAAAGAATTGGAGCGCCGCGCTGAGACGCTCTTCGTAATCCGGCACAAAGCGCAGCACGCGTTGAATGTCGGCTGACGGCACATGCCGCTGCTGTGTCACGCCGCGATCGCTGGTCAGCACGCGTACCTGATGACCGCGTTCGGTGAAGCGCTGCGCGATGTCGCGACACAACTGCTCATACCCTCCCACCTCATATGGCGGGTAATAGTTGCTGATGAATAAGACTCTCATGTGTGCGATCCGCTAGACGCGCTGCGCGCGCTCCACGACTTCCAGCAGAAATGACTCCATGTCGTCGATCATGCGATTGATATCGAAACGCGCCTCGGCTTTACGTCTGGCCGCCGCAGACAGGTTGCTCCGCAGCGTGAGATCGCTGGCTGCGTGCCTCAGATGTTCTGCCAGAGTCTGGCTGTCGTCGGGCGCGAACAATAACCCGTCGACGCCGTGCTCGATCATCTCCGGTGTGCCGCCACACTCCGTGCCGATCGTGACCAGTCCGCACGCCATTGCTTCCATGACGATGCGCGCTAATGGCTCAGGGACCTCGCGCCCGCTCGGCAGAATCAACGCATCGAATTGTTGCAGCAAGCCGGGCATCTCGCGCCGTGGCACAGCCGTGCGGAAGCAGACTCGATCATTCAGCCCGGCCTGTGCTGTCAAGCTTTCAAGATAGGCGCGGTACGCTGGGTGCCCTTCGCCGGCCAGGGTGAGTTTTACGCCGCGATCGCCAGACTCGCCGAGCAATCGCAGAGCTTCCAGCGCGGTTGTTATGCCTTTGCGTGCCGTCAATTCGCCGGCGTAGATCACATTGAGTTCGCCCGCACGCTGCGTCGGCGTATTCGCGGCTGGCGTGAACTGGCTCAAATCGATGCCGCTGAAGACCACTTTGGCATGTGGCAACGCCAGCCCCGCTGATCGTAATTTCTCCAGCACGTAGCGCGAGCAGGTCACCGCATGCGCGAAGGTCAGCGAGCGGACCGGCACGGGACGGTAATACGACGAGAGCGCAAGCGGAGCCAGCGCCCAACAAAACAATCGTCCCAGCATGCCGCCGCCCGGATGTTTCCAGTAGCGCTCATGCGGGTCGAGCTCGGTTGGCCAATAATCGCCAAAGGAATAGATCACGCGCTGGGGCAGCAGCCGCTCCGCCGTCGCGGCAATGCTCGGCGACATGTTCCACATGCCCCACACAAAGACTACGTCCGGCTGAAATTCGGCCAGTTCTGCCTCCACTGTCTGTTGATTGTGGCGAAGGCGGCCATGCTGATGGAGCAGGTGATCGATTGGTTGGTAGTGGTGCAGATCGGCTTCGAGCGTCAGGCTGCGCTTGATGTTGGGATCGGGCGGTATGTTGATCGCGGCGGGCGCGTAATTGCTAGCCAAAATCCGACAAGCATGGCCGCGCGCGTGCAGCTGGGTCGCTACTTCGGAGCAGCGAATTTCTTTGCCGCCACGCTGCGCCGGTGGATAGAAGTTGGAGACGAACAGCACGCGCATTAGAGTTCCTTGTCAGGCGCTGGTGAGCTGCCGGCCGACGAGCTCGGCTTGCCGGTTCGCAGTGTGCGCAGCGAAGTAACAAGCCGCTGCCCCAGGCACAGCTTGATAAAGCGCCTGAGCACCGAATACGACAACAGACGCGGCGACGATGTGACGGCGTGTGCGACATGACGGCGCGCCGCCCCCCACTGCCCGGCGCGATCGAAGAGGAGGCCAAGCGCAAGATGGGCGTTCCCGTACGCAGGGCCGCGCAAGGTGTGCGGCGGCGGCGTCGGTGCTGCGAACAACCTGTCGAGCCAGGTCAGCATTGCTTGGCCGTTGCCTTCGATGTTCAGGCGCGCGGCTTGACTGCGATATCCCTTGATCTGATCGCCGCATGCCAGCTCATAGAAAGTGTCGAGGCGTGTTAATAACGGAGGCCAGATCGTTACGGCCTGCTGGGCCAATTCCCAGCCTCTTTCGAATTGGTGCTGCTGGATATGCTCCAGCGCGCTTTTCAAGTACGCATGTCCATAGAACTGCCGCTTGTCATCGGGCCACACGTTAGGATCACCGGTTGGGTCGCCCACATGCTTGGCGATAACCATGAGACGGTTTGCCAACATACGCGGCGCATTGGTCGACATGCTGCCGGGGTAAACCCGATACCGCACCAGCGGACGCGCCAGCCCGCGCATGGGATGGCGCTGGCTTATCTTCAACCACACATCCCAATCTTCCACGCTGGTCAGCCGCGTGTCAAACAGGCCTGCTTCCAGCACGGCTTCTTTGCGAACCACCACCGATACCGGTGGAAAAAAGCCGCCCCGTCGCAGTTGCTGCCGGAATGCCTCGCCCACCAGGGCGCGGCTGCCGATATCTGGCAACAGTTTACCGGCCTGATCGATGAAGCGCGTCAGCGTATGGACTGCGGCTAAAGTCCGATCAGTCTCAAGCGCCTCAACGCAGACCTGCAAAAACTCAGGCTCTAGCTCGTCATCTGAATCCAGAAATGCCAGGTATTCACCGCCAGCAATCTGCACCCCGGTATTGCGCGCGCCGGATAAGCCTTGATTGGCCTGATAGATGTAGCGCACGCGCGCGTCATTGAAGCCTGCCGCGATAACCGCCGTGTGATCTGTCGAGCCGTCATCCACGATAATAGCTTCCCAGTCAGACCGCGTCTGGGCCAACACGCTGCGCAGCGCTTCGGCCAGATAGTTGGCTTGATTGTAAGCGGGAATGATCACGCTGACGGTGGCCGAAGTCATCGGAGGCTCTTCCGGAATTGGACGACAAAGACCAGCGCGATCAAGACGACAGCGGCCACGATCGGTATCACAAACGGTGTAAACGGGTCTTCTCGTTCGGGGGCGCGTTGGCTCAGCTCGACTTGTTCGCCGACTGGCGTGATATTTGTTTCGCGCGTGCTGCCGGGCGCCCCCAGCGCATTGACACTGGGCGTTGGCAGGGGCGTCGGCACCGGAATTGGCTGCCGTTCAACCCGCGGCGTGTTCACGCTGCGGGTGAAATACCACACCCGTCCATCGCCTGTGCGATCGTAGTAAGCTACATGCAGCCGGTTTCCCTGGCAGACGACGATATCCTGTCCGTGAGGATCGTTGGGGCGATTGTCGATGCGCTCTGGCACGCCCCATTGCTGGCCGTCAAAAGTGGCGGTGTATACACCATCTCCTGTGGCGGCGACCATGTGCAGCACTCCGGCGCTGTCTTTGGCCAGCGCATTCGGTCCGCCGAAAGCTGCGCCAAGATCGATCATGGACACCGGCCCTTGCCACGTTTGTCCGCCATCGTACGACCATTGGTGCAAGCGACGTGGATCGTGCCACGTCAGGTGAACCTCGTCGTCCCCAAAGGTGTAGACGGCCAGGGTCGAAAGTCCCTGAAAACTGGAGGGTACATTCGATATCAATTGATACTGCCCCCAGGTTTGACCAGCATCATTCGAGCGCACGTAGCCCAGCTCAGAGGCCAAGCCATATTCTTGTGTGCGGATTGTGATGGCGACGTGCAAGCGGCCCTGGCCATCAACCGCCACGCGTGCGCCGATGTCTGAGGGTTGTGATGCGACCGTAGAGTACAATGTGACGGGCGTCGACCAGGTCAGTCCGTCGTCGGTTGTCTGCATATGCTGCACGGCGAGCTGAGTGCCTGTCTCGTCATAGGTGCCGTACACGAGATGGATAACGCCATTCTGGTCGACGGCCAACGTGGCGTTGCCCGTATTGTTGGCGTTGCTGATGTGACTGGCCAGTGTCGTGGGCGGCGACCAAGCGCGCGGATCAGCCGCCTGCGCCAGCGGCGCCTGGCTGTAGCGTAGCTCTCCATCAATCCAGGCGCTGACCCAGATGAGGTGCAGCACATTGGTCTGCGGAGAAATGACGGCGTCGAAGCGGACCGCCACGCGCTCTGGCACCGAGAGCACATCGATCGGCGCCGACCAGACACCACCGGCGTCGGTGCGATAGTAGATCTCAGACGGCGAATCGATCGTCGGCAGGGAGCCGAAGAGCGCGTGTGTGTTGTTGTACCGGTCGCACAATAACTTGGGGAATTCGCCGTGCTGATTGCGCGAGGGCTGCGTCAGATCGATCGGTTCGCTCCAGCCCGTCGCGCCAGACTGTGCGCCGACTGTGCCCGAAGTCAAGGCGGCCAGCAGCACGCCCAGAAGGGCGAGTCGCAGCCAGCGTTTCATGTCGCTTGCTCCGCACTTTCCGCGTCCAGAATGTTGAACGGTGTCGTCACCATGCCGTCGGCAATGGGGCGCGCGCCGAAACCTTCCTGTTCGGCTGCAACCACTTCCAGGTTCATAGCCGATTCGATGTGATCAAACACCACGCCCATGGGATCGGCCAGCCACAGTCCAAGCACGTAGATACCCGGATTCAGGTGCAACTGTTCGATCTTGATCTCCAGCGTGTTATAACCCTCCTTCAAGGACGTACTGCGTCCCAGGGCAACGGTGTCGGCGTTGATTAGTTTTGCGCCATATTGGTCGTAAATGGTGATCGCTAGGCTGCCCACGCTCCTATCGACATCCGAGCGAATGGACACTTTGATGCTAAGTGGACCGTCAGAGTATGGTTGGTGGCCATACATTTCGCTGCCGCTACTATAGGCCAGTGCAGTAAACCGGCATTGGCCGGTCCCTTTGTGCACCAACCGTGACAAATCAACCCATTCCTCGGGCGGGGCTGCCACCACGCCAGAAGTCCAATACTTGGTAATGACTTCATCGCTGGGGCCAAACTCTTGCAGCCTGCCGCGCTCTAGCAAGATCGACTTAGGGCACAGCCGCTGCACCGCATTCATATTGTGACTAACAAACAGCACCGTGCGCCCTTCCTGCGCGACATCGCCCATTTTGCCCAGACACTTTTTCTGAAAGGCAGCGTCGCCAACAGCCAGTACTTCATCGACAACCAGCACTTCTGGCTCCAGGTGCGCCGCTACAGCAAAGGCTAGTCGCACATACATGCCGCTTGAATAACGCTTGACTGGCGTGTCCAGAAACCGCTCGACTTCGGCGAATGCCACAATCTCGTCAAACTTACGCTCGATCTCGGTGCGCCGCATACCCAGAATGGCGCCGTTCAGGTAGATGTTTTCGCGCCCGGACAGTTCTGGGTGAAACCCGGTACCTACTTCCAGCAGCGAGCCGACACGGCCTTGCACTACGGCTCGGCCGCTGGTCGGCTCGGTGATGCGTGACAAGATCTTTAGCAAGGTGCTCTTGCCGGCGCCGTTACGCCCGATGATGCCGACCACCTCGCCAATCTTCACCTCAAACGACAGATCTTTGAGGGCCCATAACAACTGATCGGATTCAGCTCGCTCGGGTTGGCCGCGTCGCCGTAACCGCCGCACGGGCGCGCTTATCCCGTCGACCAGTGCATCGCGCAGCGTGTTGTGTTTGGGTCGCAGCTGATTCAGGTGGTACAACTTGCTCAGTTGATGGACGGTGATGATGGTGTCACTCATATGATGTCAGCAAAAGTCCGCTCAGTGCGGCGGAAGAATAGAAGTCCACTAAACAACACGACAAACATGGTCGTCACTGACAGCGCAAAAATCACCAGCATCGACGTGCTATCTGGGGCCTGCCCCAGCAGCGCCCACCGAAAGCCCATGATGACACTGGTCATTGGGTTCAGCCCCAGCAGAATCTGGAATTGTTCCGGGATCAACGTGACGGGGTAAATCACGGGCGTTAGATACATCCAGATCTGCACGAGGAATGGAATGACATAGCCGATGTCACGGTAGCGCACATTCAACGCTGATAGCCACAACCCGAAGGCCAGCGCAGTGAGCAGGGCCAGCAACAGGAAAGCGGGCAGGAAGATCACTGCCGACGTGGGCGCAATTCCGAAGAGCAACATCAACACGATCAATACCATGAACCCCACGGCGAAATCAACGAGTCCCGCCAGCACCCCCGTCATCGGCACAATAAGCCGCGGGAAGTAGACCTTGGTGATTAAGTTGCGGCTATCCACCAGGCTGGTTGAGGATCGCGCCAGCGCGCCCGCAAAGTAGGTCCAGGGCAGCAAGCCGGCGTACACGAAGACGGGATACGGCACGCCCTGGGACGGTGTATTGAGCAGCAGGCCGAACAGCCCGCTGAAGACCACCATGCTGATGACGGGTTGCAGGATCACCCACAGCACCCCCAGGGCGGTCTGCTTGTAGCGGACTTTCACGTCGCGCCACACCAGAAAATACAGCAGCTCGCGATATTGCCAGATCGCGCCCAGTTGCAGCGACGACCAGCCTTTAGTGGCTTGAATGATCGTCGGCGGTTGACTGCGCACGGCCGCGAGGGCGGTCGATGTTGTGCCTGTGGCAGAAGTTGTGCGATTTAGCATGGTCGTATTTAATGCCTATAGGATGGTGTGCAAGCCGGCACGCAGCGCAACCTGCGGCTGAAAGCCCAGTAACTCCGCCGCCAGTATACCACTGCCCGTGCTGCGCCTGATGTCGCCGGCGCGTGGTGACTGAAAATCCGGCGTCGGGTTAGAGCCAATCAAAGCGCTAAACTCCTCCACCAAATCGAGAATGGAAACTTCGCGTCCGGTGGCGACGTTAAAGACTCGGCCGACGGCTTGCGGATGCTCACAAGCCAGCAGTACTGCGCGCACGATGTCGCTTACGTGGACAAAGTCGCGTGTTTGCAGGCCGTCGCCGTAGACGATAGGCGCGCGCCCCTGCTTAAGCCGCTGTGCAAACTTCGGAATGACCGCAGCATAGTCGCCGTTGGGATCCTGCCGCGGACCGTAGACGTTAAAAAAGCGCAGGCACGCCGTCGGCACGCCGAAGGCGCGGTAGTAATTCTGGCAGTATACCTCGCCGATCAGTTTGGTCGCCGCATAAGGCGAGAGCGGATTCACGGTCGAAGTTTCGCTCAACGGCAGTTGTTCGTTGTCACCGTACACCGCGCACGAGCTAGCCAAAACCACGCGTTTCGTCTTGAATTCACGCGCGGCGTTCAGGATGTTCAGCGTGCCGTTCACGTTAACGGCATGGCATTCGTCGGGTTCAAGCATTGACTTTGAAACGCTGACCATGGCGGCTAGGTGAATCACGTAGTCAACACGACCGACCATGGCGCGCACGGTTTCCATGTCGCGGATATCGCCCGCGCGCAGCTCGACGGCGGGAAGCGGCTGCAGGTTTTCCAGTTTACCGGTGGCAAAGTTATCCAATACGCACACCTGCTCGCCGCGCTGCAGCAAAGTCTCAACAACATGCGAGCCGATAAAACCGGCTCCGCCAGTAACGAGATATGTCGCCATTATCTCCTTCTCCTGAGCGTGATACCCAGCACCGCGATAAACACCAGGAGGCCTGCTACGCTCCCGCCGAGCACCAGTGGCGGCATCCCGCCGCTGATGCCTTTCGGTTGAGTGCCGAGATTGGGCAGGGAGGGGCGCGGCGTGGCTGTTGCTGTCGGTAGGGGTGTAGCGGTTGGCGTCACCGTCGGTACTGGCGTAAATGTCGGGGCGGGTGTGGCGGCCGTGGTTGCCACAGGGCGTCCTGTGTTGGTTACCTCAAAACTGGGCATTCCCGCATTGTTCCAGATCTGCAACTTGAGCAGGGCTTCCAGTTGTCCTGAGGTGCCAGCCAGAGCGGCCGCATTGCCGGCGGCGGGTCCCTGACCCAGCGGCACTGATTCGCGTCCCCGCCACGCTTGACCGCCCCACTCTGCAAACAGCAAGGCGCTTTGATTGCTCGCGTCCCGCCCGACAGCGGCGATGTACAACGCCCCTGCGCTGTTCCCATACAACCCGATCGGTCCACTGATCTCGCTGGATTCAAAAACGGCGGAGGGCGCGAACCATTCTTCACCACCGTCTGCGGACAGTTGTCCCCAAACCGTGTTTGAACCGGATAGTGTTGCGGCAGATTGTCCCGGCGCAAGATTCCAGGCCAGATATACCTGGCCCGTGTTAATAATCGCTAGGCGTGGCCAGTCAACCTGTCCCTCAACAATCAGTTGTGGCTTACTCCATGTCTGACCCTGATCGGATGATCGGGCGTAGTACAGAGCCTGAGACCCAGTCGTGCCGGGCAGAGTGGTGCGCAGCCAGGCAGCGTGTAAAACCTGCGAGGCCGAATCGTAAACCAAGCGGGCTTTATCGACACCCGGCCACTGCGCAGCGGTGGCGTCGAACACCAGGGTCGGCGTCAACCAGGTGCCGCCGCCGTCAGATGACCGCAGCACGTAAACACCGCGGCCCTCGTTGTATGGGATTGTGTAAATGAGATAGATATCACTGCTCGCTGGATTAACAGCCAGATCAGGCTTGCTGGCGATGGTTCCCGGAGTAATCAGTGGCAACGGCTCCGCCCATCGCTGCGCCGATCCTACGTCACTTACCGGGGCCCAACTGTAATAGAGTGAACCGAAAAGTCCGGACGTCCAAGCGGCATGCACTTTTTGGCCGGCATCAATCGCCAGCGTCGGTTGTTCTGCCTGATTGGCGGTTACCCCTGCGCTGGATGGTGAACGCAGTACTTTGGCCGGTAACGACCAGCGGCCATTGATCCGGCTGGCTGCCACGAGCGCGGTATCATTTTGTGTGCCTGTGCTTTCACTCCACATGGCGTGCAAATTCCCGCTCCGATCAGCGATCATCACGGGCAGTCCATTCATCGCCAGGTTGTCGTTCCGGTCAGATACCACTTGCAGCGGTAACCACACCGGCTGCAGGCGCTCGATCAGACTGTTCAATTCTGTGGCGTTGCGCGCCGCCCATACGTCACCGGCGGTATCACATCCGACGATGGCAGCACTCTGGCCAGCAACTGCTGCTTGCATACAGCTTAAAGTTACCTCGCGGCTCTTGCTCTGATCGAAGAAGTTGAGCGAGGCAGCAGTGAGTTCGGACCACGCCTCTTCATCCCACACTGCCAGCATGGCTGGGCTGACACCGCCCTCTGGGCCGACCCCAGTGTGCCCCACGGCCCATAAACTACCGTCGGCGTCCGGCATGAATTGCAGCGTTGTCGGACAGACTGTGGCGCTGCGGAGGACTCGCGTTGGCGCGCTCCACGTCTGGCCCCCATCGCGTGAGACGCGCTGCATATAACTGCAGCCGCTGCCGCCCGCACTGTCCTGCCATAGCAGGATAAACGTGTTGTCGGATGCTGCGGCAATGGACGCATTCCGAATCGGAAGCGACTGCGTACCCGTCAGCGGAATGGGTGCGCTCCATGTACTCCCATTGTTGTCCGAGCGCGCCAGCAGCGACTGATTCAACTGCGGATCATTCCAGATCGCCAGCGTTTCACCACGGCCGTTGCCTGCCACGCTTACGTGCAGATTCTCGGCTGAGGCAGCTCGGAAATACGGGGAGGCGCTGATCAGTCTGTCAGTGCTCCAGCGGGTTCCATCATGAACACGCAGGTAGACACCCGCCGGCCCACCGTCCGCTTCAACCGGACGCACGTAGATCAGGCGGAGTGTGCCGCTTATGTCGGTGGCTGTGCCCAAGCGCGTGACCGTTGGCGCCAGGGTTGTTGTTTTGCCCCAGCTGCCGTTCACCGCCTGCGCCGTGAACAAACCGTCGCTCGAGTCGCGCCAGAAGATGTGTAGCGTGTTGCCGGAATTGGTCGCCAGGCGCACTTCATTCGGCGGCTCTATCGTCTCGCGGTTGGTGATGGGATCAAGCCCGCGCCGTCCGATGATATCGGGCAGGGTTAGCGGCGCAGTCCATACCGTCGAAGTGATTCCTGCCGTTCGGGCGTACTGTTCGCCTTCCACGGCGTCCCACCAAACCACATGCAGGCTGCCATCGCCGGCTACTGCGATAGCGGGCCGCGAGGCTGCACCCGATTGTGAGACATTGACCGGTTGCGTCCAGGAAGTAGAATTCGCTTGCGCCACCAGGCGAGCGACGGCCGCCACGCTCAGCAGCCCAAGCAATAGGATAACGACGACAAAATACTTCAGCGAAATACGCAAAGTCAGAGCCTCAATTTTGACCCAGTGCCGCAAGCGCCCGTTGTAGCGCTGCCGCCCGATCGGGTTGGCGCAGATATTCCTCATACCACCACTGTCGAATCCGCAGTTGCTGTTGGCTCAAGTCGATCGGCCTCCACAATTCTACCGCCCGATCGATCTCACCGCTCAGCGCTGCGCACTCGCCTAACAGTTGGCGTGTGGCGCGTTGGTTGGGATTCGTGGCGTAAGCCGCCGTCAGATGCTGGCAGGCCGACTCGTACTGTTCACGCGCCAATTCGATCTGTCCTAGATGCCGGTGCGCTGCCGCATTGTTCGCATCCAGTTGCAGCGCCTGCTGGTAGTGCGGGACAGCCTCACTCAACGCTGATTCTGGCCGCCGCAGCACATCTTGTAGCGGTACATCCGGCCAGTGATAGCCCAGTAATTCTTGTTGGGTCTGCTGCAATGCTCCCAGGTTTACTTCCAACACGGCGCGGCCCTGCGGCAGAATCAAGCCGATGATCAGGCCAACGATGGCCACGCCCCACACGACAAACGCCGGCTGCCAGCGTAATCGACGTGCCGCAGTCTCTGCGGGATCAGCGGGACCCGATCGAATGAGCAGGCCCAACGGAATGAACAACGCCGGAATTCCAGCCCCGCCATAGCCGAAGATCGAATCATCGACTAGGGTGTGCAGCAAGAGTATGCCCAGCGCCATGAGCGCGGGCATGCGCCACGGCGTAGGGTTCGAGCGCGGCCACACTGCATTGATGATCGCGCCCGCCAGAGCGGCCACGCCCAATAGTCCCAGATTCAACCAGACGTCCAGCCACAGATTGTGGGCGTGCATGGTATGACCGACATGCACCAGCAGAGCATAGGCGGAGTACGCCATTTCAAATCCACCCAGCCCCAGCCCCGTTAGCGCATAGTCGCCAATAAGATCGATGCTGTTGAGCCAGATGTAACCGCGATCACCGCTGAGGCTGAGCAACCACCTGCCTACTGGCGTAGCCAGCAGTACCAACGCCCACAGCGCTCCACCCGTCAGCACGATGACGATCCATGTCCAGCGGGCGTGCCGCACATTCGCCAGCCGGCGTGTGAGAAAGCGCCACAACAGCCACATACCGGTGACCAGTAGCAGCATCAGCCAGGCGCCGCGCGCCTGGCTAAGCAACAGCGCCAACAGCGACAGGCCAATTAAGAGTACGGCGATCCAGCGGCGCGTCTGGCGCAGCGCCACAACCTGCAACGGCAGCAGCGCTGCAATGACGCCCCCCATGACGTTGGGATTCAGATCCAGCCCCGCCTGACTCAATGGCCACGCGGCCAGCACGCGCAACAGCGGATCGAGCGCGCTCACTTTTCCGACCCAGCGCGACCAGTCGTTCGTCAAGCCAAAGTATATGGCGATCAGTGCCGGGAGCAGTCCTAAAAAGCCAGCAATAACCGATCGGGGTTGGCCGCCCAAGCGCAACGGGTCCGGAAGGTTGGCCAGCACGAAGTAAATCAGTGCGCCGAGTAGTAGCAGCCCCAACTCAATCGTGGCCAACGGCCGGTTATAGCTCCACAGCCAGCCCAGCAAGGCGGCCAGCAGCAACACCCCAATTTGCCAGTCGAAAACGATACGCCGTGACTTCATGTCGCCGTGCGAGTGTGTGAGACGCTCATCCGAGGAAAGTGACCCAAATGATCCGATCTTCCCTCGGGGTGTTGTTAATTCTTGACCCAGCCCAGTGTGCCCAGCGCGATCTCGAACGCCGACTTGAACACACGCGGTCCGTTAATACTGCGGATGAACGTCCACATGGGGCCGGGGCGGAAAGCCCATTCACGGAAGGCTTTCTTTTGCCAGCGCTCCAGCTCTTCCGCCGTCATCCCTTGATAGTCGAGCACAGTGGACTTGTCCATGTCCACTTGCTCCCATTGCGTGCCCGGCCGGAACCAGTTGTTTTCTAGTACCTCAAAGAAGAACGGCGTGCCGGGGTAGGGCGCCGCCACATGGAACAGCGCGATATCGAGCGGCAGCGCCTTGGCAAACTTGATGGTCTGCTGGATGGTCTCGGGCGTTTCGCCGGGCAGGCCGATAATGAAGTAGCCCCAGTTCTTGATGCCGGCTTCGTGCGCCCACTTGAGCGCGCGGGGAGCCTGCTCCAAGCGATAGCCCTTGGCCGCCTTTTTGAGAATCTGCTCGTTGGCACTCTCGATGCCCCACGAGATGTACGTGCAGCCCGACTTGCCCATCAATTGCAGCATTTCTTCGTCGACGTAGTCCACGCGGCTGTTACACGTCCACGTTAAGCCAAGTTTTTCGTCGATCATCATTTGGCACAGTTTCATGACTTGTTCGCGATTGACCGTGAACAGATCGGCGTACATGTGCACGTGATGCAGCCCCAGCTGCTTCAACACGCGCAGTTCCTGCATGATGTTTTCCGGTGAACGCAAGCGGATGGAGAACTGATAACTGACGTGTTTGATGCAATACTTGCAGCCCGCCGTGCAGCCGCGGCTGGTGACGATGAACGTGTACGTGCCCTTGATGGCCGGGATGCGATATTTGTCGATGGGCAGCAGATGGTGCGCCGGAATGGGTAGATCGTCGAGATTGCGGATGAAGGGGCGATCCCAGTTGACGCGGGCTTCGTTGTTCATGCGCCACGCCAGGCCGCGGATGGCGCTGAGGTGGGCGGGCGTCAAACGCATCCGATCGTCAGGCAGCGGCTGCTCGCTGGTTTCCAGCAGCCAGGTCGGCACCCACAGCGGATCGGCATCCTTCATCATGTAGGCAAGGTGACTCTTCTCGTCAGCGGGTTTCCCATCGGCGCGCAACAGCTTACCGTCGGCCACTGTCCAGAGGCCATTGGCGGCCATGATGGTATCCATCAATTCGCGCAGGGTCAATTCGGGTTCGCCGCGCAGCACAAAATCGAGCGCCGGAAACTGTTCCAGTGTTTCGCGCGGCATGGGGGTGACGTGCGTGCCGAAAGCAATCGTGATCGCGCCCAGACTGCGCGCCAGGAAAGCCCCGTACATGTCATTGGTCAGCGTCGGCGCGGTAACCTGTGTCAGATAGAAGCGCGGGCGCAGTTCTTTCAACTTGGCTTCAAATTCGGGCCAACTCATGCGCCGCGCGTTGGCGTCAATGATCTCCACCGTGTAGTCGGGCATGAGCATGGCCGCCATCTGCGCCAATTCCATCTGCGGCCAGATCATGTTTTCACGGCTGCGCCGGCCCACGCGGTGCTGACTGCGAATCCAGATTGCCTTGTCTGGGGTGGGGGGATTCACCAGCAGAATATCCACCTTGTACGGCGGACGGCGGATTCCCTTCGCGCGCACGGCCAGATCGGCGTCAGGGAATTTTGCCATCGGCAGATTCTTGACTGCGCGCGTGCCCAGATTCAGTTTCAGTTGCGCCTCATGATCGAGGTGTTCATTGTTCTCACTCATAATTTGTTCCTCCCTCGTTATCCATTCAACCCACTATCAATTCTCAATTCGGCTTGATGGGATTGCCCCGCATGTCCTGCCCTTGCTTGACTTCGCGGCGACTCAGGTCGCCCAGCACGTTCATAATAACCCGCGCCACCACCAGCTGCACGCCAATGAGCGTCGCCATGGCACTGGCGATCATCCACAGCCACATCTGTTCCAGTGTGGCGCCGGTGAGGCCCACGATGAGCAGCAACAGCGCGACGAGCACTCCGACGCTGACGCTGATGACGCCCAGTGCGCCAAAGTGCGTTTCCAGTGGCGGGTCAAAGACGCGCTTGTTAAAAAGCCCTTGTTGCACATCGCGCTTCTGGAATAAGGATACCAGATAATTGAACATGGCCCCCAGCGTGAACAGGCTGACGCCGGTAACGCCCAGCACCAGCGCGGTGAAAACGGCATAAATGCCCAGCGACTGTAGCTGCGTCACGCCCGTCAAGCGGAGTACGACGAGGATGGCGGCCACCAGTGCGGCGAAGCCGACGCCGGCCAGCCCCATCAATCCCAGGATGCGCACGGGATTGTATGACATGGCCGTGAGGACGATCGAGTTCAAGAAGCGCACGCCGTCTTTGACGACGCTGAGCTTGGAGCGACCCAGGCGCTCGCTGTACGGAATGGGCACTTCCACCATCTTCAGCCCTTCATGGATGGCGCGGGTGCTCATGACGGGCGTGAAGTTCAGCCCGTCGGGCAGCGGGTACATGCGCTCCAGCGATTCGCGGCGGAAGACGCGCATGCCGCTCGCGCTGTCGGTCACGTGTCGGTTGCCGATGATGCTGACGAGCCGGGCAAAGATGATGTTGCCCAAACGGCGCGTCTTGGGCATTTCACTTTTGGCGCCGGCCATGCGTGAACCGATGACCAGGTCTGCGCCGTCCAGCGCGGCGCGGCACAGCTCAGGGAAATGCTCGGGCGGGTAGGTGCCATCGGCATCCAGAAATGACATGAGGTTGCCGTTGGCGTTGGCGAAGCCGGTTTTCAATGCGCCGCCATATCCCCGGTTCTTTTCATGGCGAATGAGCGTCACGTCGTGGTAGGTGCGGACGATTTCGACGGTGCGATCCTTGCTGCCGTCGTCGACGACGATCACCTCCGGCCCGGCGACACCGACTGCGGACAAGCCCGCGCGGATGCTCAACACCCGATCGAGAATATCGGCGATGCCGTCTTCTTCGTTGTACGCGGGAATAATGACTGAGAGTAGTTGTTCGGTTGCGGCTGCCATTGATTCACTCCACCATCTTTTTCAGCATTATGATTAACAGCGCGTACGGCACTGTTGATGCTGATGTGCGAAATTATTGTTGCGCCTGCTTGAACTGCTCGATGGCGCGGGTCACAAACTCGACAAACTGCGGCGCGACGCTTTCGTTGGCGAACTGATTTGGGTGCGAGTCGCTGCCCGTCCGGTAGGCTGCGCGAATGGTGTTGTAATCGGGCGCACTTGGATCATTCTCAGCAAACGCGCTGAACAGATCAAACACGACCAGGTTGGGATGTCCGGCCAGAAATTCGTCCGAGGTAAGCCACACGGCAATCTCGCGGGCGCGCTGCGCTTCTTCGGGTGTGGTTTCCGCCGGATTGCGCGGCGGAGACGTGAGCGCGATAAAGAGCCGATCGGGATGCTGGTCGATGGTATCGCGCATCTTCAGGTACCAGGCTTTACGCTCGGCCACCTGCGCATCGCTTTTTAGATCATTCGAAGTGAAACACGACTTGAAGGCAATCACTTCGTGCTGGAGCAGGCTGCTGAAGGTGTTGATCGGTAGATCGTAAACGGGTTGCGAGAAAATCTTCAACAGCCCGTCCGGCTCGGTATTGCCGTTGGGAACGCTGTAGGTGTAACCAACAAACTGATCGGCGGGATTGCGCAAGCCGCGATAGTTGTCGTCCACATCCCAGAACTGGTATCCGGCAGCTGTGAAGAGATCGCGCACACCACCTTGCTCGACAAGGTTATTGCCCACCGAGCGATGCAGAAAGACGATATTGCGATACTCGCTTGGCTCGGTTGTAGCGACAGAAGGCTTGTTCAACACGGCCTGCACCAGATTAGGCAGATCCAGCACGAAGCTGCGCAGGCGCAGTCCGTAGCCCATCAATAGACTACCGGCGATCACCAGCATCACCAGTGCTATCAGCACACCACCAGCAATCAGCACGTCGCGC
The DNA here is from genome assembly GCA_964398185.1 of uncultured Anaerolineae bacterium. GTDB lineage: Bacteria > Chloroflexota > Anaerolineae > Fen-1058 > Fen-1058 > Fen-1058. The sequence continues at coordinate 19,825 of CAYNML010000028.1, read as the reverse complement.
TTGGCGCGCGGTGATAGCCTCGGCTTTGATTTAGTTGACGTTGTCATTGCTCCTCCTTATTTGTCAGTCCCAAAAGTATATAACGGTCGTCTGTGCTCAACCGAATAAGTACCGGTAGGCCCGGCGGGCCGGAGTGCGTGCCACGGCTTCCATCATCAGGGCAACCAGGCCGATGTCGGTGATCGCCAATACCACGACGAACAAGACTTGCTGCGACAAGAGAAACGGCGTAACACGCCGATAGAAACGCGCGATCAGCGCGATGAACAGATAGTGAGCCAGATAAATGCCATATGAATGGGCGCCAAGCCAGTTGAGCAGCCGCGAGCCCCTGATCTTGCTCAGGTTGAAGGAAACGAAAGCCAGCACAAATGCCAGGGCGTACAGATTTGACGTGAAGGTGGCCGCCTGCCAGGAAGGCGGCGTTTGTGTGACCTGGCGCAGCCACAGATCTTCCAGGATAGAGGCGAGGCCACAGGCCACCGCCAGCAGCACCCACAGCCACTTGAAGCGTGCTATCCAGGCGCGGATGGGCGTCCAGTACAGGCCTGCCACGACGCCAAACGGGAAGTAGAAGGCAAACCAGATAAACAGCCAGCCAATGTGCGAGAAGACTGCGCGGGATGAATTATCCGCCGCAATCTGGAGATACACCAGCAGGGCGTTGCTTACGATTTGTAGTACCCCCGTCGAAATCAACAGGCGGCGCGGATACGTCTTAGCCCAGCGGACAATGAAAGGCGACAGCAGGTAGAACTGAATCAATACCACAATAAAGTAATAGGGCACTACAAACTCCTGCTGCAAGGCGGGATCGGTCAGAAACCGCAGTGCCGACCAGATCAGGTAGGGCACCAACAGACGGGTTACGCGCGCCCGCACCATTTTCCAGGTCAGGCCGCTTTCCGCACGCGCGGCATACGCTACAAAGTAACCCGCCGCAAACAAAAAGGCCGGAACGCAGAAGAGCGTTAAAGACTGCAGCGCCACCAGTCCAAAGTACGAGGGACTCCCGATCTGCTCGTAATTGGGCGGCGTGACGGGGCGATATTGATCAACCCACCAGAACATGGCGATATAACCATAGCTGACGGAATGGTTGAGGACGGCCGCAACAATTGCCAGTCCGTTGAGCATGGAAAGCTGTTTTAGCATGGCTGTGCGTTCCGGGCGACGAGCAAGCGTCAGGCGGCGATCTCAAGCGGCGACTGACGCAGGTATTCCGTCGCGCGCTGTTTGCTGATGATGTCTTTGATGATGCGATCGACTTGATCGCGTGACAGGCTGAGCGCCTGGGCGATCTGATCGGCCGTCAGCCCCTGTTCGTGCCCCAGCCAGACCGTGTCCAGGATATCGAACGGTACGCGATAGAAGAATTCTTCTTGCGTGCTGCCGCCTGGGTAGGTGTCAGTGGTGGGGGTGCGACGTTGAATTTCCTCCGGCACGGCCAAGTACTTCGCCAGCTGGTAGACCTGCGTCTTGAAGAGATGCGCAATCAGTTGAATATCGACGCCGCCGTCGCCGTATTTGACAAAGAAGCCCAGGGCGTGCTCATTCTTGTTGGCCGTGCCGATGACGGCGTAGTTGCGCGCCTCGGCGTGATAGTACAACATGCTCATGCGCATGCGCTGCTTGAAATTGGACGCGGCCACAATCTGCGCAAATTCATGCATCGGCAGGCGCTTGCTGAATTCTTCACCCTGCGGATTGGTGACCGTCAGCCGGAAAACATTCAGCGCGGCTTGCTCCAGCAGGTTGCCTGCCAGCACGATCTTGGCTTTCCAGTGCGGGCCGAAGTCGGGGAAAATGCGTTTGATGGCCTCGTCGCGGCGGCGATAGCAGCCGGCGCCTTGCAGCGCCCCCGAGATGTCTTCGGTTACCGTGGTTACCCCGTATTGCGCCGCCAGCTGATGGGCCAGGTCGGCGCTTTCGGGACTGGATTCCTGCTCAGGCAGCAAGATGCCTAGCACATGCTCGGGGCCGAAGGCGCGGGCGCACAGCGCCAGCACCACCGAGGAATCAATGCCGCCGCTGATGCCGACCACGGCTCCCTGCCGGCGCAAAGTATCGTGAACCCTGTGCCGCAGAAACTCGACAAGCCGATCGGTTTCCTGCGCGGCGTCGATATTCAGTGAGTGTCGGCTGAAAACCGCGGGTGTTGACGTGATGGACTGATTCATCGCGTGTGCTCCTGTGCGGAAGGATGGACTATCTTTACCCGATCGGCGGGACGCAGCTGTGACAATCGGGTGTTGAAGCGCTTGACAAATTGATCGTAAACCAACTGCGTGGATAAGATTCCGGCCACGGCCATATCGTCCACTTCGCTGAGCTGTGCGCCGCCGATCGCTTTACGCACGAGCTGCGCCACCGCTTGCGGATTGAACAGTCCGGCTTCCTGGACTGCTTGTTCCGATAGCAGATTCTGAACGTAGGCCGTGGTCTGTGCGGCGCCAAAGAAACTGCGCTGAATGGGCGCGCGATACGGGCGCTTGCGCCGAGTCCAGATTTCGGGCGGCAGCAGCTTGCGGCCCATCTGGCGGAGCAGCCATTTTTCGCGCAAGCCCACCATTTTGTATTTGGCGGGTAAGCGGCCGCAGAATTCCACCATGCGGTAATCCAGAAACGGGTAACGGCCTTCGACCGAGTGGCCCATCGCCACGCGGTCGCCCTGCGACGAAAGCAGATACGACGACAAGAAGGTGGCGATTTCGAGGTACTGCGCCTGGCCAAAGTGCGACCAGGATTTGAACCCCTGCGGCAGCGGAACCAGCTCTTCTTCAAGATGTTTGCCAGCGGCGTCCGGATTGTGCATCAAGCGCTGCAGGCGCGCCGCGTTGTTCCAGCGGATAGTGTGGGAATAGAAGTTGGAATCAGTGGCCGTCAGGTCGCGCTTGAAGAACGCCGTCAGGAATGCGCCACTGGTGCTGTTGAGCTGGCCGATCTCGGGATAAAGCCGGCGCAGGAGTGCCGGACGCATCGTTGAGTCGGGGTCTTTGGCCCAGAAGCGGCGAATGACCATCTCCTTAAAGATGTCATATCCGCCCAGCAGTTCGTCAGCGCCTTCACCTGTCATCACGACTTTGAAATTGCAATCGTGCACCAGCTGGGACAGCATGAACATCGGCGCGGGCGCGGTGCGCACGGTGGGTGTTTCGGTGTGCCAGATTACTTCCGGGAAAAGGCGGCCGATGTCTTCATGGGTGCAGTACACTACCTGGTGAGCGGTGCCCAGGTAGGCGGCCATGCGCCGCTGAAAATCACTTTCGTCGAAGGCCGGATCGGAAAACGCGATGGAAAAAGTGTCCAGCCGGTTCTGAGTGTACTTGCGGATGATGGCTGTCGTCACAGATGAATCGAGTCCGCCGCTCAGGTATGCGCCCACCGGCACATCGGCGCGCAGTCGAATCATCGTGGCGTCGATAAGCAGCTGCTCGAATTCGTCCAGATAATCGTCGGCGGTACGCTGCGAGTTCTGGTCTTCGGCGAAATTCAAGGTCCAGAACGGCTCGATTTTCACTTCGCCCTCGTGCAGCATGAGGTAGTGCCCCGGCGGTAGTTCATGAATGCCGCGAAAAATCGTGTAGGGTGGCAGCGTGCTCCAGAACGTGAAGACCTGCGCCAGCGCCTCCGGGGCGATCTGGGCCTGCACCGCCGGGTGTGCCAGCAGCGCTTTCATCTCTGAGCCAAAGATGAGCTGGTCATTTTGCAGCGTGTAGAACACCGGGCGAATACCCACCCGATCGCGCGCGAGGAACAACTGCCGCTGGCGCGCATCCCAGATGGCAATGGCAAATTGCCCGTTGAGGTACTGCAGGCAAGCGGGGCCATAGTCTTCATAGAGGTGCAGGATAATCTCGGTATCGCAGTTGGTCGTGAACTGATGCCCACGCTGCTCCAGATCGGGACGCAGTTCGATGTAGTTGAAGATTTCGCCATTGAAGACGATCCACAGCGTTCCGTCTTCGTTCCCGATCGGCTGTTGTCCCCCGCTGAGATCGATGATACTGAGGCGGGCATTACCCAGTCCGGCTTGATTGTCGTGGTAGATGCCAAATTCATCCGGGCCGCGATGCCGGATCATGGCCAGCATACGTCCGATCAATTCAGGCTCAATGGGTGCTGCTTCACGCGCGTTGACGACTCCCACTATTCCACACATAGGCGTCTGGCCGCTCCCTCGTCGGCTAGGCGGGTGCTGTCGCTTCTTTGGCCGCCGATAATTTGCGCAGTTCAGTTTTCATGATCTTGCCGTGAGCATTGATGGGCAGCTTATCAATAAAGGCGATTTCCTTGGGGACCATGTAACTCGCCAGGCGACTGGCACAATGCGCCAGAATGTCGTCAGCCGTGAGTTGCGCACCGGCACGCAGTACGACGAAGGCCTTGATCGCTTCGCCGCGCACCAGGTCGGGCTCGCCGATCACGGCGGCCGTGACCACCTCTGGCAGTTCGACGATACAATTCTCCACCTGCTGGCTGCTCACCCGGTACCCATAGGTTTTGATGAAGTCGGCTTTGCGATCTACGACGAAAATGAACCCCTCTTCATCAACGGTAGCCAAATCACCGGTATGCAGCACGCCGTCCACGAATTTCTGCGCTGAAGCTTCCGGCTCTTCCAGATAGCCCGGGCTGATGTTGTCGCCCCACGCGTAGATCTCGCCGACCTCGCCAGGGTTGACGTCTTGACCGTCTTCACCAATTACCCGCAGCGTAACGCCGGGGATACCGCGCCCGATCGAGCCCAGCTTGGTTCCCAATAGGGCAGGGGGTAAATACGATAAACGGGCAGTAGCCTCGGTCTGTCCGTACATTACGAAGACTTCGCCGGCCGGTACAGCGCCGATGAGCTCCTCTATCAGCACCGGTTGCAGCTTACCGCCAGCCTGTTGAACCTTGCGCAGTGATTTGATCTGCCGTTTGGGGAAAGTGGAGTTGCGCAGCAGCGTCTGATAGGTGGAAGGCACACCGGCAAACCCCGTGCATTCCGTGGCCTCCATGAGATCAAGCACTGTTTCAGGATAGACAAAGTTGTTCGACAGCACCAGCGATCCGCCCACGCGCAGATGGGTGTGCAGTAATGAAGTGCCAAAGCAGTAGAAGAACTGCAGGATGGCCATCATCCGATCGGCCGGGCCAAGATCGAGATATTCAATAATCGAGGCTGTGTTGGCTTGAATGTTGCGATGCGTGATGCGCACCGCGCGCGGCTTGGCCGTGGTCCCGCTGGTGAACATGAGGGCTGCATCCTGCTGGATATCGATGGGTGCGGGTGCGGGCCAGGCGGTGGCGCCATCCTCTGTCAGGACCTCGTCGAAAATGGTGGGAAGTTCGACGGGGAAGGCGGCGGCAAAGCGGCGTTGAATGCGTTTCTCGGCCAGCAGAACTTTGCAGTTCACGAAGGATTGCATGGCGCTGACTGAATCGATCGTCAAGGTGGTGGCAAAGGGCACCGCCACCGCGCCCAGCTTTAAAGTGGCCAAATAGGCTGCCACCCAGAAGAGCGAGTTGTTACCCAGAATGGCGACGCGATCCGCCGGCCCGACGCCGAGCGCCAGCATCTCGGCCAGCAGCCGCGCGCTGGCATGGCGGAGATCGGCGTAGGTGTATTCGGCTTTGTTGGCAATGATTGCGGCGTCAGGGCCGCGCCCGTGCTCAAGAAGATAGTCAGCGGTATTCATGGCTTCCCCCCTGTACGACTTTGCAGGAAGATGATGATTGGGAATGGCCGCCACGTGTGATGATGGCAACAGCGGAGCGGCTTATCTGATACACGATGATCGGCGCGCCTCATGACCACACAAGACCCGTGGCTTACGCCGTTTTGCGCCGCACATAGGCGCCAATCTTGCTGACGGAATCGAAGTTATCAGGAACAATATCTTCATCTGCCACTTCCAGGTGGAAGTTCTCCTCGACAAAACTGATCAATTCCATCACATTCATTGAATCGATGATGCCGTTCTCAAGGAAGGATGCCTCGTCGGGGTAGGGGTAGCCCTTGTTGTTGAACAGGATGTTTTTGGCGATATGGGTGCGAACGATTTCTTCAGGTGTCATGCTGGCTGTCCTTGCGTGGAGTGAAGTACATTTCCAGATTGCTGCACGGTGACATTATCACGCAGGCGAGTTTGCAGCGGATTGGAGTATGGGTATTGTCCAGTAATCACCGCGTATGTTTTCTGTCAAAACCATATTTGGCAAGGACGCCTTTTTCGCGCTTTTTGTCGTCTGCGTGGTTAGATTGGTTAGATTTCTTGACGCTTTGCGGGAGGTCCTCGGGGTGCCCGACCAGGGCGAGATGATTGTGTCATACTCTAACTACTCTAACTCGCCTGCGACAATCGATGCCACAGTCTTTCTACCACGTTGCCCGTTGTGACGAAAGCCATACCCGGCGCTAAGCCTTTGCCTTGCTATCCTCAACGGCACGCAAACCAGCGCCTACTACGATTGGGTTATTTCCAGCTGTTTAATGGCACAGCATCACAATCTTGCATCGCGGTTGGTGGCTTTCACGCCTCAACAGCTGGATTCCATATAGCATGAAAATCTTGTCCCTCGTTGATTCCGCAGCGGGTTTTTTACACGCCACCCTGTTGAGCCGGGCTTTGCGCCGCCAGCATCCGGAAACATTAGTGCACGCCGGGCCTCACACCGATTTCTTTCAAGCGCGCACTCATCTTGCGCATATTGACTTGCTTGAGCCGGACATTAACCTCGAACTTCGCACGAACCCACACGGCGTCTCGTTTGGTGAGATGCTGAACCGCCTGGAACGTGTCTTCAGTGATGTCCGTCCTGATCTTGTTGTCGTTCGTGGCGATTCCAGCGTGACGTTGGGGGGGGCGCTGATCTCAGCCCAGAACTGCATTCCGCTGGCGCGGCTGGATGCCGGCGCGCGCACCTATTCAAAGCGCGCACCGTATGAATTGAATCGCGTGCTGCTTGATCGGTTGGCGGACATTCTTTTCTGTAGTTCCGATCTGGCGGTACAACGCCTGGCGGCTGAAGGCATCGTCTCCAGCGTTCATTGGAGCGGCGATCTGGGGCTGGATATTGTGACGCAGCAACTGCCTATCGCCCGCGAGTATTCGACGGTGCTGCAGCGAATTGGCCTGTGCCCCGGCTATTACCTCTTTGCCGTGCTGAAACCGGCCGCGCCAGCGACGACTCACCTGCGCAACGTGGTCAAGGCCCTGAACGCCATTCGTGAGCCGATTGTTTTCCCCCTGTCGCCCCAGCTGCGCAGCACTTGCGAGCGGCTTGAGCTGACGTTTGCGTCGCATGTGCTGGCGATTGATCCACTCGGCTACCTGGACACCCTCAACCTTGAGGCGCATGCCCGCGCCATAATTACCGATGTCGATAGCGTTCAGCGCGATGCTTACCATTTGGCCGTGCCGTGCATCACGCTGAATGCAGAAACAGAAATGCGCGAAACAGTTGACGCCGGATGGAACTGCCTGGCCGGAGACAATCCCGATCAGGTTGTGGCCGTCGCGCGCGACTTCCTGCCTGCGCTTGATCATCCGCCCGTATATGGCGACGGACATGCCGCCGAGTACATTGCCGAGGTTCTTTCCTCGCACCCCGTAATCTTTGGTCAGAACTACGATCGGTCAGCCGCGCCACAACTGACCACCTGATCCGCCTGCCGCGCTCCTTGCCAGCGGCTGGCACTTGCTGCCAGTCCGCTCCCCGCCAACCTTGCTTGCTTTGCATTCCGCGCTGATTGTGTGATAATCACGACGAATTTCTAACCTGGCCTGGCATTGGTTTACCGGCAACGCTTGCATGTCGAACTTGATCGGTCACACCCTTCTCCAGCGCTATCGTGTCGCTGACTTCATTGGCCGCGGCGCCATGGCTGACGTCTATAAGGTCTGGGATAGTCAGCGCGCAGCTTATCTGGCCATGAAGCTGCTGCGCGAAGACCTGGCCATGGACACCATCTTCCTGCGGCGCTTCCGGCGCGAAGCCCAAGCGCTGGCTCAATTGCAGCATCCCCACATCGTCCGTTTCTATGGTCTGGAAGAAGACGACTTGCTCGCCTTCATCTTAATGGACTTTGTTGAGGGCACCACCTTGCAGCAGCAGATCCGGGCGGCGCGCCAGCCGCTGCCGCTCGGCCGCGTGCTGGAAGTGCTGCGCCCGGTGTGCAGTGCGCTGCATTACGCGCATCAACAAGGCATGATTCATTGCGACATTAAACCGTCGAACGTCATGATCCATAACAACGGCACCATCCTGGTGGCCGATTTTGGTCTGGCCCACATGACCGAGGCGGCGGCAACCAGTGCGCTGTTGTTGGGTGGCGGAACCTTCGGTTACATGGCGCCCGAGCAGGCGCGTGGCGAGAAGCCGACCGCGCGTACCGACATCTACGCGCTGGGCATCGTGCTGTTTGAAATGCTCACGGGTGGCGAGCGCCCTTTTACCGGCGAAGCCAGCGATCGGGTGGGGACGGCGCGCGAAAATGTGCTGTGGGAGCAGTTGAACCTGACGCCGCCTTCACCGCGGCGCTGGAATCGCGACGTTACGGATCGGATGGAGGAGATCGTGCAGCGCTGCCTGGCCATTGCCCCTGTGGATCGCTACGGCAGTATGCTTGATCTGTTGGACGATCTCGAACGGGCCATCCCAGTCGATCGGGCTGTAGTGATTGCAGCGCCGGTTGTCATACTGAATCCGTCGGCACGCTCCACCCCGATTGTGCCACCCGCTCGATCGGCCCTGCTGCGCCGCCGCGCATTCCGTGCCGCGCTGGCGTTGAGCGCGCTTGTAGTGCTGCTTATCCTGCTGGGATCGATCCTCAACACGCGTTTGAACAGCGCTGCCGGCCGTGAAGTGCCAGCCGTGCCAGATTCCAACCTGGTGACCGCCTCGCCTACTGCGACATTGACCACCACGGCAACCTCGACGCTCACGGCCACCACGACTGCTACTGCTACGCCCACCGCCACGCCGACGTCAACACTTACGGCTACGCCTACGCTCACCTTGACACCCACGCGCCGCCCGACGCGCCGGCCGCCCACACTTACACCGACCATGGCCGATGTGGCTTCACCGACGGCCGTTGTCACTGAGCCTCCGGCGCCACAGCCGCCACCCACCGAGCCGCCTTCACCTCCGCCTACGGGTACGCCTGCTCCCATTTGAGCCGTTGCACGCATCACATACTTTTGCGTTTCAGGATGACTGACCATGCTTCAATCACGACTGCACGTTGCCCGCTCGATCATTGCCTGCTTCATCGCCCTCAGTGGCCTGTTGGCCTTGAATCGCCTGTCGCTGGGTGCTTCGTCCGCAGCACCCGCCGCAGGTGATCCGCCGCTTGTGCTTACCACTACCCAGGCACTGACTGCTTCTTTCCTCGATACCGGCGTGAGTCTGCCGGGTGTGCAATCTGGCTCGGCGGTATGGGGCGATTGCAATAACGACGGCGCGTCCGACCTGCTCATCACCGGACAGATGTCGACCACGTCACAGATCGCCCGGGTGTACCGGAAGGAGGCTGGCGGAACCTTTACCTTGACGGCTGTGCTGAGCGATGTGCTTCACGGCGCGGCAGCCTGGGGCGATTACGACAACGACGGCTGGTTGGACATTGCCTTAACAGGCGAGCGGGCCGGCGTACCGATCAGCCGGCTGTATCGCAACGCGCAAAGCGGCTGCGCTTTTTCAATGACAGCGGCAAATCTGATCGGGGTGCGGCACAGTGCGGTGGCCTGGGGTGACTACAATGGCGATGCTCAGATCGATTTGCTGATCGCTGGCGATAATGGCACTCAGCCTGTGACCAAGCTTTATCGCAACAATCACGGCTCATTCAGCGATAGCGGCCTGCTGTTGCCCGGAATTCAATCTGGCGCGGCGGCCTGGGGCGACTATAACAACGATGGCCGGGCCGATCTGCTGTTGACTGGCGCGATCACCGGCAATGCGCCGCTGACCAAGCTCTATCGCAATAACGGTCTCGGCGCATTGGTCGAAATGTCTACCAGCCTGCCCGCATTGCGCAACAGCGCCGCCGCGTGGGGTGACTACGACTACGACGGCGATCTCGATCTGCTGCTGGAAGGCGCTACTGCGTCTGATCCACCTTACATTGCCACAGTATATCGCAATCAGCAAGGCGTGTTCGTCAAAGATGAGGCAGCTGATAATCTGCTGGGCAGCCAGAATTGGACCACCGCTGCCTGGGGGGATTACGATACGGACGGCTACTTTGATGCGCTGCTCAGCAGCAATGGCTTCGCCACAGCGTATCGCAACGAGATCACTGGCACTTTTGCAGATGGCCTCAGCGTGGGAACCTCGGCATTGACTGATGGCTCCGCGGCGTGGGGGCATTTCGATAGTGATGGCCTGCTTGACGTGGCGATCACGGGCTCCAGTTTGAACGGGATCGTGACTAAGATCTACCGCTACTCAATGCTGGCATACAGTTTTGCGCCGCAGCCACCGCGCAATTTGACCGTTACCGTGGCGGAGCCGAACGTCGTGCTGCGCTGGCAGCCACCGCTCAGCGACGATCATACGCCGCTGTCTGGGCTATCCTACAATCTGCGCCTCGGCACGCAGCCGGGCGGCGTGGACATCGTCTCGCCCGCGGCGAACCCCGGCGACGGCCAGCGCCGCCTGCCAGCCTTGGGCAACGTCTATCAGGCGCGCACCATCACGCTGAGCAATCTGCTGCCGGGACGGTACTACTGGAGTGTGCAAGCGATTGACGCATCGTATCTGGGATCGAACTTTGCGGCCGAAGGATCGTTCTCGATCCCGCACCGGATCATGCTGCCGGTCGTGTTGAAGAACGCCGTTACCTACTATCTCAACGAGTGGGAGACTGAGCCGAACAATACCTACCTGCAAGCCAACGGGCCGTTGCGGTCGGGACAGATCTATCGGGGGACGCACAACGATCTAAAGGATTACTACAGCGTTTATCTATTCGCGGGCGGCACACTCACCGTCGACATGACCAGCCCCAGCGCGGGTACACAAATCCAGTTGTTCCATCAGATCGTCGACGTCGATCACCGGGTGGGCTTTGATCCGACCCCGCCCTATCACATCACATACTCGGGTGCGCCCGGCTGGTATTTCATCTACGTGTATACCGATCAGTCATTTATCGGAACGGACACCTACACATTGACGGTTACCCATCCGTAGCGAGCTTGCCCGGCGGCGTCGGGCAAGCCGGGCGAATCGTCTACTTTTCCGGCGCGCCCCAGCGGATCCACTCTGTGACGCGAGCAAGTTGCTCAGCTGATAGCTGTCAGGGGTGATTGCCCTGTGATTGCTTGATGATCACTTTGCTTTGCGCCGGGCTGCCGGGGAGAATGATCGGGCCGTTCATGCCGCCGCGCAGCGCATCCGCTGATGATTAGCGCGTTGAGAATCAACCAGACGACAACGTGTTTCATGGTCGGCATGGTATGCCGTAGTGGAGCAAAAGATTGGGGACAAGTATAAAAGCGCTCATTGATTTCGCCAACCTGGTGCTATGGCGCTGAATTCTTCCGTGGCCGCCAGCAGCATCGGCGCCGAGGCCTGGCGCCGTGCGGGATCCGCGTGCGCGCTGCGCGTGATCGGCCTAACGGCGCGCGGGGTGTTCCTGCTGGCTCCGCCGCAGCAAGTCGTCTTTGTTTCGACTGAACACTATCGCAGCCCGTTGACGATCAATCTGGATCGATCGTGCGAGCACTTGGGCCGTCTCGCGGTGGGCGCCGCGGCGCAGTTCTCTGGCACCCGATTGATCTTCCCCGCGATCGAGTTCGCCATTTCCCTTTCAGAACACGTGGTGTGGCATTGTCCGCTGCCGGACACGGCGCTGCGTCCGCCCGCCGAGCAGCGGCAGACCGCGCAAGCGATCGGCGCTGGCGTGCTGGCGCAACGCGGTGAAGATGGCCTGGCGGCCCTGTTGCCAATCTTGCTGGACCAGCCCGCTATTTCTCCGTTGTCTGCCGAGCAATCTGCGCTGCTTGATCGATTGATGACATTGAGGGGCGCGGTGCAGGCGAACGACACCCCGGCGGTTATTGCTGGCTTATCGGGCCTGTTAGGGCAGGGGCGTGGCCTGACGCCGTCGGGTGATGACGTGGTGATCGGGTTGTTGTTGATGCTGGCGCGTTCGCTGCGATTGAAATCGCAGGCTGGCAGTGAAAACATGCTGAAGCATGTTGTTGCGGCGGCCTATCAGCAGACGACGACGATCAGCGCCAACCTCATCGAGTGTGCGGCCAGCGGGCAGGGGGATGAGCGGCTGATTGCGATGGTTGACGGCATCCTCACCGGCGCGCCCTCGATTGACGAATGCGTGGAAGGCGCGTTGGATTGGGGTAGTTCGTCGGGCATCGCCGCGCTGGCGGGGATGGCGCTAGCGGTGGCGCAATTCAATCCTCCCGGAGGCTGCCAGCCCCCGGGAGGATAATGTCCATCAATCAAAGCGCTTCGCCGGCTCGAAGCGGCTGCGCGCCGGGGTGAGGATGTTTTCGTATGCCGCCAGATTGCGATCTTGCAGGTGATCAAAGATCATCGGCGTCTGCGCGCCGTAGGTGAGTTTCTTGATCGGATCGGGATCGAGTTCGACGGCGATGACTTCTTCGGTGCCGCGCGCCAGCGCCTGCACCTGTGCGATGGGCGACACGATCATCGAGTGGCCGAAATAGTAATTGCTCCCCGCGTCCGGCCCCACCATGTTGCAGGCCAGCAGGTACACATGATTATCGTACGCTCGTGCTTTGTTCGTCATCTCCCAAATCTCAAATGACCGCAGCAGCGCGCTGGGCCGACAGATGATCTCCGCGCCCATAATCGCTTCGCAGCGCGCCAACTCGGGGAAGTCGCCGTCGTAGCAGATCATCAACCCGATCGATCCCAACTCCGTCTCGACAACCACGGGCTTGCTCCCCGGCGTGCTCCACCCGCCCGCACTCTTGCGCTCCGTCGGAAAGAGATGCGTCTTGCGGTACACGCCGATCACTTCCCCGCGCGGATCGATCAACGCCGCTGAGTTGTAGACTACGCCGCGTTCCGCGCCGCGTTCGTAAGTCGGAAAAACCACGAAAATGCCCAGTTTTCTGGCCATTTCTGCGATAGGCGCACTCAATGCGCCGGGCAGCGCATCGACCACATCCCACAACTCGACGGCGGGAATGCCGGGCACAAAGCCCGTTGTGATCGTCTCGGGCACGATCACCAATCGGGCGTTGGTTTCGCGCACCGCGCGCTCGATCCAGTGTGCAGCCTTCTGCACGTTCTCGCGTGGCTGCATGGGCGTAATCGCAAACTGGGCACAGGCGGCGGTGAATTTGAGCATACGTTCCTCTCCATCCACGAAGAGCACGAAGGGCACGAAAACAGTCTTAGTGAACTTCGTGCCCTTCGTGGATCAAATCTATATCACAGCGCGGCTTTCGACAACGCCTCGATCCGCTCCACGTGCGTGGGATCGATCGCATCGCCGAACTTGGTCTTGGGCATGCTGGCCTTCTTCGCCATCAATTCTTCGTAGCGATCATCTTCGACGATCGCCACGGCGCGACCAATGCACGATTCGCCGTCGACGAAGCGCCACGGGAAGAAGCCCACGGTCACGCGCTGATTGCACAGCAGATCGATGTCGCCGCCGAAGCACTCGGCGTGCACGATGCCGTACGGGAACATCTCGATGTGCATCAGCTGATATTTGCTGTCGTCGAAGAACTCAGCCAGCGGCTTGCCGTATTTCTTCTGGAAGTGTTTCTCGGCCTGCCGAGCCTGGCGCGGCATCCAGTCGCGGATGATGGTGTTCATCGGATGATCGGCGCTGCCGCAATCCACCGCCAGCCAGCGCAGTTTCTTGGCCTTGCACCACTCGGCGAACTCGCGATCAGGACCGGGGTGCTTGACCATGTAGCGGATCTCATCCGCCGTGGGTTGATCCCAGCCAAAGTGGTGATAGCCGGTGTGAATGACGAGGATGTCGCCCTCTTTCACCTCGACGCGCTCTTCGACCATCTTGCTGGTGTACACGTCGTAGTCGCCGCACACATCGCTGAGATCGACGACGGCGGCTTCATGCACGAGATAGTCCATCGTCAACGAAGCGATGTCTTTACCCGGCGTATGAAAATGAATCTCGCCGTCGAGGTGCGTGCCCAAGTGATTGGAGTGCGTGAGCACTTGTCCGTTCGCGCCATTGGGGGCCAGCCGCTTAAAATACTTCACTTGCAGCGGCTCATACGTCGGCCACGCGGGCGTGCCAATACCGAGGGGAATGGTAAGATCGATGAACTTCATGGTAAGACTCCTTTGAGGTGGTATGGGTTGGTCTAATGAGTAACGAGTAATGAGTAACAGCGAATTACACGTTACTGGTTACTCGTTACTCGTTACGCACCGTTCCTTCAGCGCTTCAAACGCATCGGCAAAGCATTTCTCCGGGGCGCGCAAAATTCCTGCGCCCACCATGCCGACGCCCGGCTTCTTATGGGCAATGCCAGTGTTGAGGCGTGGCAGGATGCCAGTCTCCATCACTTTGCGCACATCGATGCCTAAGGGCGTGCCACGGAAGTTCAAGATCGGAATGGTGAAGCCTTCGTGTTCGCTGAAGGTGATTTCGTACATCTCGCGCGTCACATCGATCGCCATTTGCGGCGTGCCGCCGACGAATTGCGTAATCGCCGGAGCCGCTGCCATCGCAAAGCCGCCGTAGCCTGCCGTCTCAGTAATTGTACTATCTCCGATGTCGGGATTGGCGTCATCCTCGGTGTAGCCGGGAAAGTACAAGCCTTGCACTTTGCCCGAGGGGGCGGTGAACCACCGATCGGGCAGGGCGGCGATCTTGATGCCGAAGTCCGTGCCATTGCGCGCCATCACGATCACGATGCTGCTGCCTTCAATTCCCTCTGCTGGTTCGACCGCGCACTTGCCCGCGGGCATGCTGAGATTGAGGAACCAGTGATCGTTGCGATCGATGAACTCGATCACTTTGGCGAGCGTTTCATTATCGCGATTGGTGCGGGCTAGCGCCGGGCCGATGGCTCGCAGGAAGAGGCTGGTGCCCGCCCGATTGCGATTGTGTCCCTCGTCGCCCATGTGTAACGCCTGTGCGATCAACGCCTTCACGTCGATGCCGTCCGGCAGGGACTGCAAGGCCCGATCGAGCGTGGGGTAGAGATCGGTCTCCATCCATTTGAGGCGAGCAATCACTTCTGGTCCCATGCCGCCGTAGCGCAGCACTTTGCCCAGGCCTTCGTTCTGCGTGCAGAAGGCGCGATTGCCGAAGGTCTTGTTCTCGAAGACGAACACCGGCATCGACGGCGACACGATACCCGCCATCGGCCCGACGGTGTGATGATGATGGCACGGCGAAAACTCGATGTCGCCTGAAGCCGCGAGTTTTTCCGCTTCGGTCTCATCCTGCGCGAGACCTTCATACATCAACGCACCCATCACCGCGCCACGCTGCGGGCCGCACATGCGCTCCCAGGTGATGGGCGGGCCGGCGTGCAAAATGAGATGCTTGTGCATGCCGGGGATCACATCGCGCGCAATCCCCATGCCGACGAGCGTCGGGCGTGCGGCCTTGATGCGCTTGATGGCTTCCTCGTTGGCGGTGTCGATGTCGATGCCGTTCTTCGTGACCCGCAGGCGCGGCACACCCTCGACGGGCGGCTTCCAATCGACATCGATGACGGGCACGCCCTGCTCCTTCACCGACTGCGCCATGTTGCTAAGGCCGACGTTAACGATGGCGAGAGGTTGGTTGAAGAGTTCGTTGAGTTTAGGCATAGGTTGTCTCCGTAAAACGTAAGGCGAAAAACG
>CAYNML010000028.1:0-3900 GCA_964398185.1 uncultured Anaerolineae bacterium | reverse complement strand
CGCAAGGACGCGGGCGCAAATCCGTCATTGCGAGCGCAGTGTGCGAAGCAATCTCATTCCGGCGGGATTGCTTCGTCGCAAACTGCGCTCCTCGCAATGACGCTTCCCCTCCGTCGTCATTGCGAGCGCTGTTTGCGAAGCAATCTCATTGCCAACCCCGACGAGATTGTTTCGTCGCGAAAAGACGCTCCTCGCAATGACGCCGTTAGAGTTCATCATACAGGTCTCGCCAATCAGGATTCAGGCCATTGATCAAGTCAATCTTCTTTTGCCGCGACCCTGCCTTGATTTGCTTCTCGCGCGCAATTGCATCGCGTATGTCGGTAAAGACCTCGTAATAGACCAACTTGGTCACATTGTAACGTTTGGTAAAACCGTCGACCAGTTTTTCCCTGTGTTCCCAAATGCGCTTCTTGAGATCAGAAGTAACGCCCGTGTACAAGACTTTGTTGTACTTGTTCGTCAGGATGTAGATGAAAGATTGGCGATCTTGCATCTGGAACCGTTCCATCTCGTCATTGCGAGCGCAGTGTGCGAAGCAATCTCATTCCGGCGGGATTGCTTCGTCGCAAACTGCGCTCACCTGCCCCGCGCCGTTGGCGGGGTCGCAATGACGTTATCCAACGATCAGCGCGACCAACTTCGCCGCGGCGGCATTGCTATCACACACGATCGCACCTGCCGCCTGCAACGCCACCACCTGCGCGCTGAGTCGCTGCGGGTCTTGCTCCGTGCCGATGACTGACGCAACGACGATGAGTTCGCCCATAGCAAGTTGCTTTGCCTGCCGGATCGCAGGGCCGAGTTCGCTCACGGGATCGGGGTGCGCGCCGTAGCCGATGACGACATCGAGCATGATGACAGCGACTTCGGGATCGCGCGCTTCTTGCAGCAACCGTCGAATGCGCAGGTCATTGTCGATCATCGGGTGCGGACGGCCAACGGTGAATTCTTCCTCGCCCAGATCGACACAGGTGTGCCCGACGCTGTGCAGCGAATCGGCGAGTTGGTTTTCGTGCTTCAACGGCGCATTCGAGAAGACTGGCTCTTTCAGTATGTCGCGCCAGATCACTTGCGCCTCGTAGCAGAGCGTGCCGCCTGAGAATAGACCACGCAAGTATTTTTGTTCTGGCTTGAGCAAGGTGCGTAGTTCTGTTGCCTGGGCTTGCAATGCGGCTTCTTCCCGCGTAATTATCTCGGTGACATCGATATTTGCGCCGGCGGCCTTCGCAGCGAGCAGGGCCGTCTGCTGCAACGTCATGGCGAGCGTTTTTTGCGAGGCAATCTCCTTGTCGGACGGATGAGATTGCTTCGTCGCAAACAGCGCTCCTCGCAATGACGTGGTTTGGGGAGATGCGCCCATGAACCCGATGATCGTCGGCTTGTCGCTCTGCGCCACTTGATCGAGGATGGCTTCGGCCACACCCGGCGAGGGCGGCTTACTGACGAGCGCGATGACCTTCGTCGCCGGATCGGCTTGTAGGGCCTTGAGTCCTTCGAGCATCATGATGCCGCCGACTTCCTCTTTGAGATCGCGTCCGCCGGTGCCAAGTCCCTGCGTGATGCCGACGCCATGTTTCGCCAGCAGCGTACTCACTTCCTGCAAGCCCGTGCCCGCCGCCGAGACGATGCCCACCGGCCCGCTCGGCACGACGTTGGCAAAGCCGAGCGCCACACCGTTGAGGATCGCCGTGCCCGCGCCGGGCCCCATCAACAGCAAGCCGTGATCGCGCGCGTAGGCCTTCAACGCGATCTCGTCTGCGAGCGAGACGTTGTCGCTGAAGAGCAACACGTGCAGGCCGCGCCGCAGTGCATCCCACGCCTCGTCGGTGGCATACCGGCCCGCGACGGAGATCACGGCGACGTTGGCTTTAGGATTAGCTTTCACCGCGGCGCGCAAGGTCTTGGGGCGAAACTCCGCGCCTTCATCGGACGATCGTTTTTGCCTGAGCAAGCGTTCGGCTTCGAGCAGGGCGGCATCTGCCACACCGTTATCCGCACTGACGACGATGACGAGATCGTTTGGGGTAGCGGATTGCGCTTCGGGCGTGAGCAAGCCTGATTCTTTCAGCAGCGCCTTATTGGCTTCGGTCGCCATGATCACGCCGACGTCAATCACGCCGGGGAATTTGGTCAACTCGCGCGCAACGAGCATCAGCGTGACCGAGTCGTGGTATTCGCTTTTCTTGACGAGGGTTTTGATGGCCAATGCCAAACTCCTTATGGGACACGGCTGCCACGGATTACACAGATTCTCACGGATTTTCTTTTGAATCTGTGTTCATCCGTGTAATCCGTGTCCAATTAGAGTGGTATATTGCCGTGCTTCTTTGGCGGCGATGAAGCTGCTTTGTCGCGCAGGAAATCGAGCGCAGCAATGAGGCGGGCGCGCGTTTCGCTCGGCGCAATGATGTCGTCGACGTGACCGCTGGCCGCCGCGTAATAGGGCTTGCCGAATTTTTCGCGGAACTCCGCTTCGAGCCGCGCCCGTTCGGCCTCGACATCGCCCGCAAACTTCTTCAAGTCCTTGCCATACAAAATGCCGACCGCGCCCTCCGCGCCCATCACGGCGATCTCGGCGGTGGGCCATGCGAAGACCAGATCGGTGCGGATGTGCTTGCTGCTCATGACGATGTACGCGCCGCCATATGCTTTGCGCGTGATCACGGCAATCTTTGGCACGGTCGCTTCGGAATACGCGTACACGATCTTCGCGCCATGCCGGATGATGCCGCCGTGTTCTTGATCGAGACCGGGCAGGAAGCCGGGCGAGTCCACAAAAGTGATCAGCGGGATGTTGAACGCATCGCAGAAGCGAATGAAGCGCGCCATCTTGTCCGACGCGTCGATGTCGATGACACCGGCCAGCACGAGCGGCTGCTGCGCGACGAGACCAATCACTTCGCCGTTGAGGCGCGCGAAGCCGACGATAGCGTTCGGCGCGAAGTGGGCGTGGACTTCGAGAAAACTGGCGGGATCGAAGACCTGCTCGATCACGAGCTGCATGTCGTAGGCTTCCGTCGGGTCGAGTGGGATGATCGTGTTGAGATCAACAACCGTCGGGCGCTGATCAGCGATCGGGTGGAGTACGGGCGCAGCTTCGACGTTGTTCGATGGGAGATAGCTGAGCAATCGGCGTGTAAGATCACACGCAGCCTGTTCGTCATCGGCCACAAAATGCGCGACACCACTGATCGAACTATGGGCCTGCGCGCCGCCCAGCGTTTCGACATCGACCTCTTCGCCGGTGACGGTCTTGATCACATCCGGGCCGGTGATGAACATGTGGCTGAGGCCGCGCGTCATGATGACGAAGTCGGTGAGGCCGGGCGAATAGACCGAGCCGCCCGCGCACGGGCCGAGCATGACGCTGATCTGCGGGATGACGCCGCTGGCCTGCGTGTTGCGCCAGAAGAGTTCGCTGTACGCGGCCAGCGAGTAGACGCCTTCTTGAATGCGCGCGCCGACGGAGTCGTTGAGGCCGATGACGGGCACGCCGCTGTCCAGCGCCATGTCCATGATCTTGGCGACCTTCTGTCCCTGCACTTCCGAGAACGATCCGCCGAGCACGGTGAAGTCCTGCGCGTACACGGCCACTTTGCGACCGTCGATCTTGCCGAAGCCGACGATGACGCTGTCGCCGGGATGGCGCTGTGCGTCCATGCCAAAGTCACTGTGACGATGCGCCATGTACGGATCGATCTCCTGGAACGTGCCTTCATCCAGCAGGCAGGCGAGGCGTTCGCGCGCGGTGAGCTTGCCCTTGGCGTGCTGCGCGTCGATGCGGGCTGCGCCGCCGCCTTGCTGAATCTGATCGCGGTGTTGATTCAGTTCGTTGAGGAGATCATCGTGAGTGGGCATGGATTTTTAGGACACGGATTACACGGATGAACACGGATT
>CAYNML010000027.1:0-67530 GCA_964398185.1 uncultured Anaerolineae bacterium | reverse complement strand
CTCGCAATGACAAATCACAGCAAGGGAGCCACACATGAAAGGTCTCATTCTCTCCGGCGGCAAGGGCACGCGCCTGCGCCCGTTCACCTACACCGGCGCGAAGCAGCTGGTGCCACTGGCCAACAAGCCCGTGCTGTTCTACGCCATCGAAGATCTCGTCGAGGCGGGTATCACTTCGATCGGGATTGTGATCAGCCCGGAGACCGGCGATCAGGTCAAGGCCACCGTCGGCGACGGCGCGCTCTTCGGCGCGCAGATCTCTTACATCGTGCAGGACGCGCCGCGCGGCATCGCGCACGGCATCAAGATCGCCCAGGACTTCATCGGCGACGAACCGTTCGTGCTGTTTCTGGGCGATAACTTCCTGCGCGAAGGGATTGTGCCGCAAGTCACAGCCTTCCACGACGGCGGACTCAATTCTCAGATCATCCTCTACCCGATGGACGATCCCAGCTCGATGGGCGTCGCGGTGTTGGACGAAAACGGGCGCGTGACGCGACTGGTGGAAAAACCCAAGCAGTTCATCTCGCCCTATGCCGTCATCGGGATTTACATGTTCGATCGGCATGTGTTTGAAGCCGTGAACTCCATCAAACCTTCAGCGCGCGGCGAACTGGAAATCACCGAAACGATCCAGTACCTGATCGATCACGGCTACAAGGTCGGCGCGCAGCCGCTGACCGGCTGGTGGATCGATACCGGCAAGACCTCGGACATCCTGGAAGCCAACCGCTTAATCCTTGACATCCTCGAAACACGCATTGAAGGACAACTCAGCGGCGATTCGCGCATCGAAGGGCGCGTGGTGCTGGAGCCGGGCGCGCAAGTGATCAACAGCACCGTGCGCGGACCGGCCATCATCGGCGCGCAGACCCGCATCGAAAACGCCTATGTCGGGCCGTACACGTCAATTCAGCATGACTGCGTCGTGCAGAACTGCGAGATCGAACACAGTGTGGTGTTGGAGAACACGCGCATCATCGATCTCTCGTCCCGCATCGCTGACAGCTTAATCGGGCGCAATGTCGAGATTGGACGGGCGGGCGGCCAGAACAAAGCGCTGAAGATTATACTGGGCGACTATAGCAAGGTGGGAATTCTGTAGGAAATTTGTGCAGGAGCGAATCGCTGATTCGCTCCTGTTTTTTTCCGATCTGCCCCCGCAAGCATTGCTGAAGCATTGCAAATCTAGCTCAATCGCATTTCATCTTCGGTTTTATACCCTTCGTCCCGTTGACACTGTCTAGCCCCCGTGCTAAGTTATGAGCGTTGTCCTTCTCAATCGCAGATGACTCACACGTAGCGCACACTAGCCGCGCCTGCGCTTGACCTGTTGTCGATCGCAATCTCATCCAACCAACTGTGTGGAGGCATCAACATGACACCCGTCCCCCTGAAGCAAGTCCAGGCCCGTACACACGCCTGCGAGCCCTCGGTGTTCCATCGCCCGTTGTGGCTGACGTTGCTCCTGGCGGCTGGCCTGATTGCAGCCCTGTTTTTTGTTTTCAGCCTGCGCACCATGGCCGCCCCCTCGGAAACGACCATCAGCCAGCGTGTTCAAAATTCGCTGGTGACCAGCTCTTCGGCAGTAACTGGCACTTACGGTGAAG
This sequence comes from uncultured Anaerolineae bacterium, assembly GCA_964398185.1. Classification (GTDB taxonomy): domain Bacteria; phylum Chloroflexota; class Anaerolineae; order Fen-1058; family Fen-1058; genus Fen-1058. Next base: position 65,920 of record CAYNML010000027.1, on the reverse strand, counting down.
CAGTCACGGTGACGCTGCGTTTCACCGTCACGACGAACACCGTCTTGACCGGCCCCATCACCGTGACCACGCGCTTTGCCGGCGTGGATGGAACGCCCAGTACCCAGCTGGGCTTCCGCTTCCTGGGATATCAAGGCCCGGTGACGGCCACGGCTGGAACACCAGCGCTGGCGGTGAATACGTTCCTCAGCAGCACGGTTGGCACAGCCCCCAACATCACGACCATTCTCACCTGGACATTTGGGACCATCACCAACAGTTCAGGCGGATCATATGTGTATGAAATCCCTTACCAGGTCCGCTTTGTGGGCGACGGCCTTCCTGACACGGCCACCAGCGCCGTCATCCCCAATCAGGCCAATCAAACGTACATCACCTGGAGTCCGTACGGGGCCAACGATCGCAAGACACCCAACAATGTGACCGTCAACCTGATCAAGCCTGATCTGGGTGCGCCGCACTCCACCAAGATCGCCGCTGCTTTGCCCGGCGTGCAGGGTGGCGCCACCGTAGCCTATACCATCACCTTGAGAAATGGCAACAACCCCACCGGCTTCACCCCGGCCTATGAGCTCAGCGTAACCGATTCACTCGACGCGCGGCTGACCTTTGTCAGCGCCTCGCCTGCGCCCAGCGGGGTGCTGAGCGTGCCCGGCCAGAACACGATCATCACGTGGGCCCCGCCCAACTGGTCGCTCGCGCCCAACGCCACCTGGACGGCGCGTGTCACGGCCACGCTGCCGCAGAATTTCGCGGCCAACGCCGTCTTCACCAATACCGTACTCCCCAACTATTCCACCTTGCCCGAAGCAGCGCCTGATGAAGCAACCTTCACACCCACCGTCAGCGCGACCCTGGCCGGCGGATTGTTGGGGACGAAGCAAGCCCAGCCCAACGACAACGTGCGCATCGGCGACATCGTCACCTACACCGTTCGGATCACGGTCAATCCCGGCGTCTACCTGAACACCCCGATCTTCACGGACACGCTGCCGAAGGGCTTGCATTATCTGCCGGGAACCTTCAACCTGACCGGGGATCTGATCTTAAGCGGCACGCCTATCACGGTTGTGGCTACGCCCAACGAGAGTTTGATCTGGTCCATCAACGACGTGCCGACCAGCGTCACTCCGCGTTATGCCACCGTCACCTACGCTGCCGGAGTGACGGGCGTGGGCACAGACAACACCCTGGCGTACGCCACGGCCGGCGAGCTACAGAACAAGACAAACGCCAACAACTCAGTGCAAGCTTCGTGGCAGGATGACACCGGCTACCGCTTGACCCTGTTAGCACCCTGGACGGGTCTCACGCGCATCGCCCAGCCCTATCTGGCGAACCCGGCGAACTTCGCCGTCAACATCGACAGCTGGCAGCCCTTCACGGCGCCGCTCGAAGTCGGTTCTGTCGCGCGCTACAACCTGGCTGTGCGCAACACCGGCCAGATCACGGCCTATGAAGTGGTGCTCGTCAACCTCCTGCCCGACGGTGTCAGCTATCAGGGCGCGCCCGGCATTTCGCCCATCAGCCTCCAGTTATTGGAAGTTCCGTCAATGGGATCTGTCGGCGCCATCCAGTTCATCGTCAATCAACTGCCGCCCAACACCACGGTCAATATCACCTTCGATGCGCTGGTCGGCAACACGGCGCGCCCCGGCGATGTCCTGCACGATCAACTCAACCTGCTCGATTACAGCAGCCAGCCCGGCGGCAAGTTTGACGGCAACGGCAACGACAATGACTTCACCGGCGTCTACGATCGTCAGTACAGCGTCATCCCGGCCGCTATCCCGACGCCCAAAGTCTATTCCTTTACCCTGAAAGGTCTCACGGCCGTCAAGACGGATCTCCCCGATCCGGTCCTGCCCGGCCAGGTGATGACGTATCTCATCGCCTACAGCAATACCAGTGCGGTCTACACGGCTGGCGGCGTACAGATCATCGACACCTATGATCCGCTGCTGACCTTCATTGCCGCGCAGCCGGCGCCCACCGTGCACAACGCGGGGAACCGTAATCTGACCTGGGATGTGGGAACACTGAACCCGGCCGGCGGCAATGCCTACATCACCGCGACCTTCAGCGTAGCCACTGGCATTACGCGCACGATTCGCGCCATCACCAACACCATCACGTCCGATTCAACATCACCCGCCCCGGCCATGTCGCGGATCGTGACGACGACGTTGGTGCAGCCCAAACCGACGATCAGTCTGGACGACAAAGGCGTCAGCGTCAAAGCCAATGACCTCATGACTTACACGCTGATCTACTCCAACGCCAGTGCAGCCACTGGCGCCACGACCGGGACCTTTAGCATCACGCTGAACTATGCGCCGTACGTGTCCTTCATCACTTACACGGCCGCGCCGGCCAACCCGCCCGGCCCGTATTTGATCGCGGGCGACGGCACAATCTTCACCGACACGCTGCAACCGGGCATCTCGCGCACCGTTCAACTGCGCATGCGCGTCGCGCAGCCGCTGCCCTACACGCTGTCCAGTTTCACCTCCACGGCCACGATCGATCAGCCGTCCGTCGATATTTCTGACAGCGAAAGTGAAGAAACGCCAGTGGTGCTGCCGATCTATCAGCTCGTTAAGACCCGATCGACTCCCGGCAACCCGCCGGTTAACGCCAACGACTTGATCGCCTACGTGATCGTGATCACCAATACCGGCTCGGTAACCGGCACCAACCTTGTCGTCACCGATGTGTGGGATGCCAACACCTACAATCACCTGGGCGGTGGAAACTGGTCGCTGCAAGGCGCCTATGGTGTCTATGCCACCATCGCGTCCCTGCCGCCGGGAGCCAGCGTGCAGTTGGATCCGCTGAACATGAACGTAACGGCGACACTGCCGGCTAATGCGCAGTTGATCCACAACATCGCGCAGTTGACCAGCCGGGAAACCACACAGCAAGAAGCGACCTTCGACACGCCCGTCGTCGGCTTGTACATGCAGAAGACGCACACGCCCAATCCGGTCTTCCCCGGCGAAGTGCTGACCTACACCATCGATTACGCAGCTTATAGCCCGGCCATCGCTGCGCCCGTCATCACCGATACGCTGCCGCCGGAGGTCACCTATCTGAGCTGCGCTGGCGCTGAAAGCTGCACCTATCAGAACGGGCAGGTTGTCTGGACCTGGCAGAACCTGGTTCTGGGAAATTCAGGCACAGTGACCGTAGTGGTTCGCGCGCCGAATACCGAATGGATCACGCTGACCAACACCTATGCCAGCAATGCCGCCGGCGGCGCGTCCTATCGTGAAGGCCCGCCCGATCTGACCTACGTGGGCCGCCCGCACCTCTCGATCACCAAGCAGGCCAGCACTGCCGTCACGCCGGCTGCGCCCGGCGATCTCATCTACTACCGGCTGACCTACACCAACACCGGCAGTTATCGAGCGACCAACGCGCAAGCCTCGGATACCATTCCGGTCAATACAGAGTTCTACGATTGCCTGGGCGCGCCCTGCCAACACACCGGCGGCATCGTTACCTGGTCATTGGGCGAAATTCCCATAACCACCACGCGCCACGTGACCATGGTCGTGCGCATCAATCCCAGCGCCGGCACGACCACCATCGTCAACAGTGTCTACGGATTGACAGCCGATCGCGACGTGGTGCATGAAAATACGCCGCCAGCGGTCAATACCGCCGTGGTTCGTCCAGGCCTGTCCATCACCAAATCCGTTTCACCCACCTGGATCGCTCTGGGGCAAACCGTGACCTACACCGTGCGCTATACGAACACGGCCGGCGGCACGTTCACGACGCTGCGCTTTACCGACACCGTCGATAGCCGTCTCAACGTCCACTCGACTTCGAGCAACTGCTCCTCGGCCAGCAATGTCGTCATCTGCACCGATGCGAACCTGACGCCGGGTCAAGCGCGCCAGTTCACGCTCACCGTCGGTACGGTATCGCTGGGCAACAGCGAGGTCGTCACCAATGTGGCCCGCTACCTGGCCGCCAACCAGACCGAAGTGCTGCCGGAGGGCCAATCGAACAGCGTCGAAGTGCCGTCCTCCAACGTCGGGGCTGCGGCCGACTTCTCGGGTAATCCGACCAGCGGCGGCATTGGCGTCAACGTCAACTTCACCAACCTGACCGGCCTGGCAAGCGGCACGACGATCACAAGCTGCACCTGGGAATTCGGCGACAACACAACCAGCACCACCGCTTGCCAGCCGGGCAATACCGTCAGCCATGTTTACAGCCAGCCGGGCAGCTACACGGTCAAGCTGACCATCACCACGGGCACAGGCATGAATACGCGCACGCGCCCCAACTACATCACCGTTTCAGGGGCGGCTAACTACGGCGTGCAGATTGCCAGTCCGCAGCCGGCCAAGAGCGGAGCACGCGGCACACAAGTGATCTACACCGTCACTGTGACCAACACCGGCACTGTGCCGGACAGCTTTACGCTGAGCCTTCCCGCGGGCGGAACCTATCAGTGGGTGACGCAGCTCGGCAGCACCTCGCTCGGTCCGCTGGCTTCGGGGCAAGCGGCCAACGCGCAGGCCACTGTCTTTGTCCCGGCGGCGGCGCCGCTCATCGCCAGTGACGTGGTGACGATCACCGCCACCTCCAATGGCTCCGGCAGCGTCAGCAGCAGCGTGTCGCTCAAGACCTCCACACTGATCTATCCGCTCTATCTCCCGTTGATCAGGAAATAGCGGCGCCTGCCGCGAACGGCGGCCAGCGAACGCTGGCCGCCGTTTTTTTAGGGGGCAATCGGCGCGCCTGCATTTTTGACACTGCTTCGATTATGCGGTACACTCTCAAACACATGGCACAACAGCTTCACCCAAATTTAGCAACACCGCCGGGGGGCTTCTTGACACGGGCGGTGTTTTGTTTATCGGCCAGGCATCAGGAGTAACTTATGGCTTCACCGTTACGCATCATCCCGCTGGGCGGCTGCGGGGAAATCGGCAAGAACATGACCGCCTTCGAGTACGGCCAGAACATTCTGCTGATCGACTGCGGTATCATGTTCCCGGAAAACGACATGCTGGGGATCGACTTCATCATCCCCGACTGGAAGTACCTGCGCGACAAGCGCGACCAAATTCGCGGCATCATCGTCACGCACGGCCACGAAGACCACACCGGCGGGCTGCCCTATCTGCTAAAGGATCTGCCTGACCTGCCCGTCTTTGCCACCAAGTTGACGCGCGGCCTGATCGAAGTCAAGCTGCGCAATCACAAGGTACTCGATCAGGCCCGCCTGCAAACGATCGAGGCGGGCGGCCGCCTGGACTTAGGCCCCTTCGGGCTGGAATTTTTCCGCGTGGCGCACTCCATCCCCGACGGTGTCGGCGTCGGCCTCACGACCCCCGCCGGCCTCGTCGTGCATACCGGCGACTTCAAATTCGATCACACCCCCGTCGATGGCAAACCGACCGACTTTGCCAAGCTGGCCGAGTTCGGCGGACGCGGTGTGATGGCGCTGATGTCGGACTCCACCAATGCCGATCAGCCCGGCACCACCCCGTCGGAGCGCGTCATCGACGCGGCCTTCACGCAAGTGTTCAGCGAGGCCAAAGGCCGCATCATCGTCGGCACGTTCGCGTCTTTGATCTCGCGGGTGCAGCAAGTGGCCAACGCCGCCGCCCGCCATAATCGCAAACTGGCCTTTGCCGGCACCAGCATGCTGGAGAACGTCAAGATGGCGCAGAAGCTGGGCTACCTCGATCTGCCCGGCGATCTGATTGTGCGGCTGGAAGATACCAAGAAAATGCCGTCAGATCGGGTGGTAATCATGACCACCGGCACGCAGGGTGAACCCTCGTCGGTGTTGGCGCGCGTCGCCATCGGCCAGCACTCGCAAATTCAGGCCGAGCGCGGCGACACTGTGATCATGTCGGCCCACCCCATCCCCGGCAACGAAGAGATGGTCAACCGCACCATCAATCGTTTGTTCCAGCGCGGCGCGAACGTGTTGTACGATCCCATCGCGCAGGTGCATGTGTCCGGCCACGCTTCGCAGGAAGAGCAGAAGCTCATGCTCAACCTGGTGCGGCCTGATTATTTCATCCCTGTCCACGGCGAGCTGCGCCACTTGCGCGCGCATGAAGCGCTGGCCCGGCAGGTGGGCGTCGCCCCGCAGAACATCTTCGTTCTGGAGAACGGCTACACGGTTGAGTTCGACGAAGGCGAAGGCCGCATCGGCGAGCGCGTCCCCGGCGGCTACGTCTACATCGACGGTTCCGGGGTGGGCGACGTCGGCCCGGCGGTGCTGCGCGAGCGCGAAGTGCTGGGCCGCGACGGCATCGTCATCGCCATCCTGCACCGCGATCCTGACACGGGCGAATTGATCGATCAACCGGAAATCATCAGCAAAGGCTTCATCCATCCAGAGGATGGCGAAGACATTCTCAGCGGCGTTACCGATGTCGTCACGCGCCTCAGCAGCGATACCGCGCTCAGCGACAAGGCATTGCAGGATCGCATCAAGGACAAACTGAGCGAGTACGTCTATCACGAGACCAAGCGCCGCCCGATGATTATTCCGGTCCTCTCCTGAACTTTAGATTGCCGATTTTGGGTTTTGGATTAGACTCCAGCCGCAATCCAAAATCCAAAGTCTAAAATCTAAAATGAAAGTTACGCTCATCATCACCGTCCTCAACGAGGCGCGCAGCCTGCCGACGCTGCTCGATTCGATCGCGGCGCAGACCCGTCTGCCCGATGAAGTGATCGTCTGCGACGGCGGCTCGTCGGACCACACGATCGAGCTCCTGCGCTCCGAAAGCCGCTTCGCGCTGCGCGTCATCGAACGACCCGGCAGCAACATCTCGCAAGGGCGCAACGCCGCAATTGCTGCGGCCAGCGGCGACGTGATCGCTGCGACGGACGCCGGGGTGCGGCTCGATCCGCAGTGGCTGGAAAAATTAGTAGCGCAGGTTGACAACTTGCGCCACAATGTGGTCGCCGGTTTCTTCCTGCCCGATGTGCACACGCCGTATGAAGTGGCCATGGGCGCCACCATTCTGCCCCAACTCGACGATATTGAGCCGGAGAAGTTTCTGCCATCCAGCCGCAGCGTGGCGTTCACCAAAGAGGCGTGGCAGGCTGTGGGTGGCTATCCTGAATGGCTGGACTACTGCGAGGATCTGGTCTTCGACTTCGCGCTGCTGAAGAAATACGGATCGTTCGCCTTTGCGCCGGAAGCCATCGCTTACTTCAAGCCGCGCGGGTCGTTGAAGTCGTTCTTCAGGCAATACTATCTCTACGCGCGCGGCGACGGCAAAGCGAACCTGTGGCTGAAGCGGCATCTCATCCGCTACGGCACATATCTGATCAGCGTCCCGGCGATTGCTCTGTTCAGCATGATCAGTCCGTGGTTCTTACTGCTGTATGTGATCGGCGCAGTGTTATACCTCAAGCGGCCCTATCAACGGCTGATCCCTATGTTGCGCCGCTTAAATCGATCGGGGCAGCTCCAAGCGATCGGGTGGGTGCCCATCATCCGCGTGGCGGGCGACATCGCCAAGATGATCGGCTATCCGGTCGGCAGCGTGTGGCGTCTCAAACACAAACCTGGCAGGTCTTGAAGACCTGCCAGGTTCCCCATTTTGTGGTAGACTTCTGCGCCATGAAACCAGGTTTACGAGTCGCGTTGGCCATTTTGATCGTGACGCTGGTGGCGAGCCTAGCCAGCCCCATCACCGCGCAAGCGGCTGACCCCGCGTTGTGTTTCTACTGGAAGTCCAACATTACGCAGTGGGCCGATCTCATCACCCGATATTCCGCGGACAACGGCCTCGATCCGAATTTCGTGGCCGCGATCATCGAAGAGGAATCGAAGGGCAATCCGCGCTTGATCAGCAAGGCGGGCGCCGTGGGCTTGATGCAGATCATGCCGTACGAGCGCGGCTTCACGTGGCGGCCCAACACGCGCACCCTGCTGAAGCCGGAAGCCAACATCGAGTGGGGCACCAACACACTCAACGAAGTCATCCGCCAGGCACAGGGGCGTCTCTCGCTGGCGGTGCTGGCCTACAACAGCGGCTGGGATCGCATTCAGCTGCGCTCGGCCCGCTTGTTTGCGGCCAAGGTCTTCGATCATTACGCGCGCTGCATCGCCTCACAGCACGGCTTCGATCCCAAACAGTTCGACGATTACACGCTCTACGTCGTCGCGCACAGCAGCGCCGGCCCGACGTACGCCGATCGCTACAAATCCAACGGTACGTTTGAACCCCTCGCCAATTTCGATCCGGAACAAATCTCCCCGGACATGCCGCATGCCGTCGCCTTCTCGCTCCTCGACGAGAATCACATCGCGTGGTGGGTGGATGTGTGGGTCACCACCACAGACTTTCAAGCCAGCCGTAATCTAGCCAAAACCACGATTCTCCGATCAACACAATAACCGGATAATATCATCCTGTTTGGCTTCATCCATACCTTCTGTTCATCTGCATATTCTGTTCATCTGCATATTCTGTTCATCTGCATATTCTGTTCATCTGCATATTCTGTTCATCCGACATCCCCTACGCCCGCACAATCACCGTTTGCAATCTGATCGCATTGAAATTAGCGATGATTCCCAAGCGCAGTTCGTTCATCCGCATCCAATCCTTGATGTTGTCTAGATGCACTGAGCGGATATCTGTCACCGCAAACGGAAACACCATCGCCTTGCCGTCCACCAGCAGATGATCGTAAGCGATGTCACCGATCACTTCCTCTTTGTATTTCACATCCATCCGCTTCAGCGGCTGGATCGCATGTCCGCGCAGCTGCAATTCATGCCAGCACGCATTGGGATACATCCGGCGAATGTAGCCCGGCCCCAGCGTCGAATGGACCTCAAACAATCCGCCCATGATCGAATAAGCTAGCTCGGGGTACAGCCATTCCTCAGGCGTGTAGAGCTCGCGCGAATGGTCTGAACTGGGTGGCTGTGGCTCAAGTTCCAATGGGTTCCAGTAAATCCGTTCAAACTGTGGCACAGTATTACCAAAGTTAAACAGCAAACCTACCTGCTTACCCACCGTCTTCAAATACGATCGTGTCTGAGCCTTATTCAGTCCCGTCAGCCGTGTATTGATGGCCTTATTCTCCACCACGATCTCCCGCACCACAAACAAATCGAGCCGCTGGCGGCCAACGACTCGATCTTTGTACACAATTTGATATTCATCCTGCTGGGTCACTTCATAGCCGTTCCGCTGTAACTCGCGCATCAAAGCCTTCTCGTAAATCGCCTCAGGGTATGTACGCGACGTATGATTGAACACCTCGTAATACGCCTTGATGATCGCCCCGGTTAGCTCCTTGTGCAGCAGCTCAGTCATAGCCTACTGTTCTCCTGGTTGAAATTACTCGCTTGATCCGTCCATTCCGTTGATTCGTATTATATTGTTTTACCCACACCTACCCCAACGCCCCCCTCAACACCCTCACCCAATTCCCCTTCATGATCAACTCCACATCCGCCGCCGCATAACCACGCTTCTCCAACGCCGGCCCGATGATCTGCAAGTCAGCCACGGTATCAAATCCCGCCGGGGTTGACTTCATGCCGAACCCGCCGTCGAAGTCCGTGCCGATGCCCGCGTGCCGTGCCTCACCGGCGATCTGACACACGTGATCGATCGCCGTCACCACCGTTTCCACCGTCGCTGCATCCCTAGGATAGCCGTGCTCCCAGTCTTTGAGCAGGAACTTGTTGAAGATCAACGTGCCGATAACGCCGTCGTGCTGGATCAGCGCCTTGATCATCTCATCGCTGAGATGCCGGTTGATGTTGTTCGTCATCACGCGCGGATTCGAGTGGCTGGCGATGATCGGCCCGTCGTACTGATCGAGCGCCTGGAGAAACGCCCGCTCGTCCATGTGGCTGAGATCGAGCACCAGGTTGAACGCACGCATGTGCTTGAGCAGATCGACGCCCGCCGGGGTCAGTGGTCCCGGCTCATCGGTGCCGCCGCAATATTGCGTCCCCGCCCACGCCGGGCCAATCAGGCGTACACCGCGCTCGTACCACCACTCCACCTCGGCGGGTTCGCGGATCGAGTCGCCGCCTTCGATGAGATACACCAATCCAATCTGCCGCTCATCTCTCTGGGGATCTTCGGGCAACGACGGATCAAAACCTTCCCATGTCTTCAACACCGCTTCCAAATCGGCGCGCGTGCGAATCAGCTTGATTTGCCCGCTCCGCTCCGCCATGCTTTCGTAAATTTCGATCTGGCGCAGGGCCAGTGCGTGGGCCTCGTCCGCGTCACTGTAATGCTGCTCCAGCAAGCTGGTGCGCCTTCGCTCGGGCGGCGTGAACAATGTCGCACCGATCACCGCCACACCGCCGCGCAGCCATTCCGGCAAGCCCAACATCGCCACGCCGTTAACGGCCTCCACCGATCCACCGTCTTCGTCACGGCGGATGTCATACGCACTGCGCAAGTAATCGCGCCCGAAGCACAACGTCCCCCAGGCAATATCTTCGTGAGCATCGATGATAATGGACAAAACTGCCTCCCTCTTCCACAAGTGAAGCGGCATTATAGCAAAATAAAGCGTGAAGCGTAAAACGCCATAAACCCCTTACGTTTTACGCTTCACGTTTTACGCGCCGCGCAGTACGCGCCGCGCCGCTTTCAGTCGGCGCCTGCTAAACCTTGGCAGGCTGCTCGCTAATCTTCAGATACCCCAGGCCGCGAAACATCTTGCGCATGATGAGATGGCCGATGTCCGGCTTCAAGAACTGATTGGGGCACGTGCCGGGAATCACCGTAATCCCATTGTCCCGGCAGACCTTCACCGCGTCTGGCGACACGCTGGACATGCTGCCGCCCGCGCCGGGCTTCGTCCCCATCATACAGTGCATCCACACGTGCTTGACGCCCAGCTCCACGCACTGCTGCACGATCAAATCGGTGACTTTGGGATTGGCGAGAATGAACACCGCATCCGGCTTCTCCGGGATCGCCTTCAAGTCCGGGTAGCACGGCGCGCCCTCGTAAGTCGTGATGCGCGGATTCACCGCATACACTTCGTAACCGGCTTCCTTGAACCGCTTGTAGCCCGCATTACAGCCGGTATCGCGTTTATCTGACACGCCCACCACCGCGATCTTCTTCTGCGCCAGAAAATCTTTCACGAGCTCGTCAACTTGGGACATGGGAATTCCTTTCGTCTCGTCACTTTCGATATTACTTCGGCAGCTTGCCGAACAATTTCCACATGCCGCGATGCCAGCGGTGGAACGAGCCTACCGGCGGCGCAAACATCATGATACATTCGCCGTGCACCTCGTTCAGGCCATGCTCCCGGCAATATTGAATCGCCGCATCCGACTCCGCGCCCTGCTGCATCCACACATTCTTGATGCCCGCGGCGTCGGCTTCGCGCACCACTTTCTCGGTCTCGGCGGGCGGCACGACAATCAACACGCCGTCCACTTTCTCCGGCAGCGCGGCCAGACTGGCATAGCACCGATCGCCCTCCACCGCTTCCACGTGGCGGTTGATCGGATAAACCTGATAGCCCTTCTCCCTGAGCGCCTTGTACGCCATGTTACCAAACTTCTTGGTATCACGCGACACGCCCACCACAGCCAGCTTGGGCTGCCCGATGAAATTCTCTACAGCGGCCTTGGTCGTTTGACTTGCCATGTTGCGATCCTCCAAATAGCAGCGCCCACCAACGAACTGGCGGGCGCTTGATGTTCCCGACAGGGTTTCCCCCGATGATCTAATCTTTGCAACGACAAAAGTATAAACGAATCTGCTCGAAACGCCAAACTCTCTGGCGCGTTCGCCTTGGCTGGTGTCAGTATAGAACCAATTCGTCAGCACGACCTAACGATTGGCTGACAATTTCCTATCAGTTCAGGCCGACGCCGTACACCTGATCGGGTGTCAGAATCCCGGGGAACCGATCGCGCAGATCGCGGCGCACTTCGTAGCACAGGTGACAGGCATCCGCATAAGTTTCTTGATGTGACACAGCGTAGGCTCTCACCAACTCGATCGGCCCACCGCGCAACAACGGCCCGGCGATTGGATGTTGATCGGGATCGTATCGCTCACAAATCTCTTTCAGCGGCGTCTGAAACAGATTGCCGATCACGATGCCCTGACAGAGGTGCAGGTTCCCCAGCGGATCGACATGGACGCGCCCCGGCTCGCGCAAATCCTCATATGGGCATTCGTTGAACTGTGACCAGGGATATTGCCGCGCCTGGCCACTGAGTTTCACCGCCGCCCGCCCGCGATACATCACGCCCGATTCACTCTCTGGCAGTTGCCCCACCACCGTGGCCGGATCGGCCGCTTCGGGCCGCGCGATGCTGATCGTCCCGATCGGGATGCCCAGCTGCTCGGCGGCGGCGCAGGCGTTCCGCGCTTGTTGGCTCAACTTCTCATCGTAATGATACTCGTCGCTGCTCACTGAAAGATCGTTGATCAGACCGGCGAAAGGCCGCAGCCATTCGAACGCATCCTCGACGCTGGTAGCCCAGTAGCTATTGGACACGATGCCCACTTCAAAGCCTGCCTCCTTTGCCAAACGCACTCCGGCCAGCAGCGTAGCGTAATACAGAAACGGCTCGCCGCCCTCGAAGTAGATCGACGTGATCGTGCCGAGGTTCTGCGCCTCGCGCACGATGTGGCGGATATTGTCCAGTGTCATGGTGCCGGTTTGCCACGGACTGCCCCACACAAAGCAATGATCGCATTCGAAGGTGCATTGATACGTCAACAGCAGATGCAGACCGGCGAGGTGCATGTTTATCTCCTTCAATTTATCTCAGCTTTGATTGGCCACCACACGTCTCGATCGTTCAGCGCCCACGCTGGATACGGCTCATGCTCGCTGAAGCGCCGCGCGTACAATGCGGCGAGTTTCGCATAACGCTCGCCCGCGTGCTGTGCCAGATCGTATAACAGCGCCACTTGCGCCACATCGGCCAGCGTGCGGAGCGCATCTTTGCCGTGCCACTGTGCGTCATCCGCATCGCGTGAAGCCAGCTGCGTCAGCGTTTCCTGTAGTCGCTGCCGGGCTCGATCGGCTTCTGGTGTTCCCGCACGTTTCAATAGAGGCAGCAGCTCATCGAGAAAATCTTCGTGCGCGTTCTTCTTGCGCATCGCTTCCAACATGTCCAGCGCCTGAATATTGCTGGTGCCTTCCCAGATCAACGTCACCAGCGATTCGCGGTGTAGCCGCGCGATGCCGAAATCGTCCAGAAAACCCAGCCCGCCGAAGATCTCCATCGCCAACTGCGTCGCCGCCGAGCTATGCTCCGCCGTGCGGTTCTTGGTGAGGTGCGACAGGAAGCGCGCGTAATGATAACGATCGGAATAGGGCGGCGTTTCGTGCCACACGCGATCGAAGTGATCAATCGCGTGGAACAGCAGCGCCGAGCCAGCCGCCGTGCGCACGGCCAGATCGGTGAGATCGTAACGCACCAGCGGATGATCGACGATGGGTTTGCCAAAAGCCGATCGGGCCTGCGCGCGATACAGCGCTTCGAGATGCGCCTTGCGCGCCAGCCCCATCGCCCCGGCGGCATTCGCCAGGCGCGATACGGTAAGATTTTCCAGCGTGTAGTAAATGCCCAATGCCGCGTCGCCGATCAAGAACGCCTGCGCGCCGTCGAAATCCACCTCGCCGCTGGGCACGGCGCGTGTGGCGCTCTTTTCTTTGAAACGCCGCACGCGATAGTTCAACTGCCCTTGATCATTCAGGCGCGGGACGAGAAACAACGCAATACCCTTCGGGCCGGGCGGCGCACCCTCGGGCCGCGCCGTCACGATCGCCACATCGGCCAGACCGGCGTTGCTCGCAAAATACTTATCGTCGCCGTACAGTCTCCACGCACCTTCGACTTGCTTCGCCAGCGTCTTATTCGCACCGAGATCGCTGCCGCCGTGCGTTTCCGTCATCCACGTCGCGCCCCATGCCTCGCCGGACAACAGCAGCTCCAGCCACTTCTTCTGATCGGGCAGATATTTGTAGATGGCATACGCCGTTTGATTGGTGACGATCAGCGAACAATACAAACCCGGATCAGCCAGCAAGTAGCCGTAAGTGAAATGCTGATGCCACGATCCGCCTTCATACGGCGGGCGATTGATGAAGGCGATGCGCTTCAACAGATCGGCGTGCGCGGGACTGAGCTGCGCCCGATCGATCCGGTTGCCATCGACATCGTGCATTACCAATAGCGGCGTCGCGCCGCGATCGATGTGCTCCGCCACTTCATACGCGCGTCCACCCGCCACCGCGCCGAAGTCGATCAACGCCGCTTCGTGCTGTGACCAATCCGGCCAATACTTGCGCAAGATCGCTTTGAGATCAGGCTCCAACAGCCAGTGATTCTTGCCGCAGATATAGGATTGATATTGCATGGCTCAGCTTTCCTCTGCAACGTCATGCCCGAATGCTTTTGTCGGGCATCCAGACTGATAATTGGCGACTCTACTGGATTCCCGCCAGAAGCGCGCGGGAATGACTGGCCGCCCTCACTCAATCCGATGCACCAGCTCCGCCAGCGCGCGGCGCGAGCGATGCTCGGGCGCTTCCGCCGCATACCCGATCGGCAGAAAGGCCACCGGGCGCAGATCGGGCCCCACGCCGATGGCGGCCCGTACCGCCTCTTCGTCGAACGCGCCCACCCACACGCTGGCCAGGCCCAGCGCCGTGACGGCCAGCTGCGCATACGCGCAGGCGATGGTCGCATCCTGCACGCAGTACAACGTCGAGCCGCGCTGAGCGTATTTCTGCGCCGAGCGCGCCGGATGCGCGCAGAAGACCAGCGCCAGCGGCGCCTGCGTGATGAAGTGCTGCCCGTTGGTCGAGCGCGCCAACGCCTGTATCACGTCGCGGTTGGTCACCAGGTACACTTCGTAACCTTGCAGATTGCCCGCCGAAGGCGCACGCTTGATCGTGTCCAGAATCTGCTGAAGCTTTTCTGGCTCAATCGGTTGGTCTTGATACGCGCGAATCGATTGGCGGGTGTTGACGACGTCGAAAAAATCCATGAGCACAACGCTCCTTGATTATTTCCCGCGCGACTCGATCGACTTGATGATCTCGTCGGCGCTGGTCTCGTCTTCAGCACATGACATGAAAGAACGCTATCACGGCGCCGTCAGCGTTGTTCCACGCCCGGGCAGCTTTCGCAGTCGGCAGACACTGCACCTGACACTGCTGCTGCTTGAAGAAGTCCGCGGCTTCGTCGGATAGATCAACGTGCTCGGCTTGCCCCGTACCGACGATTAACCAGCGCGCGCCCGGTTCGTAGATGTGCTGCGCCTCGGCCAGCGCAATCCGGTGCGCGGTCCCGTCGACCAACGGCGAGAGTTCTTTCTTCCGTTTCTCCGCCACGCCGTTCAGCCGGATGATCACGTCGTGATCGAAATCGCGGCCCGCGATGGTGATCAGCCCAATGCCGACTCGATCAATTCTGGGTTTCATCGTCCACCTCGGCAGATTTCGCCAAATTCAGTATATGCCCGTTTTGGCGAAAAGCAATATGCTGGCCGTCAAACGTCATTGCGAGGAGCATCCTGCCTGGCGCGCCGCCGCTTCGCGGGCACGGCGTGAGCGGAGCCGCATCAGTTCGCGGCGCAGTCGAAGGATGCGACGAAGCAATCATCGACATGATGGCCTTGTCTGCTGAATGGCAAGGAGATTGCTTCGCAAAAAACGCTCGCAATGACGACGATTCACTTGCGGTTCAACACGTCACGTGAAACAGGCCAAGCACGGCACCCTCGGCCTCATTCCAGGCGCGGATAGCGTTGGGTGTAGGCAGCAGCTGCACCTCACACTGCATTTGCTTGAAGAAAGTCTTGGCCTCATCCGACAGTGTGACATTGCCTCCCTGCCCGCTGCCGACGATCAAGCGCTGCGCGCCCGGCTGGTAGACGTATTGCGCTTCAGCCAGCGACACAATGTGCGACGTGCCATACAGCGCTTTGGACAGTTTCTTCTTGCGCTTCTCGACCTCGCCATTCAGCCGGATGATCACGTCATGCGCATATTCTTCATGAGCGATGGTGATCGAGCCGAAGGATGTTCCATCGATCCTGGGTTTCATCTGGTACCTCTCTCGTTGACAAGCGAGATACAATAGTCGTAGAGGCTACGATGTCCGATCGATTCTTCATCCCCGCCCGCGAATTCGAGCCGGCCTATCTGGCGCTGTATCGATCGGGCGAGCTGCAGCGCCGCGCCCAGCAGGCGATCGATCTGCTCGCCGCGTGCCGCCTCTGCCCGCGTAACTGCGGCGTCGATCGACTGTCCGATCGCAAGGCCGCCTGCCAGACCGGACGTTACGCGGTGACCAGCAGCCATTTCGCCCATCATGGCGAGGAAGACTGCCTGCGCGGCTGGCACGGCAGCGGCACGATCTTCTTCGCGTGGTGCAACCTGCGCTGCGTCTTCTGCCAGAACTTCGAGACCAGCCAACTCGGCGAGGGCGCGACCACGTCACCGCAACAACTCGCCGCGATGATGCTGCGCCTGCAGGCCAGCGGCTGTCACAACATTAACTTCGTCACGCCCGAGCACGTGGTGCCGCAGGTGCTGGAGGCGCTGGTCAGCGCCGTCGAACAAGGCTTGAGATTGCCGATCGTGTACAACACCTCCGCGTATGATTCCGCCGCAAGCCTGCGTCTGCTCGACGGTGTGATCGACATCTACATGCCAGATTTCAAATTCTGGGACGAGCAACTTTCCCTGAAATATCTGAAGGCCAAAGATTATCCTGAGGCCGCGCGGCACGCGATCAAAGAGATGCATCGGCAGGTCGGCGCGCTGAAGTTCGATGAGTGCGGCATCGCGCTGCGCGGCGTGTTGGTGCGCCATCTGGTCATGCCCGGCTGCCTCGATGATACGAAAACGATCCTGCGCTTTCTGGCGGAAGAAGTGTCACTGGATACCTACATCAACCTCATGGCGCAGTATTACCCCTCGAACAAAGTCTCCTTCACGAAATATCCTGAGCTCAATCGCCGTATCACACTTGACGAATTTCAGAGCGCCATCGAGTACGCACAGCAAATCGGCTTGCAGCGCCTCGACGAACGGCATCGCCTCAAGCGGGCGTGGTGGTGACGATCACCCTCCAATTTCAGTATACACCTGATGGCAAGGGGAAGGTGAAAAGACCTCGGAGGTTTTTATGGATTGACTGGCGTGACAAGATCATCGATCTGGTTGATAATCAGACAAGGCTACCCGGTCGATCAAAACCTCCGAGGTCTTGGCAGGCGTGACGACGCAGACCTCGGAGGTTTTCATGGATTGGCCGGCGTGACAAGATCATCGATCTGGTTGATAATCAGACAAGGCTACCCGGTCGATCAAAACCTCCGAGGTCTTGGCAGGCGTGACGACGCAGACCTCGGAGGTTTTCATGGATTGGCCGGCGTGACAAGATCATCGATCTGGTTGATAATCAGACAAGGCTACCCGGTCGATCAAAACCTCCGAGGTCTTGGCAGGCGTGACGACGCAGACCTCGGAGGTTTTCATGGATTGGCCGGCGTGACAAGATCATCGATCTGGTTGATAATCAGACAAGGCTACCCGGTCGATCAAAACCTCCGAGGTCTTGGCGAGTGCGACAGTGTAGACCTCGGAGGTTTTCACAGACTGGCAAGCGTGACAAGATGATCGATCTGATCGATAATCAGGTACGGCTATCAGGCCGA
This sequence comes from uncultured Anaerolineae bacterium, assembly GCA_964398185.1. Taxonomy (GTDB): domain Bacteria; phylum Chloroflexota; class Anaerolineae; order Fen-1058; family Fen-1058; genus Fen-1058. The sequence goes on along the minus strand of CAYNML010000027.1, from coordinate 48,227 downwards.
TCAAAACCTCCGAGGTCTGACCATGCCCAACACCGTTCTCTTGCGCAACATCATCGCCAGCGATCTCCCCATCTTCTTCGAGCAGCAACGTGATCCAATCGCCAACGAGATGGCCGGATTTCCTGCCCGCGATCGAGACGCCTTTATGGCGCACTGGGCTAAGAATCTGCCCAACGCAAGCAACATCCACAAGACCATCCTCTACGGCGATCAGGTGGCGGGCAACATCGTGAGTTGGGAGCATGACGAGGAGCGTGAAGTGGGCTACTGGCTGGGCCGCGAGTTCTGGGGCAAGGGCATCGCTACGCAGGCGCTGTCGCTGTTTCTGGAACAGATCACAGCGCGCCCGCTTTATGCGCATGTGGTCAAGCACAACGTGGCCTCGATCCGCGTGTTGGAGAAGTGCGGCTTCACATTCAAGGGTGAGGATGACGAAGAGATGATCTTGATCCGCCGCGAATAAACGCCAATCTGCGCGAATGTAAGATTCGCGTTCATTCGCGTGAATTCGCGGCCAGGATTCTGTCACAACGTCAACCCCATCACGATCGCCAATCCCTCACCTACCGCGTCGAGTCCGCCGTGCGCGATGGTGCACGCGATCACGTCGTCGGTCTTCTCGCGCAGCAGGCCGAAGAAGAAACCGCCCGCCAGCGTGAACAGCGCCCACGGCCACGCCAGATCGTATTGACCGATCAGCGGATTGAACGTGTTGAACGCGTGCGACAGTCCAAACAAGATCGACGAGACGATCAAGCCCGGCCCGAAGTGAATGCCCATGAGCTGATACGGCCTGCCGAACTCCTGATTCACGCGCGATTGGTAATACCCCCGATAGCGGATCTCCTCCCCGAAGCCCGACACGATCAACTGCCATAGCACGGTCGAGGTGATCAACAGCACCGCGCGGCCGGTGAAGATGCTCAGCGCGATCGGGAGCAGCAACAGGCCGCCAAGCAGGATGACGTTGTGCTTCACCTTCGATCGGCGCACATCGCCCGACGGATCTTTCGCATCCTGCCGCCTGAGCATCGTCAGCAGCAGCCAGATGCCGGCGATCTCTGCCACAAAAACGATCGCGCCGCCCAGCCACGTTAGATAACTCATGCCGAGCAGGATCACCGCGAACACCGCGCCGACCGGAATGAAGCGCGCCACGTAGCCCGTCATGCCGATGTCAAAACTCAAGCGCCAGTCCTTCAGCGTTAAGCCATACTCGCGCCACGGCCGCCGCGTCAACGCCATGATGATCAGCGAGATCGCAATAAAGATGAAGCCGCCCAGCCAGCGGCGCAATTCAAAATCCGATGATTGCAGCTGCGCGCCGAGCCACCACGACAGCAGGGATGTCAACCCAAAGACGATGAGGACTTCAAGAATGGATTTGCCCTTCATGTCGCGCCTCAACCTGATCGCGCGCGGCGGTCACCACGCGCGATCGATGCGTCCGCATACCACATTCCGCCGGGCGCAGGTGTTACAACTTCCGCGCGATCTCCTCGAACTCGGCGCGCGCGAGGGCCTTCATCGTCGTCGTGCGCACATCGCCCGCGGCGCCGAACGCCAACAGGAAACGCATGACCACCGCTTCGTTTGGCGCCTCCACACAAGCGACGTAGTCATACTCGCCCAACGTGGCATAGAACCCGGCCACTTTGCCGTCCAACGCTTCCAGGCTCCTGATGCCCGCCTCAATCCGATCGGGGACGTCCTTCACCGCGCGAATGCCTTGATCGGTCAACTTCATCAACACGATGTAGGTGTGCATGCTTGCCTCCTTTCAGTCAGAATGCCCTCGTTGCAACATCCGCTGTGTGATCAACGTCAGCCACGCCGACGGGGCGCGCTTCTGCCCGAAGTCCCATTCGCGCCACGCCTGCCAGATCGATTCCGGCGTAAAGCGGCCTTGATCATCGGCCTTCGCTTTCACAATCGACACCATCTCGCTCACACGCTTGTCGCGGCGCAGCCATTCAAACTGCGTCAGCACTTCCGTCACGTGCAGCAGGTCGTACCAGATCAGCGGCGCTTTGAGCCTGGCGAAGTCAGTGCCCATGCCAAACAGGTACGGGCGTTGCTCCTTGCGCTGCTGCCACAGACTCAACAATGTCTCCGCACCGCGATGACACACGTCACTGTCATGCCACTCCGCGAATTGCGCCAGCGCTTTGAGCGTGATCAAATTCGCATACGGGCACGGATCGCTGCGGCGGCCCGGCCCGTGGAACTTGCCCAGCTCCGGCGTGGCCGCGCACGGCCAGCCGTTGTCGCGAATCAAACCGGCGAGGTATTTCGCCGCCGCTTTCACACGCCGATCCTTCACGCCGAGTTTCACCAGTGCATACACAATCGATGGCGTGTCACACAGCATCCACGCCAGTTGATCCTGGCCCGTGCCGCCAAAATGCGTCGGGATATTGACCTTCAGCTGAAACGCGCCCTCAGCCGATTGGTGATCCAACACCCGATCGACGATCTGCTCCACGCCGGGATCCGTTGCGCGCAGTCCTAGATCGCTGATAAAAACCAGCTTGTGCAAGAGATGACGCGCGTCGTTGTGGCGAGTGAGCGGCGGGCCGGGCCAGTCACGCAGCTCGCTCACCAACGCCTGCACCTGCGGATGATCAAGCATGGCCTGCCGCGCAGCCTTCACATCCTTGCTGCGTTCTGTTTCGCCGAGTAGATCCAAGCGGGTGCGGTACTGCCCCCAGGGTGAACTGCTCAACAACCAGTCCAGAGGAATACCCATGCAACCTGACTCCTGTACAAAGGTTCAACTTCAGTATACACCCGCCGGCAAGTGGCAAACGAAAACCTGGCAGGTCTCAGAGACCTGCCAGGTTTAGCTCACACCACGTCGCTATCGCAAAATCTGGCTCAAGAACAGCTGGCTGCGCTCTTCCTGCGGATTCAGGAAAAAGCCATCGGGTGTGTTGCGTTCCACGATGGCGCCGGCATCCATGAAGATCACTTCGTCGGCGGCATTGCGCGCAAAGCCCATCTCATGCGTCACCACCACCATCGTCATGCCGCTCTTGGCCAGTTCCTGCATCACGTCCAGCACTTCTTTGATCATCTCCGGATCGAGCGCGCTGGTCGGCTCATCGAACAGCATGATCTTGGGATTCATCGCCAGCGCCCGCGCGATGGCCATGCGCTGCTGCTGCCCGCCGGAGAGCTGCCCCGGATACTGATCGGCCTTTTCGGGAATGCCCACGCGCTCCAACTGCTCGCGCCCGATCTGCCGCGCTTCTTCCACGCTGCGCTGACGCACCACGCGCTGCGCCAGCACGATGTTGTCCAGCGCCGTCAAGTGCGGGAACAGGTTGAACTGCTGAAAGACCATGCCCACCTCGGTGCGCACGGCGTTGATGCTTTTGCTCTTGTTCGTCACGCGCATCCCGTCGACCCAGATCTCGCCGCTGGTGGGCGTTTCCAGATGGTTGATGCAGCGCAGCACCGTAGACTTGCCGGAGCCGCTCGGCCCGATGACGACCAGCGTCTTGCTGCGCGCCACGGTAAAGCTCACATCCTTCACCGCGCAGAACGCGCCGAACCACTTGAAGAGATTCTTGATCACAATCATGTCTTGCGGTTGTTGTTCCATGTCCCCCTCACACCCAGTCCCAAGCGACCTGCTCGGTTAACGGTTCTGCTCAGCAATACCAGTTCTCGCTGAGGTGCGGCGCCGGCTGGCGCGCATAATCCGGCAGGGCGCGCGTTGCGCCGGCGGCCTCACCTGCGGCCGCTGCGATGTGTGCAGCCTCCCACACCCGATCGAAGATCTGACTGCGCGACTGCTCTTTCTCCTGACCGTCCTTGATGATGGTCAGCAGCGTCTCGCATAACTGATCAACGCGCGGATCAGGGTGCGCCCACGGATAGACCAGCGCCGCTTCGTCGAACTCACCCACACGCGATCGGATATCAGCCCGATCGAGCAGCAGCGAGCCCGCCGGGATCAGCAGCCGCACGGCCAGCTGAATCGACGCCACGTTTTCCACCAGATCAAGCCGCGCCATGGTTTCCAGCAAATCAAGATAACCCGGCAGCGTCATCCATGGATGGAAGGCCACGAACGTCGGCTGCAGCACCAGCCCGATCGACTTGAATAGTTCGACGGTCTTGAAGAAGTCGGCGCGCGTGTGCCCTTTGGCGAGAATGTTCAGCGCCTCATCGTCGATCGACTCAACCGCACTGGTGATGAACATACAGCCCGTGTCACGCAATAACGGCAGCCAGCGTTGATGTTTCAACAGGTGTTCGATCTTGATCGTGACATCGTAGGTGAGGTGCGGCCACAGCTGGTGCAGCTTCTCGACGATGGGGATGACGTGCCCCGGCCCGTTGAAGAAATCGGGGTCGCCAAAGGTGATGTGTCCCGCCCCGGCATTCACCTGCTGCTCGATGTCTTCAATCACGATCTCGCTCTGCACCAAACGGAACTGCCCGCCATAGATTGGCACTACCGGGCAGTGGCGGCAGTGATGCTTGCAGCCGCGGCTTGCCTCGGTGTAACCGCCCACGCGGGGGCACTGCCCATCGACACGCACCAGATGCGCGTACTTGCTCAGATGGGGCAGCGTGCGCCGATCGGGCAGGATGAATTCCTGCCGGGCGAGGGAGATGATCGGTTCCACTTGATCGGGCGTCAGTGCGAGCGCTGTACGCGAAGCAATCTCCTGCTTGCTTGGCGAGATTGCTTCGTCGCCGGGAAGCGCTCCTCGCACTGACGGTTCAATGCGTCTGTACAACGCCGCCAGGCCCTCTTCAAACTCGCCGCCGAGGATCGTATCGACGCCGAGCTTGCGCAGATATGTTTCATTCACCGGTGCATACAGGCCAAAGCACACCACGTGCGCGCGCGGATTGTGCGCCTTGATGGTGGGAATGAACTGCGCGGCGATGCGCGTGGCCGTGTGCATCGGCACGTAATAACCGATGAGATCCGCCTGGGCGAGCGCCTCTTTATCCAGATGCTGCACGGCCGCATCCTGCAGCACCACGTCGGCGCCTTCGCGCTTCAACCATGCGGCGGCTGACGTGAGACCAAACGGCTGATGACCGAGTTCGTAAGTGGAAATCAAGACGACGTTCATCGTGCGTGAAGCGTGAAACGTAAAACGTAAAAGACTTCCCTTACGTTTTACGCATTCCGCATTACGATCCCTTCCCGCCCTTGCTCAAGCGATTTTCCAATGCCTTCACGCCCAGCGACAGCGTAAAGGTCAAGATCAGGTAATTGAACGCCAGCACGCTGTACGTTTCCAGATAGCGGAACGACGCTGACGCATACAGGCGCGCCTCCTGCGTCATATCGCGCACGCCCAGGATGGAGACCAGTGATGAATCTTTGATCATGGAGATGAAGTCATTGCCCAGCGGCGGCAGCACGCGGCGGAAGGCCTGCGGCAAAATGACGTAGCGCATGGCCTGCAGGTAAGTCATGCCCAGTGAGCGCGCCGCTTCCATCTGCCCGCGCCCGATCGATTCGATGCCAGCCCGAAAGGTCTCGGCCTCGAAGCCGCCGTACGCAATCGCCAGCGCCAGTGTCACGCGCGCCTCGCTGCTGATGTCCTGCAGGCTTAAGCTCGCCAGGAAATTCTCCGGCCCCAAAACCGGAATCAGCGCCGTGCCGATGGCATTGAGCAGTTCGACCAGCGCCGGCGAAATCACAAACGCCACGTAGATGATTTGCACCAGCACGGGAATGCCGCGAATGACTTGCACATACAGCGTGGTCAGGTTGTACCAGACCGGATTTTTGGAGATGCGGCCCAGCGCCACGACCAGGCCGATGACCAGCGCCAGTGCATAGGCGATGACGGCTACGCGCACTGACACGACGATACCCTGCGTGACCTTGACGAAGATGTTGGCATACAGCGGGCTGGCCAGAATATTGGCGAAGATAAACAGGCCCATCAGGACGATGATGATCAACCACCACGGCCAACCGGCAATCCGATTGATCACACGCACTTGAAAAGTCCCCGGCTGTTTGATGGGTGCATCGGTCGTCATAGTCTCCGCCTCGGTGTGGAATAGGCTCGATTGTAGATGGGAAACGGCGAATTGCCAATAGGCAAAAAAGAAACCGAGGCTCGCGCGCAGGCGAACCCCGGTTCTTGAGGGACAGCCACACACTACGGCGCGGGCGTCGGCGTGGGATCGCCGTACGCGCCCGGCCCGATCTGATCCGAACTAATCTGTTCCCCGCCGAACCACTTCTGAGCCAGCGCGTCCAGCGTGCCGTCGGCGCGCATGGCCGCCAACGCCGCGTTAAACGGCTTAACCAGATCCGATCCCTTGGGGAACACAAAGCCCAACTGCTGGCCCACCAACTTCTCCGGCAGCAGTTTGATCTTGTCGGCGTTGACGCCCACGTAGCCCACACCCGCCGTGTCATCGATGACCACGCCGTCCACATCGCCGCTGATCAACGCCTGCACCGCATCGCCGAAAGTGTCAAAGGCGACCACCCGCGCTTCGCCCACCATCTTGACGGCTTCCTCGTAGTTGGTGGTGCCCTTCTGCGTGCCCAGCTTCAACTGGGTGTTGGTCTTGAACTCTTCTACGCTGGCGATGGGCGAATCCTTCTGCACCATCACGCGCTGATCGACGCTGATGTAGCCGTCCGAGAAATCCACCATCTTGGCGCGTTCGTCGGTTATGGTGATGCCATCGGCGGCCATGTCAAACTGACCTTGCGATACGGCGGTGATCATCGAATCCCAGCCGATCTCTTTGTACACCGGCTTGCAGTTCAGCAACTTGCAGATCGCCGCCAGCGCGTCGTAGTCCCAACCCTCGGCTTCGCCGGTGTCCAGGCGCACGTAGTTGAACGGGATGTAGGCATTCTCGATCGCCACCGTCACTTCGCGGCCGCCCAGGTCAGGCAGCGCCTCGGAAGACGGCGCCGGCTCGGCGTACGCGCCCGGCCCAATCTCTTCATACTCGATGACGGCCTTCCCCTTGGGGAACCACTTATCCTGCAACTTCTGCAGCGTGCCGTCGGCGCGCATCGCCGCCAATGCGGCGTTGAACGGCTCGCGATACGGCGAACCCGGCGTGAAGATGAAGCCCAGCGGCTGGCTGACGGCGCTCTCGGGCAGCAGCTTGGTCTTGTCGGCATTGACGCCCACATAGCCCTGCCCCGCCGTGTCGTCGATCATGACGCCGTTGACGTCGCCGTTGATCAACGCCTGCACCGCATCGCCGAAGGTATCATACGCCACCACGCGCGCTTCGCCCACCAGCTTGATCGCCTCTTCGTAGTTGGTGGTGCCCTTCTGCGTGCCAATCTTCAACGTCGGATCGGTCTTGAAATCATTCAGGCTGGTGATGGTCGCGTTTGTGCCCACGATGACACGCTGATCAACCGTGGCATACGGCTCGGAAAAGTCCACCACCTTGGCGCGCTCTTCTGTAATCGTCACGCCTTCACCCGCCAGATCCAGCTGGCCCTGCCGCACCGCTTCGATCATGCCGTCCCACGCCAGTTCGCGATACGTCGGCTGGCAGTTCAAGCGCCGGCAGATTTCACCGATCGCATCATAGTCCCAGCCTTCGGCCTCGCCGGTGTCCAGGCGCACATAGTTGAACGGGATGTAGGCGTTGTCCACACCCACGATCAATTCCTTGCCGCCCAGATCAGGCAGATTGCTGGCAGGCTTGCTTTCAGCCGCCGGGGTGGGTGGCGCCGCAGGCGCCGTGGTCGGCGGCGCGGCCGGTGTCGGCGCGGCCGCCGGTTGACAGGCCGCCGCCACTAACAACCCGATCAACAAGACACTGATCACACGAAACGTCTTCATTAGCTCTTCTCCTTGTCTCTGCTTTTTGTCGTGAACGTGTTTCGCCGCAACTTTTTCGCCGAAATTGTTTCGCCGCAGGCCAGCGCCCCTGCGGCGAATCCAATACTAATTTTAGCCTCAACCTAGAGCCTGTCAAAGCCGCGGGGTGCAGCGCGTACCTTTTAACTTGGGGGCGACTTGGCGCTAAGCCCGCGTCCCTGCGGTCAGCTGGCGGGCGCATTCCCCGGCCCGCCAGCTGACCGCAGGGACGCGGTCGGAGAGCAACCCCCAGACCTGCCCCACAAGTGAAATGCACCGGGCACCGCGGCCCGGTTATTTCTGCCTGGCCCCAAAGTGCTGCTGCACCTGCGCCAGCCAGTCGTTCAACTGCATCTTCGCGCGCAGCCGCGGAATTGGCCCTTGCAGCTTGGTGCGCAGTCCCTGCGGCTGAATATTGACATCGATCGACACGCGCGTCTTCGCCTCGCCAATCGCTTCAAAGCGAATGTCGTACCGCGTGCGCGCCCGCTTCTGCTGATACTCGCCCTCCAGATAATGCGGCGGCGCCTGCGTCACATACTTCACCACGCCGCGCTTGGTTTTGAAGCCGGACACGCGCCCGTCGTCCTGCAACACATCCACCACGTCGCGGGCGTGAGAGACCATCGGGGCGTTAGCAGGCTCGGCGACGTAGGCATAGACCTCGGCGGGCTTGGCGGGCAGATCGACAGAGGTGCGGATCAGATCGGGCATACGGACTCCTCGGCTTGCGAATTGAGTGTGCCTCAAAGTTTACCAGCGCACGGCGGATTGTGCAAAGCCTATTCACGCCGCGCTGGCTGCGCCTCGCGCCAGATTTTCTCGCCGGGCGTTTCCAGGCCGGGACGTTTCTTCACAAAAGCATACAGCCCGTAGCCGCGCTTGTTCTTGAACGGGCCGCCGGCCCGCTCAAAGCCCAGCTGCTCGGCAAAGCGCAGCGAAGCGTCGAATTGCGGAAGCAACAACGTGCCGATGCGCGTCACAAGCGGATCGCTGAAGATGCGGCCTTCCACCGCCCGATAAGCTTCCGCGCCGAACCCGGCCCGCCGATCAGCTTCCTGGATCATCAGCGCTGACAGCCAGGCATAATCGCGCTGGCCGCGAAACGAATGCGCGATGAAGCTAATCAGGCCGATCGGGTTTTGGGTATCCCGCCGGAAAATGCCGCACGTCACGCCGCCGTGCTGTGCGGCCAGCGCCAGATCCGATCGCACCATTGCGATCGACGGCTCCTCCGGCGTCTGTGTCTCCAGATAATCCGCCGCGTTGAGATAGACCGGCAAGATCGTTTCGGCCTCTGTTACTGGTTTGATAATGAGTCGCCGAGTCTCAATCTTCTCCATTACGCATTACTCGTTACGCGTTACTCGTTAGCATCCCCGCCAACTTCCCTGCATCGACGTTGCCGCCCGACAACACCACGCCGATCTTCTTACCCCGCGCATTCGGAATCTTGCCCGCCATGAGCGCGGCGATGGGTGCAGCCCCGCTCGGCTCGACCAGCAGCTTCATCCGCAGCAACAAAAACCGAACCGCTTCTGCGGCTTCATCATCAGTAACCAACGCCACGCTTTCCAGATGCTCGCGCATGATCGCAAACGTCATCTCGCCCGGCGCGGTGGGCAGCAGGCCATCCATGATCGAATGTGATTGCGGCGTAGAGACAACCTCACCCTGCTGCAGAGACAAGAACGTATCGTTCGCAGTGTCCGGCTCCACGCCAAAGATGCGGAGATCAGGCTTCAGCGCGTGCGCGGCGATACTGCACCCGCTGATCAGCCCGCCGCCGCCGATGGGCGCGATCAACACGTCGAGGTCAGGTATATCCGTCAGGAGTTCCAGCGCCGCCGTGCCCTGCCCCGCGATGATGTGCTCGTGCTCGAACGGCGGAATCAGCGCCAGGCCGCGTGCTGCGCCGAGCTGGCGCGCGATCACTTCGCGTTTCTGCTCCACCCGATCGTACAGCACCACCTCCGCGCCATAACCCCGCGTCGCGGCCAGTTTCACCGCGGGCGCATCGTCCGGCATCACGATTACGGTGGGCGTGTGAAACAACTGGCCCGCCAGCGCCAATGCCTGCGCGTGATTGCCCGACGAGAACGACACGACCCCGCGCTGCTTCTGTTCGGCGCTGAGCTGGCTCACCGCATTGGTCGCGCCGCGAAACTTGAACGCGCCCGCACGCTGCAAATTCTCGCACTTGCAGTACACCTCCGCGCCGATGAGCGCATTCAGCGTGCGCGAGGTGGCGATTGGCGTGCGGTGCGCGATGCGATACAGCCGCTCGGCCGCGGATTGAATGTCGCTGAAGTTCACCATCTCGCTGTCTCTCTATCTTCCTATCACTCATTCAGTATTCTGCCCGTGCGATACGACTTCAACGCCAACTCCGCCGGCTCAAAGATCGGTGAGGGCAGCTGATCGATCGGGTACCACGCCCACTCGGTCAACTCATCGGGTGCGGCGGTGTGCGGCTCGCCAGAGATGATGTCGCCCAGGAATTCCACATCGATCCAGTGTTGATCTTCCACGATGATGGACGAGATGCACAACAGTCGCAAGCGGCCCACTTCCACGCCGGCTTCTTCGCGCGCCTCGCGCATGGCGCACTGCTGCAGCGTCTCGCCGAATTCCAGCCGCCCGCCGATCCAGCCCCACCAGCCGGGCCGCTGGCCGCTCATGCGGCGGCCCAGCAGCACGCGTCCGTCGCGCACGATCATCACGCCCACTCCGACACGCGGTACATTCATGCCTCAGCCTCGCTCTCGTTTACACTTTGATCGGCCTTTGCGGACGACTGCCGCGCCAACATCTTGTCTAGCACGGCGGCGCCGGCTTGCAGCAGTTGATCCAGGATGTCCGGGAGTTCGTTCTGCACGGCCTGAAAATCATACACGCGCTGCGGCGGCGCCTGCACCACCGGCGTGCGTCCGTTCAGCAGCACGCTGGCTTCGATCAGCCACATCCCCTCGCGCGGCGTGATGTCCAGCCACCACGTCAGCGTCTGAGTCTCGTGCGGCGCGGCTTCCAGGCAGATGCAGATGTAGACCTCGTCGCCGTAATAGCGGCACTCGACAAACGACGAGGTGTGCAGCGGGGTGCGCTGCTTGAGCCTGGCGCGAAAGGCGTCGAGCTGGCTGCTCGTGTTGGCCAGAAAAGATATGGTTGTCAGGGTAATTCGATCGTCGGGTCTCGTCACGCTATGCTCGCTGTGGCAGAGGAGATCATCATAGAGTTGCGATCATTATCGCACTGACTTACCGCCCGGTCAATTGACACGCCCTTCGATCACTTCTATAATGCCGCCTACCCACCGTCCCGGCAAAACTTTTACAAGGGAGTACATCACCGTGACGCAATACGCCTTTTTCAAAGGGGCCATCGTGCCCATCGATCAGGCCAAGATCAGCATCATGACGCATGCCTTCAATTACGGCACCGGCTGCTTCGAAGGCATCCGCGGGTATTGGAATGAGGCCGATCGGCAGTTGTACGTTTTCCGCTTGTTGGAGCACTATCAACGCCTGTTGCAATCGGCCAAGATCCTGATGATGTCGCCGCGCTACACCGCCGAGCAGTTGTGCGACATCACCACGGAACTGCTGCGCCGCGAAGACTTCCAGTGCGACGCCTACATCCGCCCGGTGGCCTACAAGACCAACGAGCAGATCGGCGTGCGGCTGCACGACCTCAACGACGACCTGTGCATCTTCGCCACACCCTTCGGACGCTACGTGGAAAACGAAGAGGGCGCGCACGTGGGCTTCTCCTCGTGGCAGCGCATCAGCGACAACAACATTCCGCCGCGCGGTAAGATCACCGGGGCCTACGTCAACTCAGCCTTCATGAAGACCGAAGCGATGTTGAACGGCTACGACGAAGCGCTGGTCATCAACCAGAGCGGCCACGTCTGCGAAGGCAGCGCCGAGAACATCTTCCTGCTGCGCGGCAACAAGCTGATCACCCCGCCAGTCTACGAAGACATCTTGGAAGGCATCACGCGCAATACCGTAATCGAACTGGCGCAGAACGAACTGGGCCTGGAGACGATCGAGCGGCCCATCAGCCGCACCGAATTCTACGTGGCCGACGCCGCCTTCTTCTGCGGTACCGGCGTGCAGGTGGTCAACATCGCCAGAGTCGATCATCGGCCGGTGGGCGACGGCAAGCTCGGCCCCGTGGTCAAAGCCCTGCGCGATCTGTACTTCGACGTGGTACGCGGCAAAGTGGCGAAGTACAAGCACTGGTGCGCGCCCGTCTTTGTAAAGGAAACCGCCGCAGTGAAATAGGGATGCGCTCTCCCTGTGGTATGATTTGTGCATGAGCACCGCCGCACTCTCGCAAGCCCGCACATCCAAGCCCACGACCCGCCTGCCGTGGGCCTTTGTTGTGCTGATCGCGCTGGCAGCGTTCGCCGTCGTGCTCGCGTTTGGCTTCATCGCCTTTCAAATTTATTTCTCCGCGCGCGTGCTGCCCGGCGTGACCGTGTGGAACATCGATCTCAGCGGCAAGTCGCTGGACGAAGCCGCCGCCATGTTGGACGCCGCCTTCACAGCCAAATTCAACACCGCCCGCGTCGATCTGAGCGACGGGCAGACCGCGTGGATCGCCAACCCGATCGATCTCGGCATCACCTTCGACGCCCGCGCCACCGCGCAGGCCGCACTCGATCTGTCGCTGCGCGGCGTGGACGGCCAAACGCAGGTGCTGATCAACGGCGCCGATCTGGCCCCGCGCCTCGTCTTCAACGCCAACGTCGCGCGCGCGTACTTTGAACAGGTGGCCGCGCAGATCAACCGCCCGCCGATTGACGCGGGTCTGCAACTGAACGGCACGCAGGTGATCACCACGCCCGCGCAGATCGGGCGCGAGTTGAACGTCGAGGCCACGCTGCACCTGCTGCCCGACCTCGCCCGGGCCGACGGGCCGAAGCGCATCGTGCTGCCGATCGAGACCGAGCAGCCGCGCCTGACCGATGTGTCCGCCGCCGCCGCGCAGTTGCAGACGATCCTCAATCGCAACCTGACGCTGGTGCTGGCGAACCCCGCGCCCGGCGAACCAGCCAGTTGGGATTTGACGCCGCAGCAGCTGCTGTCGTTCCTGATGGTGGACAAAGCGACGGACGGCACAGCGATCGAGGTCAAGTTCAACGCGGAAGCCCTGCGCGCCGGGCTGGCCGATCTCGCGCAGCAGATCGATCGGGCGCCCGAGAACGCGCGCTTCATCTTCAACGACGACACCCGCCAGCTGGAAGTGATCCAGCCCGGCAAGATTGGCCGCGCGCTCGACATCACCACCACGCTGGCGCGCATGAACGACGCCCTGGCCCGCGGCGATCAGCAGGTGACGCTGGCCGTCAACGAACAGCGTCCTGATTTCTACGACGATGCCCAGGCCGCCGCGCTGGGCATCACCGAGCTGGTCTCGACGGGGCAATCGCTCTATGCCGGTTCCAGTGTTGAGCGCATGAAGAACATCGGCGCGGCCACGGCCAGCCAGCACGGCGTCATCATCAAGCCGGGCGAGGTCTTCTCGTTCAATCACAATCTGGGCGATGTGAGCTTGGACAAAGGCTACGCCGAAGCGCTGATCATCTACAACGGGCGCACCATCAAGGGCGTGGGCGGCGGCGTGTGCCAGGTCTCGACCACGGCCTTCCGCGCGGCCTTCAATGGCGGCTATCCCATCATCGAGCGCTGGCCGCACGCCTATCGCGTGGGCTGGTACGAACGCGGCTCTGGCCCCGGCCTCGACGCCAGTGTGTTCAGCCCCGTCGTCGATTTCAAATTCAAGAACGACACGCCGTATCACATCCTGGTCGAAGCGTATGCCAACGATGTGGCGGGGCGTTTGACCTTCAAGCTGTACAGCACCAGTGACGGGCGGCAGGTGACCATCTCGGAACCCGTCGTCGAGAACGTCATTCCGCATCCCGAGGACAAGATCGAAGAGGACCCCACGCTGCCCGCCGGCACGCGCCAGCAAGTGGACTACGCCGCCGACGGCGCGGATGTGACCGTCACGCGCACCGTCACGCGCGGCGGACAAGTCATCTCGGAAGATCGCATCTTCACGCGCTATCAGCCGTGGCAGGCGATCTTCAAAGTAGGCACGGGCGCACAGTAGATTTTGGACACTTGCACCGCGCTGCCGCGCAGCGTGCAGGGCAAGTGTTGCGGATTTTAGATTTCTGCTTTAGACTGAATGTCAAGAAAGTTGAGCGTGGATTGGATGCAGGCAGGGAGGTCGGCATGGCTATTCCATCAATCACACCACTTCAGCCGGCGGCGCAAACTTGGCCGCCGCAGGGTGAATGGACTTACGCGGATTATTGCAAGCTGCCTGACGACGGCTGGCGGTACGAAGTGATTGAAGGAGAATTGCACATGAATCCAGCCCCACTGACTTCTCATCAGCGTGTCAGTTTCAAGCTGGCACTGGCTGTCGGTAGCTTTGTCGATGCCGAAGACTTGGGCGAAGTCTTCACTGCTCCGATCGACGTGCGGCTGGGTGAACTGGCGAATCCGGTGCAGCCTGATATTCTTTTCATCCACAAGGCGCGTCTCGATATCATCAAGGAGCGCTGGATCGACGGGGCGCCCGATTTGATCGTGGAGATCCTCTCGCCCGGCAACTGGATCGACGATCGCCGCACCAAGTATCGCCTCTATGCGCTGAGTGGTGTGCGCGAATACTGGATCGTCGACCCCGACAAGCGCCAGATCGAGGTCTTCGTGCTGCGCGGCGGCGACTATGAATTGATCGGGCGCTTTGGCCCGGAAGAAACCGCCCGTTCGGAAGTGCTGCCGGGGTTTGCCGTGCTCGTCGGCGAGGTGGTGGCGGCCAGTAAGTAGTTTCCGAGTCTCTGTGCGGCCAGATCGCAGCCCTGCGCCCGCAGGGCTTTTGGTTGCGCTTCGGCAGCGCTGGTCCGCCACCTACCGGCTGAATTCCAATTTCCCCCTTCCGCAGTTCTACTTTGACGCCCACCCCAGCCTGTGCTAGTATAAGCCTATCCCACCCTGTTTCAACTCGAGCGCGTCATGGCCCGGCCAACCAGCATTGCCCCACAATCTGATCCCTTGAAGATTCTCTTCGTCGCGGCGGAGTGCGCGCCGTTCTACAAAGTCGGCGGCCTGGCCGATGTGATCGGCTCGCTGCCGCAGGCGCTGCGGCAGCTGGGGCACGATGTGCGCGTGATCGTGCCGCGCTATCGTCCCATCGAGGCGCAGCGCTACAGCGTGCGGCGCGTCGATCGGTTCATCGATGTCCCCACCGGCAATAGCGCGCGCACCACCGAGGTGCTCGAATCGAACTACACCGGCGTGCCGACCTACTTTGTGTGGGACGAGCGGTTCTTCGGGCGCGACAAGGTCTACGGCCAGCCCGACGAGTTGATGGCCTACGTCTTCTTCAGCCGCGCCGTGATCGAATTTCTGCGCGTGCTCGATTGGACGCCGCACGTGCTGCACGCCCACGACTGGCATACCGGCCCGGCGCTGATGTACCTCGCCACCCGCGGCCGCCGCGAAGCGCCGTTCAAATCCATGGCCAGTTTGCTCACCATTCACAACCTCTTCTGGCAGGGCGCCGGCGGCAATGCGCTGTTCCGCTTTGCGGGCTTCAAACAGAACCCGCCCCGTATTGCGGGCGAAGCGCCCGGCAGCGTCAACTGGCTGGCGCGCGGTATTGCCTGCGCCGATGCCATCAACACCGTTAGCCCCACGTATGCCCGGCAGATCCTCACGCGCGAGTTCGGTGAAGGCTTGTACGAGCTGCTCCACACGCGGCGCGATCAACTGAGCGGCGTGCTCAACGGCCTCGATCAGACCGCGTGGAATCCGCAGACCGATCCCTTGTTGGCCGAGCGCTTCACGGCAGCTTCATTGAAGAAACGCGCCGCCAACAAGCGCGCCGTGCAGGACGAGTTGAAATTGAAGCGCCAGCCGCGCGCCATGCTCATCGGCCTGGTTTCGCGCCTGTTCGAGCAGAAGGGTCTCGATATTTTGGTGGAAGCGGCGTCGCAGTTGCTGCAGCGCGAGGTGCAGCTCGCCATCCTGGGCAGCGGCGACGAGAAGTATCACGCCGCCTTGCAAGCGCTGGCGGCGCAGTATCCGGGCCGTGTCGGCGTCGATCACCATTTCAACGAACCGCTGGCGCGCAAGATTTACGGCGGCAGCGATGTGTTCCTGATGCCGTCGCACTTTGAGCCGTGCGGCCTGGGACAGATGATCGCCATGCGTTACGGCGCGGTGCCGCTGGTGCGCGCCACCGGCGGCCTGGCCGACACCGTGATCGACGCCGATCGATCGGCGCAGCGCGGCACGGGCTTTACGTTCACGGCCTACACGGCCAAAGCGCTGGTCGGCGCGCTCGATCGGGCGTTGGCCGCCTTTGCGGACCCCGATCGCTGGCAGGCGCTGCAGCGCCGCGGCATGGCCGCCGATTTCTCGTGGAACAAATCGGCGCAGCAGTACGTGACGTTGTATCGCCGGGCGATCGAGTTGCATCACACCATCAAGTAGACCGGGCACACGAATCTCACGCATCACCATTTAACAGCTAGCGCGACCATCCCCACCCACAAGGACAGACCATGCACGCACTTGCTATGATCCTCGCTGGCGGGCGAGGCAGCCGCCTCAGCATCCTCTCGCAGAAGCGCGCCAAGCCGGCCGTACCCTTCGCCGGGAAATATCGCATTGTCGATTTCCCGTTATCGAACTGCACCAACTCGGGCATCACCACCGTGGGCGTCCTCACGCAGTATCGCCCGCACTCGCTGCACGAGCACATCCGCACCGGCGGCCCGTGGGACCTGGACCGCATGTACGGCGGGGTGTGGCTGCTGCAGCCCATCGAGCGGTTGGACGGCACCATGGAGCGCTACAGCGGCACGGCCAACGCCATTCAGCGCAACTGGGACTTCATCCGCCGGCACAAGCCCGACTACACCGTGATCCTGGCGGCCGATCACATCTACAAGATGAACTACGACGACCTGATCACCTTCCATCAGGAGAAGCGCGCCGATCTGACGGTGGCGACCCTGACGGTCTCGCCCGATGAAGCCTCGCGCTTCGGCATCCTGCAGACCGACGACAGTTACCGCGTGATCGATTTTGAAGAGAAGCCGATCCAGCCCAAGAGCAACCTCGGTTCGATGGGGATCTACGTCTTCAGCACTGACGTACTGAACCAGATGCTGCGCGAAGACGACGCCGATCCCAAGTCGTCGCACGACTTTGGCAAAAACATCATCCCCAAGATGATTCAGACCCACAAAGTGTATGCCTATCCCTTCAGCGGTTACTGGGTCGATGTCGGGACCGTGCAGGCTTACTGGGAAGCACACATGGATCTGCTGGCCGACACGCCGCAGCTCGATCTGCTCGATCGCGATTGGGTCATTCACACCCGATCGGAAGAGCGGCCCCCGGTGAACATCCGCACGGGCGCGGTGGTGGCGCACAGCATGATCACCGACGGCTGCGTCATCGAAGGCACGGTCGAGTACAGCGTGCTCGCGCCGGGCGTGAAGGTCGGGCGGGGCGCGGTGGTGCGCAACTCGATCGTGCTGACCGATACCATCATCGAGAACGGCGCCATCGTCGATCGCGCCATCGTTGACAAGCAGTGCACCATCCGGCAGAACGCGCACGTGGGCTACGGCGTCGATTACAGCCCCAACCCGGTGGGCGATCTGACTTCCGGCATTTCGCTGCTGGGCAAGAACGCCGTCATTCCAGAAAATGTGCGCGTGGGCCGCAACTGCGTCGTGGCCGGCGACAGCCAGCCCGGCGATTTCCCCGGCAACATGGTACCCAGCGGCACGACGGTGGGCTACGTGCCCAAAGGCTGATGAGCAATGATCAATGATCAATGAACAATGAACAATGAACAATGATCATTGGCGGTGCAGCCCATTTACCAACTGCCAACTACCAACAACTCACTACCACCATGAATACAATCTACCTTTCGCTCATTCTGCATAATCACCAACCGGTGGGCAATTACGATTTCGTGATTGCGGACGCCTATCACAAGACGTACGAGCCAATGCTGGCCGCGCTGGAGAAGCATCCGGCGGTGCGCATGGCGCTGCATTACAGCGGCCCCCTGCGCGACTGGCTGATTGCACACCAGCCCGATTTCATCAAGCGCGTGCGCACGCTGGTTGGCCGCAAGCAGGTGGAGATTCTGACAGGCGGTTACTACGAGCCGGTGTTGGCCGCGCTGCCCGACGCCGACAAGCAGGGCCAGATCGCCAAGCTGAGCGAGGCGGTCCTCAAGGATTTCGGCGTGGAACCGATCGGGCTGTGGCTGGCCGAGCGGGTATGGGAGCCGCACCTGCCCAAGGTGCTGCACGAGGCCGGTCTGCGCTACACCATCCTCGACGATACGCACTTCAAGTACGGCGGCTACGTCGACGCCGATCTGTTCGGCCATTACGTGACCGAGGAACAGGGGCATCCGCTGAACCTGTTTAGCTCGCTGCACTATCTGCGCCTCAACACGCCGTGGGGCAAAGTGACCGACATTATCGACTGGCTGCGGCGGCAGGCGGCCCAGCCGGCGGCCGAAGGCGCGCCGCCGCGCGTGGCGGTGATGGGTGACGACGGCGAGAAGTTCGGCCTGTGGCCCACCACCTTCGATCACTGCTGGACGGGCGGCTGGGTGGAAGAATTTTTTGCGGCGCTGGAACAAAACGCCGATTGGCTGATCACCTGCCCGCCGGGCGATGTCTTGAAGCAGGTTCAGCCGATCGGGCGCGCGTACCTGCCCGCGGCCTCTTACGACGAAATGAACGTGTGGTCGCTGCCCGCGCAGCCGTCGCACGATCTGGTGAAGATCAAGCAGCAGCTGCAAGCCGAGCAGCGTTTCGACGTGCTGCGCTTCATCAAGGGCGGCATGTGGCGCTCGTTCATGGTGAAGTACCCGGAGATCAACACCCTGCACAAGCGCATGTTGTGGGCCAGCAGCCTGGTGCACCGCATGAAGCGCGTCGGCGCGCGCAGCGCCGCGCTCGATCACCTGTGGGCCGGGCAGTGCAGCAGCCCGTACTGGCACGGCGTGTTCGGCGGCATCTATCTGTTCCACGAGCGCGAGGCCAACTACGCGCACTTGATCGCGGCGCAGACGCAGGCCGAGCAGGCGGCGCACACCACGGAAGAATGGCTCACGGTCGATGTGACCGACGTCGACTGCGACTCGCGTCCAGACGTGGTCGTCTCGACCGACGCGCAGTGGCTGCTGCTCGATCCGTTCGTGGGCGGCACGCTCATCGAGTGGGACTGGCGCGCGCGCAACATGAACCTGATCGACACGCTGTCGCGCTGGCGCGAGGGCTATCATCAAGACTTGATCGATGCGGCCGCCAGGGGGTCGTTGATCATCGCCGGGCAGCGGACGCAGCTGGAGAATATTCAGTCCGCCGCGACGCGCGCCAAGGAAGCGGGACTGGAGCAGAAGCTGTTCGTCGATTGGTATCGCCGCGCCAGCTTGATCGACCACGTGTTTGGCCCGGCGGAAACATTGGACAATTTTTATCGCAGCCAGTATCGCGAATGGGGCGACTTCGTCAATCAGCCGTATCAGGCCAGAGTAACGCGCACCGCGAAGAAGGCGACCATCGTGCTGGAACGCGAAGGCGGCGCGTGGATCGACGGGGTGCGCCATCCGCTGCGGGTGGAGAAGAAGATCGTCGTGGAAGCAGGCAGCGAAACGTTCGACGTGTTCTACACGGTGACCAACACCGGTGCAGAGCAGGTCGCGGCGCGCTTTGGCATGGAAACGAACTGGGGCATCTCCGGCGGCGATGAAGCCGAAGGAGCGTACACGCTCTATGCCGGCGGCGTGCTGCATCGCTTGAACGCGATCGAGTCCGTGAGCGATTCCAAGGACGTCGCTGTGGTCGTGGAACGTGTGGGGCGCGGTCTCATCCGATCGAGCGAAGCCGCCGTGTGGTGGCAGTTCCCGCTGGAAACCATCTCGCTGTCTGAAGCCGGGTTCGAGCGCAATTATCAGGGTACCACGCTCATGGCACACTGGCCGCTGGAACTGGAACCCGGCGCGGTGTGGAAGTGCAAGATTCGGTTTGAGCTGGTCAAGAGCAAGCAGTAGCTCACCCTCAGAAACCGGGTTTCTGTATAAGCGTCATGAAATTGCTCCAAGCCCGCGAAGACGCGGGCGTTTCCAGCCGCGCGGACGCGGTTGGAGAGCATTCCAGAACCACCGGTTAAAGAGCAAACGGTGACCCACGCCATCGCCATTCACGGCCACTTCTACCAGCCGCCGCGCGAGAACCCCTTTACGGGCGAAGTGCCGGTGGAGCCGGGCGCTGCGCCGTATCACGATTACAACGAGAAGATCACCGCCGAAAGCTATCGCCCCAACGCGCTGGCCGGCAATCTCGATCGGATCAGCTTCAACATCGGTCCCACGTTGATCGGCTGGCTCGATCGGCATGAGCACGCGACGTACCGCCGGATCCAGATGGCCGATCGGGGCGGCCGGACATCGGGCAGCGGGGGCAACGCCATCGCCCAGTCCGCGCATCACACCATTCTCCCGCTAGCCCGCCGCCGTGACAAGATCACCCAAATCAAATGGGGCATCGCCTCGTTCATCCACCGCTTCGGACGCCAGCCGCGCGGCATGTGGCTGCCGGAAATGGCCGTCGATCTGATCACGCTGGAGATTCTCTCGCGGCGCGGCCTGTCGTTTACGATCCTGAGCGAAGAGCAAGTGCAGGGCCAGGTGCACGGCGACGCGGGGCCGTATCGCGTGCGGCTGCCGGGCGGCGGTTTTTTTGCGGTCTTCGTGCGTGATCGGCATTTGTCCAATCAACTGTCGTTCGATACCGATCGGATCGCGGACGGCCGCGCGTGGCTGGCCGATCACGTAAGCGGGCGGCAGGGCCTGACGCTGATCGCCACCGACGGCGAAACGTTCGGGCATCATCAACAACGCGGCGTCGATCTGCTGGCGGGCATCCTGCGCGACGAAGCCGGGTCGCCGTATCAGCTCGTGACGCTGACAGACTATCTGCGCACGCATCCGCCCACGCGGGAGGTCGAGATCAACGAACGCACAGCGTGGAGTTGCAGTCATCATCTGGAACGCTGGGATAAAGGCTGCGGCTGCACGCCCGGCGATCATAGTTGGAAGCCCATCCTGCGCTCGGCGCTGGATCTGCTGGCCGACGAGATCGACGCGATCTATTTGTACGAACTACGGCGCTTGTTCAGCAATCCGTGGCTGCTGGTCGATCAGTACATCGACGTGGTGTTGGGCACGGCCGACGTGGGGCAGTTGATTCGTGAAAATACCTCAGCCAAGTTGACGAGCGGGCAGCAGCTGCGTTTCGGGAAGCTGGTGCAGGCGCAGCTGCATCGCCAGCGCATGTTCACCAGCTGCGGCTGGTTCTTCGAAAAGCTCGACCGGCCCGAGCCGCGTTACGTGATCGCACAGGCCCTGCGCGCCATTCAATTAGTCAAGCAGAGTACAGGGACCGATCTGGGGCCTGATTTCCGCGAAGCCTTATGCGCGGCGCGCTGCGGTAAGGGCCAGCTGCCGCCCGGCATGCCAACGCACACCGCCGCGGATCTGTATGACGAGATCGCGGCGGCAAATCAATTGGCTTAGCGCGAATACCCGTCGGGTTGCGAGTCCAGCGGACAGTTCACTGGATTCCCGCTGAAAGCACGCGGGAATGACAGACAACAAAACTGGCGAGACACATGCTCTCGCCAGTTTTTCTTGTTAGTGCGCTACGGTTTGATCAGCCGATAGCCGCGCCCACGCAGTGTGACCACCAGGTGCGATTCCTCGGCGTCCGGTTCCAGTTTCTGTCGCAGGCGTTTGATCAAACTTTCCACCTGATAGTCGAACACATCCCCTTTGTATTCCGGCCAGACCGCCTTCGCTAATTCTTCTTTGCTGCAAATCCGATCTGAATGTTCGTCCAGATACAGCAGCAACGCGTATTCCTTGGAGGAGAGTTCCACCAGTTCGCCGTTGACGGTGACGCGCTTCGTGACGCGTTCGATCTTGAGTTTGGGCCACTTGTGCCCGGCCAAAGTCGCCTGCGGATCGGCGAAGTGAAAGACCACATCGGCCACCTGCAACCGATCGCCGGGGCGCAGGGCGTAAGCGGCCGTCAACTGCTGGCCGTTGACGAAGGTGCCGTTGGTGCTGCCCAAATCTTCGACCGTGCAGTAGACGCCGTCCCACAAAATCTGGCAGTGGCGGCGCGACACCAGCGGATCGCTGACGATCAGATCGCAGGCTTCGTTGCGGCCGATCAGCGTGGTCGGTTTGCGCACGATATACTCATCGCCTTTGTTCAGCCCGCTTTCGATGACAAGCCGCGGCGCGAGGCGCGAGGTGCGAGGCTTCAACGGTCGGGTCATGATGGGCTGATTGTAATGAGATTTGGCGCGGCTGGCAAGGGGGGCCAGACGTAATATAATTGGATCGATTTTCCAACAACGGTGCGAGGTGGCCGATGGTTTTTGCCGTGCGCGATTTGACCAAGTACGAAGAGTTCCTGCAAGTGCGTGAAGTGCAGCAGCAGATCTGGGGCTTCACGCAGGGCGAAGGGTTATATCCGCCCATGCTGAAGACGGCGGCTGAAAACGGCGGCACGATTATCGGCGCGTTCGACGGCGGGAAGCTGATCGGCTTTCTCTTTGGGTTCCTCGGCCTGCATACTGATCGCCGCCTCAAGTTGTGCTCGCAGACGATGGGCATTCTGCCGGAATATCGCAACAAGGGCGTGGCCGCCACGTTGAAGTGGGCGCAGCGCGAGCGCGTGCTGGCCAACGAGATCGATCTGATCACGTGGACGTACGATCCGCTGGAAGCGCCCAACGCCCGCTTGAACCTGCACACCCTCGGCGGCGTGGCGCGCATCTACAAGCAAAATGTTTACGGTGAGAATTTCGGCAGGTTGGGTCAGGGCCTGCCGAGCGATCGCTTCCTGGTCGAATGGTGGATCGCTACCGAACGGGTGCAGCAGCGGCACGATCGGGTGGTGGTGGAACCGATCGGGGTGGACAGCCCGATCGTGAATGCCTGTTCCGGCGGCACCGGCGATCGGCACATCACCGCGATCGATCTCAACCTCGACGCGCCGATCGGCCGTGTGGAAATCCCCAATGACTTGCAGGCGATCAAGCAGAGCAACATGGCGCTGGCGCAAGACTGGCGCATAAAAACCCGCGAGCTGTTTGAAGCCTATTTTGCGCGCGGCTACGAGGTGATCGATTTTGTGCGCGCAGGGGAAGTGTGGGGGGCGACGCGGGCGGCGCGGAATTGGTATGTGTTGCGACGCGTCGAATGATGTGGTACATTTGAAACAGCCTTCACGAGCAAACGCGCCCCGGTCAGCTGAGGGCGCGTTTGTGTTGTCAGACAACGAAAGACCTCGCAGGTTTTAACAGACGATCTGGCCTTGCTCGATCATCAACCCGATCGATGATCTGGCTGCGCCGGCTGGTCGATCAAAACCTGCGAGGTCTCAGGAGACGATCATGGCCTTCCGCGATTTGCGTGAATTCATCCAACTGTTGGAACAGCGCGGCGAGCTCGTCCGCATCACAACCCAGGTCGATCCCGAATTGGAGATCACCGAGATCACCGATCGGATCAGCAAAGGTCCGGCGGCCAGCAACAGGGCGCTGTTGTTTGAGAACGTCAAGGGTTCATCGGTGCCGGTACTGATCAATGCCTTTGGCAATGCTTCGCGCATGGCGTGGGCGCTGGGCGTTGACGATCTGGAAGAGTTGAATCACAACCTCGCCAAAACGATCGATCTGAAATTGCCGCAAGGGTTGAAGGCCGCGCTGAATCGCGGACGCGATCTCTTTGGGGTACTGAAGTCGATCGGGTTGGGGCCGAAGACCGTGAGCAATGCGCCCGTGCAGGAAGTGGTCCTCACCGGCGATCAGATCGCCCTCTCGCAGCTGCCCATCCTCAAATGCTGGCCGCTCGACGGGGGCAGGTACATCACGTTGATGCAGGTCATCACGCGCGATCCGCTGAGCAACATCCGCAACGTGGGCATGTATCGCTTACAGGTGAAAGACGATCACACGTTGATGATGCACTGGCAGCGCCATAAAGGCGGCGCCGAACATGAGCGTGTGGCCGCCGAAGAGAAGAAGCCGATCATTCCATGTGCCATCGTGCTCGGCGGCGATCCGGCGGCGATGTGGTGCGCCTCCGCGCCGCTGCCGCCCAACATCGACGAGTATCTGCTGGCCGGTTATCTGCGCGGCAAGCCCGTTGAATTCGTCAAGTGCGTGACGCAGCCCATCGAAGCGCCCGCCAATGCCGAGATTGTGATCGAAGGCTACGTCGATCCGAACGAGCACGATGTGGAAGGGCCGTTCGGTGATCACACCGGGTTTTATACGCCAGCCGATCGGTTCCCGGTCTTTCACGTCACGGCCATCACGCACCGGCAAAATCCGATCTATCCGACGACGGTGGTGGGCAAGCCGCCGATGGAAGATTACTGGATGGGCAAGGCCACCGAGCGTCTGTTCCTGCCGCTGCTCAAACTCTTCCTCGGCGAAGTGGTCGATTACAACATGCCCGCCGAGGGGGTGTTTCACAACCTGGTCATTGTGTCGATCAAGAAGCGATTTCCGGGTCATCCGCAAAAAACGATGTTCGGCATCTGGGGGCTGGGCTTGATGATGCTGACCAAAGCCATCATCGTAGTCGATCATGACGTGAACGTGCACGATCTGCGCGATGTGCTGTGGCGCGTGCTGGGCAACGTCGATTGGAAGCGCGACGTGACGAGCGCGGAGGGCGCAGTGGATCAACTCGATCATTCAGCGGTGCGCGATTCGTTCGGCGGGAAGATCGGCATCGATGCGACGGCGAAGGGGCCGCAGGACGGGCATCCGCGCGGCTGGCCGACGGAGTTGGAGATGGATGCGGCGGTGAAGGAACTGGTCGATCGGCGGTGGAAAGAATACGGCCTTCAATAGTCGATCGCTAGAGCAGTTTCCAGGTTGATGTACGATCCGGAATCGAGCCCTCAGGCGGAATCCGGCTAAAGCCTCGACTCCAATAGGCGTAAATCAAAGTGGAATTCGCTCTAAGTCACGCGAATCTTCGCAAATGAATTGAATTGGATGTGGCTCATCTTGGTTGGCGCGCACCATCGAATGAATTCGATGGCTGATAGTGGAAACGTGTTGAAACACGTTTTAACGTGTTTTCTCTGCCAGCGGGCGAATTCATTCGCTGCGCCCCAACCGGCCGCCGCCATACTCAATTGAATTCGCGTCAATTCGCGGTAGATTGAGGAGCTGCGATGAAACGACTCATCGTTGGAATAAGTGGTGCTTCGGGCGTAATCTACGGAATACGCCTGTTGGAAGTCTTGCGGCAAAGCGGCGAAATTGAAAGTCATCTGGTGCTGAGCGCAGCGGCC
The DNA here is from genome assembly GCA_964398185.1 of uncultured Anaerolineae bacterium. Classification (GTDB taxonomy): domain Bacteria; phylum Chloroflexota; class Anaerolineae; order Fen-1058; family Fen-1058; genus Fen-1058. The sequence goes on along the minus strand of CAYNML010000027.1, from coordinate 22,940 downwards.
AAGGCCACCATCGCGCAGGAGACGGATTGGAAGGTCAGCGAGGTTGAGGCGCTGGCCGCGGTGGTGCATAACCCCAACGACATCGGCGCGAGCATCGCGTCGGGATCGTTCGTGACGTTGGGGATGGTGATCGTGCCGTGCTCGATCAAGACGCTGTCCGCTGTGGCGAATTGCTACTCGGCTGATCTCATGTCGCGCGCGGCGGATGTATGTTTGAAGGAAGGTCGCCCGTTGGTCTTGTGCGTCCGCGAAACACCGCTGCATCTGGGTCATCTCCGCTTGATGACACAGGCTACCGAGAATGGCGCTGTCATCATGCCGCCCGTCCCGGCCTTCTACGGCAATCCGCAAACGCTGGATGAAGTCATCGATGGTACAATCGGGCGCATTTTGCTGCGGCTGGGCATTGACAATGAGCTGTATACGAAGTGGAAGGGCATGCGTAAAGCGTAATGCGTAAAACGTAATGAAAGATTTTACGCTTCACGTTTTATGTTTCACGGATCATGAAGCAAATCCGCGCTTTTCTCGATCTCATCAAATTCGAGCACACCATCTTTGCGCTGCCGTTCGCGTATCTGGGCATGGTGCTGGCAGCCACTGGGCTGCCGACGTTCCATCAGTTCTTCTGGATCACCGTGGCGATGGCTGCGGCGCGCACGCTGGGGATGAGCTTCAACCGCCTGGCCGATCGGCACATTGATGCGCGCAATCCGCGCACGGCCAATCGCCCCATCCAGACCGGCCAGATCAGCGTGCGCGCGGTGACGATTGGCGTGATCGCGTCGTTAATCGTGTTGACGATCGCCGCATGGCAGTTGGGGCCGTTGACGTTACAATTGCTGCCCGGCGCGATTCTGTGCCTGCTGGGTTACGCCTACACCAAGCGCTTCACCTGGCTGTCGCATTTCATGCTGGGCTTCACGGATGGCCTCGCGCCGCTGGGCGCGTGGGCGGCGGTGCGCAGCTCGCTGTTTACGATTGCCGATCTGCCCGCATGGCTGCTGCTGTTCACCGTCACGTTTTGGATCGCAGGCTTCGATCTGATCTATGCCTGCCAGGACACGGAGTTCGATCGGAAAGAGAAGTTGCACAGCATTCCGGCCAAGTGGGGCAACGCGGTGGCCCTGCGCGTGGCGCAAATTTGCCACGTGATCACCGTCGGGCTGCTGGGATCGATCGGGTTGGTGATGAATCTCGGCCTCGTGTATTTGATCGGCGTGATCATTGCGGCCGCGCTGCTGATCTATGAGCATTCGCTCGTCAAACCGAATGATCTCTCCAAAGTGAACCTGGCCTTTTTCAATGTCAACGGTTATATCAGCGTCACGATTTTTGTCGCCACACTGTTGGCGCTAACCATTCCGCGCTGAAAACGCGGGAAGTCAAAAGGAGAAATATGTTTCGCAAATCCGTTATCGTTCTCGTCCTGTTCGCCGCGCTGTTGAGCGCCTGCGGGGGCGCCGCGCCGGCCGCGCAGGAAAATCCCACGTTGAAGATCGCCGTGCTGCCCATCCTCGACGCGCTGCCGATGTATGTGGCCGAGGCGCAGGGCTACTTCAAAGATGCCGGGATCAAAGTGGAATTCATGCCGGTCGCGTCGGCGGCGGAGCGCGATCAGGTGATGCAGGCCGGGCAGGTCGACGGCATGATCAACGATCTCACTTCGACGGTGTTGTACAACAAGGACGCGCAGAAGATCGCGGTGGTGCGCTTCGCGCGCACGGCTTCGGCGGACAAGCCGCAGTTCTCGCTGTTGGTCTCGAAAGACAGCGGCATCACCACGCCCGATCAATTGAAGGGCGTCGAGATCGGCATCTCGCAAAACACGGTGATCGATTATCTGACGCAGCGCATTCTGGAGAATGCGGGGCTGGCGACGGCTGACATCAAAACCATCAACGTGCCCGCCATCCCCGATCGGTTGCAGCTGCTCAACGAAGGCCAGCTCAAGGCGGCGGTGCTGCCCGAACCGGCGGCGACGCTGGCCGAGCAGGGCGGCGCGATCCGCCTGATCGACGACAGCAGCCTGCCGTCCGTCGGCACCAGCGAGATTTCGTTCAGCCTGAATTCGCTTAAGAGTAAGCCGGAAACGGTGAAGAAGTTCCTGGCCGCCATCGAGAAAGCCACCGCCGATGTGAACAGCGAGCCGACCAGATGGGACACGCTGCTCAGTGATAAGAAGCTGGTGCCCGCGCCGCTGATCGGCAAGTACGCGCTGCCCAGGTTCCCCACGGCTTCCGTCCCCAGTGAAGCGCAGTTGAAGGATGTGATGGCGTGGATGATCGCGCGGGGGCTGATCAAGCAGGAAGTGCCGTATAGCCAGCTGGTGGATTCAAGCTATTTGCCGAAGTAAAGCGTGAAACGTACAGCGTAAAATGAACCATTACGTTTTACGCTGTACGTTTTAGATTAGCGGCTCTTCCGGGTTCAGCGGGATTATTGTCACCAACGTGCGTCATTGCGAGGAGCGCTGTTCGCGACGAAGCAATCTCAGTACCGGTCGAAAGGAGATTGCTTCGCAGGAAGCGCTCGCAATGACGATGCACCGACGGTTTCCCGCCAAAGTCGGAAGACCCAGATTAGCATGATCGAATTCCGTGAAGTTACCTTTGCTTATGCTGACGCCGCGCCCGTCTTCGATCGCTTCGACTGGTCGATCGGACGGGGCGAAGCGTGGGCCGTCGTCGGCGGATCAGGCAACGGCAAGACGACGCTGCTGATGATGCTGGCCGGCCTGCGCGTGCCCACCGCCGGTGAGATCGTTGTCGAAGGGCAGGTGATCGATCGGCCGCGCCCGCGCACCGGATTGGTGTTGCAAGAATACGGCTTGCTGCCCTGGGCGACGATCAAGCAGAACGTGTCGCTGGGTCTGAAAGTGCGCGACTTCTATGGCCCCGACGGGCGGCACGCGCCGGTGGAGCATGTCGTCGGCCCGATCGAGCCGTTGGTCGAGAAGTGGTTGAAGCGGCTGGGCATTGAAGCGCTGCGCGATCGGTTCCCGGCGCAGTGCTCCGGCGGGCAGCGGCAGCGCGCCGCCATTGCGCGCACGCTGGTGCTCGACCCTGATCTGTTGCTAATGGACGAGCCGTTCGCCGCGCTGGATGCCGCCACGCGCGAGGATTTGCAGAACCTCACCATCGAGTTGCAGCGCGAACAAGATTTGACTTTGATTGTCGTGACTCACAACATCGAAGACGCGGTGTTCCTGGGGCAGAAGATCCTGGTGCTCGATCAACCGCCGCACTCTGCGCCGATCGTTATCGACAATCCGCGTGCGGGCGAACCGGGTTATCGATCGCAGCCGGCGTTCTTTGAAAAGTGCGCGCAGCTGCGTGAATCCCTTACGCATTACTCGTTACTCGTTACTTCCCATGCGTAAACGCGATCTCGTCATCACTTCGCTCATCGTGCTGCTGGTGTGGCAGATCATCGCTATGCTGGTGCAGCGCGATATTCTGCCGACCCCGATCGCCGTGGCGCAAGCGTTTGTGGCAAACATCGGCGAAATCGCCAAGCACTTCGTCGCCAGCGGCTTCCGTGTCATCGTTAGCATTATCATCGCCGTGGCGCTGGCGGTTCCGGCGGGACTAGGCATGGGGCAAATCCCTACGCTCAACCGGCTCTTCTCGCCGCTGGTGTATCTGATCTACCCTATTCCCAAGATCGTGTTTTTCCCGATCATTCTGCTGTTTCTCGGTCCCACCGAAGCCGCCAAGATCTTGACCATCGTGTTGATTCTGTTTTTTCAGATTTTAGTACCCGTGCGCGATGAAGCGTTGAACCTGCGGCCCGAGCTGTTGAACTCGGTGAAGTCGCTGGGCGCGGGACGGCGCGCGCTGTTCCGCTTTGTGTATCTGCCGTCGTCGCTACCGATTGTGCTGACGACGGTACGCCTCAGCGTGGGCACGGCGGTGGCGGTGCTATACTTCACCGAAGTGACGGCGACGTATCTGGGATTGGGCTATTACATCTTCCTCATGTCAGGCACCATGTTTGATTACGCGGCGACGTATGCCGGCGCGATTGCCATGGGCCTGCTGGGGCTGGTCTTGTACTTCTTCGTCGACTGGCTGGAGAAGCGGCTGTGCCCGTGGAAATTTGCGACATGATATTGGACACGGATGAACACGGACTACACGGATAAAAAACAAATCCGTGTTCATCTGTGTTTATCCGTGTCCCAAAATGGATTTAACGTGACTCATTTGCAAGGACCGGAACGCGCGCAGTACGTGCAGGGGATGTTTGCCCGCATCAGTGCGCGCTACGATATGATGAATCGCTTGATGACGGGCGGGCGCGACATCGCCTGGCGGCGTGAAGTCGTCCGCCTGGCACAGCTTGGCCCGGACGCGCGTCTGCTCGACGTGGCCACCGGCACGGGCGATATTCTGATCGAGGCGCTGAAGCAGCAACCGGATGTGCTCGCCATTGGCAGCGACTTCACCTTTGAGATGATGATCACCGGCAAGACAAAAGAGGGCGCGCAGGCCATTCGCTGGAACACGGCCGATGCGCTGCACTTGCCGTTCCCCGACAACACCCTTGATGCCGTGACCAGCGGCTTCGGGGTGCGCAACTTTATCGATCGGGAGCAGGCTTTCCGAGAACAGCATCGCGTATTGAAACCGGGCGGGCGCGTGATCTGTCTTGAAATCAGCAAACCGCCGAAGAACCTACTGCGCCCGTTCTTCCTGTTTTTCTTCAACCAGATTGTGCCGTTCGTGGGCGGGTTGATCAGCGGGCAGCGCGATGCGTACACCTACCTGCCGCAGTCAGTCAATGAATTCCTCACGCCGGATGAACTGAAGGCCATCATGGAGCACGCCGGTCTGCGCGAGGTGAAATACAAACGGCTGATGCTGAGCACGGTGGCGATTCACGTGGGCGTGAAATGAAGCGAGGCTGCCATGCGTAGCAGCCTCGCTGTCGGTCGCGCTTGCTTTAGTGTGAAGATGTTAGGATCGTCAGTTGTGGCACGTAAGCTGTCTTCGGCACAAGTGTCATTTGCACCAGAACGACTTTTTTGCCCTCTTTGCGGGCGCGCTGGGCGAGCTTGCGATTGGCGGCGGCCAACGCTGGATCATTATCAGGCAGAATAATCACGGTTGCGCCCTTGGGAACACGCCGCGCCAGCGCTTCATTCACGAGTATCTCCTGGGTAAACAGTTTCAGCAGCTCGAGGTTTTTGTGCGCCATTTCGGACCTGATCATGTTAGCCACCTTTCGTAACGTTCCCGATAGAATTCCCAGCGCGCTTGAATGTCGTCAATAGCCATGACGAGCGCCTCGTTGTAATCTGAAGCCGGCAGTTTGCGAGTTTCCTGTGTTCCGCCCGGGTGACTGATATCCATATGAGCGTGACCGTGTGCTGTATCGAAGCGAACGATGGACTGCCACTCCTGATTGATTCGCGCTAAATACTGCACGGAGAAGTTCACCACGGTTTCCCCGATGTGCGTGAAGCGCACCAACACGACATCATCCTCTGAAAACAGCTGCTGGTACTCCTTATGCCGACGGCTGGCTTTGATCACGCGTCACCTTTCTCACGCTCAGTATATCGATTATATACTGAACTGTCAACGTTCTCGCGGCTTGATTCGACCGCGTTCTCGCGGTCGCAGGGCGAGTGCCAAGACGGTCGCCGAGAAGACAAGCGTTTGATTGATCTACGCCGCCTGCGGCGCCAGGCCCGCTGCCGTTGTTTGTTGCTCTGCTTTGCAGTAGGCGCAGCCGCGCGCTTCCGCCGCCACGATCGCTTGATCGGCGCTCCAGAAGAAGTTGTGCTCGCCGATCTCTTCGGTCAAACCACCCTTGTCCAAGGTGTATTTCACGTCGGGGTGGACACCTGCCAGCATTAACGTGCTGCCCTGCGCTGTGAGCCGTTCCACCAGGCGAGCCATTGCTTGCAGCCCTGAGGTATCGATACGCGGGACGCCGCGCATCGATAAGATCAGCGCGTGGGTGTCGCCCAGGTTGGTAAAGGCTTCGTTGAAGTTGCCCGTGGCCGCAAAGAACAACGGCCCGGTCAGATACGCCACGCGCACATGCCGGCAGTTGCCGGCGTTTTGAATACCGCGCTGCCGCAACTTCTCCGGATCGACACTCTGCACGTCGATGTCGATGTCCGCCATCTGGCTGAGGAAGATCGCGCCCGCGAGAAACGTGCCAATCAAAATGGCCTGCGTGAGATCGAGAATGATGGTGGCTAGCAGCGTCACGCCAAATGCCAACAGCGCTTTTTCCAGGCGATGATTGACCATGTAACGAATGGACTCCCATTCGTTCATGCGCCACGCGGTCACGATCAGCACGCCGGACAGCGCCGCCAGCGGTACGCGTGACATGACGGGGGCAAGCAGGAACATGGAAGCGAGCAGCGCCAGCGCGTGAATAATGCTGACGAGGCGCGTCTGTCCGCCGGACTTGATGCCGACGCTGGTGCGCGCAATGGCCGCGGTGGCCGGGACGCCGCCAAAAAATGGAATGACGATATTGCCTACACCCTGCGCGATCAGCTCTTGATTGGCGTGCAAGCGGATGCCAGTCATATTGCTGCCGACCGCGCCGCACAATAAGCTTTCAACTGCGCCCAGCGCCGCAATGGTCAACGCGGGCGCGAGAAAGTCGGTGAGGCTGCCGAGGGGAAGCGCGTTCAACGCCAGCCGATCGGCCAGTAGCAGCGTGCGGGGAATCTCGCCGATGACGGGCGTGCGCAGATTCAACAGCGCGACGATGACCGTGGCCACGATGATGCCCAGCAGCGACGCGGGGAAGCGCGCATTCCATTTTTTCGGCCACACGATCATCAACCCGATGACGAGCAGGCCGACGAGCAGCGTGGGCCACTCGGGTGTGAAGCCGCCCTGAAAGTAGCCCAACAGCTTGCCCGCCGATGATTCGGCGCCCGGCGTCTTGATTCCCAGGAGATTATCGATCTGGCCGATGATGATGATGAGGGCGATGCCGGAGGTGAAGCCGGTGATGACGGGCGCAGGAATGAAAGCGATGAAGCGCCCCAGCCGCAGGAGGCCGATGATCAACAGCAGCACGCCGGCCAGCGCGCCCGCGATGAAGACGCCGTTCAGCCCGTATTTCTGGGCCAGCACGATGAGCACGGCGCTCATCGCCCCGGTGGGGCCGGAGATCTGATAAGGCGCGCCGGATAACGCGCCGATGAGGAATCCGCTGATGATGGCGGTGACGAGACCCGCGGCCGCGCTGGCGCCGGAGATGACGCCGAAGGCCAGCGCCAGCGGCAGCGCCACGGCGGCGACGGTGATGCCGGCCAGCAAGTCCTGCCGGAACTTGGCGGCGTTATAGTGTTGAAACTCTTGTCGATACGATTGCAGCAGACTGCGACGTGACATGATACCCCTCCCTGATGATTGACACGGGGCGGAATTGTAAGCTGATTCGGTTTTTGTGCAAATAGCGCCGTAAACAAAGCGAGGCCGCTCAACTTGAGCGGCCTCGCTTTACTCGTTACTCATTACTCGTTAGATTACCCCCAACTCTTTCCCCACGCTCTGGAACGCTTCCAACCCCTGCTCCAGATCGCTCGACGTATGTGCTGCGCTGATCATTACGCGGATGCGCGCGGTGCCCTTGGGCACGGTGGGGAACACGATGGGCATGGCAAAGATACCGCGCTCGAACAGCTTACGGCTAAATTGCTGCGCCACTTGATTCTCGCCCAGAATCACGGGCGTGATCGGCGTGGCGCTGTGGCCCGTGTTGAAGCCAAGTTTCGCCATCTCGGCTTTGAACAACCTAGCGTTGGCCCACAACCGATCGACCAGTTCCGTCGAGGCTTCCAGCAGATCAACGGCAGCGAGACAGGCCGCGGTGTCGGCGGCCGTCGTCGCGCTGGAGAAGAGGAAGGGCCGCCCACGTTGCCGCATCCAATCGACCAGCACTTTCTTCCCGGCGATCACGCCGCCCACCACGCCGAAGGCCTTGCTCAACGTGCCGATCTCCACGTCGAACTTGCCGTGCAGCCCGAAGTGATCGACAATGCCGCGCCCGCCGCGCCCCACCACGCCTTCGCCGTGCGCGTCGTCCACCATCGTGATCACACCGTACTTCTCGCAGACTTCGTACAACTTATCCAGCGGCGCGATGTCGCCATCCATGCTGAACACGCCGTCGGTCACCAGCAGGCCGCGTCGATATTGCGGCAAATGTTCTTTGATCTTCGCCTCGGCATCGACGGGATCGCAGTGCTCGTACACGATGATCTTGGCGCTGCTCAAGCGGCAGCCGTCGATGATGCTGGCGTGGTTCAGGCGATCGGTGAAGATCACGTCCTCTTTGCCGACCAGCGGCGGGATGGCGGCCTGGTTGGCGCAGAACCCCGATTGGACGTACAGCGCATCCTCGACGCCTTTGAAGGCCGCCATGCGCCGCTCGAACTCCACGTGCAGATCGAGCGTGCCGGCAATCGATCGGACAGCGGCCGGGCCAACGCCGTATTTGCCGATGGCCTGCTGTGCCGCTTCCTTCAAGCGCGGATGATCGGCGATGCCCAGATAATTGTTGGAGCAGAAATTCAGCACGCGCTGGCCATCGACGATGATCCACGCGCCCTGCGCTGATCCGATGGTGCGGATGGTGTTGAACAGACCTTGATCTTTGAGAGATTGTAGTTCGTTTTCCAGCCAGGTGAGTTTGTTAGTTGTCATGTTGAATTCTCCGTGAGTAAAACGTGAAACGTGAAACGTAATAGCAGATGTGACGATTTGCGCTTTACGATTTGCGCTTTACGATTTACGCTTTACGATTTACGCTTTACGTTTTACGCGACCCACATCATCACTTTGCCGCTTTCGCCGCTTTCCATCGTCGCAAAGGCTTTATCGAACTCTTCCAGCTGGTACTGGTGCGTGACGATGGGCATCAGATCGACCGCCTTGCTGAGCAGCAGCTCGTCGCTGTGCTCCCAGGTCTGCCACATCTTGCGGCCCACGATGCCGTGCACGGTGATGCCCTTGAAGATGACAGAATTGGCGATGTCGAACTCGATCGGGCGGGTGGGCAGGCCGAAGGCGACGACGTCACCGGCATAGCGCACCAGCGAGAAGCCCTGCTGAATGGCCGTGGCCGCGCCCGACATCTCCAGCAGCACGTCCACGCCTTCGTTGGCCGTGACGTGCTTGACCAGCTGCACCAGATCGTTTTCGCGCGGATTGTTGGTGTAGTCGGCGCCGAGGCGTTTGGCGAACCTGCGGCGGTAGTCGCTGATGTCGCTGGCAATGATGGTCCTGGCGCCGCGGCCGCGCACGGCCAGCAGCGTCATCAACCCCACCGGGCCGCAGCCGGTGATGAGCACCGTCTTGTCTTTCACGTCGGCGGCAAAGGCGGTGTGAATGGCGTTGCCGAAATTTTCGCGCAGCACCGCCACCTGCGTGGGCATATCGGGCGGATTCACCCAGGCGTTCTGCCACGGCATAGCGATGTACTCCGCGAACGTGCCGTCGCGATCGACGCCGATGATCTTGGTCTCCGGCGCCACGTGGCCCAGTCCGCGCCTGTAGTATTCGCCGCGATAGTCGACGATGTGACTTTCGCACGAGACAAAGTCGCCGATCTTGCGCTCGGTGACTTTGCTGCCGAGCTCGACGATGTCGCCGCAGACTTCGTGGCCCTGGATCATGGGCACAGTTTTGACGCGCCCCTGCGACCACGTGTCCCAGTTGTAGATGTGCAGATCAGTGCCGCAGATGGAGGTGGCGCGCACTTTGATCAGCACATCGTAGGGACCCAGGTGGGGAATATCGTGCTGCAGCAGGGTCAGGCCGGGCTGCCGCCCGGTCTTGACGAGGGCCTTCATCGTATCGGTCATGGGCATTCGCTCCGAGGTGAGATTTGGGATCGGTCAAACCAACCGATCGGGTTGGGCACGATCGAGTATAGCACTCGACGCGGCGCGAGGCCAATATCCACTGCGCGTGTTTTTGACGTGATAGTTGTCATTGAACGGCGTGTAGCCTATAATCACACCATGGTCGAGGCAACGACGGCGGCTCTCAAACGCAAAGTCCGGATGATCCAGCGCCTGTTGATCAAGGCATATGGCGAACCGCCGCGCCCGGCCTGGGCCGGGACGGTCAGATCACCCGATCGGGCGGAGGCGGCCCGCTGGGCCCCGATCGATCCACTCGACGAGTTGATCAACACCATCCTGAGCCAGAACACCAACGATCTCAATCGCGATCGGGCGTATCACGCGCTGCGAGCGAAGTTTCCCACGTGGGAGGCGGTGCGCGACGCGCCGAGCGGGCAGGTCATCACCGCGATCAAATCGGCGGGATTAGCCAACCAGAAAGGGCCGCGCATTCAAAAAGTGCTGCGCCGCATTACGGCCGAGCGCGGCGAGCTCGATCTGAATTTTTTGCGCGATCTGCCCACCGCCGAAGCGAAGGCGTGGCTGCTCTCGTTGGACGGCGTCGGGTTGAAAACGGCGTCGATCGTGCTGCTGTTTGCGCTGGGCAAACCCGCTTTTCCGGTGGACACGCACATCCATCGCGTCACGGGGCGGCTGGGCTTGATTCCGCCCAGGACCTCGGCCGACAAGGCGCACGACATCCTGGCGGAACTCGTGCCGCCGGAGTGGTATCATTCGTTTCACCTCAACGTGATCGAGCACGGGCGGCAGGTGTGCAAGGCGCAGCGGCCGTTGTGCGCGCAGTGCGTGCTGTCAAAATACTGCGACGACTTTCAACGTCGCGCGAGTTAGCCGCAGCAATCAAACGGGCAGGAGGAAAGCCGATGGCAACAGGCAAGAAGCATCCGTTGTTGGTTTATCGCGTGCGTTTTCGCCGCAATCTGGGACTGTTCTTTGTTGCCGCCCTCGCCGTGCTGGCGTTGTTCGGCGCGATTCGCCTGCTGCCGGCCGAGACGTGGGTCAACGTGCCGTGGGTGTACCAGCTCGATTGGGCGCTCCTTATCGTCGGCTTGCTGCTGCTGATCATCGCCAGCGTGCGTTTCATCGCCACGCGCGTGCCGTACGTGCAATGCAGCGATCGCCACATCAAAATCCGCGCCCCGCTGTATCAGGTGGTCTTTTCCTACAAGCGGGTGCACGAGACGCGGCCCAATACGCTGTTCCACGTGTTTGAGAAGGGCGGCCTGTCGCGCGGCGAGCGCAAATTCGTCATGGACGATCGCTATGGCGGGCAGACGGCGGTGATCGTCGAGATGAACAGCTGGCCCATGTCCGTGCGGTCCATGCGTTTCTGGCTGGGCAACCTGGTCTTCTCGTCGGACAACCGCGCGCTGGTGCTATGGGTGGAAGACTGGATGGATCTCAACCGTGAGATCAGCGACTACAAGGATCGCTGGCGCGAGCGCCAGAAGCAGGCGCGCAGCGGCGGCCAGCCGGCCAACCTGTACCGCGAAGTCTTGAAAAAGAAATAAAACGACAACCGGGTCTCAATGTGAGACCCGGTTGCGCGTTACCGTACTCGGAGTGCGGCCTGTCGATCAGACGTTGGCGTACAGGTTGGAGAACACATTGCCAATCGCCGGTCCAATCAGGGCGAGGATGACAATGACCGTGATGGTGACCAACGCCAGAAGAAGTGCGTATTCAACAATGCCTTGTCCCTGTTCGCTCGGCAGATAGAGCATGGTGATCACCTCCTCTCAACGTTGGATGAAGTCACGCCGCGGCTGCTCGTTGTGATCATAGACGCAAACTCCAACCCGCGTCTATCCCCCAATACTCCTACTGCGCTGCGACTTTTCCAACCGCGCGCAACCGGCCCGCCAGCCAGGCTGCGACGTCGCCAAACACCTGGGTCTTTTCCGTCTCGTTGTGAATCTCGTGATACAGACCGGGATATTCGCGGTATGCCACCATGCCGGGCGGCGTCTGCGCCGCGAACTGCCGCGCACCTTCCGCCAGGCAGATTGGATCGCTGCCGCCGTGCAGCATCAGCGTCGGCACGCGCCAGCGCGGGGCGCTCTGCATGATCTGCGCGCGCGTCGCCTTGACCTCGGCGTCGAGGCGCGGGGTGCCCCACGTGTGTGTCAGCGGATCGGCCTCGAAGGCGGCGATGACCGCCGGATCGTGCGAGAGGCCGGACAGGGCGACGCCGTTGTTCAATTTCAGCGACGGGGTGATGCGGCTGAGGATGTTGGCCAGATTGCGTTTCCACGCTGGCATTTGCAGGGCGTCTTGCAGCGCCGTGCCGGTCACGATGAGACCCGTCAAGCGATCGGGGTACTGGCGCGCATAGCTCAAGCCCATCAGCGATCCCAGGCTGTGCGCGAGGACAAACAACGGCGTGCCCGGCCAATCCGATCGGGCCTCGGCAGCCCGTTGGTCGATGTCCGCCACGAACTGATCGAAGTGATCGATATGGCCGCGCGGACCGCTGGAGCGGCCATGCCCGCGCGTGTCGAAACTGTACAGCGCATAGCCGCGCGGCACGAAGTAGTCCACGTAGTTGCCGTAGCGCCCGCTGTGCTCGCCCAGTCCGTGCACGATGAGCAGGCTGGCTTGCGGCGCAGCATCGGGCCGCCAGGCTTGTGTGTAGATGGTTGATCCGTCGGATGTGGTGAAATGACCTTCGGTATGGCGCATGGACGATCTCCGTGAGTGGGGTGAGACCATTATAGCCCGACTGTCCAGCAGCGCCAAAAAGGCTGATGTGTCATCCGCTGGCGATGACACGTCAGCACTGCCGGGTGACAAACTGCAATTGCGAGACAAGCATCCTTCCCGTATAATCGCCGCACACCCGTGCAATCTGGCGCGGGTGCTTTCAACTGGGGTGAACGTATCGTGTCCGCACCGACGCCGCAAGGTTTGGCGCACTACCATCGCTCGGTCAAGCGCGTCTTGATCGGAATGATGATCCTCAATCTGCTCGTGACGGCGATCAAGTTCGTCGTCGGGGCGCTGACCGGATCGATCGCGGTGCTGGCCGACGCCTTCAACGCGCTGGTCGATGCGTCGTCCAACGTCATCGGGTTGTTGGGCCTGCGCGCGGCCTCCGATCCGCCCGACCCCGAACATCCTTACGGTCACCGCAAATACGAAACCATCGCCACGCTGGGCATCGGCGGGTTGATGCTGCTGGCCGGTTGGGAAGTGCTGCAAGATGTGCTCGAGCGCTTGTCGGGCGGCCAACCGCCTACGGTCACGCCGCTCTCCCTGGCATTGATCCTGCTGACCCTGCCGATCAACATTTTTGTCGTGTGGTATGAGGGGCGGCGCGGACGTGAACTGGGCAGCGATGTACTGCTGGCTGATGCGACCAGCACGCGCATCAACATCTTTGTATCGCTGGCGGCGCTGATCGGGTTGCTGGGATCGGCCATCGGGCTGCCGTGGCTCGACATCGTCGTGGCGCTGGGCATCGTGGCCTACGTGGCCGTGGCTGCCTATCGCATCCTCAGCGCAACGGCGAGCGTGTTGACCGACAGCGCCGCCATCGATCCGCACGTGGTCGAGGACATCGCGCGCCAGGTGCCGGGCGTGTGGTTCGCGACGAAGGTGCGCAGTCGCGGCCGCGAAGACGACGTGCATCTCGATCTGCACGTCAAGGTCGATCCGGCGATGGCCACCGAGCAGGCGCACGCGATTGCCAGCGAAGTGGAGCGCCGGGTGAAAGATCAAATTCCGGGCGTGGTCGATGCGGTGGTGCACATCGAGCCGGGGCAGCACACGCCCGCGTCGGAATGGGAGACGCTGGCGGTGCAGCTGCGCCAGTTGGCCGACGGGCTGGGTCTGGGTATTCACAACTTGCACATCGATGTGCTGGGCGGCGGTTACATCGTCGATGTGGATGTGGAGATCAATGCCGCGCTGTCGCTGGACATGTCACACCGCATCGTCAGCGAGTTCGAAGCACGCGCTCGCACGGAGATTCCGCAGCTGATGGAGATTGTGACGCACCTGGAGCCGACGGAGCCGGGGGATCATCCCAAACCGATCGAGGGGGCCGAGGCCGACGCGCTGCGCCAGCGCATCATTCAGATCGCTGACGAGGTGTGCGGCTGCGGCGCGGGGCATCACATCATCTTGCGGCACAGCCACCTCCCTAATCGGATCGATCTGTCAATGCACTGTGAAGTGGACGGCGAAACCTCGCTGGTGGAAGCGCACTTGATCGCCGAGCGCGTGGAGCGGCAGCTGCGCGCCGAACTGCCGCAATTGGAGCACGTGACGATCCACATGGAACCGCCCGAGGAACGAGAGCGGGGATCAGGGATCAGTTGAGCGGGGATCAGGAAAAGCGAGGACAGGGTGACAAGGTGATCTGGCGCAGAGATCATTTTGTCATCCCTTCAGCTAGTCAGCTTGTCAGTGTGCTTACAGCAAGGGAATCTGCGTCGCCGCCTGCTCGATGGGTGGTTCCAGCCCAAAGGCCAGCGGGAACGTGGCGCGGGAGAGATCGCGGTGCTGGGCGGCGCGGCGCAGCGAACTGAATTTGAGCACCTGCCAGTGCGTTCCGCGCAGGCGCGCATCGCGGGCGAGCTTGTGTTGTAACAGCGTGGCGCGCCCGCCGGGAATGACCAGTACGCCGGAACTGTCTTGCAGCAGGGGCAGAATCTCGGCGGTGGCCTGCACCACAAAGTGATAGATCATCTCGCCGGGCGTCGACCAGGTGACGCGGTGTTGTTCGCCAGAGATGACCACGTTGACGTCCACCCCGAGTCGTTCCCCCGTGCTCCGCAGCAAGTGATCGATTTCGGCCACTTCGCGGCGGCGTGCTTCAGCCTGATCTTCTGCCCGCAGTTGAATACTCGCAAAGCGAATGTCCTCGGCGTACGAATGAATCGTCGTCGCCACCAACGCACGATCGGGCGTGAGAATGCCGGGAAAATCGCGATAGAGCTGGTGCAGCAGATCATCGCCGTGCCATGCGGTCTGCGCGCGCAGCAGATCGCGCACGCGCAACTCCACCCGATCGGCCAACGGGCTCGCCGGCGGCGGCGGCAGCATGAGCCACTTGCGATGCGGCTCGAGTTCGCGCAGCGCACTCCACGCCTGATCGATCTTGCCGCGCAGCACGGCCAGCGGCGTCTGCTCACCTTCTGACTGCGCCGCGATCTCCGCCAGGAGCGATGATTGTCCCCACGCTTCCAGCAGGCCCGCGCGCAAGACCAGTTCGTGAGTAGGCTCGGCACGATTTTCCAGGATGTAGGGCAAGTTGTTAACTGGCCCGCGCCAGATACCATCTTGCGCCACACGCCACGTGCCGCGCACCCCGTCGAGCGGATCACACACCAGCGATGCGCTGCGCAACTGGGCATGCGCCGCAGCCAGACTAACGCTGTCCGCAATCGCTTCTTCGGCGGGGTAACTCATGACCAGCCGGGCATCGTCGCGGAGCGCCGGATGCAGCACGTTCAGCGCCGAGCCGATGGCGCGCCACTGCCAGTCCCAACTGGTGCGCTTGCGCGAGAGCAGCGGCCGCAGATGATCGACGAGGCTGCTCTGCTTGCCCCACAACCACGCGCCCCACACCGCGCTGAGCGACCAGAAGCCGGGACGCGGCAGCGGCGGGTGTGTGACAATGAGCGGGATCGATTTGGCGGGCAGCCGCCTGGCGAGTTCGCGCGCGGGCAGAACGAGCAAACAGACGGCGGGCGCGTCGGAGGCGAACAGCTCGTCAATGGTGGCAACCCGCGGCAATGATGGAGAGATGGAGGGACGGAGAGAGACCTGGCGTTCGAGTTCGAGCCACATGTTGCGCTCGATGAAACGCGCGGGCGGTTTGAGGCCGCTGGGGTAACGCGCTTCGTCGGGTGTGTGCAGCGCCGTGCAGGCGTCGAGCGTGGCGAGCAGTGCGGGCCGCAGGGCCGATTGATCCTCTTCGCTCAACGACTCGAACTTCAATAGGATGTCGCCGAGCGCCGCCTGTGCGCGCGGCGTGTAAGCGTCCAGCACATCGCTCACGCGATCGGCGTCTTCGTGGTTCTGATCGATGACGCGGCCCTGCAGCATCCAGAACGGCAGGCCGCGCGCGTCGAGCTTCTGGAGTTCCTTGAAGTCGTCGTCTTCGAGCGGGCCGGCATTCTCGCCGCAAATCGGGCAGAGCACATGTTTCTCGATCGGCTGACTGCGTTCACGATCCCAGATGAAGTGCTGCGCGATCACGGCTTTGCCGCAGGTCGGACAGTTGGCGGTGTAGAGTTTCAGGATGTTCTCATTCAAGCGATGCGCCACTTTCAACGCATCTTCGAGGTGCGTGAAAGCCGATCGGGCGTCCGTGGGCCACAGCGTGGCGCGCAGCGCCAGCGCATTGATTGGATTGAACGAGGCCGCGATGACTTTGCGTCCCAATTCGAGCGCGGCTTGCAGCACGCCGAGGCCGCTGGCGAACGGATCGAGGATCACGTCGCCGGGCTGCGTGTGCTGCTCGATGGCGGCGCGCGCCACGGCCGGCGGCACGGCGTTAAAGGCCGTGGGCAGCACGCGCAGACGCGGAGCGCTGTCGGACGGGATGAAGAACTGCATGGTGAAAGTATAACGTGAAATGTGAAACGTGACGCCCCTCTCCTGGAATTCACAGACGATTCCAGGAGAGGGAATCGGGGTGCGGCTGCGTGTCAGTAGTGCTTGGTGATCAACGGCAGATAGAGTTCATATGGCACGCTGAGCGTGACGGGCAGATCGAGCTGCGGTTGATCGGGGTCGTCACTGACGAGGCGCAGCGTGGTGGTGTAGACGCCGCTCGCCAGGCCGGTGGTATCAAATGTGATGGCGATCAAGGCCGTGGTGTTCGGCCCGATGGCGCCGCCATAGCCAGCTTCGTCCAACCAGGTGACTGTGGGCGTTTCGCTGAGCGTCCAGGCGAGACCGTAGTTGCCCTGATTGGTGATGCTCAGCACGTGCGTCACGCTTAGGTTGCGTGCGAGGGTCACCGCAAAGACTTGCGGCGCAACGACGATGTCGGGTGACAGCACTGTGAGCGTGATCGGCGCGTCGAGCCACGGCTGATCGGGATCGTCGCTGGTGAAGCGCAGGGTGGTGGTGTACGTGCCGCTCAGCAGGCCGGTCGCATCGAAGGTGACGTTGACGGGTGCGGCAGTGTACGGCGCGATCAGGCCGCTGCCGGGCGCTTCGCTCAGCCACGACACGGCCGGCATTTCGTTGAGAATCCACGTCAGGGTTGCCGCGCCGGTGTTGGCGATGGTGATCGGCTGCGCGGCGCTGGTGTTGCGCGGCAACGCCGCGCTGAGCGCGGTCGGCGTGATGACGATGTGCGGCGCAAGGACGGTCAGCGTGAGCGGCGCGTCGAGCTGCGGTTGATCGGGGTCGTCGCTGGTGAAGCGCAGCGTGGTGGTGTACGTGCCGTTCAGGCCCGCGGCGTTGAACGTCAGCGTGACGGGTGTGCTGCTGGCCGGCGGCACACTGCCAGTGACGGGCAGTTCACTCAGCCACGTGACGGCAGGCATTTCGGCGGCGCTCCACGTCAGCGTCGAGTGGCCCGCGTTGGCGACGGTGATCCAGTGCGTGGCCGCCGCGCCGGTGGTGAGCGTGATCGCCACGCGATCGGGGTTGAGATGAATGTCGGGCGGCGGGACGATCAGCGTGACGGGCAGATCGACGACCGGCTCGTCGGGATCGTCGCTGGTGAAGCGCAGCGTGGTGGTGTAAGTGCTGCTGAACAGGCCCGTCGCATCGAACGTCAACGTGATGGGCGTGCTGCGCTGCGGCGGCACCCCGCCGTTGACGGGCGTGCTGCTTAACCAGGCCACAGGTGGAACCTCGGCGCTGCTCCACGTCAGCGGCGCTTGGCCCAGGTTCGCCACGGTGATCGATCGGGTGGTGGACAGCCCCTGGGTCAGCGTGACGACATTGAGCGGGGCAAGGTCGATATCGGGGTTGACGATGGTGAAGGCCGCCCAGGTCCGGTTGGACAGCGCCGGCAATTGATCTTGCTCGATACTGCGGGTGTCGATGGCGGCGGTGTTGGTGACGATCAGATGCACGTCGGCTGCGGTGATGCGGCCCGTGATGGTGATGACGCCGCCCTGCTGCCACGCCAGATCGGGCACCCGCCACGCATACGTCGTCGGGGCGAGCGGCGTAATCGGGAGTGAGGCCGTCCACGTGTAATTGATCAGTTGTGACGGCAGCACGTCGGTGATCAGCACATCGGCCGCGGGCAGCGAGCCATTGTTGCCAAAGGACAACGTGAACGTGATAGCCGCGCCGTGCGTGACGGTGAGCGGCGTCACGGTCTTGTGAACCCACACATCGGCCACGGGCGAGACTGCAATGGCCCATTCGACTTGAGCAGAAACGGGGAAGCCTATCGGCAAGTTGATGCCGCCGCCGTTCATTCCCCCAAAGTTGAGCGTGTCGCTAGTGGTCTGCGCGTACCCGATCGGCCCCCACGTTCCGCCGCTGCCGGGGAGCGCCGCGACCGGATAGATATCGTGCGAGAGGTTGCCCGCGTCGTTGTGAGTGGCGCCGGGATGGCCGGGGATCGGGATATGGCTGACGAGTGAGCCATGCGCCACGCGGCCTTGCGTGAAGATCGGCCCCTGCACGTTGGCCAACGGCCAGCTCGTTTCGGCGCGATCCCAGTACGGATCGGAGAACGCGATGAGGCCGTTCTTCTTGTCGACGCCGGGCACGGTGACGTAGTGCCCGCCGATGCGTTCGGACACCGGCCCGGTGGAAGCGTAGAAGCCCAGCAGCAGGATCACATCTTCGCTGCGCTCCACTTCTTCCGCCACCCACCAGAAGTCGGGCGCGTGGACTTGCGTGATCACGTAGCCTTGACGCAGGCCGGTATGGATCAGGTACTGATCGATGCCGGTGTACAGGTTCGTGATGATCGTGCCGCTGCCAATCATGTCGGTGCCGAAGCGGTGCGCCAGGTCTTCCACGAATTCACCGGCGAAAGGCGGCAGCGTCGACCACGGCGTCGCCGGATCGTCAACGTTGAGCGGATCATGATCGTCCCACTGACCGTAGGCGCTGATCAACGGATAGTGATCGTTAATCATCGTCGGCGTAACGGGGCTGGCTTCAAATTTCGAGTCGAACCACCACAGCGAGTTGGCCGCGGCGACCGGACCGCAGAAGGACCATTGTCCGCCCGGCACAAAGAGATTCTTCCAGTTGTCTTGCTTCTGATCGATATCGGGCAGGCCGTTGGGGGCGTAGTCCTGATAGCCGCTGGCTTTCCAGGTGTAGGGCGACACGGCCAGCGCGTACTCCACTTCCACTTGCACCATCTGCGTTCCGCCGTAAGGCTCGGTTTTGATCGACGGGTGCGGATTCGCGCCGAACAGCGGTACCAGCATCTGCCACGGATAATCGTACGGCCCCCATAGTCCGCCGGGGCTGCCGGTCTGTCCGACCGGGTAAGCATCGTGCGAGATGTTGCCGGCGTCATTGTGCTCGAACGGGCTGTGCATGCCAATCGGATGAGGCAACAGGACGCCGTCCAGCACGCGGCCAAACGGCGAGGGCAGCATCTCCTGCCCGTCGAGCATGGGATCGCTGAAGGCAATCTGGTTCACACTCGGATCGACGCCGGCCACGGTGACGTAGTGCCCGCCGACGCGCGCCCAGCGCAAAATGCCGGGCTGCACCTCGCGTAGTTCGTAGAAGCCCAGCAGCAGGATCACGTCTTCGCTGCGCTGCACTTCGCTGGCGACCCATTGATACGTGGGCGAAGCGACCAGCGTCACCTGATAATCGTCCCACAGGTGGTGAGCGCGCAGGTAGTGGTGCAGACCGTAGAACATGCTGATGACGCTGGTGCCGGTGACACCTTGATTGGTGCCGAAGTAATGGTTCGCCAGATCGTCGACCAGCGGGATCACGTTCGGAACATCGTGATCGTCCCACGCGCCATAAGCGGTGATGAGCGGATAGGTATCGCTGATGATCGGCGGTTGATGATCGGGTGTTTCGAATTTGCTATCGAACCACCACAGCGAATTGGCCGCGGCCACCGGGCCGCCGTGTGTCCACACGCCGTTGGTGATCCAGTTGCTCTGCCGCTGATCGAAGTCCGGCAGGCCGGACGGCGCGTAATCTTCCCACGGGCCGGGCTTCCAGTAGAACGTGGTCCAATTGCTCGACGAGGTGAGATGTCCCCACGTCGCAGGAGTGAGATAGTAGCCGGTCGAGGGCCAGTACCAATCGTGCGGCCAGGCCGGCGTCCACACTTCGGCCACGGCCAGCCCGATCGAGATCGGCGGCGTTGACGTGAAGAGCTTGCTCAGCGCGATGGCAAACTCGCCCTGCCAGCCGTAGGCGGGCACGTAGGCTTGCGCGATCCATTTGCTGGGTGCAGGAGCACTCCAGCCACTGCCGTTGCCCTGGCGTTCCGTGACGGCGCCGTTCTTCATTAAGGTGAGCATGAAATCATCGAGCTGCGGCAGCGCTGCGCGATCGTGCTGTGTGTCGAGGAAGATTTGAAAGGCCGGGCCGGGGCCGCCGGGGCCCGGTCCCCACGGCGTCACATCGGGCGAGTCCAGCGCGATGTACAGCGTGATCGTGTCCTGCTTGATGAACACTTCGAGGTTGCCGCCGTACGTGGGAAAGATCAATCGATGCGCTCCGGCGTACTCGCCGGGAGCGAGCTGCCCATCGACCACAGGGGTGGCGCCGTAGGGCGCGTCGGCGGCGTTGGCGTCGCTCAAATACGGCCGGGGCAGTGTGGCTTGTGGCGCAGCCGCGAGCTGGGTCGCGGGCTGCAGCGTGGAAAATAGACTGGCTAACGCGACGGTAACGATGAAGAAAGCTACGCTGCAGCGAACGAGTATGCCTGTCATGATGCACCTCCTTGCGGCATGAGACAGACCAGGACGCGTCAGTTGAATTGCGCGGAGCAGCCTCCTTATCCGGGCAGTGGCAGGGTGAGCTCGATCGAATTTGCTCTGTATCAGTATAGGCAAAAGGCGCGGATAACACAATGATCTTTGGAACCGTATGGTACAATCGCGTCCGCCTATGATTAAAAAATTGTTGATCGTTCTATCTCTGTGGCTGCTGGCCGCGTGCGGCGCGCCGGGCACGCCCACGCCGACGCTCACGCCCTCGGCCACGCCCCGCCCGACCGCAACACCGCGCCCCACGGCCACGCCCACGCCGATCCCGATCTGCCCGGCGGAAAACCTGGCCGCCGAGTGGGCGCCGCCCGATCGGTATGCAGACTACCCGCAGGCGATTCGCGCCTATCTCACGCAGGGCGGTACGACGGCGAACTTGCTGAGCATCCTGCGCAACGCCAGTTCGATTACCGATCAGTGGGGCGGCGTGTTCTCGATCGATCTCTCCGGCGACGGCGAGCCGGAAACCGTCGTCTCGATCATCGATCCGTTCAGCGCCGATCAAGCCACCGGCCCCAGCGGGATGCTGCTGATCTACGGCTGCGAGAATCGACAGGTCGCGCCGTGGTATCAGAACATCGCCGCGCGCCCCAATCCGCTGCCGCGCATCGCGCAGACCGGCAACTTCATCGCCGCGCCGCGCGGGAATCAGCTCGCCGTGCAGACGGAATCGTGCGGGGCCAGCACGTGCTTCACGCGCTTCGACGTGCTGGGCTGGAACGGGCAAGCGATGGTGAGCCTGCTGGCCGAGCCGCTGGAATTGCCCGCGGCGAAAATTCAACTGGTGCAGAGCGATGGCGATACGCCGATCGAGATTGAAGCGCGTAAGGGCGTCATCGGATCGATCGGGGCGGGGCCGCAGCGCACCGAGAAACAGTTGTGGGACTGGAACGGCGCGCAGTACGTGAAGGTCAAGACGGACTTGTCGCCAATTGAATATCGCATTCACGCGATCTACGAAGCCGACGATGCCTTTCTTGCCAAGGATTTTCAGAAGGCCATCGACTGGTACAGCCGCGTCATCACCGACGATACCCTGAAAGATTGGCTCAGCGAGATCGGCTATGCCAAAGCGCACGATCGGGATACATTGAAAGCCTATGCGCGCTTTCGCTTGCTGCTCATCGGCCTGCTGCGCGGCGACGCCAACGCGTCGGATCAACTCGCGGCGCTGACGGCGGAATATCCCGAAGGCTCGCCCATCAATCAGACCACGCAAATGGCGCAGCTGCTGTGGGACAAATATCAGGCCACGCAAAACTGGGCCGAGACCTGCGCCGCCGTGAATCTGTTTGCCAACGAAGAATATCAAATCGTCGACGATCTGGGGCTGTTCGGTTACACTAACCGGATGTACACGTCAGACGATATGTGTCCGCTGCGCTGAAGTGCTATAATTTGCGCAGGAGATGACGCCATGACTCACGCGGCTCGCGATACCAAAAAAATCACTGTTACTCTGCCTGCCAATCTGATCCAGCGCTTGCAGAAGCAGGTGCCGGCGCGGCAGCGCAGCGAATTCGTCGCTGAAGCGTTGGAAGAACATCTGACTTTGGCGGAGCAGCTGGCTGCGCTGGAGGAATCAGCCGGGGTTTGGACGGAAGCCGATCATCCTGAGCTGCGGACGCCTGAGGACGTGGAACGCTGGTTGGCTCAACTGCGCGGCTCGTGGCCGGAACGATTGGCACAACTCCAGACGGGCGGATAACCGGTAATGGCAGGCTACTTGCTCGATTCCGGCGTCGTGATTCGGCATTTGCGTGGTGATCCCACTGCAGTGCAATTATTGCGTGAATTGGGCCGCCGCGCTCGCCTGAGTGCATCGGTGGTGACTCACCTCGAAGTCTCCGCCGGTATGCGTGCCCACGAAGAGTATCACACACGGCGCTTGCTCTCGCGCTTCACGGCTTACGTCGTTGATCGATCCATCGCCGAGCGTGCCGGCGAGATTTTGCGCCGCTATCCCGATCGCGGCATCGGTGTTTCCGATGCGATCATTGCGGCTACGGCCATTCAACACGGCCTGACCTTGGTCACGCTGAATGCCCGTCATTTTCCCGCCCCTGAAGTGACGCTGTATTCTCCCCCAGGCTAGCTGGCGACCTGTCTTGATTTAG
>CAYNML010000026.1:61492-69544 GCA_964398185.1 uncultured Anaerolineae bacterium | reverse complement strand
AGGTAAATTCCCATTAGCTGTACCAACTGTTCATCAGGATTACTTATCATTTGTTGCCCGCTTCGCGAACTCCATATAGTCGGCCTGCCCCCGCGCAGGCGGGGGTGAGGCTGGCGCTGCCGACGCCGTGTCCGCAAAGCGGCGGCGCTGGGCGGGATGATCGGCGTGCAGGAACGCTACGCGTAGCACGCTGCTCGTCGGCGTCGTGAACTGCCGCATACGCCAACGCAACTCGCCAATCGGTTCCGATTAGCGAGTTGCGTTCTTGAAAACACGACGCTCTCACGCCGCCGAGGCCGCGCCGCTGCGGTGATTCATCACTGCCCGGATGCGCGCAACAAGGTCGCGCGGGCCGATCGGTTTTTGGATGCAGGCGGCAGCGCCCAACTTCTGCAACTCGTTGCGGCGCGGCACATCCTCGGCAGCCGACACGAACACCACCGGCACATCGCCCGTGCGCTGATCGCTCTTCAGGCGGCGGCAGACATCGTAACCGTCCAGACCCGGCATCATCACATCCAACAGGATCAAAGCCGGATCCACGGTCACCGCCAGCGCCAACGCCTGCTCGCCGCTGGCCGCCTCGAAGACTTCAAAGCCTTCGCGCACCAGGATCAGCCGCAGCAGTTGACGCAAGCCGTCGTCATCATCTGCCACCAGAATTCGCTGCATGATGATTCCCGCTTAGGCCGACCACTGGCAGGCCAACGGCTGCGCCTGGGCATCCATCCAGCCAACCAATTGCCCCGCAAACGACTCCAGCGACTCGGCCCGGATGCTCATCAGCGCCTGCTTCTCTTCCGGACTCAAGTTGAAGCGCGCCAGCGCGCTGGCCCGCGAACCGTTCAGCAGATCGGCGCGAAAATTACGATCGATGATCGCGTGCCCGACGATCTCTTCCAGTTCTGTGTAAGCCATGTTGGAATCCTCCTCCATCTAACCTACACCGCCGCCGCCGCCACCACCCGGCATTCCCAGAGGAACAAGCGCGGCAGCCAGCGCCAAACCCAGCATAGCTAATTGATACAAGTTGACATTTGCCGACAAACGCACTACGAAACCGCGTATCTGGTGAGCCATGACATTTCCTCCTGAGTGCTATTTATCTTCAGTATAAAGCGAGGGTATGACACAACCTATGACACTAAGATTAGAATTTTGTTTCAATCTAACCTTTGTTTCAATCCAACCAAGGTAAAGCCCTGTCCACATCCTCAAAATGCTGAGTGCATTCCTCGGCTATGGCAGTTCAACTGACCAGATGCGGCTGGCAAGCGCTGACTGAACCAGATTGAATCTAGTTTCCAAACTGGAAAGGCGAGGAGAAGCAGCGGCTACGCGACAGAACTGGGGTCGAGAGGTTCACCCGCGCGGATACGGGCCGCCAGTGAGATCATTTCGACCGTGGGGGTCGTTTTTAATTCCAGCACCAGGCGCTTGACCACGGCTTCATAATGGCGCAGCGCACCGGTGACATGGCCGGTGGCTGCCAGACTGAACATCAGCGCCCGGTGCAAATTCTCGTGAAAATAGTCGATCTCAAGGCCGCGCTGGCAGAGGCCGATGACTTCGTCGTAACAATGCTGACGCAGTACGATTGCCACCAGGCCTTCCAGCGCTTCAAAAAACTGCTGATGCAATTCGGCGCGTGTGGCAGACGTCCAGTCAGCGCCAATGTCGGTCAGGTAATCACCCGTATACAGCTGCACTGCCGGGCGCAAACATTCGGCGCGTTCCACCGCCGTGGTCGCCTGCCGACTCGCCGCAACCAGCCGCCTGAATTCCGCCACATCATAGGCTAATGGTAGCAGCGGGTTGAGACGATAACGTTCGTCGTCATACACTACAAACTCCACACCCAGCGCGCGGCGCGCCCGATATTTGGCGGCATGGAAGGAACTGGTCATGCGGGCCATCGACAGTTCCGGCCAGAAATGCAACCCGATGTCCTCTTTACGGCTGGGCGCATGCTCCAGCAAGTAAAAAAATAGTTCGCGCGCATTGGCCGAGCGTCCCCAATGCGCGGTCGTCAGCAGCTCGCCGTCACGCCAGATTTGTCCCGGCCCGAAAGCCCGCACCTCAAGCCGCGGCAGCTGTGCCGGCGGCGAAACAGCCTGTGGAGCCGACACTGGCTTTTCGGCCAGTTGAGCAATCCAGTTCCGCAACTGGCCTTCCTGCGGCAGCTGCTCGGCGCCCCACGTCAGGAAAGCCAGGAAGCGGCGACCCTCGGCCAGAGAGAACGGCCGGCAGCCCAAGCGCCGTCCGTGGCGTATCATCTCGATCAGAGTCTCTTTGGCGCGAGTGCTTTGACCGGCAGCCCGTTGGGCGTACGCCAACCACAGCAGCACCCGCCCCAGATCGAGATAAGCATTCGCCAGCTGCAGTGAGCCGGCAATCTGTTCAAGTTCTTGCAGCCCCCGCACATCTCCCTGCTCAATACGCGTGATCCCGATCGAGGCCGCCGACAGATTGGCTTGCGCCTGCAAGCTTTCACGCGTCGCAATGCTCCGCGCCTGCTCGAACAGGGCCAGCGCCCGATCGAGATCGTCCGCCAGCCGATGAGTGTGACCCAGCCCGTCCAACGCCCAGCTGACCAACAGCTGATCGGCAATCGAGCCTGTGAGGCTGAACACGCGGGCGTAAGTCTCCATGGCCCGATCAAATTCACCGCGATCGCGGTACGTCGCCGCTATGCCGTCCAAAATCATGGACTGCAAGCGGCGGTCCTCCACTTCCTCCGCCTTAATCATGGCCTCAACATACATGGACAGCGCGCCATCGTAGTCGCCGCTGATATGTCGATCGTAACCGACGTTATTCAAGCAGTGCGCCAGATAAGCGGAGTTGCCGATTTTTCGTAGCAACCCTAGCGCTTCAGATTGCAGTGTCGCGGCTTCCTCCAGGCGGCCCATCGGCCGCAAAGCATTGGCCAGATCCTGCAGAGTCAGCGCCAGATTGAAGGCCCGCCGATCGTCCGCCGGCAAGTTACGATAGAGCGCGAGCGCTCGTGCCAGGAATGACTCGGCATCCTGCCAGTGTCCCATGCCGCTGTAGGCACAACCCACTAGACGCATGGCCTGTGCATAGAAAGTTTGCCCAACAGGTTCTATCGCCTCTAAAATCTGTACCGCTGCCTGACCAGCGCGCAGCGCATCAGGTGGTTGTCCCACCGCCAGATAGGCCCAGCCTTCCACTAATTTCGCCCTCGCTTGACCAAGCTCATTCTGCTGATCCACGAAGGCCTGCTGAACATCGTACAGCAAGCGCAAAGTATCCTGCAACTGGCCTCGATCACCCAGCAGTTGCGCCTGATACAAAAGGAGTTCGGGCGCTTCGCGGCGCTCTGCTGGCGGCAGCAGCGCAGCCCAGTGGGCCAGAGTCTGCATCCGCCCGGCCATGAACAGCGTGCGCGCGCTGTCGTTCATGACGTGCGCCGCCCGCTCAACAGCCTTCGCCTGCCAGAAATGATCGACTGCTTCCTCGGGTTGTTGGTGACTCTCGAACCATTCGCCCGCAGACCGCTGCAGCCGCACATACCGATCGACCTCATCCCGCTTGAAACGCGCCACCAGAAAATCGCGGAACAAGTGATGATAGCGGAACCACGTCACGCCCTCCGCCTCGATGCGCGTCAGGAACAGGTTGCGGGTCTCAACCTCGTCGATCCATTCCTGGGCGTCCTGCCGCTGCCGCAGTTCATCACACAAGGCCGCGGTAAATTGGCGCAGAATGGCCGAGTCGCACAAAAACTCGCGCAGTTCCACGGGTAAGCGATCGAAAACTTCTCCGGCCAGATACTCGAAGACCGTGCCCGCCGAATCGCGCGCGCGCACTAACCCGGCCAGAAAATTCTGCCACACATTTTGCGACGTCAGCACGATCGCCGTGATCCAGCCTTCGGATTCCTCCGCCAGCTGCGCGGCCTGCTCGGGCGTTATTTGCAGGTGGTATTTGGCGGCCAGCACTTCGCGGACTTCAGCGGCCGTGAAGCGCAGATCGCCCGCGCCCAGTCCCGCCACCGCGCCCTGCGCGGCCAGCCGCACCAGCGGGCCGCGCAGCAACGTGCGCCCGGCCACGATCACGTGCGCATGCTCCGGCAGATAGCGCAGCAGCTGATCGATCACTTCGATGAGGGGGACTTCGTCGCCGACCAGATGCCAGTCGTCCAGCACCAGCACAAAATAGTCAGGAATGGCCGCCACCATGTCGGCCACCAGGGCCGCGGCCGCCGCGTGCGCCGACGGCGCGCCGTGCTCGGTCAGGGGCTGCGTGCGTTCGCCAAACTGGGGATAGAGCTGTCGGAACGCGGCGATCAGGTAAGCGAGGAACGTTGCCGGATCACGATCGCCTTCGTCGAGTGTGTACCAGCACACCGGCAGATTCACTTCGTTGGCAAAGTCCACCAGCAGCGTTGTCTTGCCATAGCCGGCCGGCGCAGTGACCAGCATCAGCTTCCGCCCCAGATTTTCATGCAGGTAGTCGATCAGGCGGGCGCGTTGAATCACACCCGCGGAACGGCGGGGGACGGTAATTTTGGTGGGGATGATGCTGGCCGCCATGCTGAAACTATACCACGCTCAGCCGCCAACGCCCTAACACCACACAGCCGCGGCCAGACATCCGGCCGCGGCTGTGTAACTCACCGCTCGATCGCCGCGCGCGCTTATACTGCGGGCGCGAGGCCGCGCCGCGCCATCACCCCGCGCACGCGGCTCACCAGTTCACGCGGGCCGATCGGTTTCTTGATGCAGTCGTCGGCCCCCAGCTTCAGCGCCTCATTGCGCTGCTTGATGTCGTCAATCGCGGAAACAAAAACAATCGGCAGGCGGTGCGTGCGCTGATCGCTGCGCAGCTTGCGGCACACGTCAAACCCGTCCACGCCCGGCATCATCACATCCAGCAGCACCAGCGATGGATCAGAATCGTACGCGCGGGCCAGCGCTTCAAGGCCGTCGGCCGCTTCGATCACCTCAAAGCCCTCGCGGCACAACACTAACCGCAGCAGATGGCGCAGCCCGTCGTCGTCGTCGGCAATCAAAATCCGTGGTGTCATCCAGTACCGTGTCACGTTGAACTATCGTCCTCGCGGCGATGTAACCCAACTGTAACATACGGCTGTTTGCTCCATGTTGGACAAGCTGGCGAAAACGCGCGCATTTGCCGGAATTGACAAACTTCATACTTTACGGCTTCCGCTTTCAAGCTATCCGCAAACCTTAGCCCGTCAACGAACGCACCGCTTCATCAAAGACCGCCGTGTGACGATCGATGTCGGCCGCGGTGGTGTAGGGCGAAATCAAGGCCATGTTGTGGAACGGCGTCATCAAGATACCGCGGTTCAGCGCGAAGAGGTGCATGTATTGATCGAGCTCGAAATCCACTGCCGCGGCGGCCTCTCCGCCGTTGCGCGGCGGCGTCGGGCGAAACCAGTACTCGGCGCGGCAGCCCAGCCGCTTCACAATCCACGGCAATTCATGTTCCGTGATGACATCAATCACGCCTTGTTCAAAGCGCTCAGCCAGCGGAATCATGCGCGCAAAGTTCTCCGGCGTCAGCACTTGCTCCAGCGTGATCCGCATCGCCGCCAGCGAGAGCGCATTGCCCGACAACGTTCCGCCGATGCCGTTGGTGTCGATGTCCTCCAGCGGCGTTTGAGTGCGCGCCCGATCGGCCACCTCCTCCGACAGGCCGTAGACCGCCGTGGGGATGCCAGAGCCGATCGGTTTGCCGATGACGAACAGATCGGGCTGCAAGCCAAACGCCTGCGTATAACCGCCCGGCCCGGTGCAGATCGTGTGCGTCTCGTCGATGATCAACAGCGTGCCGGTGCGGCGCGTGATCGCGCGCAGCGCTTCGTGATAGCCCGCGTCGGGATGAATGATGCCGATGTTGGTCATGGCCGGTTCAGCCAGCACGCAGGCCACATCGCCCGGCGCGAGCGCGGCCTCCAAAGCGGGAATGTCGTTGAACTCGATCACCTTCGTCGTCTCCGCAGGATTCACTTGCGGACCGAGGTTGCCCGATCGCGGACCAACTACACCATCATGCAGCGTGGCAAACGTCTCGTCGACCGTGCCGTGATAACAATAGTTGAAGACCAGCACTTTCGATCGTCTGGTCAACGCGCGCGCCATGCGCAGCGCAAAGCGATTGGCATCCGTCGCGGTGAGACACACTTGCCAGTACGGCAAACCAAAGCGGCGTGACAGTTCTTCACCCACGTAGACCGCATCCTCGGTGGGCAGCATGAAGGTCACCCCCTGCCGCATCCGTTCCGCGATCACCTCCAGCACCACCTCGGGCGCGTGCCCCGTCATCGCGCCGGTGTCGCCCAGGCACAAATCGATGTAATCGTGCCCGTCCACATCGGTGAAGTGCGCGCCTTTGCCGCCGGTCACAAACACCGGGAACGAACCCGCCCACTTCACCATCCAACTCATCGGCACCCCGGCCAGCAAAGACCGCCTGGCCCGCGCGAACAACTCGCGCGACTTGGGATGCGTCTCAACAAAGCGCTGCTGTTCGTATTCCAATTGCTGGGCTAAGCGGGTGCGATCGATACTGGTCATGTCTCCTCCTTGAAGACGATATCCATGCGCATGATGCTCTTGTAAATGCGGATCTGTTGTGTAACCGGCCACCATTCGTACAGCAGAATCTCAATGGGATACCACAGGCTCACCCAACCGGCAATCAAGAATCCTTCGCCGCCAAAACGCCGCACCCATTCCGGAAGCAGCATGGCGCTTTCAAACAGCATGGCGAGCAACAGGCAGACGCCCCAGAAGATCAGACCCTTGTGCAGCGCCGTAATACCTTGCCGCCGCAGCACTATCAACTCCTGCCGCCCTGCGGTAATGCGCTGCTGACAATAGCGCGCCAACGCGCCGCGCAGGCGCGTCTCGGTATCGGGCGCGATCTGATCCGGCGGCAGCACGATCGTGGCGCGCACCTTGCTGATCTTTGCCTTGGGCTTCAACTCAGTGATAATGGTTTCCAGCCCCGCCGTGTAGCGTGCGCGGGGATCGAATGGATCCGGTTCGGGAATCGTGAACAGCTGTCCCAGGTGGTCCAGATGCAGCGTAATGTCGTAATGCGATTCTGTCGCCATGGTAATCGTTACTCCGTCAGAGATCGTTGCGGTGGGTTCCACGTCGCGCGCAGCACCGGCGAGTCGACCTGCACCAGCGCGCGCAGCGCTGCCCGGTACCGATCGCCGTCGCCGCTGGTGATGAAGTGATGTTGCCCCATGCGGTCTGTCACACGCTGCCAGTGGCGCTCGCGCAACACCCGATCGACCTGCCGCGCGACCGCGGGCGCTGGATCGATCACGCTCACGCCCGGAACCAGTTGGCGGATCACGTCGATGACGAACGGATAATGTGTGCAGCCCAACACGATCGTATCTGCCTCCGCTGCACGGATCGGCTGCAAAAACCGATCGAGCATCTCCACCGTGTCTGGTGTATCCAACCTCCCCGCTTCGATTTGCTCTACCAGTCCCGGACACACCTGATTAATTAGCTGCACGCCGTTGGCAAAACGCTCCACCACGCTCGCGAACAACTCGCCTTGAAACGTCGCGGGCGTGGCCATGACACCCACGACCCCCGTGCGCGTGGTCTCCGCCGCTGGCTTGACGGCCGGTTCCATGCCGACAAAGGGCGCTTCAGGAAACGTGGCGCGCAGATGTTTTAAGGCTGCCGCCGAAGCGGTATTGCACGCCACAACGATGATCTTGCTGCCGCGCTCCAGCAGGAAACGCGTGATGGCTTCCGAGAACGATCGGATTTCCTGCAGCGAGCGCGGGCCGTAGGGAATGTGAAGCTGATCGGCAAAGTAGATTGTGTCTTCGTGCGGCAGCTGCCGCGCAATCTCGCGCCACACGCTCAGGCCGCCAATGCCGGAATCAAAGATGCCGATGGGTGATGAGTTGGACATGGGAAGTAATGAGTAACAAGTAATTCGTAAAACAAAATCGGAAGTCAGATCATTATAACCCGACTTCCGACCACCTGCATTCGTTTTGAAATCCGCTTTGAAATCCGTTTT
>CAYNML010000026.1:5033-61392 GCA_964398185.1 uncultured Anaerolineae bacterium | reverse complement strand
TCCGCTGATCCGCTGCCTATCCGTTGACACCGGCCGCCCTCACCAACCCCTCAAACAAT
Source organism: uncultured Anaerolineae bacterium (assembly GCA_964398185.1). Taxonomy (GTDB): domain Bacteria; phylum Chloroflexota; class Anaerolineae; order Fen-1058; family Fen-1058; genus Fen-1058. Next base: position 61,333 of record CAYNML010000026.1, on the reverse strand, counting down.
CGCCGCTGCTCCGCCCACTGCTCAAACATCCACTCGGGATGCCACTGCACGCCGATGGCATAGCGCCGCCCCGGCGCCTCCACCGCTTCGATCACGCCATCGGGCGCGACCGCCGTTACCTGCAAGCCATCTGCCACCTGCTTGATCGCTTGATGATGCCACGAATTGGTCCGCGCCACCTCGACCTGCATGATGCGCGCCAACTGCGAACTCGGATCGATCTTCACGGGATGCGCCACATAATTGCGCGGTGTCGTTTTGCGATCAAACGAGTGCGGCAGCGCGTTGGGCACTTGCGAGGGAATATCCTGCACCAGCGATCCGCCCAGCGCCACGTTCAACACCTGGATGCCGCGGCAGATCGCCAGGAAGGGCCGATCGTGCTCGACGATCAAGCGCGCCAGCGCCAACTCCACGCGATCGCGATCGGGCTCAATCTCGCCCGTCGCGGGGTGCGCCGCTTCACCGAACACCGCCGGATCGATATCGCCCCCGCCGGACAACAGCACGCCGTCCAGTCGATCCAACACGACGTGCAACGTCTCTTCATCAAGGTTGTGCGGCACGATCAGCGGCGCGCCGCCCGCTTGCACCACCCCTTCGGCATACTTGCGCGTCAGCGAATACGTCTCGCCAAACGCTGCCGAACGGTGATCGATTGAACTCGTAATGCCGATGATGGGTCTCATTAAAACTATTCCGTCGCCGCTGCGGCGATCAAGCCCTGGAACAGGCGCGCCATCTCTGGCTGCCGATCGTACAACCATTCGGGATGCCACTGCACGCCCAGCGCAAAGCGGTGCCCCGGAATCTCGATCGCTTCCACGATGCCATCGGGCGCCTGCGCCACCACTTTCAGATCGCCCGCCACACGCTTAATGGCCTGGTGATGCCACGAATTGACCTGCGCGGTATTCGACTGAATCAATTCGCCCAGCAGTGAATCGATATTCACCGTGACGTGATGCGTGATCTCCTCGCGCGGCGTCACTTCCTGATCGAACATGTGGCGCAGCGCTTCGGGCTTCATGGTTTCAATATCCTGCAGCAGCGAGCCGCCCAGCGCCACGTTCAACACCTGCGTGCCGCGGCAAATGCACAGCAGCGGCTTCTGCGCCTCGGCCGCCCATTGCGCCATGGCCAGCTCCGCCCGGTCGCGGTTCATGTCCAGGCCCCAGATGGTGGGATGCGGCTCTTCGCCGTAAATCGTCGGATCGATGTCGCCGCCGCCGGAGAGCAGCAAGCCGTCGAGTCGCTCAAAGACCGCCAGCAGCGAATCGTTGCTCAAGCCCGGTGACAGGATCACCGGCAGGCCGCCCGCGTCTTCGATGGCGCGCACGTAGCGCTGACCGGTCGCATACAGCGGCGCGTGCGGCGGTTTGGGATAAGCTGTTTCAAAACCCGTAATGCCAATCAGTGGTTTCATCTTCAATCCGCCTCAATCAAAAACTGCCCGTCACGCATGATCGGCTCGTCGTCCAGCCAGATGTCGAAATCGCGCCCCACGCAATCGATGTGCGTCGTCGAATGCCACGTCTGCCCGGTGTGCTCGTTGTACGGATGCCCGAACGCGATGTGAACGCCCGGAATCTTTTCATCTTGCAGAATGTTGCCGATGATGCGCGTCACCGCTAGATTCGTGCCGATGGCGAATTCCCCCACCTGATCGCTGTTCTCATCCGTGCGGGTGTAGGCCGCAAACTCGTTCAGCAGTTCCGTGTTCGCGCACTGCAAAGCGACGATGCGCGCATCTTTGACTTCGATCGTCAGCGGGGTTTGTTTCAGATCGCCGTACTTGGCGCAGAGGTAATCGCCCACCACGCCGTCGCACACAAAACGACCATTCACGGAATACGGCGAGGTGAAGATCTCGCCGCCGGGAAGGTTGCCCCACTTATCGGGTGTGATCAGGCCGCTGGTCTTCACCCACTTCAACTGCGGCGACATCTCCGCCACGATCTCCGTGCCGCCCTTCGACGTCGCCCGCACCGTCTTGGCCTGCCGCGCTTTTTCGATTACCCGCTGGCTCAAGCGATCGACTTGCAGAAAATCGGCCTGCATCCCTTGCAGCATGATCTCGGTGGTGATGTTGACCATGTGCCCGTGGCGCAAGCGGTTGCGATTGACCACATCCATCATCTCCATGCGCGAGCGCAGTTCGCCGCGCTGTGCCTGCGCCGCGAAGATGCTGACTTGCGATTTTTCCAGCTCGGCCAGCACAGGCGCGGGCATGTGCTCCAGCGGACGTGCGGCGAGTTCTTCCAGTACAAAGACATGATACGACGCGCCGATCGCTTCAATCTCCTGCACCAGCGCGGCGGCGATCTCCAACCCTTCGCGATCAGCGATCACCGTCAACTGCTCCTGAGGCTGCAAGCGCAGGCAGACTTGTGTGGCATTGCGCGCGCCCACGCTTAACGCCGGATCGAATTGCGTACGCCGAACGACATCCCGGTTCATCTTCTTGCTCCCTTGAATAAAGCAACATCCCTGCTCAACCGTCATGCCCGAGTGCTGTAGTCGGGCATCGAGGTTAAGTCGGAGCAAGCCTCTGGATTCCCGCCACAAGCACGCGGGAATGACATTGACTTGCAGGTTGAGCAGCCACAAAAGCAACATCCCCATGCCGCCCCGTTTGATCACCAGTGGGCACGGGGATGCCCCATCCACAGACACCGCGCGTTATAAAAAAAGCGCAGGCTCATCCAGAGTGATCTGGATCGCCTACGCTCCGCTGGGTACTGCCGGCAAAACTATTCTTCCGCTGCGACCGTCGAGCGTTCCTTCAAGCGCGCGGCCTTGCCCTGCAGATCGCGCAGATAATACAGCTGCGCGCGGCGCGTCTTGGAACTGCGCATCACTTCGATCTTCTCGATGCGCGGCGAGTGCAGCAGGAAGGTGCGCTCCACGCCCACGCCATGCGACGCCACGCGGCGCACGGTGAAGTTGGCGTTGGCGCCGCCGCTGCGGATGCGAATCACGGTGCCCTGAAAGACCTGCACGCGCTCGCGATCGCCTTCGACGATCAACGTATGCACCCGCACCGTGTCGCCCGGGGCCAACCGCGGCCGATCGGTTTTCTTTGGAGTCAGCGTATCCAGAACGTTCATCGTAACATCCCCTACATGCAAAATAAAGCGCTCTTTCCCCCGAGCGCGAGCCGAGATTATAACATGCTTCACGGGCGGCGGCAAGTCCCCTTTCTTTTGTATTTGTTCGTTGCTATAATCACCACATGACCTCTAGCAGCTGGCCCGTCCTCGGCCACGAGTGGGCCGTCCGCAGTCTCGATCGCGCCGTGGCGGATGATCGACCCGCGCACGCCTATCTGTTCAGCGGGCCATCGCAGATCGGCAAGGCCACGCTGGCGCGATCGTTAGCGCTGGCCCTCAACTGCCGATCGACCCACTCGGCCCGACCGTGCGGCCAGTGCCGTTCGTGCCAACTCATCTCAGCCGGCAAACATCCCGACGTGCAGCTGATTGCACCCGACGGCGCGCGCGTCAAAATCGATCAGGTGCGCGCCCTGCAGCACGATCTCGCGCTGCGCCCCGTGGAAGGCCGCTACCGCGTGGCGATCTTCGATCAATTCGAGGTCGCCACCACCGAAGCGCAGAACGCCCTGCTCAAGACGCTGGAAGAACCGCCGGACTACGTGGTCCTGATCGTGCTCGCGTCTGATCCCGAATTGCTCTTGCCCACCATCGTCTCGCGCTGCCAGCAAGTGCCGCTGCGCCCATTGACCATCGCCCAGGTGCGCGAAGCGTTGATCAAGCAATGGCACGTCGCGGCCAATCAAGCTAATTTACTGGCGCACCTCTCCGGCGGGCGACTGGGCTGGGCGGTCACTGCGGTCGGCGATGCGGCGATCATGTCTGAGCGGGCGAAATACCTGGAAGACTTGCAGGGGTTGCTGACAGCCGATCGGGTCGCGCGCTTTGCCTACGCCGAAGAACTGACCAAGAAAAGCGAGCGTGCCCGCCACGCGATCGATCTGTGGCGCACGTGGTGGCGCGATGTGCTGCTGGCGAGCAGCGGCAGTTCGGCAGAATTGATCAACGTCGATCGCGCAGCGGAGATTCGGTCCCTGGCGCGGCGCGTGGAGCTGAATCAAGCCAAAGCCGCGGCCGATGCGTGTGGCCGCGCCCTGTGGCAGATGGATCGCAATGTGACGGCGCGCTTGGTGGTGGAAGTGCTGCTGCTGGATTTTCCCGTGGTGCGTGGTGCGTGATGCGTGGCGCATGGTGCGTGGTGCGTGATGCGTAAAACGTAGTGCGTAGCATCCCGCCTAGCGCGCCGCCGCTTTGCGGACACGGCGTAAGCGGAGCGCCAGGCGGGATGCTTGAAATCCACTCAGTTACGGCTTCTTCTTCACCCACGCTTCAATCATCTGCTGAATCTGCTGCGCCGTCTTAGGCCATTCCACTTCATAGCTCTTGTCGCTTAAGCGCGTCAGACGCTTGAGCAGCGGTTGAACCTGCTTGTGCAGATCGCCCGCCTCGCGCGGCAGCACGACGATATTCACCGGCACTGTCGGGCCGAACGATTCGAACGGCGTCGCCAGCTGCCACGTCGAGGTGTACACACCCGCCGTCAACGCCGAATTGATCGGCAGCGTGAACACGGCTGTGCCGTTCGGCGCCACGTCCTGCGGCAGACGCAGAAAGTCACTGGCCCACGCTTCGTCTTCGCGGAGACGCAAGCCGTAGTAGCGATCGCTCGTCCAGTCGAGATGACCGGCGTTGCGCAGCTCCACTTCGACGGAAGCCCCTGTGCCCTCTTCGATCAACAAGACCGGCGGACGCGCGATCAACTTCGCGGCGTGGCGCGGCGCGTCTTCCTTGAAGATCAGCAGCGCATTGGCAATCTTGCGTTCGCTGTCCACCAGCGTGCGCCCGCGATACCACAACTGCGTCGAGCCGCCGCCGTCTAATTTCATCGCGTTGAACGCGCCATACTCGCGCAGCAATTCGGCCAGGCGCCCGGTCGATCGCTGCTCACTCGCCACCAGATACAGCGTCTGGCCCGATTCATCGATCCCCGCCGCCGTCTGCCGAGCGCGGCGGCACGCCCCCATCGGAATGCCGTCAAACAGACACGCGAATGCTTCGGGCAGCACGCGGCCTTCATATAAGATGATCGGCCCGCCGCTGACCGCGTTGAACAACAGATCACGGTAGACGCCGGGGCTGAGAGAACCGATCGGGTTGAGGTGGGTGATCGCCGCCTGTCCCCATCGCGCCAGGGCCAATGTCGTGCGGCGATACTCGCTGGGATTCAGCGCGATCGTCACGGGGGTATCGAGCCGCTGCCCCTGCACCACCGTAGGTCCTTCGGGGCCGCGCTCGCGCCCGAAGTAATCGGCGTTGATGGCCGCAATCACGCCGTCAGCGCGATAGCGCTGCGCCATATCGCTCACACTTTCGCGTTCTTCGTCCGACGGCCACACATCCAATACATCATTCGCCATCACCGTCTGCACGCGCAGATAAGGATCGCTCAGATCGATGATGAGCAGCTGCGTGTCGCCGCCATCCTCGACGCAGTGCGTGACGCCCTGAATATCCGAGCGACAGTTGGGGCGCGCCGTCTGTGGTATCACCGACAGCAGCGGCAGCAGTAACAGCAACCACAGCACTTTCATGCGCGTAATGATACCTCAAACGAACCTCCCGGAGATTCGCAAATCTCCGGGAGGTTTTCTAACGTCGTTGCGCGATGCGCGCCTTCAAGCGATCCAGCACTTCCAGCGGGACGTAGACCGAGCCCAGTTCCGCGTGCGTCTTGTCGCCGTGAAAATCGCTGCCCCCCGTCACGATCAAGTTGTGCTGCCGCGCCAGTTCCAGCAATTCGATCTTCTTCTCATCCGAGTGATCGAAATAGTACACCTCGATGCCATCCAGCCCCATCTCGGCCAGCGTCGGTGTGAGAGGCGTGGTCTTGGAATGCTCCGGACTCGATAACACGATCACGCCGCCCGCGTGATGAATCGTGTCGATCACGTCCTGCGGTTTGACCTCCAACCGATGGACATACGCCGGCCCCTGATCGTTGAGATACTGGTCGAACGCTTCCTGCGTGGAAGCCACATAGCCGGCTTCGACCAACGCCCGCGCCACGTGCGGCCGCGCGATCGATTGCGCAGCGCCCGCGAAGTGCAGCACGCGTTCCCACTCCAGCGGCATACCCAACTCGGCCAGCCTTTTCACCATGCCTTTAGCGCGACCCACGCGCCCATCGCGGATCGTCAACAAGAAGTCTTGCAACTCAGCATTGTCCGCATCTGCGCCGTATACCAGAAAATCGATGTGGCCCAGATCAGTTTCGCTGTTGATTTCAAAGCCGCCCAACACTTCGACGCCCAGCTCGCGCCCGGCAGCCATGGCTTCTTCCCAACCGGAGGTGGTGTCGTGATCCGTCAACGCGATCGTGGTGAGGCCGCGTTCTTTGGCCAGACGCACCACTTCCGTCGGTGAGCAGACGCCATCGGACGCAGTGCTGTGCAGGTGCAGATCGATGCGAGTCATGAAATCCTTTCGTCAAAAACAGAATGCAGGGCAAGTTGTTGACTTGCTCCACGCCTCGTGATTTTACCTCACTCCCCAGATCAACGCGACGGGGCCGATGATCAACAGCCACATCGCCGTCTGCAAGCCGAACGAGTCGGCGAGGCCGCCGAGCAGCAGCGGCGCCCGGCGCGCCATCGTGTGTTCCGCGCGCTGCAGATCCCGATCGATCAACGTGGCCTGCGAGAGGTTCACGTAGGCGCCGCTCGCCACAAATATGAGGCACTGGGCCAGCAGCAGCGGCTCACCACCGACGGCGATAAGTCCGGGCAGTGTGAACAACAACCCGACTGGCGTGTACGTCAGCGCCAACTCCGTCTTGATCGTCGGCAGCGCCGCACCAAACAAGCCATAGATAAATTCGTCCAGCAGCTCGACGCCGTAGAGCACGGCGCCGAACAGCAATGAACTCCGGATTACTTTGGATGGAGGCAACTTGAAGAACCCCCTGTCTTAAACTGGATTGATATACAAAGCGATCCAGTCCAGACAGGAGGAGCGCGGGCCGAGCCGTTGCTCAGCTGCGAGGTGGTGGAAGATCAACGCGGCGGACGGAAGATGTCCACGATCGTTACTCAGTGATTTTGCCGGAAGATGATGTACGCCAGATTCGCGCGCGGATCGCCCTTGAGATCAATCTCGACGATCGGGGAAATGGGCAGGTTGTTGGCATCGAACAATTGCACGTTAAACCGGCCGCTCACCGGCTTGTCGCCCAGCGTAAATTCGAAGCCAGACGCCCCGTACTGCGTGGCCGTACCGGAGGGCAGCAGCTTGCCTTCCGGCCCCAGCGGATCATCGCCCCACGCTTTCACGCCGATGCCCGGCTGATGTTTCAGATCCAGCCCGAAGATCAGTCCCGCGATGCCGGACCAATTGGAGCCATACAACTGCGCCCGCTGATACAGCACTTCGGCCGTGTAATTGAACGGCGATTTCGTCGGGCCGACCGTGGGCGTGGCCGTGGGCGTGGGCGTGCGCGTTGCCAGGAAGTTGCGCGGCGTGCCCGTGATCGTCAGATCGAGTGTCGGGCGCCGTGTGGCCGTATGCGTCGGCGTGCGCGAAGGACGCGGCGTCACCGTCGGCGTGTTGGTGGGGGTGGGCGTGAAGGTGCGCGTGTACGTCGGCTGCGGTGTCAACGTCGGCGCAAAAGTCGCCAAAGCCGCCCGCGCTTGCGGCGGAAAAGGATTCAGAAACAGTGCGGGGTTCAGAAAGATCATCAGATAACACGCGCCGATCAACAGCGCCAGGGCCAGCAAAACCAGCGCCAGGCGGTTTAACCACGGTGATGGCGGCGTGCGCCGGCGCGGCGCAGCCGGCGGAACGTCCGCCGCCTCGAGCGGTTCGGTCGCCATCGCCGGGTCTTGCGCTTTTGATCGTTTGAAGAAGCGTCGACGTGCCATAGTTTAGAAATTCCGCTGAAAGTTGATTAAGGCCAGATCGCGTGTACAGTCATTCACCATGCTGACTTTCACCACGGGTGACACCGGCCGCCCGTTTTCGTACACCACCACAAAGAATTCAAAATCACCCGGTGCGCCGATGTACAACTCGTAAGCGCCATCGCCGCCGTAGAACTTATTGATGCGCGCATCACTGCCCGAGACGAACACGCGCTTGTTCTGCTCCCCGATCGGCCCGCCCCACCCCACCACCGAAACTCCGGTCAGCGGCGCGCCGTTCAGATCGAGCACCTGCCCGCCCACCCCGCCCCAGTTGCCGCAGGCCGCGCCATATTTATCGGCGGTCAGCACCGGCTCGCGCACCGGCGAAAATTTGTAAGGTGACTTTGTCGGCAGCGCCGGACTTTTAGTCGGCGTGCGTGAAGCCAGCGGCGTGCGCGTCGGGACCGGGGTGTCAGGCGGGCGCGTCGCCACGGCCTGATACGTCTGCGCCGGCGTTGGCGTCCACGTGGCGGGCAGCGTCGGTTTGAGCGTTGCCGTCGGCATCAACGTGACAAGCTGGGCCTGCGCAATCGGCGGCCACGGGTTTAACGGAACGGCCGGGATCAGAAAGATGATCAGATAGCAGGCCAGCACCACGGCCGTCAGCCCCAACAACACCAGCGCCAGCCGGTTCAACATCCGCTCGGTCTTCAGGCGATCACGATCAGCACGCTCGCGCATCAAAATTCAAAAAAGAAAGCGGGCGGCGCCGGGCAAACCACGCCCAACACTTTGTCTTTGGCATCCGTGCGAATGAGCTCGACGGTCCAATTGAAGCGGCCGCCCGGATAGATATCCGTCACAGCAATCGTATGTTCACAATAGGTTGTGCAGTCTTTGTTTTTGGGATTAGTGCGGTCAGCCCAGGCGATCGATCCCATGCCGCTCCCCGGCGGATCGAGCAGCACATCCCAGTGCTCGTTCGGCCCCAGCGGCCGGTCAAATTTCCAGACCAGTGTGGGCAGATCATAAGCATTGTACTTCTGGGCCGGCGGCGGGCCGAGCAGCACCAAAGACTTGCACAGATCCTCGGTGGGGGACGGTGTAATCGACGGCGTGGGGGTATCGGTCGGCAGCGGTGTGCGCGTGGCGCGCGGCGTGCGCGACGGCGTCGGCGTTACCGACGGGCGCGTCGGTGATGGCTTGATGGTCTGTGCGGGCGTCGGCGTCCACGTGGGCGGCAGCGTGGGAGCTGGCGTCGGCGGTGGCGCCATGGTTGAGAGCGCCTGACTATAGGGCGGCAGCGGATTGAAGAACACAGTTGGCAGGAAGAAGATCGTGCTGTAGCAAAGGACCATGAAGATAGTCAAGCCCAGCAAGATTAACGTCAACGCGTTGAACAGACTGGCCCGCGATTTTTTCGGCTTGGTGACTTCTGTCATGATCTGACCTCAATCCTGATGGTTGTTCACTGCCCGGCCAGACGCTGCACCTGGGCCTGCAGGCGTAAACCATTGAGCCAATTCTCGACCGCCAGGCGCTGGGCGTCTACCAGATCGTTTCCTGCCAGCTGGCGCGCGGGATCGCGCTCCAAGGTCTGGACAAGGTGATAGCCCAGGGCGCTTTGCACAACCTCGCTAACCTGGCCCGGCTGCAAGGCAAAGGCCGCATCTTCCAGCTCCTTGGCCACCAGCTTGCCGCGCGGGAACCAGCCCAGATCGCCGCCGTTGGCGCGCGTCGTCGTATCCAGCGAAGCCTGCTGCGCGAGTTGCCCAAAATCGGTTCCGGCGCGAATCTGCTCCAACAGGGCCTGTGCCACTCCGGCCGAATCCACCAGGATGTGACGGGCGTGAACTTGCTCGGTCGTTTGCAGATTGCCGATGACGCGCGCGATCATCTTCTGGTACAACAACTGCGTCCGCACCGTGCTGCGTGCCTCGTCCAGCGTCATGCCTTCGCGCTTCAACTGCTCTTCAAATTTCGCCTGCCCGCCCGCGGTTGAGATGCCCTTCTGGATCTCGGCTTCGATTTCAGCGTCAGACACGGCCACGCCTTGTTTGGCCGCATCTTGCAGCACGAGCACGTCATCGATCATGTTGTCCAGCGTGAGCTGCTTGAGCTGCTCCAATTCCGCCTGGCCTTGCGGTGTGTTCGCATTGACGCCGCGCTGAATCAACGGCGCCTGCCGCTTTGCCACCTCGCGCAGAAAAACCGCCATAGAAATTTCCTGGCCGTTGACGATGGCCGCCGGTCCTTGCGGCACAGCCGTGGGCGCCGCCGCCTGAGGCTGAGGCGCACCGGCCGTAGCCGTGGGCAACCCGGCTGGGCCAGCCGGGGCTGGAGCTGAATCGCAGGCAGCCAGAACCAGGGCCGCCAACATCACCATGACTATTCCACTAAGCTGCTGATAGTTTGACATCAAACGCTTGAGCAAGCGACCTCCTCATCGATACTGGCTGGATGGACTGTCAAATTCGCGACGTTTCTATTATATTCACCCCACAAGTATTGTGCAAACGGGGATTGCCTCCCCCTAGCCAGGGATGTGGCTTGCAGATTCAAAACAGCCATGCTAGAATCGCGCCCAACTTAGCATAGACCGGCCATTGATACCGGCCTCTAACCTTGTGACGGCAAGTAACGGGCCGTCACTTTTTGCGATTTTGAAAGGAAGTTAGCGCACCCATGAGTACCTCTCGCTTCTCAGGCAACCGCCGCTGGCTGATCATCGGCGCGGCCAGCGTGGCCGTGCTCGTCGTCATCGGATTACTGTTGCCCCCTGTCTCCGTGCTGGAGCGCACCGGACTGGTCTGCACCGGCACAACACTCAACGCCGACTCGCCCGCAGTCACCACACCTGACGGGCTGACGGTGGCGTTAGCGGATTCGAGCCGTTCGTTGACCTTCAATACCACAGCCATCGAACAGGCTCAGTATGAAACGGGACAGGCTGGCGAGGAGCTGTCTGCCGCGCAAGCGGCACAACCGGCGCAGCTGGTTTTGCGCAGCCCCGTCTATGAGCTCAGCGCTTGCGGGCAGGACCCGGTTCCGGCCAGCATCGCGGTGGCGCTGCCCGCCACCGCGCAGCCCGATCAAACGTATGACTTGTACGGGTGGGACGGCGCCAGCTGGTCGTGGCTGGGCGCCTATGTCGATCCGGCTGGCGGCACAGTCTCGGCGCAGGTTGCTGCTTTGCCGCAGAGCGTTGCCCTGTTCCAATCCACCTCCATGGCTCCAGCTGTGAGTGTGCAAGTGCGGCCCGGCCAGCAGCTGCCAGCCGGGGCGGCCGATACCGTAACTGAGGCCTTCATTCTGGGCTGGACCGTCGCCGACGATGGCGCCATCGTTGCCACGGCAGGCGACCTGCCAGACCTGGGCAAAGCCCGGCTGTATCCGGTGGTGCAGTCGCTGGAAGCGGCCCCCGTGCAAAGCATTCTGGCCGATGAAGCCGCGACCAGGACGCATTTGGACAAACTGGTCGAGCTGGCCGCCCGCAAGAACTTCGCCGGCCTCGCCATCGATTATCGCGGGCTGCCGGTGGAAGACCGCGCCGCCTTTACGACACTGATCGAGCAGTTGGCCGATCGGCTGCACGCAGAAACGAAGCTGCTGGCCGTGGTGCTGCCCGCGCCGTCCATCGATCAGAACGGCGCGCCGGATACCGCCGGTTACGACTGGGTCGCCATCGGCAATGCAGTGGACATCGTGCAAGCCGATTTCGGCCAGGACCCCGCCAACTACCTGAGCGGCAAGACCGGTTACGCGCTGGTCGATTGGGCGCCCACGCAGATCGATCGCTACAAGTTCCAACCGATCTATTCCGTGGCCAGCCTCGCCACGCAAGACGGCCAGACCGTGGAAGTGCCTTTTGCGGAAGCCATCAAACCGATCGGCCAGTTCAGCTTCACGGAGCCCGTTTCCCTCACGCCCGGTTCGACCCTCACGCTGACGCTGGCGAATCCGACGCAAGTCAGCGACTTTGAATACGACGACGTCACGCACACGTACCGCTTCAAATATGTAGACAACGGCAAGCCGCGCGAAGTGGTAGTCAAGACGGCGCGCACGCTGGCCCGCCAACTGGAACTGCTACTGCCGCGGCACATGCGCGGCGCCGTGATCACCGGCCTGGCAGGCGACGTTGAACAGGCCTCGCTCGCGCAAGCGCTGAAGGGCTATCGGCAGCAGGCCGTGCCGCAAGGGCTGCCCACGCCGTTCGATATGCAGTGGAAGATCGAGCTGGCGAACGGCCAGATCATCACCATCACCCGCCCGATCACCGATACCACCTACGTGTGGACCGTCCCCGATCAAGCCGGTGAATTCAAGATCGCCGCCTTAGTTGGATCACAACCGCACGGTGAGAGCAAGCTCCGCATCACCGCCGCGCTCAGCGACACGGCGGCCATCACGGCGACCGCCACCACTACGACGACGGATACGGTGACGGCGGGAACCACCGTCACCCCAACCGCAACGGCGGCAAACGCAGCGTGCCTCAGTTCAACCTACGTGGCCGACGTTACCGTGCCCGATGGCTCCAAATTCAAGAACGCCGAGAAATTCAAGAAGACCTGGAAAGTGCGCAACAGCGGCTCGTGTGACTGGCCGGAAGATACGGCGCTGGTCTATGTGAGCGGCGCCAAGATGGCCTCGCCCGACACGGTGCCGGTGGGCAAAGTTGCGCCCAACACCGAAGTAGAAGTCAGCGTGGAATTGACCTCGCCCGAACAGTACGGCAACTACACCGGGCTGTGGCAGCTGCGCAGCGGCCAGACCAATTTCGGCACGCAATTGAGCGCCGTCATCGTCGCCGGTGATCCGCCGGCGGGCAATGTTGTGGCTGGCAATCCGCCGCCCGTTACGCGTCCAGTAAACGTTGGTTCATTTGAGCTGGGCGGTCACGTCAACGGCTTCCGCCGCCCCGACTTGATGAAGAAAGCTGGCATGAGCTGGATCAAGGTGCAGACTTTTGCGGGTGGCGACGCGGCTGGGTTGATCAACATGGCGCACGGCGCGGGCTTCAAGGTGCTGTTGGGCGTGTTGGGCGACAAGAGTCGCGTGACCGATCCGGGCTATCAGGCTGAGTATGCCCAATCGGTGGCGGCGATGGCCGCCGCGGGTGCGGATGCGATCGAGGTGTGGAATGAACCCAACATCGATCGCGAATGGCCCACCGGTCAGGTGAGCGGCGCGACCTATACCCAGCTGTTGGCCAAAGCTTACAACGCCATCAAAGCGGCCAATCCCAACACGATGGTGGTCAGCGCCGCCCTGGCGCCCACCGGTTTCTTTGCGGGCGGCTGCCAGGCGGGCGGCTGCAACGACGATGTGTTCCTGCAGCAGATGGCCGCAGCCGGTGCGGCCAACTACATGGACTGCGTGGGCGCGCATCACAACTCAGGCGCGACCTCACCGTCGGCCAGTTCAGGCCATCCCGCGGGCGGCACACACTACTCGTGGTACTTCGCCCCAACGATGAATCTATACTATGGCGCCTTCGGTGGCGCGCGCAAGGTGTGCTTCACCGAGTTCGGTTACTTGACCGACGAAGGCTATCCGCCGCTGGAACAGGCCGCCCCCGCGTTTGCGTGGGCCAAAGATGTCACGCTGGCGCAGCAAGCGCAGTGGCTGGCGGAGGCTGCGGCGATGTCGATCAACAGCGGCAAGGTGCGCATCATGATCATCTGGAACGTGGACTTCACCAATTACGACAGCGATCCGATGGCGGGCTACGCCATCATCCGACCGGGCGACAGCTGTCCGGCGTGCGATTCGCTGGGCGCAGTGGTCGGGTCGCGTTAGCAAGTGGCGGGTAGAACCAACAAAGGCGCAGAGCAATCTCTGCGCTTTTGCTTCTGGCAACTGTCTTCAACGGAGCAACTGGCAACATGAAAAATGACTCGTTCTTTAATCGCATTCCCCTGCCCGTGTTGATTATCGCGTGGCTGGGACTGGTGGCGCTGGGCGCGGTGCTGGTGTACAACGTCTTCTTCAGCAAGCCCGCCGACACCACCGCACAAGCGCCCACCCTAGCAGCACCCGTCGTGCAGGCGACGAAGCCGGCTCAGCCTGCGCCCACACAAGCCGCGCAGCAACCACAGCCAACACCTGCGCCGACGTTGAACCCCAACTTCGGACCGGATGGCCTGTATCCTGAAATGGACTTCGGCTACGGGGTGCAGGTCAACGGGCTGGTAGGTGATCCGAAACTCGCCGCCGATCTCGCCGATCGCTTGCACGCCCGCTGGATCAAGCAGCAATTGCAATGGGGCGTGTTCGAGCACGAGCAGGGCAACATCGACTGGACCGGCTTCGATAACATCGTCAACGCGGCGCACGAGCGCGGCCTGCGCGTCATGCTGAGCATTCCCACCGCACCCAAGTGGACGCATCCCGGCCTGGAGCCGAGTGTCCCCCCGGGCGAAAACGATCCTGACGCCATCGACGGCCCGCCCGATGATCCGCAGGCCTACGCCGATTTCGTGCGCAAGGTGGTGCAGCGCTACAAGGGCAAGGTGCAGGCCATTGAAGTGTGGAACGAGCAGAACCTGATGCGCGAGTGGCGCACGAATCCGCAGACGCTGGATGCCAGGCGCTACGTCGATCTGCTGCGCGCCGCCTATCAAGCCATCAAGGCCGAAGATCCCAACATCATGGTCATCAGCGGAGCGCTGTCGCCCACCGGCTGGGATGACGGCGCCACAGCCATCGACGATGTGCGCTACATGCAGATGATGATCGACAACGGGCTGGTGGACACGGTCGATTGTGTGGGCGTGCACCATAACGGTTACAACATCGGCCCCAATGTCAGCGCCGCCGAAGCACCCAGCCTGCCCAAGGCCGCTACCGCGAAATTCCGGGGCCCGTTTGACAACAGCCAGGGCACGCCGCACCGCTCGTGGTACTTCAAGGACACGCTGCAAGCTTATGCCCAACTGCTCAACAACCAGAAGCCGCTGTGCGTGACGGAGTTCGGCTGGGCCAGCAGCGAAGATTACGGTGAATTTCCACCGGGCTTCGAGTTTGCGCAGGACAACACGGTGGAAGAACAGGGCAACAACATCGTGGAGGCCTTCAAATTGATGAAGGAATGGGGCTTCGTGAAACTGGCCTTCTTATGGAACATGGACTATGGCAATAAAGGCAAAGGCCCCACGGACGATCCCGTGCCTTATAGCTTGATCAAGGCCGATGGCAGCCGGCGCGCCTCGTGGGATCCGGTGCGTAGATTCTTGAAAGAAGTCACCGGCGACGAATAAGCAGCGCGGCACTGAGTGACGCTGCAACCTCCCGGCGGTTCAGAACCGCCGGGAGGTTTTTGTTATTTTTCAGGTATAATCCAAACCATGTCAACCAGCAACCTCATCATCAGCACGAGTTTCTTCCTGCATCTCCTCGCCACGGTCGCCTGGATCGGTGGCCTGGTCACGCTGGCCCTCGTCGTGCAGCCAGTGCTCGATCGGGCTGTGGCTGATCTCCCGCTGCGCGCACGCCTGCTGGAAGCCCTGCTGAAGCGCTTCCAGCCGATCGCCAATATCAGCCTCGCCGTGTTGATCCTGACCGGCATGGTGCAGACGTTTACCAATCGCTTCTACAAAGGCTTCCTGCAATTCGACAGTCCGTGGGCGCAAGCGATTCTGCTCAAGCATGTGGCCGTGCTGGGCATGATTCTGGTGGCGGCCTTCATCACGTTTTCCGTGCAGCCAATGCTGAAACGCAACGCGCTGCTCATCGCCAACGGTCTGGCGGATGAAGCGCAGATCGATCGCGTGCAGCGGCAGCAGGTGCGCCTGACGCGCATCAACCTGGTGCTCAGCGTCATCGTGCTGCTGTTCACCGCCATCGCCAGCGCGCAATAGTTCAGTCTCATGTTCGAAATCGTCTTCCTCGGCACTTCTGCTTCAGCCCCGTCCATCCGACGCGGCTTGCCGTCGGCCATGGTGCTGCACAACGAGCACCGTTTCATGATCGATTGCGGTGAAGGCACGCAGCGTCAACTGCTGCAGAGCGGCCTGGGCTTCAAACGGCTCGATAAGATCCTGCTGACCCACGGGCACCTCGATCACATCCTGGGGCTGGCCGGTCTGTTGAGCACGCTGATGCGCTGGGAAACGCTGGAGGAATTCAATATCTACGGGGGCCGCGCCGCGCTCGATCGGGTGGAGGATTTGATCTACAAGATTGTGCTGCGCGAGGCCAAGACCGTGGTGAAGCTGCACTTCAACGAAGTCAAGCCGGGTAAGCTGTTGGGCGACAAGTCGTTCGATCTGTCGGCGTTTTCGGTCACGCATCGCGGCAGCGGCAACTTCGGTTACCTGTTCCGCGAGAAATCCCATCGTCCCTTCCTGGCGGACAAGGCCGAGGCGCTGGGTGTGCCGTTCGGGCCGGAGCGCAAACTGCTGGTTTCCGGAAAACCGATCGAGCTGGCCGACGGCCGCGTGATTCAGCCCGACGACGTGCTGGGCGAGCTGATCGAAGGCGCGTCGCTGGCCGTGGTCGGGGACGCGGCGCGGGTGGATAATTTGATCGACGCCGTGCGCGGCGTGGACGCGCTGGTGATCGAAGCGACGTACTGCGCCGACGAAGCTGAGCTGGCCACAGCGTTTGGTCATTTGACGGCGACGCAAGCCGCGCAGCTGGCGCGCGCGGCCGGGGTGAAGCAGTTGATCCTGACCCACCTGTCGCGGCGCCACGCCGAGCGCGACGTGCTGGCCGAAGCCCGCGCGATCTTCCCCGAAACGCTGGTGGCGCGCGACTTCGATCATTTTCGAATTCAGAAGGACAAAGCGGCGCAGCGCGTCATTGCCGCGCCAGCCGAGGAGGATGCCCATGTCGATGCGTAAAGCCACAGTGCTGGAGATGGCGACAGCCGCCTATGAATTGGATGCAGCCGTCAAGCGCGGCGTGCTGCACCGCGTGGAAGGCAGGCTCATGATCATGGGCGAGGATTTGAGCGAAGTGCTCAAGCGCTTTGAAGGCCAGGAGATTGTGCTCATCGCCGCCTCGCTCAACGACGAGCGCCCGGTCGATCCGCGCGTGTGCCGCACCTGCGGGCGCGAATACTTTGGCCTGGAATGCCCGCACTGCCGCGATGCGCGGCTGCGGCTGCGCGGCAGATAGATATCTCGACCTCGGAAGTTTTCCAAACCTTCGAGGTCTTCGCGATGCGCCATGAACCCCGTTGAAATCCTGCGCCAGGTTTCACTCTTCGCTTCATTGACCGACGATCAGATCGCCGCCAAGGCCGAGTGGTTCCGCGTAGACCTTTTTGATCAAGATGCAATGATTTTCCTGGAAGGTGATCCGGCCGATCGGTTGTGGGTGGTTTGCGCGGGCCAGATCAAGATCGTCAAATACACCAGCGACGGCCAGGAGAACCTGCTGGAAGTAATCACGCCCGGCGAGATGTTTGGTGGAGCCGGGCTGCTGCTGCCCCTGCACCCGGCCACGGCGGTGGCGATGACGCCCGCCGCAGCCCTCAGCATCGAACGCGAACCCTATTTGCGCCTCATCCGCCAGTACCCCGACATCGCGCTGCGCATCATCCATTTGCTGGGCGAGCGGCTGCAGGCCGCCATGAAGATGCGGGTGCTGGCGGTGGAGCGCGTCGACGTGCGCCTCGCCAACATCCTGTTGAAATTGTGCAACAAGGTGGGCGAGCCAGCGGACGACGGCACGCGCATCAACCTGCCCTTGTCACGCCAGGACCTCGCCGACATGGCCGGCACGACTATCGAAACCGCCATCCGCGTGATGAGCCGCTTCCGCAAAGAGGGACTGGTGCACACGGAGCCGGGCGGCTATATCGTCGTGCTCGATCACGAGCGCCTGCGGCAGATCAGCGAAGGCGCCGAGCATTGATTGACCTCTTCGGCGCGCCGTCTTCTCTGCTTTACGCCGCGCGTCTTTCATATTAGAATCACGCCATGCAACCCGATTCGTCCGTGCTCGTGGCCGTGATGAATTCGCCGCGCGATCTGGCTCTGGCGCGCGAGCAGCACTGGTATCGCATCCCGCAGAAGACCGCGCCTAAATTCTTCCCGCCCGACTTCGTTGCCTTCTATTGCACCAAGCCCTTTGGTGATGACGCCTTCAGCGTGCGCTGGTATGCGCAGGTGCGCGGCCACGAATTGCTGAGCCGGCGCGATCTGCTGCCCGCGGAAGCACAGCATCCCCATGCCAGCGATCCGTACTACAAGTTGCAGCTCAGCCCGCTGCTGGAACTGCCGCATCCCATCCCGTCGAAACGCTGGCGGCGTTTGACGTTCGTGTTGACCACCGGCGAACGGCTGTTCAGCGCGTGGGAGATCAACGATCTGATCCTGGGACCGCACGAGCACGACGTGATGTGGCGCGCGCTGAAAGATGCGGGCATCGCCGCCGAGCGCGGCTACGTCATCCGCGAAGCCCGCGCCCGCTACAACGTCGATCTGGCGGTGCCGTGCACGCAGGGCGAGGTAGGCATCGTCATCCGCGAACGACGCCCGCGCACCGCCCACGAGAACGTGTTGTACTTTACGCCGCAGCAAGTCAATCAACAGACGGCGCAGTGTGTGGCCGCCGTGAAGCGAGCAGTTGTGATGTTTGGTGGAATAAGATGACAAAATGAAGAGATGACAAGATGACGGGATGATCTCGCAGCAAGGTCATCATGTCATCCGATCATTCGGTCATCTTGTCAGGAAGACAACATGTCTCTACCTACCAACTTCCGCTTCTCCCAAGCCAGTCTCAGCGACTACCTCGACTGCCCACGGCGCTTTCAGTTGCGCTATCTGTTGGAGCAGGCCTGGCCCGCCGTTGAGGCGGAGCCGCTGCTGGAGCGCGAACGCCTGGCCGAACTGGGCCGCCGCTTTCACCGCTTGATTCAACAACACGTCGAAGGGTTGAGCGCCGAGACGTTGACCGAATCCATTGGCGAGCCGGAACTGGCGCGCTGGTGGCAAAGCTATCTCGCCAGCCTGAACACGACCCTGCACGATTTGCCGGCACAGCGCCGTGCCGAAGCGGCGCTGTCGATCCCTATCGCTGCATCGTCATTGCGAGGAGCGCCAAGCGCGACGAAGCAATCTCTGGGCCAGTCCGCTGAGACTGCTTCGCAGACTACGCTCGCCGTGACGGGCGGCTATCGCCTTACCGCCCACTTCGATCTGATCGCCAGTGACGACGATCGCGCGGTGATCGTCGATTGGAAAACGGAACACCGCCAGCCCACGCGCGATCAACTCTTGCAGCGCGTGCAGACCCGCGTGTATCGCTACGTGCTCGCTAACGCGCAGCAGCGCCCGCCGGGCACCGTCTCGATGATCTACTGGTTCGCCCACGCGGAGCGCCCCGCTCAGCCGATCGCCCTGCCCTACGACGCCGCCCAGCACGCCGCCGATTACCGCTTTTTGATCGATCTGATCGGCGAGATCGAACAACGAGCAGCACAGGCAGGCGAATGGGATAAGACGCCCAACGAGCGCAAGTGCGCCTACTGCATCTATCGTTCGCTGTGTGATCGCGGCGTGCACGCCGGGATCAGCGATCCTGACGAAGAAGATTTCGATCTGGTCGCGCGCATCAACATCGAGCAGATCGACGCGATTGAGTATTGATGTGGCTCTTTCCTGAACCCCTGGCAATCCATCCGGCGCTGGCCGCCGAAGTCGGCGGCGATCCGATCGTAGCGCAGCTGCTGGCGCGACGCGGTATCACCACACCAGAAGCCGCCGCGGCTTTCCTCAACCCCGATCGGTACACGCCCGCCCCGCCGGACGACCTACCCGATCTGGCTGCTGCTGCCGAGCGGTTGTATCGCGCCGTCACGCGCGGAGAAAAGATCGCCGTGTGGGGCGACTTCGACGCCGACGGGCAGACGTCCACCACGCTGCTCGTTTCGCTGCTGCGCGATTTGCAAGCCGACGTAACGTTCTACATCCCGCACCGCCTGACCGAATCGCACGGCATCAAGCTTGAGCCGCTGAAGCGTTTGCGCGATCAACGCCTCAACGTGCTGCTCACCTGCGATACCGGCAGCGCCGAGCACGACGCCATCGCCTTTGCCAGGTCGCAGGGCGTCACCGTCCTCGTCACCGATCATCACGATCTGCCCGACGAACTGCCCCATGCCGATGCGCTGATCAATCCCAAGCGGCTGCCGTCCACGCATCCCCTGCGCTCGCTGCCGGGAGTGGGTGTAGCTTTCAAGCTCGCCCAGCAGGTGTGGCAGTTGGCCGGCGAACCCGATCGCGCCGACGAGTATCTCGATCTGGTGGCGCTGGGCATCGTGGCCGATGTGGCCGAGCTCACTGCCGACACGCGCTATTTGTTGCAGCGCGGCCTCGATCGCTTGCGGCGCACGCCGCGGCTGGGTTTGCAAGCGCTGCTCACGCTCGCCAAGATCGACGCGGCGAATCTGTCGGCGGAGCATATCGGTTTTGGGCTGGGGCCGCGGCTCAATGCATTGGGGCGGCTCGGCGATGCGAACCTCGCCGTCGAGTTGTTGACGACGGCCAATCTCACGCGCGCGCGCATTCTGGCTTCACAACTGGAAGGCCTGAACAATCAGCGCAAGCTGCTGATGGATCAGATTCTCGTCGCGGCGCAGGAACAGATCGCCAAAGAACCGTCATTGTTGGAATACCACGCGCTGGTGCTGCATCAGCCGTATTGGCACAGCGGCGTCATCGGGCCGGTGGCCAATCGCCTGGCCGAGCAGTATCAACGGCCGGTGGTCATGCTCGTCGGCGAAGGTGATGTGCTGCGCGGCTCGGCGCGATCCGTCGCGGGCGTGGACATCACCACGGCGCTGAAGCTGTGCAGCGAATTCATTTTGGGCGTGGGCGGGCATCCGGGCGCAGCGGGCCTGTCACTGCCTGCCGAAAATCTGCCGGTGTTTCGCCGTGCTCTGTCCGACAGCGTGCAGCTGATTCGCGATCCTTCCGCCGTGATGGATGGCCTGCCCATCGATGCGGTGCTGCCGCTCGATCACGTCACGCTCGAGTTCGCGCGCGAGATCGAGCGCTTGGCGCCGTTCGGCCAGGGCAATCCGGCGGTAACGTTCGCCGCGCGCGAGGTCAGCGTGGAGCACGATCGAACTTTCGGCCGCAAGGGCGAGCACCGCGAAGTGACGATCGCCGATCGGGCGGGCCACACCCAGAAGTTGATCTGGTGGCGCGGCGCAGAGATCGATCTGCCCGACGCGCCGCTCGATGTGGCGTTTCAGATCAAGACCAGCACGTTCCGCGGCGAGACGGCCCTCGCGATCGAGTGGGTGGATTTTCGGGAAGCGGAAGCGCCGATCGCAGAAGTGGCCGCGCCGCCGGTGTCGATCGACGTGATCGATTGGCGCGCGAAAGATCCGGCTGCGATCGCGCTCCACGATTTTCCGATCGAGCGCGGCGTGGCGACGTGGGCCGATGGCGCGGTGAGTGCTCCCTTCGCGTTGACGCGGCGTTACGATTTGCCGCAGGCCGATGTGTTGGTGATCTGGACGGCGCCCTGCGGCTGGCGCGAACTCGTTTATGCGCTTGAGCGCGTGAAGCCGACGACGATCTATCTCTGCGCGGCGGACGCCGCCGACGATCGCGCGGAGCCGTTCCTCAAGCGCCTGACGGGCTTGCTGAAGCACGACCTCACGCAGCGCGGCGGGCGCGTGAATGTGCCGCGCCTGGCGGCGGCGCTGAATCAACGCCTGATCACGGCGCGCAAGGGTATCGAGTGGTTGGAGGCCGCCGGACAGATCAGCGTGCGCGAGTGGAGCGACGAGCATCTGTTGGTCGAGTTGGGCGGACAACGCTCTGAAGAAGCCGACGAACTCGAATCGGAGTTGAAGGTGCTGCTGGCGGAGACCGCCGCGTGGCGGCAGTATTACCGGCGGTTGAAAGTGGAACTCATTGCCGACATCGCGCGGCGTGCCGCGCGTCAAGAGGACAAGCACGCATGAAAGAAAGATCATTGGGCACACTGGCCGGACTGCGTTTGACGGTGATCCGATTGGCGCTGATCGGATCGATCGGGTTGTATGTGATCGCGATCGGATTGATGGCGGCGGTGTTCAACCTCCCGATCGGATCCGCGCTGCTCGGCGGTCTGATCGTCGTCGTGCTGCACTGGTTCAGCGAAGTGGTGCATCAACTGGGTCACGCCTGGGCGGCGCGCCGCACCGGTTATCCGATGAGCGGTGTGCGCTTCGGCACACTGGGCGTGTTTGCCACCTCGCTCTATCCGCCTGAAGAGCCGCCGCTGCCCGCCAGGGTCCACCTCCGCCGCGCGTTGGGCGGGCCGATCTTCAGCGCGTGGTTGTCGTCGATCGCCTTCATCGTCATCCTCATGACGGCGCGCAATATCGAGGCCGTGTGGTCGTTTGTGTTGTGGTTCTTCTTTCTGGAGAACCTGTTCGTGATGACGCTGCAAGTGTTCATTCCGCTGGGCTTCAATGACGGCGGGACGATCTGGCATTGGATCAAGCGGCGGTGATCAAGACCTCGGAGGTTTTCATTGATCGTTTGCCAACGCCTGCTCATCGATCGGGTTGATGACCAAGCAGCGCCAGCCAAACGCACAAAACCTCCGAGGTCTTCGGCGTTTTGTCCCGTGTCGGAGATATGTAATTGCCTTGGCGTCAGATATTCGGTGGTTAGGCGACATGAGTATGTCCTCTGAAGAGCATGAAGTCATGGCTAACGCACTTGAGGCAGAGGCACGCCTCCAAGAACAGGGCTTTATTCGTCGCATCGGCGAGACCTACGATCAGACTATGGCCGTATTCTCGAGATCAACTCTCACTTCGACGAGCCAATAGCATTCGCCTTCACGTTTTGGGACAATTGGGTCGATGCAGCCAACCACAATTGGCAGTATCACGAACCCTTCTTCGAACAGGACTGGCCACGTTTCGCGCGAGAGATCGCCCAAGCAGTTCGCCGTGGTGAGTTACCGCCAAGCGAGTACCTGATTGAGCACATCCGTCTCAAGCCCCGGCGCTCGATCTGGCAACGGTTCAAGGTACTGTTTAGGCTTCGCAGCTGACAGGCAGGTGCAAGTTCCAATTGGCCTGTGGTGTATCTGATGGCGAACATCGGAGACGCTGTGTTAATTGCAATCATGGAAGTCCTGTGGAATCGCGATCGGTGAACCATCATGCCCGAGTGCTTCGCCAAGCGCGCCCCCGCGCATAGCGCGGACAGGGCGTATCGGGCATCCAGGGTGCATCTAGCGTATCATGCCAATCGGCTGCTGGATTCCCGCCAACAGCACGCGGGAATGACTGCTCCCTCATAACTGGCGTGCACATCTTCGCGGCTGATCAATAACACAAAGACCCGGCCTCTGTCGCTTCAGAGGCCGGGTCTCACTTTGTCTACACTCGCGCGGCTACCCCTCGCGCACGTCGACGATGCGCACGGCGATCGGCTTGAGCGCCTCCACGAGCGCCTCCTTCGACGCTTCGGTGACCTTCAGCAACACCTCATAGTTGGTCGAATCGGTACCGGGCACTTCCACGGTGGCGACGATGTTGCCGCCCACGTCGGCCACGGCCTGGGCCATGCGCGCCAGTTCGCCGCGCACGTCCTTCACGTACATCGTAATCCGCACGCCGGGCTTGCGCGCGCCGATCAGTTCCAGGAAGGTCTTGAAGATGTCGGTCTCGGTGATGATGCCCACCACCACCGCTTCCTCGTTCACCACCGGCAGGCCGCCGATCTTGTTGTCGACCATGATGCGCGCGGCGTCCTCGATAGGCGTGTCTTCGCTGACCGTGATGACGTTCTTCGTCATCACATCGCCAACTTTGACCTTGGACAGCAGGTAAGGAATCTCATACGCGCTCAACGTCGTGGCCGGCGACGGTGTCACGCGCAGCAGATCCTTGTCGGAGACGATGCCGACCAGTTTGCCGCCCTTATCGACCACGGGCATGCGGCGGATGCGCTCCTTCTTCATCAAATCAAACGCTTCATTGACGGGCAGATCGGACGAGCACAGCACGGGGTTCCGCGTCATACGTTCACGAACGAGCATGGGGATTGACCTCCAAGTGAGATGGTGGGGTGATGTGGACTGCATTGTACCGAGGGCGGGCGCGCAAGTCAAATGCCGCCACTTACCGGCTCCCATTTAGTGCATTTGCGCCGCCCGGGTTATAATCAAGTCCAGCAAATGACACCTTTTGCCAATCCCATTCAAACAAGGAGACCCATGAAGAAGCTAACCCTCGTTGTCGTGCTGCTGACGTTGGCCGCCATGCTGCTGGCGGCCTGCGGCGCACCGCCGGCGCCGCCCGCGCCCACCGCCGGACCTGAGCAGGCCACGCCCGCCGCGCAGCCCGCGCAGCCCGCGCAACCACCCACGGCCGCGCCACAGGTGCTGCCCACCGGCCCGTCGCCGTTGAGCGGCCAGGTCTGGCAGTGGACCAAGACCATCTACAGCGATGGCAAGACGATCGATGTGCCAACGCCCGCCAATTACACGATCGAGTTCATGCCCGACGGCAAGGTCGTCATCAAGGCCGATTGCAACAACGTCCTCGGCACGTACATCACTGAAGCCGACAATCTGACTATCACCCTCGGCCCATCCACCATGGCCATGTGCCCGCCCGGCTCGCTGGACAGCGAGTATCTCAAGCAGCTGAGCGCAGTCGCCAAGTACCTGCTGCAAGGCGACACCTTGACGCTCAATTTCAAGCTGGACAGCGGCGGCATGACGTTCACGCCGGCGCCCGCCGGTCAGGCGCAGCCGGGCCAACCGGGCGAGATTCCCGGCCAGGATTTGGGCGGCAAGACGTGGCAGTGGGTCAACTCCGCGCTTAAGGATGGACAGACCTTCAGCCCCGCAAGTCCTGCCGATTACACGATCGAATTTTCGATGGTCGACGGGCGGGTCAACATCAAGGCCGATTGCAACAACGCCATCGGCGAGTTCATGACCGACGGGCAGAGCTTGCAGATCATGATTGGCGGTGTGACGCGCGCTATGTGCCCGCCCGGCTCGCTGTCCGAAGAATTTCTCAAAGAACTCAGCGAGGTCAACTCGTACGTGGTGCAAGGCGATTCACTGACCATGACCACGGTCAATGGCACGCTGACGCTCGTCGGGGGCCAGGCCGCCACCGCGCCACAGCAGCCACCCAGCACCTCGGGGCCGGACGCCAGCCTGGAAGGCCCCACCTGGAACTGGATCAAGACTGAGTACAGCAACGACTCGACTACCACCGCGCCCGATCCGACGAAGTACACCTTGCTATTCGATCAGGCGACCAAGCGCTTCATCTTCGTGGCCGATTGCAACAACGGCAGCGGCTCGTACACGCTCAGCGGCGCCAGCCTGACCATGAAGGTTGAAGGCATGACGCGCGCCATGTGCCCGCCGCCCTCGGACGAGTACGTCAAGATGCTCGATCAGGTGGCGTCGTACAAGATCGAAGGCAGCACGCTGTACCTGGCGCTCAAGTTCGATACGGGGATCATGGTCTTTACCACCGGCGGCGCGCAGCCCGCGCCCGGCGCCGGCAGCGGCGGAGCAACGACGCCTCCCGCTTCGTCGGGCAGCAACGTGCAGCGGCTGCAGAGCGGTGCATGGAAGTGGCAGCAGTCCGCCGACAGCGCCGGCCAAACGTGGAACTCGCCTAATCCGGCCAACTACACGATCCAGTTCAATCCCGACGGCACGCTGGGCCTGAAGCTGGACTGCAACACCGGCGGTGGCTCGTACCAGGCCGATGAAACCAACCTCACCATTCAGCTCGGCTTCTCGACGTTGATGGCCTGTCCGCCGCCCACGCTGGACAGCGTGTTCCAGCAGCAGTTGGCTCAGGTGTCGTCCTATTTCTTCGACGGCAACGACTTGATCCTGTTGTGGAAAATGGACAGCGGCAGCATGAAGTTCTCGCAGTAAAAGCCAAAGACTTCCGCAGTCTTCACAAAACTTCGGAAGCCTCGTAAAAATCAACCGGGGGGTTGCCAATCGACGCAGCACCCCGGTTGTGGTTTACCCGATTAGTCCCGCACGCTGAGCGGCCGTTGGCGGATGTCGTCGTAGTCGGGCACCAGCCGATCGTACTCGCCGTCCATCAACGGCGAAGAGATCATGAAGTCCGCCGAAGCGCGATTGCACGCGATCGGGATGTTCCACACCACCGCCATGCGCAGCAGCGCCTTCACATCCGGATCGTGCGGCTGCGGCTCCAGCGGATCCCAAAAGAAGATCAGAAAATCGATCTTGCCTTCGGTGATCTTCGCCCCGATCTGTTGATCGCCGCCCAGCGGCCCGCTCTGCAATTTGCGGATCGGGAAACCGAGTTCGCGCTCCAGAATTGTGCCGGTGGTGCCGGTGGCATACACGATGTGATGGGCCAACAGGACGCGATTGAACTTGGCCCATTCCAGCAGATCGCGCTTCTTATTATCGTGCGCCACCAGCGCGATCTTCTTGTCATGCTCCATCGCGATTTTCTTGTGTGCCATTGGTCTGTTCCTCCCTTGTTTCAGGCTGCGCCTCTTCAGCCAGAATCGCTTGCACCCGCCCGACCTGTCCGTTCACGAGGCGCACTTTGATTCCGCGCGGATGAAACGCCGACCGCGTCAGAATCTCTTTGACCACGCCCGCCGTGCGCCGCCCGCCGCGCTGATCTTTCTTCTGGACGATTTCCACGCGCGTGCCGGGCTGCACATTCTTGCGATATTGTCCGCTCATGCCGCTTCAGCCAACTGCGCCAGAATCTCATTGACCTTCAGCACCCTGGCATACGATCCGTTCAACGCGGCGAGAAAAGCATGATGCACTTGCTCTGCCAGAACAGTGACTCCATCGAAGGTGAGGTTCCGCGCCGCGCACGCATCCGCCGCCACGAGGCACTCAAAACCAAAATCGGCCGCGGCGCGCGTGATAGCGTCGACGCACATATTCGTCTGCATGCCGCAGATGATCAGGCGATTGACCTGCAATTCGCGCAGCACCTCCAACAGCGGCGTCTCGCGGAAACTGTTGGGAAAGTTCTTCTGCACGATCGGCTCGCCGGGGAGCGGTTGGACGTTGGGATGAAAGTCCGCGCCGGGGGTGCCGGGCAGAAAGAACGTTGCCCCCGGTCTTACGGCAAGGTGCTGAATGTGAACGACGGGCCGTTGAGTCTGGCGGAAACGATCGAGCAGGCGGGCGGCCTGCTGCGATGCTTCGATCGGCCCGGCGAGCGGCAGCTTCCCCTCGGGAAAGTAATCGTTCTGAATATCGACGACGACGAGAGCCATGGTCATTGACGCCTCCTCCGATTCAGGCTGCGATGGTTTGGCGCTGCAATCATACCACCTGAAGGTCGACGATGATTAACGCAGTGGTCATAGCCAGGTCCCTGAGTGAGATGGCTGTATTGTAACCTAATCGCGCCGCCGGCCCAGCGCCAGGTAGGCGAGCAGCGCCGTGAAGGTAACCAGCGCCGCCACAATGATCAGGAAGCCGCTGGCGTGTTCACCGAAGGGAATTCCGCCTACATTCATGCCGAACAAGCCGGCTACCATGTTCACCGGCAGCGCTAACACGGTCACCACCGTCAACACAAACAACGTCCGATTGGTCTGTTCGCCGACAAGCCCCGCCAGCTCCTCTTGCAGCAGCTTGACGCGCTCGACCAACGAAGCCGCATCTGTGACCGCCGCCGCGAACTCCTCGGCAGCCTGGCGCAGGTCTTGCAAATCGTCGCTGCTGATCCAGCCGGGCGGGCGGCTCAACAGACGGAAGAACGCCGCCGGTTCCGGCGCAAGCAGCCGCTGCAATCTCACCAACATGCGCCGCAGTGCACCCAGTTCACTCCGGCTGATCGAAATGCGATTGGCCAGGATGTTGTCTTCGATAACGTCGACTCGCGCCGTCGAGCGGCGGACGATATCAACCAGCACACTCGCTTGATCTTGCAGCAGATGGGCCAGCAGTTCAGCCGGCGAACGGAAAGACTGGCCCGCTTTGACTGAACTGCGCAGCCGATCGATGGAGCGCAGGGGTTTGCGGCGCGCGCTGATCAATAGCTGCGGCTGAAGGCACAGGCTGGCCGTGGCGACCGATGAAGGGTCGAAGGAGAAATCGAAGAGCACGTCGTAAATGACGGCCACCAGCATATCGGCGTCCTGCTCCAGCCGCGTCGAGCCGGTCTCCACGCGAAATGATTCATGGAAAGCATCGGGCAAGCTCAGGTTCTGGCGCAGCCAGGATTCGGTGGCCGCATTGGACAGCGAAAAATGCAGCCACAGGAAGGCAGCGGGGGTGGCGCGTAACGCGGTCAGCCAGTCGGCCAGCACGGTTGAGTCGACTAACTGAGCAGCCTGCCCCGGCGTGAAGAGATAGCCCCAGACCAAGCCATGCTTGTCTGATCCATACGCAGATTGATAAGTTTCCACAGACACCTCATCCAAGCAAGCAGTCACCCTGATTGTCGAGTCGAATCGAGAAACTGGGACAGGCGTTCAATCGCCCAGACAGGTATTGACACTGCGCGCCGTTTCAATCCAGTCGTGGTCGAGGGGCACGGTCTTGCGCCTGCCCACCACTTGTTCCAAGGGCACTGCCACTGCGCCATCACCACGGGCAGCCACCATGACCCCGTAGCGATCCTGGTTGATGAAGTTGGCGCACGCTGTTCCCAAGCGTGTTGCCAGCAGGCGATCGCCAGCGGATGGGATTCCACCGCGCTGCAAATAGCCCAGGATCGTTACACGCGATTCCAGGCCGGTCATTGCTTCGAGTTGCCTGGCCAGACGCAGGCTGTGTCCCGTGGACAGCTCGTCATCTTCGTTGTTGGCCCGTGCTGGCGGCTTGCGCTCCTGCTTCTTCTTGTCTTTTTTCTTGTCTCCTTCCGCCGCAGCTACCTCTTCTTTCGACAGCGCCCCCTCGGCAATGGCGACAATGCTGAACCCGTGGCCTGTGCGGCTGCGGCTCAAAATGGCCTCAGCGACTTTATCCACATCGTAAGGAATTTCGGGAATCAGAATCACGTCGGCGCCGCCGGCGATGCCGGCCCCCAGCGCCAGCCATCCAGCCTTGTGCCCCATCACTTCCAGTATGATGACGCGATGATGACTGTGCGCGGTGCTGTGCAACCGATCGATGGCCTCGGTGGCAATGCCTAGTGCCGTATCAAAGCCAAAAGTCGCATCGGTCAGCGCCACATCGTTGTCGATCGTCTTGGGCAGCGTGATGATGTTCAAGCCCTGCTGCATCAAGTGATAAGCGTTCTTCTGCGTGCCGCCGCCGCCCAGGCACACCAGCACATCCAGGTGATGCTTCCGGTAATTGTCGACGATCACATCCGTCATATCCATCATCTTGCCGCCGACCGGCATCGCATACGGCTTGTCGCGGCTCGTACCGAGAATCGTGCCGCCCACCGTGAGGATACCGGCGAAGGAAGACCCATCCAACGCCTGTGACCGGTTTTCCATTAACCCCCGGAACCCGTCACGGAAGCCGATGACCTCCATGCCATAGCGGCCCAGCACCGCTTTGCCAATACCGCGAATGGCGGCATTCAAGCCGGGACTATCACCACCGGACGTCAACAAACCGATGAGCTTCTTCATGTTCGTGATCCTTTCTGTGCAGCACATCTCGCCGTCCCGCAGCGTCACGCTTCATTCCCCGCGCTGCCCCTGCGCCAAACTGCTCCTGTTACATCCTGAACACGCCATACTCTGTTTTCATGATCGGCGCCTTCAAACTCGCGCTCAACGCCAACCCGATCGCTCTTCTCGTCTCGATCGGATCCAAAATCCCGTCGTCCCACAGGCGCGCGGTCGAGTAATACGGGCTGCCTTCGCGTTCGTACTTCTCCAGAATCGGCTGCTTGAACTCCGCCTGCTGCTGCTCGTTCAACAGCGGATGATGCGATCGGGCCAGCTGCTCCTGCTTCACCGTGAGCAGCACATTCGCCGCCTGTTCGCCGCCCATCACGCTGATGCGGGCATTCGGCCACATCCACAGAAAACGCGGCCCGTAGGCGCGCCCGCACATGCCGTAATTGCCCGCGCCGAACGATCCGCCGATAATCACCGTAAACTTCGGCACGTTGGCATTCGCCACGGCGTGCACCAGCTTCGCGCCGTCTTTGGCAATGCCGCCCGCTTCGTATTGCCGCCCCACCATGAAGCCCGTAATGTTTTGCAGGAACAACAACGGAATGCCGCGCGCCGTGCACAACTCGACGAAGTGCGCGCCCTTCAACGCGCTTTCGCTGAACAGCACCCCGTTGTTTGCCACCATCCCGATCGGCATCCCGGCAATGCGCGCGAAACCGCACACCAGCGTCGTGCCGTACAACGCCTTGAACTCGCGGAACTGGCTGCCATCGACGAGCCGCGCGATCACCTCGCGCACATCATACGCTTCTCGGAACGAAGCAGGAATGATGCCATACAACTCTTGCGGATCGTAGATCGGCTCCTCAGGCGGCTGTACCTCCAACCCGATTGTTTTTCTCACGTTCAACGTCTCGACGATGCCCCGCACGATCTCGAGCGCGTGCTCGTCGTCTTCCGCGTAATGATCGGCCACCCCCGATCGGCGCGTGTGCACATCGGCCCCGCCCAGTTCTTCGGCGCTCACTTCCTCGCCCGTCGCCGCTTTCACCAGCGGCGGCCCGCCCAGGAAAATCGTGCCCGTCCCCTTCACGATCACCGTCTCGTCGCTCATTGCGGGCACGTACGCGCCGCCCGCCGTGCACGATCCCATCACCGCGGCGATCTGTGGAATCCCCCTGGCCGACAGGCGCGCCTGATTGTAGAAGATGCGGCCAAAGTCATCGGCATCGGGAAAGACCTCATCCTGCATCGGCAGAAACGCGCCGCCCGAATCGACCAGATAGATGCACGGTAGATGATTTTCCTCGGCCACCTGCTGCGCCCGCAGATGCTTCTTCACCGTCAACGGATAATACGTGCCGCCTTTCACCGTCGCATCGTTCGCCACGATCAAACATTCACACCCACTCACTCGACCGATCCCGGTGACGATGCCTGCGCACGGCGCTTCGTTGTGATACAGCTCGTGCGCGGCTAAAGGCGACAATTCCAGAAACGCCGATCCTTGATCCAGCAGCTTATCGATGCGATCGCGCACGAACAACTTACCCTGCTCACGCTGCCGCTTCTGATACCTCTCGCCCCCGCCCTGCCGCGCGATCCTCACGTGCTCGCGCAGTTCCTCCGCCAGGCGCCGGTTGTGCGCGGCGTTCGCCTTAAACTGCGGATCATTCACATCGATCTGGGATTCGATGCTGTCCATGTGCCGCTCCCTTGAAAGCAAAATGGAGAGAACCCGTCATGCGTCCTCTCCATCGTAAATCGAAAATCAAAAATCAGCAATCAGAAATCTTCTACCCGATGGCCCCTTCAATGAACGCCTGCGTCCGCGCCTCTTGCGGATGCTCAAACACCTCGCGCGCGATCCCGGCTTCCACGACTTCGCCGAGGTACATGAAGATCACGTAATCGGCCAGGCGCTTGGCCTGGCGCAGCGTGTGCGTCACCAGCACCACCGTGTACTTCTCCTTCAACTCGTGCAGCTTGCCCTCGATGTGCTGCGCCGAGATCGGATCGAGCGCCGAGGTCGGTTCATCACCGAGGATGATCTCCGGCTCCACCGCCAGGCCGCGCGCCAGGCACAGCCGCTGCTGCTGTCCGATGGATAATCTCGCCGCCGGTGATTTCAAGCGATCTTTTACCTCGTCCCACAGGCCGGCCATTTCCAGGTAATGCTGCACTGCCCAATCGGTTTCTTTGCCCTTCTTCGTTCCGTGGATCTTCATGCCGTAGGCCACGTTGTCGCGGATCGACATCGGCAGCGGAAACGGCCGCTGCGCCAGCAGGCCCGTCTTTTTACGGACCTCGGTTACATCGATCGTCGGATCGTAAATATCGATCCCGTCGATCAACACCTGGCCGGTGACCTTCACCTCATCGCTCAGTTCCAGCAAGCGATTCATGCTCTTCAGCAGCGTCGTTTTGCCGCAGCCTGACGGCCCCATGATGGCCGTAATCTGCCCTTTGGGAATTTCCACCGACACGTTTTTCAACGCCGCGTGCCCGCTGTAAGCGACATTCAGATTCTGGACTTGGATATGTGCTTCCATGTTATCCCTTCCGTCATTGCGAGGAGCGCTTTCCAGCGACGAAGCAATCTCTAGCCCGGCGGGAGAGATTGCTTCGCGCACAACGTGCGCAATGACGTTCGCAATCCAACTACTTCACCACGTTCCGCGACAAGCGCCGTGCCAACAAGCGCGAGCCGAGACTGATCAGCAGCACTATGATCGTCAGCACCAGCGCCGACGCATACGCGCGCTGCTGCACTTCGGGGAACGGCGTACCCAGTTGAAAGAAGACTGCCAACGGCAGCGATGCAACGGGTCGCAGCAAGCCATCGGGCATCCGATCGGTGTAACCCGCCGTAAACAACACCGCCGCTGCATCGCCGATGCCGCGCCCGAACGCCAGCAAGATCGCAGTGACGATACCCGGCAGCGCTTGACGCAGCACCACCTTCGCCGCCGTTTCCAGCCGCGTGGCGCCCAACGCATACGAGGCTTCGCGCAATTCCTGCGGCACCGATCGGATCACCTCGTCCATCGCGCGCACCATGATCGGAATTTCGATCAGCCCCAACACGATGATGCCGGCTAATAGCGAAACCCGCATCCCGATCGCCAGCATGATGATGAAGGCGAACGCGCCGTACACGATCGACGGAATGCCCCACATCACATCGAGTGACAGCCGCATCGTGCCGGCCAAACGCGATCGCTGGGCATAGGTCGTCAGGTACAAAACAATCGGGATGCTCACCAGCAGCGCCAGGATCGTTGCGCCCGTCGCCAGATACAATGATCCCACAATCGCGTTGAGGATGCCGCCTTCCCTGCCCAGATAGAAGCCGCCTTTGGGCGTCTGCGTCAGCATGTCCAGCGTCAACGCAGGCAAGCCCTTGATCACGATCGTGATCAGGATAAAGATCAATCCGCCCACCACAAACACGAACGAACCGATCATCAACGCTTTGAAGATCGCTTCTTCCACGTGTCGTCGGGCCAGTTTATTTTTCTGCATAGCCGCCCTCATCTGCGCTTGCTCATCAACCGCGTCCCCGCGGTTGAACGTCCGCGCGGACGCTGAGCGACAGAGTTGATCATGCCGCCCTCCGCACGGCCGGCCGCAGCGCCAGCACCGCGACCAGGTTAAAGCCCAGCACCACCAGCAGCAGGATCAACGCCGCGCCCATCAGCGCGGCATCGTACCTCGGGATCGACATCATCTCGCCGTAGTTGTTGGCAATCAGCGCCGGCAGCGGATAGGCCGCGTCGAAGATCGAGCGCGGCATCTGCGGCACGTTGCCGACGACCATCATCACCGCGATCGTTTCCCCAAACGCGCGCGAGAAGCCCAGCACGATGGCGGCGATAACGCCCGGCAGCGCCTTGGGCAGCACCACGTGCTTGATCGTCTGCCAGCGCGTCGCGCCCATCGCCAGCGAGGCTTCCCGCAGCCCAAACGGCACAGTCTGCAGCACCTCGTAGGTCACCGCGACGATGACGGGCGTTACCATGATCGACAGCACCAGCGCCGCGGAAAAGACGCTGAAGCCGGTCGGGTTTGTGGAATCGAAGAGGGGAAGAAAGCCGAGCAGTTGTTTCAACACCGGCGCGATGGTGGACTGCACCACCGGCACGATCGCTAAGAGTCCCCACACGCCGTAAATCACCGACGGAATCGCCGCCAAAATATCGAGCAGTGGTTTCAGCGCGCCGCGCACCCGCGCCCCGGCATACTCGGACAGGTACAGCGCGCACAACACACAGATCGGCACGGCGATGATCATGGTGGTCAGCGTGACCCACACGGTGCCGACGATAAACGGCGCAAAACCGAACTGACCCGCGATGGGCTTCCACACTTCGCCGGTCAACAGCTCATTCAGCGCTTGGACTTCCAGGATCGATCGGGCGCGCCACGCCAGCGTCAGGATGACGACGGCAATCAGCGCCACGGGGAACAGCGC
Organism: uncultured Anaerolineae bacterium; assembly: GCA_964398185.1. GTDB lineage: Bacteria > Chloroflexota > Anaerolineae > Fen-1058 > Fen-1058 > Fen-1058. The sequence continues at coordinate 27,357 of CAYNML010000026.1, read as the reverse complement.
AATCAACCAGAAGAAACGCCCGGCCAAACGATCAGTGGTACGGCGGGATAGCACAGTTCGATCGGGTGGTGGACGCAGACGCAAGTGGTGTGCCATCGCTCACTCCTTGCGATCGAGTGCAGAGGCTCGTTGGTCTCCGCACCCGATCGGCTTACCGCGCTATTTGATCTTTTGCAGACCTTCGTTCAGCAGCTCAGGCGTCAGCGGAATGTATCCGGCGCTCTCGACAAATGCCTGCCCGTCGGTCAGCGTCCACGCGATGAAGTCCTGCACCAGACCGGATGGTTTGCCTTTGGTCACCAGGTTCAGCGCGCGCGCCGGCGGCGAAGGATATTTGCCGCTGGCCACGGCTGCCATCGCTGTGGCTTTGGTGTCCAGCACTTCGTCGGCTTCGGCCCGACCGCTGTTGTTGGCGTCCACCGGCAGCACCACCAGGCCGGCGACAGGCTGGCCCGAAGCGGCATCGTACGCATAGCCGAGATTGTTGTAACCAATGCCCAACGGATCCTTGGCGACCGCCTCGGCAATGCCGGGATCGCCAAACACGCCGATGCCCAACAGGTCTTCCTGCTTTTTGTTGCCGAGATATTTGGCCCACGTTTCTGGCGCGCCCGCCGCATCCGATCGCGTGTAGACGTGAATCTCAGCGGTGATCTCAGGGCGACCGACCAACTCGCCCCACGTCTTGAGTTTGCCCGTGATGAAGATGTCGCTGAACTGCTCGCGCGAGACACCCTGGCTCAACAAATCACTTAACACCGGGTTCTTCTCGTTGACGGTGGGGAAGACCGCGTCCTTGACCACGGACACCCAGTACGCACCTTTCTGCTCTTCCTCGGGTTTGATCTCGCGCGACACCAGGCCGATGTCCACCTGCCCGCCCAGCGCGTCGGTCATGCCTTTGCCTGCGCCGCCCGCCGAGATGTCGAACTGCACGCCGGGGTGCAGCTTCTGATACTCTTCGCCCCACGTCACCAGCATCGGATACAGCGCGAAGGCTCCGGAAGCGGTAATGGTCCCCCGCAGCTCGCCGTCCGCCGCCGGCGCGGCCGGTTGCCCGCCGCACGCCGCCAGCATGGGCACGAACAACGCGCTTGCCAACACGAACATGATCCCTCGTCGAATTTGCGGCTGCATGTGCTGCCTCCATTATGAAAGATATACGCGCTGCGCGTATTGTATATAAAGTCGAGTGAATTAGTATAGTTTTAATCGACAAAAAAACGACGCCTTACCGTTCGCTGCGCTGGTTTAGCGAGTGGCGCGCGATTTCGTTTTGGTCGCAGCCCGGCGCTGCGCTCGTCCCGTGCGCGCCGTTACATCGGCCAGCGTCGTCTGATCGAGAATATCGGCGATGGCGTTGCGCACGTCCAGCATTGCCAGCCGCAGCCCGCAGGTGGCCTCGTCTTCACACACGCAGCGCTCGTAGGCCATCTGGCTGACGCACGAAATCGGCGCTAACGGGCCATCCAGCACACGCACCACCTGCCCCAGCGTAATCTCAGCCGGCGGCCTGGCGAGATAATAGCCGCCGCCCACCCCGGCGCGGCTGCGCAGCAGCCCGGCGTTCTTCAACGTCAGCAAGATCTGTTCCAGGAATTTCACCGGAATCTGCTGGCGCTGGGCAATGTCTTTGATCTGGGTGGCGGCCTGCGGATCGTCCTGCGCCGCCAGATCGATGAGGGCCTTGAGACCGTATTCGCCGCGCTTGGTCAGTTTCATGTGGGCTAAACTCTACCATTCATATAGGCTTTAGCGACAACAGGATACCGCCAAACCTGGATGTTGTCAAGCCCAGCGCCTCTCGGACTCCTGGCAAAACGGCTCAAGATGCAGAACAGCCCCTCGGCAATTTAAATCGCTGCAACGACCACACGAAGTCGGCCTGCACCGACTGATTTCCAGCCGGCGAAGGTCGGCTTTGCGTGGCTGTAGGCGTGAATTCCATTCGCCGAATGTGACGTCGCGCAAAACTTTAACGCACACGCAAGCGCGTACGCAAGCGATCTATCCAAGTTGCATATAATACAATCCTGTTGTATCATACTCAACAATGACCGAGATCCAATCCCTCGCGCGCGGCTTGAAAATCCTTGACCTGCTCGGGCAGGCTTCAGATGGTGTCAGCATCACCGAATTGGCTGAAACTCTGAAGGTGGACAAGGGCAGCGCTTCGCGGCTGGTGTCCACCCTGGCGCGGTACGGTTACGCCGAAAAGGACGAGGTCACGCGCCGGTATCACCTCGGGCCGCAAGTGGTCGGGCTTAGCCGCAGCGTATTGACCCGCCTGCCGTTGCGCGAAGCGGCGAAGCCCTATCTCCGGCAGTTGATGGAACGCACCGGCGAATGCGCACATCTGGCCGTCCCCGCGCAGGGCAAAGCCCTCTACATCGATCAGGTCGCGTCGCCGGCCACGCTGCGCGTCAATGCTGAAGTCGGGACGATGAATCCGCTGCACTGCACCGCTCTCGGCAAGGCCCTGCTCGCTTTTGGCGATGTTGAAATACCGTCCACGCTCGAACGCTTTACACCGCGCACGATCAAAAGCAAACGAGCCTTGCAAGATCATCTTGAGGAAGTCCGCCGCATCGGCTACGCCGTGGACGACGAGGAATTCGATCCCGGCGTGCGCTGTGTTGCCGTGCCGGTGTTTGACTTCCGCGGAAAAGCGATCGGGGCGATCGGGATTTCCGGTCCCGCCACGCGCATCACCCCGGAGCGGCTTCCGCAGTTGGCGGCGATTGTGGTCGAGCTCGGACAGGCGCTGTCCGAGCGCATGACGTTCACCCGTTAGTCTTCAGCGCTATTTAGCCGCTGATAGCAACTACTCAGCCGTCATTGCGAGGAGCGCAGTTTGCGCCGAAGCAATCTCCGGCACAGCCAGCAATCTTCGTTGATTAGCGCAGAGATTGCTTCGCAAAAGGCGCTCGCAATGGCGACGACTGAGAAATTACCGCCGATGTTTGGTTGAAGAGACGAGGCTGCTGTGGACCACAAACCATCTCACTCAGAATTGACGCGCCAACGCGCAGAACATGCGGCGGATCTGGCGCAGGGTCTGCTTCCTCCACGGCTCGATGTAACTCTCTCCGAAGCCCTCGTGCTCGGACTGCTGCGGCAGGAAGTGAAGACTTACTTCACTGTCCTCGGTCACGGCTCGACGGAAGTGGGCGAAGTCTTGCGTGTCTATCAAGCGGCCGGGCATCTCAAAGTCTACGGCGTTCGCAGCGAGATCGAAGCCTCACATGCAGCCGCGGCGTTGCGTTGGGTGACAGGCGAAAAAGCGGCGGTGGTGACCTCGATTGGGCCGGGCGCGCTGCAAGCCCTGGCCGCTTCTCTCGCGCCCGCTTCGGACGGCATCGGCGTCTGGTATCTCTTCGGCGATGAGACCACCGAGGATGAAGGCTTCAACATGCAGCAAGTCCCCAGGCATGAACAGGGGCTGTTTTTGCAGATGGCCGCCACGCTAGGACGCGCTTACAGCTTGCATACTCCGTTGGCGCTGTCCACTGCTCTGCGACGCGGCGCAGCAACCGTCGATCATCCGGCTCGTCCCGGCCCTTACTATTTGCTCCTGCCGATGAACACTCAGGCAACGTGGCTGCCAAATTTCAATCTCGAGGAACTGCCAGAAGTCCGATCGGTTGTGCTGGGTCCGGCGGTGGGCGATTACGCCCGCGCAGCCCAGTGGATCCGTGAAGCCGATCGTGTGCTGATCAAAGTCGGCGGCGGTGGACGCCACGCCGGTGCGGAATTGACCGGGCTGCTCGAACGAGCCGGTGGAGTTCTGGTGCACACGCCGATCGCGACAGGCTGCATCCCATACGCCCATCCACAGAACATGACCGTCGGCGGTTCAAAAGGATCGTCGTGCGGCAACTACGCGATGGAGAACGCCGACCTGTTGATCGCCGTCGGGACGCGAGCCGTCTGCCAATCGGATTGCTCGCGCACCGGCTATCCGCACGTGAAACGCGTGATCAATATCAATGCCGATGTGGACGATGCCACGCATTACACGCGCACGCTGGCATTGGTCGGCGATGTGTGTCAGACGCTGGAAAAGTTGAATGCCGCTCTCGGTTCTGAGCAGGCCGACAAGACAGCGTGGTTGAAGGCTTGCGCGGAAAAGAAGGCGGCGTGGCAGTCCTTCAAGCAAGAGCGTGTTTTGAATCCCGTTTTGTTTGACGAATATTGGGGCGGAGCGGTGTTGACCCAGCCCGCTGCCATCAAGATCGCTACCGATTGGGCCAAGGCGCGTGATGCGGTCTGCTTCCTTGATGCCGGAGATGTGCAAGCGAATGGATTTCAAATCGTGGAAGATGAACGTCCCGATCGGACCTTTACTGAGACCGGCGCCAGCTACATGGGCTTCGCCGTCTCGGCGCTGCTGGCCACCGGCGTCGCATCGAAACCATTCTATGCGTTGGCGCTGACCGGCGATGGATCGTTTACGATGAATCCGCAGATCCTGATCGACGGCGTCGAGCATGGCGCGCGCGGCTGCATCCTGCTGCTCGACAACGGACGCATGGGCGCCATCACCGGCCTGCAAAATGATCAGTACGGACAGGGATTCGCCACCTGGAACACCGTTCAGGTCGATTACGCGGCCTGGGCGCGCGCCGTGCCCGGTGTATTGGCCTTAGACGGCGGACGCGCACCCGAATCGCTCACCTCTGCGTTGGAACAGGCTGGCAATCACAACGGGCTGACGCTCATCCACGTGCCGGTTTATTTCGGCCCCGATCCGTTGGGCGGCATGGGCGTCTATGGCCGCTGGAACGTCGGCAACTGGTGCGACGATGTGCAGCAGCTGCGCCATGCGATCGGGTTGTAGAGGCTCTCATCACAAAGGACATTCACATGAGTTCATTGACTCCCGAAAAAATCGTCGAACTCGAAGACATCGCCCGCGACTTGCGTGTGGACAGCCTGCGTCTGATCCATCGCCGTGGGGCCGGGCATCCGGGCGGAGCATTATCCGCCGCCGAGATCATGGCCGTGCTCTATTTTCATGTGCTGCGAATTGATCCGGCAAACCCCAACTGGGACGAGCGCGATCGTTTCATCTTGAGCAAGGGACATGGTTCAGCGGTGCTGTACGCGGCACTCGCTCGACGCGGCTTCTTCCCCTTCGCCGAGCTCGACCATTGGGGTGCGGTGGATTGCCCGCATCAAGGTCATCCCGATCGCTTCAAAACTCCTGGCGTCGATATGACCAGCGGCCTGCTCGGTCATGGGGTGGCCATCGGCGTCGGGTTGGCATTGGCCGCGCGGTTGAAGAAGCAGCGCTATCACACCTACGTGCTGCTGGGCGATGGCGAATCGCAGGGCGGCATCGTCTGGGAAGGCGCGATGGCCGCGGCCAAGTATCGCCTCGCGAATCTGACTGTCATCGTGGATTACAACGACGTTCAACTGGATGGCCCGGTGCACGAGGTCATGCCGCTCGAACCGCTGGCTGATAAATGGCGGGCGTGGGGGTGGCGTGTGATGGACATTAATGGACACGATGTTTGTCAGATCGTGGAAGCGCTGGCGATGGCCTCTCAAATACACGATCGGCCCACCGTCATCCTCGCGCATACGACCAAGGGCAAGGGCGTGTCCTACATGGAGAATCAAGCGTATTGGCACGGCAATGTCCCGAATGCCGAACAACTCGATCGGGCGTTGGCGGAGCTCGGGGAGGTGATGCATGGCTGAGCTCTCGATGCGCGAGGCGTACGGTCGGGCATTGGCTGAGTACGGCGATCGGAATCCGAACGTGATTGCGCTGGACGTGGATACAGCCGCCTCCACCCTCTCCAGCTTCTTCGCGGCGCGCTTTCCCGATCGGTTTTTCAACCTCGGCATTGCCGAACCTTGCATGGTGGATGTCGCCGCCGGTCTGGCGTTGGGCGGCTTCGTGCCGTTCATCAACGGCTTCGCGTCGATCCTGTCACTGCGGGCGCTGGAGCAGATTCGCACCTGCGTGTGCTATGCCCGCACGAATGTCAAAATCGCGGCCAGCTATGCGGGCATCTCGGACTTCAAAGATGGCGCGACCCATTATTCGATCACGGATTTGGCGAATGTGCGCGCTCTGCCGGGAATGACCGTCATCGTTCCGGCGGATGCCGCGGAAGCCGCCGCTTGGGTGCCATTGGTGGCGGAGTTCGACGGCCCGATCTATTTGCGCATCAGCCGCGCGGGCGCGCTGCCGGTTCATCAACCGGATACGCCGTTGCAGATCGGAAAGGGTCGTCTCTTGCGATCAGGACATGACCTGACGCTGGTCGCAACGGGGGCGATGGTGGGACGGTGCGCCGCAGCTGCGGAACAGTTGTGGACGCAAGGTGTCGACGCTCGCGTGCTGGAGATCCATACGCTTAAACCGATCGATCGTGATCTGCTGCTCGAAGCCGCTGAAGAGACTGGTGCGTTGGTCACCGCCGAGGAGCACAATATCATCGGCGGGTTGGGCAGCGCGGTGGCTGAGACGCTGGCCGAGGGATGTCCTACACCAATGGAGCGGATCGGTATCCGCGATCATTTCTGCCCGACGGGCCGCGACCTCGATCAATTGATGGACGCCTGCGGACTGGCGGTCACTGAGATCGTCGCTGCGGCGCAGCGAGTGCTGAGGAGGAAAGATCGATGAGAATTGCCGTCATCAACGAGATCAGTGCAGCCGATAAGAACGCGGACATCTTGAAAGCGCTTGAAGGCCGTGGTCACGAAATTCTGAATCTGGGCAATACGTCGAGCAGCGATTCGCCGGGGCTGCTCTACATTCATACCGGCTTGATGTCGGCCTTGTTGTTGAACCTGCGGGCCGTGGATTTTGTAGTCGGCGGCTGCGGAACCGGGCTGGGTTATCTCAACGCGGTGATGCAATATCCAGGCGTGTTCTGCGGGCATTTGCTCAATCCGCTGGACGCGTTCCTCTTTGCGCGCATCAACGCCGGGAACTGCGTCTCGCTGGCGCTCAATCAGGGCTACGGCTGGGCGGGCGATGTGAACCTGCGCCTCATCTTCGACCAGCTCTTCACACCTGAAGCAGGGAGCGGCTATCCTCCGCACCGCGCCGAGCCGCAGCGTGAGGCGCGCGAATTGCTCGAGCAGATTTCACACGTCGCCCATCGCCCGCTGGCAGAGATTTTGCTGTCGCTGCCCGACGAGGTCGTTCGTCCGGCGTTGACATTCCCAGCATTTCGCCCCGTGCTGGAAGAATTTGCCGAAACCAACCCGTACATTCATTCCGCGCTAGAGCGGTTTCCGTTTTGATGTACGCCGATGTCATTCCCGCGCGCTTTCGGCGGGAATCCAGAGCGACCGTCAAGCTGGATGCCCGACAGAAGCATTCGGGCATGACGACGTAGCATGAGGCGTAAACCATTCAGATATTCGCTCTAATGACATTACTCCGCTAAGGCAGTGTCCACCAAGGAGGATGCAATGGAAGAGAAGACGGGCAAGCTGTCCAGACGCACCAAGGTCTTCTATGGCATTGGCGATCTCGGCAATGCCGTGGTCAACTCGGCGGTGCAGTTCTTCCTGATGAAGTTCTACACCGATGCGGCGCTGGTTCCTCCCGCGCTGGCCGGCAACGCCTTACTGATCGGCAAAGGCTGGGACGCGATCAACGATCCGCTGTTCGGCTGGCTCACCGATCGGACCAAATCGCGCTTCGGCAAGCGGCGCGTCTTCATGATCTTCGGCGCCATACCGCTGGGGATTGCCACCGCACTCCTCTGGTTCGTCCCGGCGTCCGATCGGCTCTCGGCCTTTTTCTGGATCGCCGCGACCTTCATCTTGTTCGATACGCTGTGGACGCTGACCAACGTTCCGTACTATGCCCTGACTTCGGAACTGACCGATGATTACGACGAACGATCAAGCCTGACCACTTATCGCATGGTGATGGCGGTCCCGGCTTACCTGGTGGGTGCAGCGCTGACACCTGCCATCGTCGGATTGTTTGCGCTGCAGCAAACGGGCTATGCCTTCATCGGCATTGCCTATGGTGTGGTGGCGGCCGCGGCGCTGCTGATCTCGGCGGCGGGCATTCGCGAACGAAAGGGGCTGGCGGTCAGTGCGCCGGAGCCGTCGCCTTTCAAGTCATTGGCTGTCGCGCTGAAGAACAAGCCGTTCGCGTGGCTGTGCGCGACTTATTTCGTGATCAACCTGTCCTTTGCGTTCATCAAAATCCTGATGGTGTACTACATTGAGTATCAGTTGCTCATGGCCGCTGAGACCTCGCTGGTGATGGGGTTGATGCTGATCTGCGTGACGATCGCCTTGCCGTTCTGGCAGTGGGTCAGCCGCAGGATGGACAAAGGCCCGGCCTACGCGTTGGGTATGCTGGTCGGCGGCCTCGCGGTGATCCTGACGTTCTTCCTGCCGCATGAATCGACGGGGTTGATCTACCTGATCGCGGCGCTGGCCGGATTCGGTTTTGCAGCCCAATGGATTTTCCCGTGGGCGATGGTGGCCGATGTGGCCGATTACGATCGGGCGGATACAGGCCAGCAGCGCAGCGGCATGTACTACGGCGTGTGGGGATTGGCGACCAAGATCTCCGAGGCCCTGGCGTTGGTCACGGTCGGCTGGATATTGACCGGTTTTGGCTACGTTCCCAACGTGGAACAATCCTCGAATGCGTTGTTCGGCATCCGCCTGTTCTTCGGATTGATCCCGGCGGGCATCATTCTGGTATGCCTGCCGCTGCTGATCAAGTATCCCATCACGCGCAAGACGCATGCCGCCATCCGTGCCAGGCTGGAAGCCATGGATGCAGCGGCGAAGGAGGCATCGGCATGAACCCTATTCGAGTGGCCATCGTCGGCTGCGGCCGCATCTCCGATCTGCATCAACTCGGCTATCGGGGCCGCGAGGATGCGAAGATCGTCGCGGTATGCGATACCAACAAAGGCCATGCCAGGGACAAAGCCAGGGAATGGGGCGTCGAAAAAATCTACACCGATTACGCCCAGGTGCTGAATGATAAAGACGTGGATGTGGTGGAACTGCTCACGCCTCACCATCTGCACTGCTCGATGACGGTGCAGGCGGCGAAGGCCGGGAAGCACATCTCGGTGCAAAAACCGATGGCGCTCACGGCCGCCGAAGCGGACCAGATGATCGCCGCGGCGAACAAGGCCGGTGTGCGCCTGCGCGTCTACGAGACCTTTGTCTACTATGCCCCGGCCGTGCGCGCCAAGCAAATGATTGAGGCGGGCGAGATCGGCGAGGTGCGCGCTATTCGGATGCACGTCAACAGCGGCACCAGCGACACGTCCTGGAAGGTGCCGCTCTCCGCGTGGCTGTGGCGCTTCAACGAGAAACAGTGCGGCGGCGGTCCGCTCGTCTTCGATCACGGCTATCACTTGTTTTCACTCGGCTACTATCTGGGCGGCCCCGTGGAGAAAGTCTACGCCTGGATCGACCATACGCCGGTGAAGGAAGCGGGCGGCATCGTCAAGATCGACGCGCCGGCCATGATCATGTTCAAGTACAAATCCTCACATTGCTACGGCCAGTTGGACATCGAACACACGCCCAAGATGCGCATCTACTCCGACTACTACGCTGACGACGATCGCATCGAGGTCATCGGCGAGAAGGGCATCCTCTTCATCAACCGCTACACCGCGAAGACCGTTGACCTGCCCGAACTGCTGCTCTTCAAGGACGGCAAGACCACGCCGGTACCGGTCGAAGGCGTGGAGTGGCATGACAGTTTCATTGCCACGACGCACGACTTCATCGAGAAACTCAAGACCGGCGGGCAACCCCGGCTCGACGGCCCGACCGGAAAAGCGGTGTTGCAATTCACGCTGGCCGCCCTGCAATCCGCCGCGACCGGGCGCGAAGTCCGGCCCGAAGAAGTGCCCTAGTAGTCCGCCATGAAAGTCTTGCGAGGTCGTCGTCTAGCCGCTCGGCGGCGTTTTGACGGGCACGAGGCCCGACACTACCCCGCATCTTCAAATGGTTGAAGCACTAGCTTACGTCCGGCCAATCGAGGCTGGGATCAGTCGGCGGAGCGCAGAATCAGAACCTGCGCCATAAATAAAGCGAGCACTTACCTCGAAGAACGCAGAACATCGACCAGCGCCCGCAGCCCCAGCAAATAGCTGCGCCAGCCAAACCCGCCGATGATCCCCACGCACACCGCCGCCGTCACCGACTTGTGGCGGAACTCTTCGCGCGCGTGGATGTTGGACAGGTGCACTTCCACCACCGGCAGGCCAATCGCCGCGATGGCGTCGCGCAGCGCCACCGAGGTGTGCGTGAACCCGCCGGGATTGATCACGACGCCGTCGGCCCATGATCGCGCCTCGTGCAGCGCATCGATCAGCGCGCCTTCGTGGTTGGATTGCAGACAGCGCACTTCTTCCACGCCGAGCGCCCCGCCCTCTTCACGCAGCGCCGCGTCGATGTCGGCCAACGTCGTCTGGCCGTAAATCTCCGGCTCGCGTGCGCCGAGCAGATTCAGGTTAGGGCCGTGCAACACCAGGATTTTCATTGTCTTCGCTCCGGCGCGTCGAATGAATTCGACGCCTGATAAGGGAAACGCGATAAATCGCGTTCTGAATTACGCATTACTCGTTACTCGTCACGCACCGCCTCAATCGCCTTGCGCACCAATTCATCCTTCACATCCACGCCGACGACAACATCACCAATCGCGCGCGGCAGCGCAAACTTCAAGCGCCCCAACTGCTTCTTCTTGTCCGAGCGCATCAATTGCAGGATCGTGTCCGTTTCCAGATTGGCGAAGCGCGTGGGCAGGCCGACCAACTCCGTCACCATCTCAATGCGTTCACTCAAGCCGGGCTGAGCAAGGCCAAGCCATTCAGCGATCATGGCCTCGGCGATCGTACCGATGCCGATCGCTTCACCGTGACTCAGCAAAAACTGCGAAGCCGCTTCGAGACCGTGGCCGATCGTGTGGCCGAGATTCAAGGCCGCCCGCCGCCCCTTCTCGAACGGATCCTCGCGCACCACATCGACCTTCACCTTGATCGCGCGGCGGATGATCTCCTGAATGTCCGTTGAGCCGCCTTCGATCATCTCGAACAGTTCAGCATCGCCGATGAGGCCCGCCTTGATCACCTCGGCCATGCCGCTTTGAAATTCGCGTTCGGGCAGCGTGCGCAGCACCGTCAAATCGCTGACGGTCAACAACGGCGGATGAAACGCGCCGACGAGATTCTTGCCGCTCGGTAGATCGACGCCGGTCTTGCCGCCGAGGCTCGCATCGACCATCGCCAGCAGCGAGGTCGCGCAGTTGATCCACGGTACGCCGCGCAGATACGTCGCCGCCACGAAGCCGGACAGATCGCCGATGACGCCGCCGCCCAACGCGACGATCGCGCCGCTGCGCTCCAAGCCTCCTTGTACTAACTGCTCATACAACACACCGGCCATGTCCAACGTTTTGCTTTCTTCCCCGGCGGGCACTTTCAACGGCAATACTTCAAAGCCGGCCAGCAGCAACGATTGATAGACGCGATCGCCGTGATGTGCTATCACATTCGAATCGCCGATCAGCGCCAGCGTGCCGCGCAGGCCGCGCGCGTGCAGCACCGGCCCGATCGATTCCAGCAGCCCGGCGCCCAGCATAACGGCATTGCCGCGTTCGCCCATCGGCAGGTAGAAGGTATCAGGATCATTCAGTGTGCTCACCGATCCGTACAAGGCCATGACGTGCAGCATCACCTCGGCCACATCCAGCTTCGTCGTATCGACCTGCCATGCAAACGAGCGATACACTTCTTCGCGCTGCTTTAACAAAGCGCGCAACTTGGCCGCGCGATCATCGCTCCACAACATGGGTCGATCATCCACCCCCTGTAACCGCGCCAGAATCGTTTCCGGCTCAGCCCACAGGCAGATCACACACCCGCCGCGCTGCATGGCTTCGCGGTTGTGCTGCGGCCCCAGCGCCCAACCGCCCGTCGCGATGATCAGGCCGCGCGGCTCGGACAGAGCTTCGCACGCCTCGGCCTCCCATGCGCGAAAACGATCTTCGCCATCTTCGGCAAAGATCGCCTGCACCGCTTTACCCGCGCGCTCCTCAATCCACCGATCGGTGTCGACGAACTCGCGCCCCAGCCGCTGCGCGATCAATTGCCCGACCGTTGTTTTGCCCGTGCCCATGAAGCCGGTCAAGACTAAGTTAGGTTCCATACTGTATGAATCACTCTCTCTATAAAGAACATTCGCCATCGAACGCGTAAAACGTGATGCGTAAAACGTAAACGACTTTTACGTTTCACGTTTTACGCTTTACGCATCAGAATCGCCACTTCACGTTATCCATGATCAAATCTTCCAGTCGCGCCTGCCGCAGTTGGTCAAAACGCGGTTTCATCTCGGCGAGGCTATCGCCGCCCAGTTTCTCGATCAGCGCGTCGGCCAACACGAAGGCCGTCATCGCTTCGAGGATGACGCCCGCGCGCGGCACCGGGCAGAAGTCCGATCGCTCGTAGTTGATGTGCGTCTCTTCACCGGTCGCCAGATCAACAGAGCGCAGTGGATTCAGCGTCGTGGCGATGGGCTTCATGGCCACGCGCAGCACGATCGGCTCGCCAGTGGTGATGCCGCCCTCCAACCCGCCCGATCGATTGGTGGCGCGTACCAGCCGATCGCCGTCGCGCAGAATCTCGTCGTGCACCTGCGTGCCGCGCAGCCGCGCATTCGCAAACGCCGATCCGATCTCGACGCCCTTCATGGCGTGCACGCTGGATAGCGCGCCGATCAGCCGCGCCGACAAACGCCGATCCCACTGCACGTGCGATCCCAACCCCGGCGGCACATTCAGCGCGACGACTTCAGTGATGCCGCCCACCGTGTCCTTTGCTTCCATCGTCGCGCGGATTTCGGCGTGCATCGCTTCCGCTGCGCTCGCATCCGGGCAGCGCACATCGGATTGATCGGCTTGAGAAAACCGATCGAGATAACTCATCTCGTCGGCGATCTGCGCTTCCACCGATCCAATCGACACCACGTATGATCCGATCACGATGCCGAATTCGCCGAGGAATTTGCGGCAAATCGCGCCCACGGCCACCCGCGCCGCCGTCTCACGCGCCGAGGCGCGTTCCAAAGCGAGACGCAGTTCACGATAACCATACTTGATCGCGCCTGTCAGATCGGCGTGGCCGGGACGCGGCACCGTCAGCGGCGCGATATCGCGATCTTTCCACTTCGCGTGATCGAGGTTGTCAATCGTGAGGGCAATCGGCGCGCCGGTGGTGTGTCCAGCCAGCACACCGCCCGTGATCTGCGCGTGATCGTGCTCGATCTTCATGCGCGGGCTGGCGCCGTAACCCACCTGCCGCTTCGCCAGATCGCGATCGATGTCATCAGATGACAATGCCACGCCCGCGATCATGCCGTCGAGAATAGCCGTCAATTGCGGGCCGTGAGATTCACCGGCCGTGAGAAATCGCAGCATAGCACCATCCTGTTGCCAGCGCGTGTAATGTTATAATTACTTCATTAGCACCGGCAGGAGATTACGGGCATGAGCACAACAAGAAACAAAACCAAACTTGTGCGCGAAACCGTCAAAGGTGAAGTGTACGAGTATTATCCACTGGGCAAGTACATCGTCTCTGCGCCGGGCATTTGCGGCGGTCGCCCGACGTTCAAGTATACCCGGCTTGAAGTCAGCACGATCCTCGCGCGGCTGGCCGCAGGCGACACTGTCGCCGAAGTCGTGCGCGCCTATGCTTCCAGCAAACTCGCGCCGCAAGCGGTGACTGAAGCCATCCGCCTGGCCGATCGTGCGCTGCTTCAATCGACTCAATTGCTGCAGACGCCGGCCTAGGCCATGCTGGTCATCGATGAAAACCTCTGTGATCGACGCATCCTACAGGCGCTGGCACACTGGTATCCCGGGCAGGTGGTGCCAGTCATGGCGCTGCGCCCCGGCTCACTGATCAAAGACGAAGCCATTCCTGCGCTGTTGCGTGGCGTTGCGCATCCGACTTTCGTCACCATCAACGTCACCGACTTCTGGAAGAAAAGCCCGGCTCACCGCAGTTACGCCATCATCAACATCGCCCTGCCCAAAGAGCGCGCCCACGAAGTTCCCGGCATTCTTCAACAGGTGCTGCGTCAACCCGCCTTCAAGACAAAAGCCGCGCGCATGGGAAAAGTCATTCACGTTTCGACCAGCCGGATTCAATTCTACGAAGCCGATCGGCGCCTCCACTCAATCGCGTGGCAAATCTAATGCGGCGCGCATCACATCCACCGGCGGCTCCACGCCCGTCCACTTCGCAAACGCCGCCGCGCCCTGATAGACAAGCATATTCCACCCGTTCACGGCGCGCAAGCCCGCGCGCTCGGCCTGCTGCATCAACTTCGTGCGCGGCGGATTGTTGAGCAGATCGAAAATCAATGCGTGCTGCGGCAGCGCTAGATCGTCGGGCCACGGTGACGCATCGATGTTCGGCGACAGTCCCACCGGCGTCGTGTTGACGATCAACTTCGTCGCTGGATCAATCTCTGTCAACGCGCCCAGCGGACGACAGTCCGCGTGCAGCGCACGCGCCTTTTCGACATCGCGCGCATACACCGTGATGTGTGCGCCTAATTCATGCAGCACATACACCACCGCCCGCGCCGATCCCCCTGCGCCCAATATCGCGCATGGTCGATCGGTAACATCGACGCTTGTTTCGATCAGCGCACGCTTGAAACCTAGCGTATCCGTATTGAATCCGATTAAGCGATCGGCCTGTTTCACGATCGTATTCACGGCCCCCACGGCCTGTGCCGCTGGATCGATCTCGTCGAGACAGGGCATCACCGCTTGCTTATGCGGAATCGTCACGTTTGCGCCCTGCAGCTCACCCGATCGAATCCGCGCGACGACGGCGGCCAACTGATCGAGTGGCGTAGGCAGCAGGATATACCGCCAATTCAAGCCCAACGCCGCAAAGGCCGCATTGTGCATCGCCGGCGAACGGCTGTGTTCCACCGGCCAACCAATTAAACCAACTGTGGCTGGCATCGCTTACTCCTGCCGAATGAATTCGGCAGCTGGCATGGGAAACGTGTTGAAACACGTTTTAACGTGTTTAGCCTGACAGCCGATGAATTCATTCATCGGACAGCCGCGCCCCCAGACCCCGCATCAAGTCGACAAAGTTCGGGAACGATTCGCGATACGCTTCGGCGCGCGTCACGATTGTTTCGCCATCAGCGATCAACCCTGCTACGGCCAGTGACATCGCCAAACGATGATCGCCGTGCGAATCAACCGTCGCGCCCTGCAACCGTGTCGGCCCCTCGATGACAAACCCATCCGGTCGCTCTTCGATCGGCACGCCGAGTTTCCGCAGCTCACTCGCCAGCGACCCGATGCGGTCCGATTCCTTCACGCGCAGTTCTTCCGCCTCGCGCACGATCGTCTCACCCTGCGCCTGTGAGGCCAGCACCGCAAAGATCGGAAACTCGTCGATCATGCGCACGACCAGATCACCATCCACCGTGATGCCGCGCAGTTCGCTGGACTTCGCCGTGATGTCTGCAATCGGTTCGCCGTTGACTTCGCGCACGTTGGCGATACACACATCGCCGCCCATCGCCACCAGCGCATCGAGGATGCCGGTGCGCGTGTCGTTGACGCCGACGTTCGTCACGGTCACTTCCGAATTGGGCACAAGCGCCGCCGCGGCAAAGACAAACGCTGCTGAGGAAATATCGCCGGGAACAGTCGCATCGAAAGCCGCGAGAGGCTGTTCGGGCGGAGTGAGCATCACTGTGTTGTTGTCATTCACCACCGCCACGCCGAGCGATCGCAGCAGCCGTTCGGAGTGATCGCGCGAGGGACCGGGTTCGTGGATGATCGTCGGGTCGTGGGCTTGCAGGGCTGCGAGGAGAATGGCAGCCTTGACCTGCGCGCTGGCGACGGGCATGGTGTACTCGATGCCGTGCAATGCTTGGCCGTGAATGCTCAACGGCGGCGTGTCACCAAGTTCCGCGCCCATCAAGCGCAGCGGCTCGGCCACGCGCTTCATCGGCCGGCGGCGCAGCCCCGCCGAGCCGTCCAGCGTCACGACGAGATCGCGCTGCCCGGCGAGCGCGCCCATCAACATACGGATCGTCGCGCCGGAATTGCCGCAATCCAAATTCGCGGTGGGTGAGCGCAGTTGTCCGCCGTGAACGATCAACCTCCCGGAGGTTGTGGAGCCTCCGGGAGGTTCCACCTCGATCTCGACACCCAGATCGCGCACGCAGCGCATCATCGCTTCGGTCACGCCTGCGTGCAGAAAATTCTCGATGCGGCTTGTGCCCTGCGCCAGCGCCGCATGCAGCAGCGCGCGATGCGAGATCGATTTGTCGCCGGGCATAGAGGTAACACCGTGAAGTCGCCTGGCAGGTTGAATAGTCCAGTTCATAGAAGACGTTACTCCAAAGGAATCGTAAAACGTGAAACGTAAAGCGTAATTACGTTTTACGCATCACGCATTACGTTTTACGTTCTCCCACCACACGCGTTTCGCCCGCGTTGCTTCCAACTTTGCCCGCAATGTTTCCCACTCTTCACGCTCGATCAGTTCAATCGTTTCTTGCAGCGCTGACTGCGCGCTGTGCAGCGCGTGCAGCACCTCGGCGCGATTGGAGCGCAGAATGTCGAGCAGCATGGTGACATCGGAAGCGGCCAGCCGCGACGTGTCACGAAAACCGGAGGCCGCCAGCGCCCACGCTGTCTCATCGTCAAGCCGCATGACGACGTCCATCAACGTTGCTGCCATGAGATACGGCAAATGGCTGATCGCCGCGGCGGCGCGATCATGTTCTTGCGGATCGAGGATCAACGATCGGGCGTGCAGGGCGCCGACGAGTTCTTGCGCGAGGTCCAAAGTGGTGGGCTGCGTGCGATCCAGCGGTGTCAGCGCGAACGCACAGCCGCGATACAGATTCCCGTCGGCCACACTCAACCCCGACGTTTCTTTGCCGCACATCGGATGGCCGCCGAGCGGGCTGATGCGATCGGGCAGCGTCTGCATCCGCGCGACGATCTGCGTTTTGGTCGAGCCGAGATCGATCAGGTGAAATTCGCCGGAGAAAACCGCCGGGGCGCGATCGAGCCAATCGAGAATGGCCGACACCGGCGCAGCGAGGATCAACACATCAACTCGATCGCCGCGGAGATCGATCGGGCGGTGGATGATCCCGCGCTCGAGCGCCTGATCGATCGCGCCGGGATCGACATCGTACCCGCTGATCGATCGGCACGCCTCGCTCAACCCTAACGCCAGCGAGCCGCCCATCAGGCCGAGGCCGATGAGGCCCACACGGCAATCGCCGAGTCGCGTCTTAAACCCCGGCTCCATGTCTAGCTGCGCTCCACGTCTTCCGCAATCTTGCGCACTTGCGTGACCAATTTGGCGAAACGCTCCGGCGTCAAACTCTGCGCGCCATCCGACCACGCTTCTTCGGGATGCGGATGCACTTCGACGATGAGACCGTCGGCCCCGGCGGCGATGCCCGCCCGCGCGACCGCCGTGACATACTCCCACTTGCCCGTGCCATGCGAGGGATCGAGAATGATCGGCAGGTGCGACAACTCTTTGATCACTGGAATCGCGTTGATGTCCGTGGTGTTGCGCGTGTATTTCTCAAAGGTGCGAATGCCGCGCTCGCACAGGGCCACGCGCGGATTGCCACTGGCGAGAATGTACTCGGCGGACATCAACAATTCTTCAATCGTGGACATCATGCCGCGCTTGAGCAGCACCGGCGTTTCGACCTTGCCCACGGCTTGCAGCAGGGCGTAGTTCTGCATGTTGCGCGCGCCGATTTGCAGCATGTCGGCATAGCGCGCCACCAGCGGCACCTGTTCCGGCGCCATCACTTCGGTGACAACGGGCAGGCCCGTGATCTGCCGCGCTTCGGCCAACATTTCGAGGCCGGCTTCACCGAGACCTTGAAAGCTATAGGGTGATGAGCGCGGTTTGAACGCGCCGCCGCGCAGCACTTGTGCGCCCGCTTCCTTCACGGCCTGCGCCGTTTCGATGATCTGCTCGCGCGTCTCGACGGAACACGGCCCGGCCATGATGACGATCGGCGGCCCGCCGATCTTCACGCCGTTCAACGACACGATCGTATCCTGCGGGTGCATGTCGCGCGAAGTCATCTTGAACGGCTTCAGAATCGGCACGGTTTTCTCGACGCCGTCGAGCATTTCGAAGTGCGTGCGATCGATCGGGCGATCATCACCGATGACGCCGATGATGGTGCGCTCTTCTCCGGCCGATAGATGCACCCGGTACCCGGCGGCCTCGACGCGCGCCACCACCGCGGAAACTTGTTTGGTGCTAGCGCTTTTCTTCATGACGATAATCATAGCAAGCCTCCATTCAACAATCAACAATCAGCACTGAACTAACACCGCCCCACCGCTTCTGCGACCTTCTTGATGTCCACAACCAGCTGCGCGAACTTCTCCGGCTTCAAACTTTGCGCCCCATCTGACCACGCCTCTTCGGGATGCGGATGCACTTCGACAATCAAACCGTCCGCGCCCGCCGCGATGCCCGCCCGCGCCACCGCCGTGACGTACTCCCACTTGCCCGTGCCGTGCGAGGGATCGATCACCACCGGCAAGTGTGACAGCTGCTTGAGCACCGGAATCGCGTTGATGTCGGTGGTGTTGCGGGTGTATTTCTCAAAGGTGCGGATGCCGCGCTCGCACAAGACCACGCGCGAATTGCCGTTGCTCAAAATGTACTCGGCGGACATCAGCAATTCTTCAATGGTGGACATCATGCCGCGCTTGAGCAGCACCGGATGATTGGCCTTGCCCACGGCTTGCAGCAATGAATAGTTCTGCATGTTCCGCGCGCCGATCTGCAGCATATCGGCATAGCGCATCACCAGCGGGATTTGATCCGGCGACATCACTTCGGTCACGATGGGTAGGCCCGTCACCTGCCGCGCTTCGGCCAGCAGTTCCAATCCTTCTTCGCCGAGACCTTGAAAACTGTAGGGGGACGATCGGGGCTTGAACGCGCCGCCGCGCAGGGCGTGCGCGCCCGCTTCCTTCACGGCGATGGCCGTCTCGATGATCTGCTCGCGCGTCTCGACGGAACACGGCCCGGCCATGATCACGATTATAGGGCCGCCGATCTTCACACCATCCAACGACACGAGCGTATCCTGCGGGTGCATGTCGCGCGAGGCCATCTTGAACGGTTTCAGAATCGGGATCGTCTTGTCCACCCCGTCGAGCGTTTCAAACGCCGTGCGCTCGATCGGGCGATCATCGCCGATCACGCCGATGATGGTGCGCTCTTCGCCCTGCACCAGGTGCGCACGATACCCCAGCGCTTCCACGCGCGCCACAATGGCCGAGATTTGTTTGGCGCTGGCGCCATGCTGCATCACAATCACCATGTTATCCTCCCGGCGCGAGTTGGTAACTCGCGCTACAGTTCGTTCAGGCTGAAAGCGCGATCGGGCCGCAGATTGACCGCGCCTTTGATGTACACGTGCTTCACGTCCTGCGGCGCGACTGCCGTATTCCAGTGCAGTAAAATCCGCACACACCTCTTCAAGCCGTGCGGCACATTCATCTCGTGCATGCACATCAACGCTACATCGTGCCAGCCCAGCGCCCGTGCCGCCAGCGCCGGATACTCGGCATTCAGATCGATCGTGGTGGTGAAGATCGCGGACGCCACATCCTCGGCTTCAATCCGGTTCGCCTCAATCATCAACTGCAACAACTCGCTCGTCGCTGTCAGAATCGCTTCACGCGTATTGGCTTCCGCCGTCGTCGCGCCGCGCACGCCTCGCACGCGAGTTTCGCGCATCATGGCATCCTCCAGACAAAGAAAAAGCGCGGGGCCGGTGCCTCGCGCTTGTGGGATTCCCTGACGTGCTGTCTAAGGTCTGCCAAGCCGAAACAGCGGCGGATGTTTCACCGTCGCGTAAAAAAAGTAAAAGTAGGCCAGACCACAGACACGCTTCATGCCCGCATCTTAACACGCCGTCCAACAGCGTGTCAATGCCCGGCCTGCACGAAACTCCCACGCGATCGCTTGTGAAGCTTGCCCAACTGCCCTCTCCCGCTGGGAGAGGGCCAGGGTGAGGGCTACCGCATCCCGGCTTTCAATGCGCGGATGAACTGCGCGGCGGCCTGCGGCTTATCCTCCGCCCGATCAACGATCTGCACCAACGCCGATCCCACGATGACACCATCGGCGATGCGGCTCACCTCGCCCGCCTGCTCCGGCGTGGACACCCCAAACCCGATTGCGATCGGCGTCGAGGTTGCTTGTCGAATTCTCCCGACAAACTCGCTCAGTCCACTGGCGACTTGTGATCGTGCGCCGGTCACGCCCGCAATCGACACCAGATAGATGAAGCTCTGCGCCTTCTCGGCCACCAATCTTACGCGATCGTCGGTTGAGGTCGGCGCGAGAAAATAGATCAGCCCCAGCCCGCGTTCCCGGCACAACCGATCGAATTCGTCCGCTTCTTCGGGCGGCAGATCGGGCACGATGAAGCCATCGGCTCCAGCGGCGGCCGCATCTTCCACGAAACGCTCCAGGCCATAGGCCATGATCGGATTGATGTACCCCATCACCAGAAGCGGTTGTCTCACGCCACGCGCTCGGAGTTCAGCGATCATCTCCAGCGATCGTTTCACCGTGATACCTTGCTCCAACGCCACCTGCGTCGCGTGCTGAATCACCGGCCCATCGGCCAGCGGATCGGAAAACGACAACCCGATCTCGAACGCATCCGCGCCCGCCGCGCTCATCGCCGTAATCACATCTAGTGAAATCGGCGCATCAGGAAAACCCAACGGAAAATACGGCATCAACGCCGCATGGCCTTTATCAAACAGCTGAGCAATGCGCGCTAATGAATGTTGGTTATTGAGTGCTGATTGTTGATCGCTCATTATTCCAACCACCCGTCATTGCGAGGAGCGCATCCTGAGCGGAGCGCAGCGAAGTCGAAGGACAGCGACGAAGCAACCTCCTTGACGATCGCTGAGATTGCTTCGCGGAAAGCGCTCGCAATGACGCTATCTGGCAGCCATTTCTTTCATCACTGTGTCGAGATCTTTGTCCCCACGTCCTGACAAATTCACCAGTAAGATCTGGTCTTTTCGCATCTTGGGCGCGCGCTTGATGGCCTCCGCCACCGCATGTGATGACTCCAGCGCGGGGATGATGCCTTCCAATTTGCACAGCATCGAAAAGGCGTTCAACGCTTCGTCGTCGGTCGCGTAGGTGTACTGCGCCCGACCGGTCTCGCGCAAGTACGAATGCTCTGGCCCCACCGCCGCATAATCCAGCCCCGCCGAAATCGAATGCGTCTCCGCGATCTGCCCATCGGCGTTTTGCAGCACGAACGTCTTCGTTCCATGCAGCACGCCCAACCGCCCCAGCGTCGGATCGGCAAAGCGCGCGGCGTGTTTGCCCGACTCAATCCCCGCGCCGCCCGCCTCCACGCCGATCAATTCCACATCGCGATCGTCACGAAACGCATGAAACAACCCAATCGCATTTGAACCGCCGCCCACACACGCGATACACGCATCGGGCAGTCGTCCTGCCATCTCGACGATTTGCGTTCGCGCCTCACGCCCGATAATCGCTTGAAAATCGCGCACCACCGTCGGGTACGGATGTGGCCCCAGCGCCGATCCCAACAAGTAGTGTGTCGTGTTGACGTTCGTCACCCAATCACGGATCGCTTCGTTGATGGCATCCTTCAACGTCTTCGTGCCCGCGTCCACCGGTCGCACTTCTGCGCCCAGCAATTTCATGCGAAACACATTCGGCTGCTGGCGCGCCATATCGACGGTGCCCATGTACACGACGCACTCCAACCCCAGCAGCGCCGCCGCGGTCGCCGACGCAACTCCATGCTGCCCCGCGCCCGTTTCCGCCACCACCCGCTGCTTGCCCATCAACTTCGCCAGCAGCGCCTGCCCCAGCGCATTGTTGATCTTGTGCGCGCCCGAATGCGCCAGATCCTCACGTTTCAAGTAGATCTGCGCGCCGCCCAGATGATCGCTTAAGCGTCGCGCGTGCGTCAGGGCCGTCGGCCGCCCGACGTATGTTCGCAGCAAACGTTGATACTCGGCCATGAATACGGCGTCATTCACCGCTTCGATGTACGCCGCTTCCAGATCGTCCAGCGCCGGCATCAACGTCTCCGGCACAAACTGCCCGCCGTAAATGCCGAATTTATGATTGAGGATTTCAGATTTGAGATTTCTGATTGCTGTGACCATCGTCATCCGTTTGTCCGTTTACGTCCGTTCTAATCCGTTTGTCCGCTTCAAAGTCCG